>NZ_SHLI01000001.1:674166-1348333 GCF_004217415.1 Spiribacter vilamensis
ACGTTCCGCTCGGCGCAGTCAGCTAGTGACGGCGTCCGCATCGCGTGGAGTGCCTGGACCCGGACCTTTGACGACGGGATCAGTAATGCGATGGATCGATGGTACGGACCAAGAGGCCTGCGACCGGACGATCCGGTGAATGCCGTGTATGTATTCGGCGGTGGGCCAGCAATGGAGCCGCTGTCAGAGATTGCCCCGACCGAAGAAGAACTTGCCGGCGGCTGGTTCTACCACGGCAAGCATCTGGACATGTTCTGGAATTTCGACGAAAACGGCCGTTCGTATCTCGACGAAAAATTGAAGGCCGCTGGAATCGACACTATCGTGCTGTCGGGCCTGTGGACAGATGAATGTATTCTCGCGACCGCTTACGCCGGCAATTCGCGAGGATACGATGTCGTGCTGGCGCATGACGCGATCGCAACGGCGACTGCCAATCACGAAATCGCACTGAAGGTCGCCAGCAGCACGGTCGGGAAAGTGGTCTCCACGCATGACGTTATCCACTACATGGAAAACGACTTCATCACGGGCGAAGTAGGCGCCGTGAAGGGGACGAGCCATCCCGATGGCAGGAAAGAAGACTGAGTTATGCACACGCCCTCTACACACGAATCTGTGTGTATTCACAGTGTGTGAGCGGTCACTTGCGCTGCATCATCTGTATCTGATTGAAACGTAGACGCCAGTCCACTACTTTTGGCAGAACATGGGTCTGCATGCGCATCTGCAGACACTGATCAGTCCAGTCGTATAGATGAAGCGCATGTCCCTGAATTTGCGAACTAAATTCTTCGAAATCGCCATTGAGCAGACCGACTTCCCCGTATGTATTACGACGGCGGTGCTGGACCCGCCCGGGCCGACCACACTGCACGTCAACGAGGCGTTCATCCGCCTGACGGGTCATCCCCGCGGGGCATTGATCGGCGCCACGCCGCGCCTCCACCAGGGACCGGCGACGGATCGCACTGAACTCGACCGATTGAGGGAGGACCTCGCGGCGGGTGAGGTTTTCAACGGCGTCGTCTGGAACATTCGCCGCGACGGGACAAACTATCAAGTAGAGTGGTGTGTTGTTCCCCTGCGCTCCGGCGATGGAGACATCGATCACTTTGCATCGGTCCAGCGCGATATCACCCACGGTTCGGAGTCCCGTCAGATGCTGATGGATGAGACCGAGCGCATGCGCGCGCTCCTGCAATCGGCGATGCTCGAAGATCCCGAAGACGAGATCGAGGAGCGTGGCTACAACGCTGAGGTTAGCCGTGATCAGGCGCAGGCGATTCTGAAAAGCTCACCGGTGGGTGTCGCCTTCATCGATCACCGGCGTCGTATTCAGCAGGTCAATCCCGCGCTCGAGCGGCTTCTTGGCTACACGGCGAGTGAGATGGTCGGTTTTGATACGAGCCGCTTTTATGCGGACAAGGCCGGATTCGAGCGTGTGGGTGCCGAAGTCTACCCGGCCATGGCGGCGGGTGAGGCTTACGAGATCATCGTGGATCTGCAACGCTCTGACGGCACCATCATTACGGTCTCAATGAAAGGCCAGCAAGTCGGTTCCTCGACGAAAGAGGGCAATATATGGGTCTTGCAGGATGTGACCCAACAGCACGCACGTGAACGCTCGCTGCGGACCTATCAGGCCGTTTTCGAGAGCTCCCGGGATGCAGTGGTATTCACCGCGGAAGACGGCTGTTTCACGCATGTTAACCCGACAGCGATGGCGCTCTTCGAGGTACCGGACCGCGCCACATTCCTGCGGGAATTCAATACCCCCGCCGGGTTGTCGCCGGTGTTTCAGCCCGATGGTCGGCGCTCCGAAGATAGCGCAAGCACGCTGCTTCGGGAGGCCTTCGATAAGGGTGAAGTCCTGTTCGAGTGGCAATACCAGACCCGGACGGGGCGAACGTTTCCCGCCGAGGTCCTCCTCAGTCGTGTTGATCTGGGCGATCAGTCGATTCTCGAGGCGAACATCCGTGATCTCACGGAGAAGAGAGCGGCGATGGATGCGCTCCAGCGGGCCCGGGATCGTGCCGAGGCGTATTTCGAAGCCGTTCCAGTCCTGGTCATGGTCATCGACATGTGGGGACAGATCACCGAGATCAATCAGGCCGGTTGCGAGCTGCTCGGTCTCCCGCGCGAGGAGATTATCGGGACCGGCTGGTTCGATCGGTTCGTACCCTCGGATGAGGCGCTCCGATTGAGGAATACGTTTCAGGCATTGCGGGCAGGCGATACAAAGCTGACCGAATATATTGAGAATCGAATTGTTACGGCAAGCGGCCTGGAGCGGATCGTCGCCTTCCGCAATGTGTTGCTCAGGGATGATGCGGGCGAGGTCTTGAGCATTCTTGCCTCTGGCGTGGATATCACCCAGCAGCGCGAGACCGAGGCCGATCTTGAGCATCGCGCGACGCATGACCCGCTCACCGGAGTGTTTAACCGGCGACGCATGAGCGAGCTGATCGACGCGGAAATAGAGCGCGTTGAACGATACGGCCAGCGCACTAACGACGCGTTCAGTGCAATCCTGTTCGACGTGGACCACTTTAAATCGGTCAACGATCGCTACGGGCATGACGTGGGCGATTCGGTGCTAAAGGAACTGGTTGCCGTGGCGAGTCAGCGGCTGCGAGATGTGGATAGCCTCTGTCGCTGGGGTGGAGAGGAGTTCCTTGTTTTGCTACCCGCTACCCCTCAGGCGGACGCGTATGGCGTCGCCGAGGCGCTGCGTTGCCGGGTCGCCGAGACCGAATTTAGCGGAGTGGGCCGGATCACCATCAGCCTGGGCGTCGCGGCTTTCGATGACCGGGCCACACGGCAGCAGTTCCTCAAGCGTGTCGACAATAGAGCCTATGCCGCGAAACACAGCGGGCGTAATTGCGTCCGCTAAACGTCATTGGCCAACATCGCAACCGCCCAGCCCGCGATCACCAGCGGGATCGACCACGCGTGGAACGCGCCCCATAAATGTGGGCGACGCGCCAGACGAAGCGCGATCAGATTGGCCATGGACCCGATCGCCAGGCCGAAGCCGCCGACGTTCACCCCCCAGGCAACGGCCCGCCAGTCGCCGGTCAGCTGATCCAGGAGGATGGCCGCCGGGACATTGGAAATGACCTGCGAGAGTAGTGTCCCGGTGGTCAGCCAGCCCCCCGGTAGCTGCGAGATCCGGTGCGCGATGTCTGTAACTGCCGGAAAATCGGCGATGATTCCGAGGGTTGCGAACATCAGTGCGAAAACGCCCAGCAGCGTCCAGTCGACGTTGAGCAGAACACTGCGACGGGTGAGAGCAACGAGGGCGACCATCAGGCCGACGGCGATTGGCGCGAATCCCGCCTCGACCAGTCCCAGAAATAATGGGTAACCGATCAGCGCGGCGGTAGCCAGTCGTCGATCGATACGCTCCGCCGTAATCGATGCCTGATGCAGGAGCGGGCGGGCGCTGAAGGCGAGCGGCACAAGCGCCAGCACGAGCAGTAGCAACCCGCCGGCGAGGGGAAGCATGGCCAGTGTGAAGTCGACGAATCCAGCGGGGGAAGATCGCCACAGCAGCAGATTCTGGGGATTGCCTACCGGTGTGAGGGCCGATCCCGCATTGACGGCGAACGCCTGGAAGATGACCAGCCGCCCCAGCAGGCGATCGTTGTCGTTAATCAGCCGAAGCGTCAGCGGCACCGTAACGAAGAGCGCCACGTCGTTGGTGACAACGGCGGCGAGCAGCGCCGAGAACACGACGAGCACCCATGCCAGCCGCCGCTCGGTGGCCATCCGGGTGAGCAGCCAGCCCCCGGCATGGGTCAGAAAACCGCTCGACGCCAGGCCGGCACTGAGCAGCATCAGGCCGGCCAGCGCCATGAGCGTCTGCCAGTGCACGTAGCCCACTACCTCGCCCACCGACGGCTGATCGATGATCAGAAGCGGGATCAGGGCAAATAGCAGGCCCAGCAGGAGATAATCCTCGCCGATCCGGGCGAGGGCGTTTCGGAAGATGGTGATCAAAAGCCTCGGAAAGACGGTCGCCTAAGAGCCGCTGGTTATGCGGCTGACTCGCCCTCGACATCCCAACCAGGAAACACGAGGACCGCAGGGTGACAATGCAAAGCCCGCGCCAGAACCTTGGCACGGTCTACACCGAGACGAACGCGACCATTCTCTATGGCAGAGATGGTGGATTGAGATATTCCGGTAGCGCTAGCCAATCCATTCTGACTCATCTCCTGCAGTTCACGCAGGATGCGGACTGACTCACCAACAGAAACTTCCATCCGCTTCTTGGCTTTACGATACTCGCTCATGTCAATTCCTCCTGTAATCGTGGGGAGTTACCTTCTCAACTTCTACAAGCACCTGATCTTTTTCCACTCGGTAGATGACGCGGTACTGGATATTGAGTCGCGACGACCGAAATCCTTTCCATCTACCGGACAAAGCTTCGTCGTTGAAACCCCGAATGTGGCGCAGCCCCTGAGGTCCCGAGATGGCGACAATATCTTTCCATTTCTCGTACCGCTTCTGGACCTCGACAGGCGCTGCCGCCAGGTTTTTCGCCACTCTCCTGTGCTCGAATATCTCCCACATACCACAGAAGGTATATATACCATATATGGTATGTCAACTCGGCAGGAGCGGATCCCGATGAATGCTCTGGACGTAAAAAAGCCCCGAAAACGGGGCTTTTGAGGCGTTTCAGTAGACGTTGGTGGATCTCCTGAAACTCTTGGATGGTGGAGACGGCGGGAATCGAACCCGCGTCCGAAGGACCTCCGCTACAGGGTCTACATGCTTAGCGCCGTCTTTATTTTTAGCAGCCACCGACCCAACGGCCAGGGTCAGGTTGCCGCGATCCCGTTATGTTTCGCCGCGCGAGTCCGGGCTCCTCGCGGGGCTAGCCTGTGTAATATGCCTGTTCTACACCCAACCACAGGCGATCGAGTGCGAACAGCTCACGGGTGTTTAGGCCGCGAGAGCGAAGTTGTCGTCGTTGGCAACTATCTTTTTTGTCACATTGTTAACGAGGTTGAGTGACGTCCCCGGCATGCACCTGGAGTTTCGCGACCTTCGTCGAAGCCATGTCGTCCCCAGATAGTTCACTAGACAGGTTAGCGCGTACCGGGTTCCGGGGGAAGGGGGCGGTTAAACGCGGTGCTTGAGCAGGCGTCCCTTCTCGCGCTGCCAGTCGCGTTCCTTCTTGTCCGCGCGCTTGTCATGCTGCTTCTTGCCCTTGGCAAGCCCGATGCTGAGCTTCGCCCGGCCGCGCGACCAGTGCATGTCGAGCGGCACCAGGGTATAACCGCGCTGTTCGGTGGCGCCGACGAGCTTGGCGAGCTCTTTCTGATGGAGTAGCAGTTTGCGCGTCCGCGTCGGGTCGGGATGGATATGCGTCGATGCGGTTGGCAGGGGCGGCAGGTTGCACCCGATCAGGAACGCCTCGCCGTTGCGGATGAAAACATACGCCTCGGTGAGGTTGGCACGCCCGGCACGCAGGCTCTTGACCTCCCAGCCCTGCAGTACAAGCCCCGCCTCGAATCGCTCCTCGATGAAGAATTCAAAGCGCGCACGACGATTGACGACGATGCTCGAGTCGTCGCCGCCGGATTTCTTTTTGCCTGATTTCTTGCTCACCTGTCCAGTTTAACGGGGCGGAGGCCCGGCATCCAATGCTGCATGACGGCAATGAGCCGATGCGCGGAGTTTGTTACCATTCGATGCTGTTTTATCGGCAACGCTCGAGCACACCGCATGACCACCGTTTCACGCTCCGCCATCGTCAGGTATTCCGCGCACCAGATGTTCGATCTGGTGGACGATGTGGAGCGCTACGAGGATTTCCTGCCCTGGGTAAAGCGAAGCCATGAGCGCGAGCGCAGCGAGGATCGGGTCGTTGGCGAACTGCTGTTCTCGAAGGCGGGCTTCGAGAAATCCTTTGTCACCCGCAACCATCGCCACCCCGGAAAACGGATCGAGATCCGCCTGGTCGAGGGTCCGTTCCGGCATCTGGAGGGGGTCTGGCGCTTCGAGCCGATGGGCGATGGCGCCTGCAAGGTCTCGGTGGATCTGGAGTTCGAGTTCTCCAGCCGGCTGCTCGCGATGGCCTTTGGCAAGGTTTTCACACAGGTTGCCGGCACGCTCGTCGATTCGTTCGTGACCCGGGCCAACGCCTGTTACGGGCCGCGCTGAGCCGATGGTCAACAAACCGATGATCACCGTCGAAGTAGCCTATGCGCTCCCGTCGGACCAGCGTTTGATCAGCCTCGACCTGCCATCCGGGGCCACCGCCCGCGAGGCGATCCAGCAATCCGGACTGCTCGCCGAGTTTCCCGGTCTCGATCCGGCGGAATCGGGGATCGGGATCTTCTCGCAGCCGGTTGACCTCGATACCGCCCTCAATGACGGAGATCGGGTGGAAATCTACCGCCCGTTGCAAATCGATCCGAAGGCGCAACGCCGAGCGCGGGCTCGAACGCAGCGCGAGTCTCGGCAGGGCTAACCCGTCGGGTCGGACAGCGGGTGATCGGCGTCAACGAAATCACCCTGCGCACCGGAGAGTCCACCTTCGTCGAACCGAAGCGTCAGGCGCCTCGAGACGGCCTCGACATCGGCGCTGCGGGGTTCGACCTCGTAGACATAATCCCATCGGTTGTCGGTGAAGGGATCCTCGATAGTGGGTGGGCCCAGCACGTATCGGACCTGTCGCTCGGTCATCCCCGGGCGGAGCTTGTCGACCGCCTCTTCATCGATCAATGTGCCCTGACGGATCTCGGGTTTGTAGAGGAAAGGAAGGTTGTCGACGGTGCTGGTGCAGCCTGCCACGAGCGTGGCAATAATAGTGGCTGCGATGATCCGTTTGCCGGTATATACTGGAATCATTATAAAGAGAACGTCGTTCCGAGTGGTTTAGCCAATGGTAACTCAAGCCCGTCCCGTCTCACACATTCCCTGGGAAATCAGCCACGAGTCGGATGAGCTCCGCCGCGCGGGACTGAAGGCCACGGCGCCGCGACTCAAGATCCTGCGCATCCTCGCGGGTCGCGAGCGTGCGCACCTGGCCGCCGAAGAGGTCTACCAGCGTCTGCACGACGACGGCGAGGATATCGGGCTCGCCACGGTCTATCGTGTGCTCACCCAGTTCGCCGAGGCCGGCATTGTCATTCGGCATAATTTCGACAGCGATCGGGCGGTGTTCGAGCTCAACTCGGGCATTCAGCACGATCACCTGGTCTGCGTCGATTGCGGCAAGGTGGAGGAATTCAAGGATCGGGTCATCGAGCGCCGCCAGGCGGATGTCGCGGCGGTCTCCGGTTACCAGCTGCAGAGCCATTCGCTCATCCTCTACGGCCGCTGTCCGGACTGCGCGAAGGCGGCACGTCGCGAGGGCGAGACGACGCCGTAGAATCCGCCGTCAACCCGCCTGGTCGAGCATCTCGCGGGCATGGTTCAGGGTTTTCTCGGTGATGGCGAGTCCGCCGAGCATGCGGGCGATCTCGTCGATGCGCTGTTCCGCCGACAGCGCCTGGACGTCGGTCACCGTTCGGCCAGTCTCGGTCTGGCGCTTTTCCACCTGCAACTGATTCATCCCCTGCGCGGCAACCTGGGGCAAATGGGTAATACAGATCACCTGATGATGCCGCGCGAGGTCCCGCAACTGCCGTCCGACGACCTCGGCGACGGCGCCGCCAATGCCGCTGTCCGCCTCGTCGAAGATCAGTGATGGCAGCTCGGCGGTATCGGCGGTGGCCACTTCCAGCGCCAGGCCGATGCGCGAGAGTTCGCCGCCCGAGGCGATCTTCTGCAGTGGGGCGGGGCGCTGATCGGCATTGGTGCGAATATCGAAGCGCACCCGATCCGCGCCATGGGGAGATGGCGCGGCCTCGAGACTGGGCTCGACCACGATGATCAGTTCGGCGCCCGCCATACCCAGCTCGCCGAGGAGCGTGCCGACGCGCTTGCCGAGCGTTTCGGCCGCGGTCTGGCGAGAGGCCGAGAGCTTTTCCGCCGCCGCACGATAGTCCCCGAGCAGTTCGGCCTGTTCCGCCTGCAGGGTAACGAGCCGCTCGTCCGCCGATTCCAGCCGTTCGAGCTCGTAGCGCAAGCGCTCGGTATGCGTTGCAAGATCCTCGGGCTCGATCTGGTGCTTGCGGGCCAGGTCATGGAGCTGGGTCAGCCGATCCTCTACCGCCTGCAGTCGTTGCGGATCCATCTCCATGTGGTCGGCGAACGCCCGCAGCGCCTGGCACGCCTCGTCGATCTGGACCTGGCCCGTGGCAAGCAGCTGCTGGATCTCGGTCATCTGCGCGTCGACGTCGAGATGCGGCTGCAGGTCACGCTCGGCGCTCGCCACCAGCGACTGGGCGCTTATCTCGCCATCGTAGAGCGCCTCGAGGCTGCGCTGGCATGCCGCCATGATGTCGCCGGCACTGGCGAGGCGGCGTTGCTCATGCTCCAGATCGGCAAATTCCTCTGCGCTGGGTGCCGCCTCGTCGAGCTCCTTGAGCTGATAGCGGAGCAGGTCGATGCGATCCTGGTGATCGGCGCTACCCCCGCTGAGCGATTCGATCTCGGCGTTGACGTCGCGCCAGCGTGAATGTAGATCGGCTACGGTCGCCAGGTGTTCGGGATGCACCGCAAAGCCGTCCAGCGTGCGCCGCTGTATATCGGTGCGCATCAACGCCTGGTGGGCGTGCTGGCCGTGGATGCCCATCAGCCGCGCGCCAAGCTGCTCGAGCTGGTAGCGGGTCACGGGGCGGCCGTTGATCCACGCCTGGGAGCGGCCGCTGCGCTGCACGACCCGGCGGATCAGGCAGTCGTCGTCCTCATCGAGGGACTCCTCGCTCAGCCAGGCGCGCGCCCTGGGCGTGTCGGACACATCGAAGATGCCATGGATCTCGCTGCGCTTTGCCGTCTCCGGGACCATCGAGGTGTCCGCCCGATCGCCCAGGCACAGCCCCAGCGCATCGAGCAGGATCGATTTGCCGGCGCCGGTCTCGCCGGTGAGCACGGTCAGTCCGGTCTCGAAGTTGAGGCCGAGGTAATCAATAATCGCGAAGTCACGGATTTCGATACGATTCAGCATGGTGGCGCGCCATCTCCCCAGTGCAGCTTCGCACGAAGGATATCGAAGTAGCGGTGCCCCGGTGGGTGCACAAGTCGCAGCGCATGCGGATAGGCAACGATATCCAGCCGTCCCTCGCGTGTAAGCGCCAGGTCGGTCTGGCTGTCGCAGCTGACATGGACATGATCGATGGATGCGTCCTGCACCCGCACTTCGATATGGCTACTGGCACTGATCACCAGCGGTCGATTGCTAAGCGTGTGCGGCGATATCGGGACCATCGCCACGGCATTGATGCCGGGGTGCATGATCGGCCCGCCGCCGGACAGGGCATAGGCGGTGGATCCGGTGGGGGTGGAGATGATCAGGCCGTCGGAGCGGTGACGGTTACAGGGTTCACCGTCGATCCAGGTCTCGAACTCGATCATTCGCGCGGTGTTCCAGCGCTGCAGCACGACCTCGTTGACAGCCGGAGCGCGGGCCACGATCCGATCGTCGGCAACGACTCGGGCCTCGAGCATGAGCCGCTCTTCGATGTGCATATCACCATCGATTACGCGTCTGATCTCATCGAAGCGATCCGGTGAGACATCGACCAGGAACCCCAGCCGGCCGCGGTTTACACCCAGGATCGGAACCTGTTGCGCCGCCACGCGCTTGCCGGCGTGGAGCAGTGTTCCGTCACCACCGACAACGATCAGCAAATCCAGGTCTGCGGCGACGGATTCCAGGTGCACGATGGGCGGTGAACCGGCAGAGGGGTCAATCGCCTCTCCGATGGCGTCGTCGAGGAAAACCTCCAGTCCGCGTCCATCAAGCTCCTCAACGAGCTTTTGAATCGTATCGATAACCGCGTCGTCGCCCGGTTTACCTGTGATTGCGATACGTTGGAACGGTTGCATGCAGACCCCTCGACAATTCATTTCCAACCTAGCACGGCGGTCGCAAATTGACAGCCATGGGGGCGGTTGATAGCTTGAATTGGCACTCGGCATTCACGAGTGCCAATCCCGGGAGGAAACCATGGCCCAGCGACATCGCGACGAGCCACTCAGCGCTCGTTCGCAGCATCTGTTAAAGGTGCTGGTCCATCGCTATATCCGCGACGGCCAGCCCGTCGGCTCCCGAGCGTTGACCCGCGAGACCGGGCTCGATCTCAGCGCGGCGTCGATTCGCAATGTCATGGCCGATCTGGAAGAGGCGGGCTATATCCGCTCGCCGCACACCTCTGCAGGTCGCATCCCCACGGATCGCGGTTACCGGTTCTTCGTCGATACCCTGTTGAGCGGTCACCGCGACAGCGGGCTCAATGCCGAAACCCTGCGCATACGGCTCGATGGCGAGGGGAGCACCGATTCACTGGTGGACTCGGCCTCGAACATTCTCTCCGGGCTGACCCATCTCGCGGGTGTCGTGACGCTGCCGCGGCGGGATTACGGGGCGATCCGGCATATCGAGTTCCTGCCGCTGTCGCGGCGCCGGATCCTGGCCATTCTCGTGGTCAATGACGCCGAGGTGCAGAACCGGGTGATCGAGACCGAGCGCGATTACACCGCGGCAGAGCTCCAGCAGGTATCGAACTACCTGTCGGCGGAATTCGCGGGCAAGAGCGTGGGTGAGGTCCGCCGCGGCCTGCTAGAGGCGATGCAGGCGGACCAGCACGACGTCAACGCCCTCATGAACTCGGCGATCGCGGTGGCACGTGAGCTTTTCGCGGATGACGAGAGCCGGGATGACGATTTCGTCATGGCGGGCGAGACCAATTTGATGACCCTCGCCGAGCTCTCGAGCGTCGACAAGCTCAAGGAGCTGTTCGAGGCGTTCGATCGCAAACGCGACATTCTCCACCTGCTCGATCGCTGTCTCTCCGCGGACGGTGTGCAGATTTTTATCGGCCAGGAGTCGGGGTACCAGGCGTTTGACGGGGTCAGCCTGGTGACCTCCACCTACCAGAGCGACGACAACGTTCTGGGCGTGCTCGGTGTGATCGGACCGACGCGCATGGAATACGATCGCGTGATCCCCATCGTTGATGTAACGGCACGTCTGCTCGGTCATGCCTTGAAACCAACGCATTGATCCCCACTTCTTCGCGCAGGCGATTCCAACACCGGAGCGAGACATGAACGAAGACGATAAACAGGCCGCGCAGCCCGACAATCAACAGCCGACCGATACCGGGGAGACCGTCGAGGCGGAGGGCGAGCAGCGAACGCCCGAGGAGCTCAGTGCGGCACTCGAGGCCGCCGAGGCTCGCGCGCAGGAGAACTGGAGCGAGTACCTGCGTGCCCGCGCCGAGATGGAAAACCTGCGCCGGCGGTCCGAGAAGGATGTCGCCGCGGCCCGGCAGCAGTCGCTCGAGAAGCTCGCCGGTGAACTCCTCGCGGTCAAGGACAGCCTCGAGATGGGGTTGAAGGCCGCGCAGGAAGAGAACGCCGATGCAGCGCGACTGGCCGAAGGCTCGGAGTTGACGCTGCGGATGTTCGATCAGGCGCTCGGGAAATTCAGCATCGAGGAGATTGATCCGCAGGGCGAGCGCTTCGATCCGGAACGTCACGAGGCGATGACCGCACAGGAGACCGCCGACTACGATCCGAACACCGTGGTGAACGTCATCCAGAAAGGCTATCGGATCGGCGAGCGTCTGCTTCGGCCGGCACGGGTCATCGTGTCGAAAGCCCCGTCGGATTCCGGCGACGGGGCTTGAAAACCTCGTCAAGCGACACCAACTCTGCGGATAAGACGAATTCTGGAAGATTGAGGAGCAATCACTGATGGGTAAGATTATAGGCATTGACCTGGGAACAACGAATTCCTGCGTCGCTGTTATGGAAGGTGGCTCGGCACGGGTCATCGAAAACTCGGAGGGTGATCGCACCACTCCGTCCACCGTGGCATTCACCGAAGACGGAGAGGTGCTGGTCGGCGCGGCTGCGAAGCGCCAGGCCGTTACCAACCCCGAGAATACGCTGCACGCGATCAAGCGCCTCATCGGCCGCAAGTTCGAAGAGGATGTTGTTCAGCGCGACGTTCGCGAGATGCCCTACAGCATCGTCAAGGCCGATAACGCCGACGCCTGGGTCGAAGTGCGCGACAAGAAAATGGCACCGCCGGAAGTCTCCGCCCGCGTCCTGCAGAAGATGAAGAGCACCGTCGAGGACTATCTCGGCGAGGAAGTGACCGAGGCGGTCATCACCGTGCCGGCATACTTCAACGACTCGCAGCGCCAGGCGACCAAGGACGCCGGGCGCATCGCCGGGCTCGAGGTCAAGCGGATCATCAACGAGCCCACCGCCGCGGCACTTGCCTACGGGCTCGACAAGCAGGGCGGCGATCGCAAGGTCGCTGTCTATGACCTCGGCGGCGGCACGTTCGACGTCTCGATCATCGAGATCGCCGAGGTCGAGGGTGAGCACCAGTTCGAGGTCCTGTCGACGAACGGTGATACGTTCCTTGGAGGCGAGGACTTCGACCGCGCGGTTATCGACTACCTGATCGCCGAGTTCAAGAAGGATCAGGGCATCGATCTCTCCGGTGACCGGCTTGCCCTGCAGCGGCTCAAGGAAGCCGCCGAGAAGGCGAAGATCGAGCTTTCGTCCGCCCAGCAGACCGAGGTCAATCTGCCCTACATCACGGCGGACAATACCGGGCCCAAGCATCTCAACCTCAAGCTCACGCGGGCCAAGCTCGAGAGCCTTATCGAGGAGCTCGTCAAGCGCACCATCAAGCCCTGCGAAGTGGCGCTGAAGGATGCCGGCCTGAAGACGAGTGATATCGACGAGGTCATCCTGGTCGGTGGTCAGACCCGCACGCCCAAGGTCGGCGAAGCGGTCAAGTCGTTCTTCAACAAGGATGCGCGTCGCGATGTGAACCCCGATGAGGCGGTTGCGGTTGGTGCGGCCATCCAGGGCGGCGTGCTTGGCGGCGACGTCAAGGACGTGCTGCTGCTCGATGTCACCCCGCTGTCGCTCGGCATCGAGACGCTCGGTGGCGTGATGACCAAGCTCATCGAGAAGAACACCACGATCCCGACCAAGGCGAACCAGGTGTTCTCCACCGCCGAGGACAATCAGAGTGCCGTGACCGTGCATGTCCTCCAGGGCGAGCGGGAAATGGCGAACGATAACAAGTCGCTCGGCAAGTTCGATCTCTCCGACATCCCGCCGGCGCCGCGCGGTGTGCCGCAGGTCGAGGTGACCTTTGACATCGACGCCAACGGCATCCTGCATGTCACGGCGAAGGACAAGGGCACCGGCAAGGAGCAGTCGATCCAGATCCGCGCCTCCGGCGGTCTGTCCGACGAAGACATCGAGCGGATGGTTGAAGACGCGGAGACGAACGCCGAGGAGGACCGCAAGGCCCGTGAGCTGGTCGAGGCCCGCAACCAGGCCGATGGCCTGATCCACGGTGCCCGCAAGAGCCTCGAGGAGGCCGGTGACAAGGTCTCGGACGAGGAAAAGCAGTCCGTCGAAGACGCGATTGCCAAGGTCGAGGAGGCCGTGAAGGGCAGCGACAAGGAGGCCATCGAGTCGGCCACCGAGGCGCTGGCCACGGCATCGGGCAAGATCGCCGAGAAGCTCTACCAGGATGCCGGTGCCGATGGCGGCGCCGAGCAGGCGGGTGACGCCGATCAGTCCGAGTCGAACCA
The DNA here is from genome assembly GCF_004217415.1 of Spiribacter vilamensis. NCBI lineage: Bacteria > Pseudomonadati > Pseudomonadota > Gammaproteobacteria > Chromatiales > Ectothiorhodospiraceae > Spiribacter > Spiribacter vilamensis. The sequence goes on from NZ_SHLI01000001.1 coordinate 687,870, forward strand.
GGAAGACGTCGTCGACGCCGACTTCGAGGAAGTCAAGGACGACGACAAGAAGTAAGACCGCTCTGCGGTCTTCCGCTTCGTCGGCAAGGCGCAGCTCATCGAATATCCCGGCCTCCGGCCGGCATTCGGTGCCTGCGCCTTTGCTGTTAGCGAAGCGGCCGTTAATCTGCAACGACAACGGTTAGAACGGGCACCATGGCAAAACGCGACTATTACGAAATCCTCGAGGTCTCCAAAAACGCCTCCGAGAGCGATCTGAAAAAGGCCTATCGCCGTCTGGCGATGAAGTACCATCCGGACCGGAACCCGGATGACAACGACGCCGAAGTGCGGTTCAAGGAAGTCAAAGAGGCCTACGAGGTCCTGAGTGATCCGCAGAAGCGCTCGGCCTATGACCAGTTCGGTCACGCCGGCGTCGATCCCAGTGCCGGCGGCGGTGGCGCCGGTGGTGGCGGGTTTGGCCGCGGTGGTGGCGACTTCGCCGATATCTTCTCCGACGTCTTCGGTGACATCTTCGGCGGCGGCGGTCGCGGCGGTGCCCGTGCCTTCCGCGGGGCCGATCTGCGCTATCGCATGGAGATCTCGCTCGAAGAGGCGGTCCAGGGCGTCGAGCAGGATATCCGCATTCCGACGCAGGTGACCTGCGATGCCTGTGACGGCAGCGGCGCGGCGCCGGGCAGCCAGCCCGAGACCTGCCCCACCTGTAACGGCCACGGCGATGTCCGGGTGCAGCAGGGCTTTTTCTCCATCCAGCAGAGCTGCCCGCGCTGTCATGGCACCGGCCAGGTGATCAGCGATCCCTGCCGCAAGTGCCGGGGCAACGGCACGGTATCCGACCAGAAGACCCTCAATGTACAGGTGCCGCCGGGCGTTGATACCGGCGATCGTATCCGCCTGAGTGGCGAGGGTGAGCCCGGCGAGCAGGGTGGCCCGCCCGGTGATCTCTACGTGGAAATGGTGGTTAAACCCCACCCGATCTTCACTCGCGAGGGTGCCGATCTCCGCTGCGACATCCCGCTCGGCGTGACGACGGCGGCCCTCGGCGGCGAGATCGAGGTGCCCACGCTGGATGGGCGCGTCACGCTCCGTATCCCTGCGGGCACCCAGTCCGGCAAGGTGTTCCGGGTCCGCGGCAAGGGCGTCAAGCCCGTGCGTGGCGGCACCCACGGCGATCTGCTCTGCCGCGTGATGGTCGAGACACCGGTCAATCTGACCAGTCGGCAGAAGGAGCTGCTCGAGGAACTCGCCGAGACGCTGGATCAGGACGGCGAGCACCACAATCCACGGGGCAGTTCCTGGGTGGACTCGGTGAAGTCGTTCTTCGACCGGATGAAACTCTGAGATGACCCGAATCGCGATACTCGGTGCCGCGGGCCGGATGGGGCGAACGCTCATCCGGCTGATCGCCGCCGCTGACGGGCTCGATCTTGTCGGTGCCACTGCCAGGCCGGGCAGCGACGCAGACGGCCTCGATGCCGGCACGCTTGCCGGATGCGGGGCACTGGATGTGAGGGTCACGGTATCGGTAGCGGCCGCCATTGAGAGCGCCGATGTGGCGATCGATTTCACCCTGCCGGCAGCACTCATCGGCAATCTGGAGGCCGCGACGGCCGCTGCGTGCCCGATCGTGATCGGGACAACCGGGATCGACGCCGACGGTAACGCCGCGATCGATTCGGCGGCGGCCTCGATCCCGATCGTCTATGCGGCGAACTACAGTAGCGGTGTCACGCTGCTGCAAAGGCTGGTGCGTACCGCCGCGTCGGCACTCGATAGCGACTACGACGCCGAAATCGTCGAATCGCATCATCGCTACAAGCGTGATGCCCCGTCGGGGACGGCGCGCGCGCTCGGCCAGTGCGTGGCCGAGGGGCGGGGCGTACGGCTCGACGAGCAGGCGACCTACGCCCGCGAGGGGCTGACCGGCGAGCGGCCGGCCGGTGCCATCGGGTTCCAGGCCCTGCGCGGCGGTGACATCGTGGGCGAGCATACGGTGATGTTTGCCGGCGATGGTGAGCGTATCGAGCTCACCCATCGCGCGGCGAGTCGGGAGACATTCGCGCGCGGTGCCCTGCGCGCTGCTCGATGGTTAACGGGCCAACCCGCGGGCCGCTACGATATGGAAGACGTGCTGGGCCTGCGGGGCTGAGGCGTCAGGGAACGCGGGGAATCGACCATGCGTATCGCCATTATTGGAGCGGGCATTGCCGGGCTCAGTGCGGCCGGCGCGCTGAGGGCCGCCGGCATCGAGCCGGTGGTTTTCGACAAGGGCCGCGGCCCGGGTGGACGGATCGTCAGTAAACGCACCCCTTACGGCGGCGTTGACCTGGGCACTCAGTACTTTACCGCTCGCGACGGCGAGTTTCGGGCTGCGGTGGATGACTGGCGGCAGGCCGGGGTGGTCGAGCCCTGGGTGGTGACACCTCTGGTGCTGCCGGAGCGACAGCCGGCGCGGCCCCAGGAGCGGCTAGTGGCCGTGCCGCGGATGTCGGCCCTCGCGCGTTACATGGCCGATGGTGTGGATCTGCACAGCGGTGTGCAGGTCAGTGAAATGGTTCGCGAATCGACGGAATGGGCCATCTACGACCGCCACGGGGAATCCCTGGGCCAGTTCGACAGTGTTCTGCTGACCGCCCCGGCACCCCAGGCGCAGTCGCTGCTGGCCGAGCCCAGTCCGCGCCTCGCCGCACGGGCGGTGGCTGCGCCGATGCAGCCCTGCTGGTCGGCCGGGGTGGTCCTCGAGAAACCGCTGGACGTAGACTTCGATGCCGGCTTCCCTAGCAGCGGTCCCCTTGGCTGGGTGGCACGGCTGGGCTCCCGTCCCCAGCGCCCCGATGACCCGGAGATTTGGACGTTGCATGCGACCGACGCCTGGAGCGAGGCGAATATCGAGTGGTCGCCGGATGCTGCCGGGGAGTTCCTTGCGCGGAGTTTCGCCGACCTGGTGCGGCGGCGACCGCTGATCCGCGATCAGATCGCCCATCGCTGGCGCTTTGCCCGGGCTCGTACCGCACTCGCCGAGCCCGCCGGGTATCTCGAGCACGACCATCTCTTGTGTGCCGGTGACTGGATCACCGATGGTCGGGTCGAGGGGGCGTGGCGCAGTGGTCGCGCCGCAGCACGGCGACTGCTTAGTCTGGCCGCCGAGCAATCCGGGCCAGACGGCGAATAATCGCCTCGTAGGCCTCGGTCAGCTGACCGATGGCGTCAATGGCGACGTTTTCATCGATCTGGTGGATGCTCTGGTTGACCGGTCCGAACTCGACCACCTCCGCCCCTAGCGGCGCGATGAATCGCCCGTCCGATGTCCCGCCGGCGGTGTTGGCGATCGGTGCGCTGCCGATTCGGTCCTCGATAACGTCGCTGATTGCCTGCCGCAGTGGTCCGGCATCGCTGGCGAACGGCACCGCGGAGTGATGCCAGTGGATGCCTGCCATTGGCGCATACGTCTCGAGCGTCGTGGTAATCCGTTCTTGCAGCGCTTCGGCGGTGGTGGCCGGGGAATAGCGCAGGTTGAACCGGGCCGAGGCTCGTCCGGGGATGACGTTGCCCGCATCCGTATCGGTATCGATACCGGTGATCTGTAGCCGCGTCGGCGGGAATTCCTCGGTGCCGCTATCCCACTGCGTGCCGACCAGGGCGGCGAGGATCGGGGCAAGGCGATGTACCGGATTATCGGCCTGGTCCGGGTAAGCGACATGGCCCTGGCGCCCGGTCACGGAAATCTCGCCACTCAGGGAGCCGCGTCGACCGACCCGGATGGTATCGCCGAGGGTTGTCCGACTGCTCGGCTCGCCGACCAGGCACCAGTCGATGGTACCCAGGCGTTCGGCGAGGATTGGCGCGATCGCCCGCATGCCGTCCTGCGCCGGGCCCTCCTCGTCACTGGTTAACGCAACGGCAATGCGCAGTCCCTCAACGGCCGCCGGGGTCGCCGCCATGGCCTCGCAGGCTGTGGTGAAGGCGGCGACACTGGTTTTCATGTCGGCACTGCCGCGACCGAACAGGTGGCCATCGCGTCGCGTCGGCTCGAACGGTGGCGACCGCCAGCCCGCCACCGGTCCCGCCGGCACCACGTCGGTGTGCCCGACGAAGAGTAGTAACGGACCGGATCGACCGCGGGTCGCGAGCACATTCGTGACGTCGCCCCGCGGCAGCCACTCGATGTCGAATCCCGCCGCCGTCAGATGCTCCGCGATCAGCGGCTGACAGCCGGCGTCGCTCGGGGTCACCGAGGCACGGGCAATCAGCGCCTCGGTGAGTGCGAGGGCCCGGTCAGCGCTGTCGGACGCGTCCATGGAATCGTCGGCCGCCACTCAGGGCCGCAACAGCTCGTTGATGCCGACCTTGGCACGGGTCTGGGCATCGACATGCTTGATGATGACCGCGCAGGCAAGGCTGTGGCTGCCATCGGCGGCGGGCAGACTGCCGGGAACCACAACGGCGCCGGCGGGCACCCGGCCATGAATCACCTCGCCGGTTTCGCGGTTGTAGATCTTGGTGCTCTGGCCAATGAACACGCCCATCGAGATGACGGCGCCTTCCTCCACCCGAACACCCTCGACGATCTCGGAGCGCGCGCCGATAAAGCAGTTGTCCTCGACAATGGTGGGGCTGGCCTGCAGCGGCTCGAGCACACCGCCGATGCCGGCACCGCCGGAGAGGTGGACATTGCGCCCGATCTGCGCGCACGAGCCTACGGTCGCCCAGGTGTCGACCATGGTGCCGCGATCGACATAGGCGCCGATATTGACGTAGGAGGGCATCAACACCACGCCCTCGGCGATGTAGGCGCCGCGACGCGCGGCGGCCGGCGGGACAACGCGGACCCCGTCGGCCTCGAAGTCGGCGCTGTTGTAGTCGGCGTATTTCATCGCCACCTTGTCGAAGTAATCCGTCTCGGCGCCGCGCATGCGCTGGTTGGGAGTGAGGCGGAACGACAGCAGAACGGCCTTTTTCAACCACTCGTTGACCTGCCATTCGCCGTCGGCCTTCTCGGCAACGCGTGCCTCGCCCCGATCGAGTCGACCCAGCGCCCGGGCCACGGCATCGTGTAGTTCGGCAGGGGCGTTGGCGGGCGTCAGTGTGTCGCGCCGCTCGAAAGCGGACTCGATCGTTTCCTGGATGGATTCCATTGAATGCTCTCCGTGGGTCAGTACGTCTGTTCGATGAATTGGCGGATCCGCCGCATCGCATCCTCGCAGACGGCGGTGTCGGCCACCAGTGCCATGCGCACGTGGCCGGCACCGGGGTCGCCGTCGGCGGTGGGGCGCGACAGATAGCGGCCCGGTAGAACGGTGATGCCGGTGGCGGCATAGAGCGCCCGGGTGAACGCCTCGTCATCCCCTCCGGGAACCGGCAGCCAGATGTAGAAACCGGCCTCGGGCTCGCGATAGGGGGCGACGTCGGCGAGAATCGCCCGTGCCCGGCGGAATTTCTCGCGATAGGCGTCGCGATTGGCGCGAACGTGGGTTTCGTCCGACCAGGCGGCCACGCTGGCCTTTTGCACGTGCAGTGGCAGCGCGCAGCCCTGGTAGGTGCGATAGGCCCGGAACGCCTGAATGAGACGCGCATCACCGGCGATGAATCCGGATCGCAGCCCCGGTACGTTCGAGCGTTTCGACAGGCTGTGGAAGACCAGGCAGCCCTCGAAGCCGTGACGGCCCTCGGCGGCGCAGGCCTGCAAAAGCCCGAGGGGTGGGTGCGATTCGTCGCGGTAGAGTTCGCTATAGCACTCGTCTGCGGCGATCACGAAGCCGTGACGCGCCTGTAGCCGAAACAGCCGCTGCCAGAACGCCTGCGGGATGATCCGGCCGGTGGGGTTGCCCGGACTGCACAGATAGATCAGACCGCAGCGCGCCCAGTCGGCGTCGCTTACCGCTTCGATCACCGGCAGTCCACTGTCGGCATCGGTATTGAGCATGCGCGGCCGGCCGCCGGCGAGTAACGCGGCGCCCTCGTAGATCTGGTAGAACGGGTTGGGCATGAACACATCGGGGCGGTCGGCCGGGTCGAGCAGGGCCTGGGTGACGGCGAAGAGCGCCTCCCGCGTACCCGCCGCCGGCAGGATGTGTCGGTCCGGATCGACCGCCGTGTCGTCGAGCCGGAAGCGCTGGCCGAGCCAGCCCGCGATCGCCTCACGCAGTTCGGGCAGGCCGGCGCTGGCGGGATACCGGCCCAGGCTCTCGGCCACACCGTCTTTGAGCGCACTGGCGATCGATGCCGGTACGGGATGTTTCGGCTCGCCGATGGATAGCGGCACCGGTGCCGGTTCCGAGGGTGGCTCGATGCCGGCCAGCAGTGCGCGCAGGCGCTCGAAGGGATAGGGCTGCAGGCGTGCCAGTCCGGGTTGACCGGGTGCCTGCCGGTCAGACGCCATCACCCCTCCGCATAATATCCGAATCATCGTCGAACGCGCTCAGCAGCTCGCTGCGCAGCCGCTGGCGGGTAGCACTGTCGAGCGGGCCATTGGCGTCGTCGGTGATGAAAAAAACGTCCTCCGCGCGCTCGCCGAGGGTGGCGATCTTGGCATTTTGTACCCGCACGCCATAGCGCGCGAGGGTATAGCTGACCTGGGCGAGCAGCCCGGGCTGATCGCCCGCGATCAGCTCCATGGCGGTGCGCTCGTTGCGGGTGTCATCACTGAAATCGACCTGGGTCATGGTGTTGAAATGCCGCAGCCGCCGGGGGGTGGTGCCGGTGGCCGGCTCGGGCAGGGTCTGCGGATCCTCGAGATAGGCAAGCAGCGTCTCGCGGATGGTCGCCGCCGAGTCTGCCGGATCGTCGCCGCCGGCGGGGGGATGGACCAGAAAACTGTCCAGGGTGTAACCATTGTCGGTTGTGATGATGCGTGCATCGAGGATATCGAGGCTCAGCTGGTCCAGCGCCGAGACCGCCAGCGCGAAGATATTGCCGCGGTCGCGGGTATAGATGAACACCTCGATACCTCCGCGTGCGGCTTCCGGTTCCACCAGCACCAGCGGTGCATGGGCGGCATCGCCGGCGGCGTGGATCGCCTCCGTGTGCCACGCCACCTCGGCCGCTGTGTAGCGCAGGAAATAATCCGGCGTGAAATGCCGCCAGATCGAGCGCACGGTCATATGATGCAGCCCCTTGTGCCGCAGCAGCTCGCGGGCGCGGTGCTGCGCCTCGGCAACCAGCTCGTCCTGGTCGATGGGCTGGCCGAGCCCGCGCCGAAGCGCCTGGGTGGTGCGGCGGTAGAGCTCCTGGAGCAGTGACTTGCGCCAGTTATTCCAGAGCTTGGCGTCGGTGGCGCGTATGTCCGCCACGGTGAGCAGGTAGAGATAGTCGAGGTGCTTGCGATCGCCAACCTCGCCGGCGAATTCGTTGATCACGCCGGGATCACTGATATCGCGACGCTGCGCGGTCATGGACATGAGCAGGTGCTTGCGCACGAGCCAGGCGACGAATCGGCAATCGTAGCGCGACAGCCCGTGCTGCAGGCAGAACGCGTAGGCATCTTCGGCACCGAGCTCGGAATGATCGCCGCCGCGTCCCTTGGCGATGTCGTGGAAAAGGGCCGCCAGGTAGAGGAGCTCGGGCTTTGGCAGGCGCGAGTGGATCTCGCTCAAGAGCGGGAATTCGTCGCGATGCTCCGGCACGCTCAGTCGTCGCAGGTTACTGACCACCATCAGCGTGTGTGTATCGACCGTGTAGACGTGGAACAGGTCGTACTGCATGCGACCGGTGATCGCCGCGAATGCCGGGATATAGCGGCCGAGGATGCCGTGACTGTGCATGCGCCGCAGGGCGTGGGTGATCCCCGCCGGCTGGCGGAAGATCTCCATGAACAGGCTGCGGGCGCGCAGATCGCGGCGGAAGGCGTTATTGATCAGGCCGCGGTGCTCACGGAGGAGGCGGATCGTTGCCGCGCGGATGCCGCGGATCTCCGGGTGCTGCTGCATGAGCAGGAAAAGCTCCAGCATGGCGAAGGGATAGCGCTGGAAGACGTTACGGTGGGTGACCTCGATAAAGCCGCGCTTGATCTGGAAGCGCTTGTTGAGGAGCTGCGGTTTCTCGTCGAGCTCGGTATAGAGGATGGTTTCCTGGTAGAGCTGCAGCAGCATCTCATTAAGTCGCGATAACCGCTTGATCATGCGGTAATACCGTTGCATGAACTGCTCGACGGCGAGGGTGTGCTCGGTGTCCTTGTAGCCGAACTGGCGGGCGAGGTCGGCCTGGTAGTCGAACAGCAGGCGATCCTCGCGTCGACCGGCGAGGCCGTGCAGGGCAAAACGGATATCCCAGAGGAAGTGCTGGCCCTGGATCAGTTCCTCGTACTCGCTCTCGCTGAGAAACCCCAGGTCGACGAGGTCGCTGAGCGCGCCGGCATTGAAATGGCGCTTGGCCACCCAGCCGATCATGTGGATATCGCGCAACCCGCCGGGGCTTTCCTTGAGGTTGGGCTCGAGGTTGTAGGCGGTATCGTGGTAGCGCTCGTGGCGCTTTTGCTGCTCTGCCCACTTGGCCTCGAAAAAATCCGGCCCGGACCACAGCTGGTAGGGGCTTGTCGCCTCTTCCATGGCGTGGAACAGCGACGCATTGCCCGCCAGTCGCCGCGACTCCATCAGGTTGGTGGCGACGGTGATATCCCGTTTCGCCTGAAAGACGCAGTCATCGACGCTGCGTACGCTGTGACCGACCTCGATGCCGATATCCCAGAGGCGGGTCACGAGGTCGCTCAACCGCGCCTCGAGCGCCTCCGGCAGCGGCGTGGGGATGATGATCATCAGATCGGTGTCCGAACCCGGGTGCAGCTCGCCGCGGCCATACCCCCCGACCGCCGCCAGGCAGGCACTGTCCGCGAACTCCCCGAGGCAGATCGCCCAGGCGCGGGTGACGACGGCGTCCATGACCGCGGCGCGCAGCGGTACGAGCTTGAACGCCGGTTCGCCATCGAGAAACCGGGCACTGAGCGTATCGTCCGCCTCGCGCAGGGCGCGCTGGAGGATGGGGGTGACGTTGGCGGTGTCGGTGAGCTCGTGGTCGAGCGCGTCGAGATCGAGGAGCTGTCGATCGATCATCTCAGTCGTCGCCACTGAGGGTCAGGATTTCGACTCCCTCATCGGTGACGGCGACCGTGTGCTCCCATTGTGCCGAGAGGCTGTGATCCTTGGTCACCACGGTCCACTGATCACCAAGCAGCCGGGTCTCGGCGCGGCCGGCGTTGATCATCGGTTCGATGGTAAAAGTCATGCCCGGCTCGAGGGTCTCGCCGGTGCCGGGCTGACCGTGATGCAGGACCTGTGGATCTTCGTGGAATCCCCGGCCGATGCCGTGACCGCAGTACTCGCGGACGACCGAGCAGCCTTCGCCCTCGGCGAAGGACTGGACGGCATGTCCGACATCCCCCAGCCGTGCGCCGGGTCTGACCACATCGATGCCGGCGTAGAGCGCGTCGTGGGCGACGCGGCTGACACGCTGCGCCTGAACTCCGGGTTCGCCGGCGAAGTACATGCGGCTGGTGTCACCGTGCCAGCCGTCATGGATGACGGTGACGTCGATGTTGAGGATGTCGCCGCGCTTGAGTTTCTTGTCGCCGGGAATGCCGTGGCAGATCACGTGGTTGACCGAGATACAGGTCGCTTTCGGAAAGCCGCGGTAGTTGAGAGGCGCGGGGATGTCGCCCATCGCCTCGATTTTCTCGTGGCAGAGTCGATCGAGTTCGCCGGTAGTGACGCCGGGACGGACATGCTCGCCGATCATGTCGAGCACGGCGGCGGCACGAGCGCCGGCCTCGCGCATCTTTTCGATCTCGGCGGGTGACTTGGTTGATATCGTCATGAGGGCTTTCAAATTGTCGCTGTTAGCCGCCTATGGTATAAATGCAGCGCCTTCTGGGCAATTCAATCAAAAAACCACACATGGTCCGACACGGCTGGCGGGGTGCCCTTAGAGGTTGTCAGCTGCGGGTCCATGGAGGCTCAACCCGATCAAAAGGAGTTTCAGACATGGCGAAAGTGACCATGCGTCAGATGCTGGAGGCCGGCGTTCATTTCGGCCACCAGACCCGTTACTGGGATCCGAAGATGGCACCGTACATCTTCGGCCACCGCAACAAGATCCACATCGTCAACCTCGAGAAGAGCCTGCCGCTCTACGAGGATGCCGTTAACTATGCCGGCAAGCTTGCCGCCAACGGCGGCCGGATCCTGTTCGTCGGGACCAAGCGCGCGGCTCAGGACGCCGTCCGCGAAGAGGCCGATCGCTGTGGTATGCCCTATGTCAATCACCGCTGGCTGGGCGGCATGCTGACCAACTTCCGCACCGTCAAGCACTCGATCCGCCGGTACAAAGAGCTCCAGCAGCAGAAGACCGACGGCACGTTCGAGAAGCTGGGCAAGCGCGAGGTCCTCTCGCTGCAGCGTGAGATGGACAAGCTCGAGCGCTCCTTCGGCGGTATCGTCAATATGGAGTCGCTGCCGGACGCACTGTTCGTGATCGACGTCGGCTACGAGAAGATCGCGATCCAGGAGGCGAAAAAGCTGGGCATTCCGGTGGTTGCCGTTGTTGATACCAACAACAGCCCGCGCGAGGTCGACTACGTCGTGCCGGGCAACGACGATGCGATCCGCGCCATCCGTCTCTACCTGCGGGGCATCTCCGATGCCATCCTCGATGCGCGTATGAGTACGGCGCAGACGCCGGCAGGCGATGACGAGTTCGTCGAACTGCCGGGCGAGGCCGCGCAGGCCGAGGTCGCCGAGCCGGCGACCGGCGACGAGAAGGCCGCTGGCGGCGAGTAGACCGCCCGCTAACGAATACCGAACAAAGGGAATAACCGATGGCAATTAGCGCACAACAGGTCAAGGATCTGCGCGAGCGCACCGGCGCCGGCATGATGGAGTGCAAGAAGGCCCTGGTGGAAACCGACGGCGATATGGAGTCGGCGGTCGAGCACATGCGCAAGCGCGGCCTCGCCAAGGCGGACAAGAAGGCCGGCCGGGTCGCGGCGGATGGCGCCGTGATCGCTAAAGTGGCCGATGATGGTCGCAGCGGCGCGATCGTCGAGATCAACAGCGAGACGGATTTCGTCGCCAACGGCGATGACTTCCAGGCCTTCGCCGGCAAGGTGATGGAGCGCATCCTCAACGACGACCCGGCCGATCTGGAGGCGCTGCTGGCGCTGCCGCTCGAAACCGGTGGCGATTCGGTCGAGCTCGCGCAGAAAGAGTTGATTGCGAAGATCGGCGAGAATATCCAGATCCGTCGCTTCCAGCGCTACGGTAGCGAGTCCGGCCAGGTCCAGTACTACCTTCACGGCAGCCGGATCGGTGTTCTTGTCGAGATCGAGGGCGGTGACGAGGCCCTCGGCCGTGATCTGTGCATGCATATCGCCGCGAGTCGCCCGGTCTGCGTGGGCGTCGACGACGTACCCGAAGAGCGTGCCGCAAGCGAGCGCGAGGTGCTGGTGGCGCAGGCACAGGCCTCCGGCAAGCCGCCGGAGATCATCGACAAGATGGTCGAGGGCCGGCTTCGCAAGTGGCTTGCCGAGATTACCCTGCTCGGACAGCCGTTCGTGAAGGATCCCGATCAGACCGTCGAGGACCTGCTCAAGGCCAGAGGAGCTCGGGTGATCGACTTCACGCGGCTCGAGGTCGGTGAGGGAATCGAGAAGAAGGAAGAGAACTTCGCCGAAGAGGTGGCCGCGACGATTCAGGGCAGCTGAGGGTCGTTCGATGGCGGATCCAGTCTACCGGCGAATTCTTTTAAAGCTCAGCGGCGAGGCACTGCTTGGCGAGGCCGATTACGGTATCGATCCCAAGGTGCTTCGGCGCCTCGCGGCCGAGGTTCATGCGCTGATCGATCGGGGGGTCGAAGTGGCCCTGGTTATCGGTGGCGGCAATATTTTTCGGGGCGCGGGCCTCGCGGCTTCCGGCATGGATCGGGTCAGTGCCGATCACATGGGCATGCTCGCCACGGTGATGAACGGACTGGCCATGCAGGACGCCCTCGAGCACGAGGGCGTCTTTACCCGGGTCATGTCCGCCGTGAAGATCAACCAGGTCTGCGAGGACTACATTCGGCGACGCGCCATTCGGCATCTGGAAAAGGGGCGGGTGGTCATACTCGCTGCGGGCACCGGTAATCCGTTCTTTACAACCGACTCGGCGGCCAGCCTGCGGTCGGTCGAGATCGGGGCGGACGTAATGCTCAAGGCCACCAAGGTCGATGGCGTCTATTCGGCCGATCCGGTGACCGATGACTCGGCATTCCGTTACGAGCGCCTGACTTATGACCGCGTTCTCGATGAACGGCTGTCCGTGATGGACGCGACGGCGATTGTCATGTGCCGGGACCAGAACATGCCGATCATCGTATTCGATATTAACCGACCCGGGGCACTGGCAAGCATCGTCGAAGGCGAGAATGTCGGGACACGGGTCGAGCTGGGGTGACTCAATGATCGACGATATCGCCAAAGACGCGGACCAACGCATGGACAAGAGCGTTGAGAGCCTGCGTCAGGATCTCCAGAAAATCCGTACCGGCCGGGCCAACACCAGCCTGCTTGACCAGGTGACGGTCAGCTACTACGGCACCGAGGTGCCGCTGCACCAGGCGGCATCGGTCGCGGTGGGTGACGCCCGGACGCTGATGGTCACGCCGTTCGAGAAAAGCATGGTGTCGCCCATCGAAAAGGCGATCATGGAATCGAACCTGGGTCTGATGCCGAACTCCGCCGGCCAGACCATCCGGATTCCGCTACCACCGCTGACCGAGGAACGCCGCAAGGACCTGGTCAAGGTGGTTCGCAGCGAGGGCGAGCAGGCCAAGGTGGCGGTGCGCAACATCCGTCGCGACGCGAATGGCGACTTCAAGCAGCTTCTCAAGGACAAGGAAATCACCGAGGACGACCAGAAGCAGGGCGAGGATCGCATCCAGAAGCTCACGGATCGCCACGTCAAGATCATTGACGAGATGCTCTCCGCGAAGGAAGAAGAGTTGATGGCCATCTGAGGTCATTCGACCTATGACGACCGAACAGACTGCTTCCCCGGATGCCGTTCCCCGGCATGTCGCGGTCATCATGGACGGCAACGGCCGTTGGGCTGCCGAACGGGGAAAACCCCGCCACCACGGGCATCGGGCCGGCGCCGAAGCGGTCCGGCGCACGGTCGAGTACTGTGCCCGGGCCGGTGTCGAGGCGCTGACCCTGTTCGCGTTCAGCAGCGAGAACTGGCAGCGGCCGACGGCCGAGGTCAGCATGCTGATGGCGCTGTTCATGCGGGTGCTCGACCGCGAGGCCGAACGCCTCCGGCAAAACGGTATCCGTCTGCGGATCATCGGCGATCGCGAACGGCTGTCGCGGCGGCTGCAAGATCGTTGCGCCTCGGCCGAGGCGCTAACCGCCGACGAGACCCGGATGCAACTCAATATCGCCGCCAGCTACGGCGGACGCTGGGATATCGCCGCTGCGGCGCGCCGCCTTGCAGAACAGGTGGCGGCGGGGGAGCGATCATCGGCGTCCATCGATTGTGACACGCTCGGCGACGAGATCTGTCTGCATGCACTTCCGGCGCCGGATCTGTTCATTCGTACGGGCGGCGAGCAGCGGATCAGCAACTTCCTGCTCTGGCAGATGGCGTACACGGAGCTCTATTTCACGCCGGTCCTCTGGCCGGACTTCGATGATGACGAGATGGCCCGGGCGCTGGACTGGTTCAGTGGTCGTGAACGGCGATTCGGTCGGGTCAACGCGGTGCCCGGGCAACGGGGACCGAGCAATGCTTAGGCAGCGGATCCTCACTGCCGTGCCGCTGGCGCTCGGGGTGCTTGCCCTCATCTGGCAGGCGCCGGCGGCCTGGGTGCAGATCGTGATGGCGGCGGCAATGCTCGTGGGCGCCGGGGAATGGGCGGACCTGTCGGGGTATCGACGGCCCTCCCTCAAACTGGCCTACGCGGGTGTCGTGGCGGCACTGCTCGGCCTCGCGGCCCTGGTCGATCTCCCGGCCCAGGCGGGTTGGCGGGTACCCGGGGTGCTGTGGTGGCTCGCGATCGGTGTCTGGCTGATCTACCAGGCACGTCGATCTGCGCCGGCCCCTCTGCCCGGCTGGCTGCGCGGTGGTGCGGGGCTGATCACGCTCACCCTCGCCTGGGTGAGCGTCGCGGCGATTCACGGCCAGCCCGAGGTCGGCCCGCTCTGGTTAACCGTGCTGGTGGTGCTGGTGTGGGGAGCGGATATCGGCGGCTATTTCGCCGGGCGGCGCTACGGCCGCCACAAACTTGCGCCGTCCATCAGCCCCGGCAAGACCTGGGAGGGTGTGGTCGGTGGCCTGGCGCTGGCAATGGCCCTGGTGATTTCCCTGCGGGCCATCACTGGCGGTGTCTATGCCGGCCTGCCGGGCTACGGCTGGCTGATCGCGGTCGCTGTCATGGTGGTGTTGTTCTCGGTGGTGGGTGACCTGTCCGAGAGCGTGCTCAAGCGCCAGGCCGGGCGCAAGGACAGTGGGCGTCTGCTACCCGGTCACGGTGGATTGCTCGATCGCATCGATGCGCTCCTTGCGGCAGCCCCGGTGTTGGCGGCGGCGCTTGTGAGCGTTCCGTGACCGGGTCGCCGTATCCAACCGGCGTTGCCGTGCTGGGGGCGACCGGCTCCATTGGCGCCAGCACGCTGGATGTTATTGCCCGCCATCCGGAGCAATACCGGGTAAGCGCGCTGTCGGCCAACCGCGATGTCGATGGCATGGCCGCGCTGTGCCGACGCTTCCGGCCCGCGCTCGTCACCATGGCCGATCCGCAGGCGGCCGCCGCGCTGCGGGACCGGCTCGATGATCTGACCGGAATCCGGGTCAGTGACGGTCCGGCCGGCCAGATCGAGGCCGCCACTCACTCCGATGCGGACACAGTGGTCGCGGGTATCGTTGGCGCGGCCGGGCTTGCGCCCTGCCTCGCAGCGGTCGAGACGGGCAAGCGGGTGCTTATCGCCAACAAGGAAGCGCTGGTGGTGGCGGGGTCGCTGATCATGGCCGCGGCGCAGACCAGCGGGGCCATGCTGCTGCCCATCGACAGCGAGCACAACGGTATTTTCCAGTGCCTGCCCGATCGGCCCGGCCAAGCGATTGCGTTGACGGGTGTCGAGCGACTGATCCTGACGGCGTCGGGCGGACCGTTCCGTGATCGCGACCCGGCAACGCTCGCCGCGGTCACCGTCGAGGAGGCCTGCGCCCATCCCAACTGGTCGATGGGTCGCAAGATCTCGGTCGACTCGGCAACCATGATGAACAAGGGCCTGGAACTCATTGAGGCGTGTCGTTTTTTCGGTATGCCCGCCGAGCAGGTCGATATCGTCGTGCATCCGCAGAGCCTGATCCATGCGCTCGTTCAGTACCGGGACGGTACGACCCTCGCGCAGATGGGCAATCCCGACATGCGAACGCCCATCGCCAACGCACTGGCATGGCCCGAGCGGATCGACGCGGGCGTGAACCGGCTGGATCTTGTCAGGGCGGGGCGGCTCGATTTCGCCGCGCCGGACGATCAGCGCTTTCCATGCCTCGGGCTGGCACGGGCCGCGCTCGACGCCGGCAGCGGTGCGACCGCCGCCCTCAATGGTGCCAACGAGGTGGCGGTCGCGGAATTTCTCGACGGGGGACTGCGATATGACCGGATTGCTGCGGTCATAGAAGACACGCTCGCCGCCTTACCGGCGGCGCCTGATGAAACCCTCGAGGCATTGATTGCCCATGAACAGTGGGCGAGGCGGCAGGCCGCCGACTCGCTCCGCCGCTGGAGGCACCGTTGAGCTGGCTCATCAACATTATCGGTTTTCTGCTTGTTATCGGCGTCCTTGTGGCCGTCCACGAGTTCGGCCATTTCTGGGTCGCCCGGCGGGTGGGTGTGCGTGTACTGCGCTTTTCCATCGGCTTCGGTAAACCGCTGCTGCAGCGCACGGGTGCCGACGGCACGGTCTATGTGCTGGCCGCGATACCGCTCGGTGGCTATGTCCAGATGCTCGACGAGCGTGAGGGCTCGGTGGACGAGTCGGAGCGTCACCGGGCTTTCAATCGCAAGCCGCTGTGGGCGCGCAACGCGGTGATCAGCGCCGGTCCGATCTTTAATTTCGCGCTGGCGATCCTCGCCTACTGGCTGGTTTTCGTGATCGGCGCGACCGAGGTCCGCCCGGTGATCGGCCCGGTCACCGAGGGGTCGCCGGCCGCGGAGGCGGGGCTCGCCAGCGGCGATGAGTTCCTGCGCATCGATGGTAAAGACGTCCAGGCGTGGGACGGCACGGTCATGACCCTGATCGGCTCTGCCGACGGTGGGGCGTTCCCCGTTGAAGTCGAGCGCGAGAGCGGTGCACGGGCCGAGCTGACACTCGACCTGACGGGGGTCCGGCTGCTCGATGAACAGGGCGAGGTCCTGCAACGGATCGGCCTGCAGCCGATGCAGCCCCGGATCGATCCCGTGATCAACGAGGTGGTGCCGGAGAGTAGCGCGGCTCGGGGCGGGATCGAGCCGGGTGACCGGATCCGGCGGATCGACGGCGAGCCGGTGGATTCGTGGCAGGCACTGGTGATGGCGATTCGCGAGCGACCCGAAGCGGAAGTCACGCTGACCATCGAGCGCGGGGGCGCGTCACTGACACGCTCATTCACCCTCGACAGCCGTGGGACGGGAGACCAGCGCACGGGCGTCCTCGGCGTCACCCCACAGGTCCCCGACGGGGTATTCTCCGATCTTCGTCATGAAGTCCGTTACGGGCCGGTGGCGGCGATGGGCGAGGCGGTCGGCTCGAGCTGGCAGGCGGCAACGCTGACCGTCGACGTGCTATTTAAAATGGTCACCGGCGAGGCGTCGGTCAAAAACCTGAGCGGACCGATCAATATCGCCCAGTACGCCGGCGATTCGGTATCGCTCGGCCTGATCCCGTTCCTCAAGTTCCTTGCGATCGTCAGTATCAGTCTTGGTATCCTGAATCTCATGCCGGTGCCGGTCCTCGATGGCGGGCATCTGCTGTATAACGCAATCGAGTGGGTGCGGGGGCGACCCCTCTCCGAGGCCGCCCAGGGGATGGGTCAACAGATCGGTATCGTGTTGCTTTTCATGCTCATGGCCCTGGCCTTCTACAACGATCTCAACCGGATATTCGGCGCCGGGGGCTAAGTAAAGAGCGAATGATGCGATTAAGACTGGCTGCGTTTTTTCTGATGCTGACCGCTGTCAGCGCTGCACAGGCATTTACGATTGAAGAGATCCGCATTCGTGGTCTGGACCGTATCGCCGAGGGGACGGTGCTCAACTACCTGCCGCTGGAGGCTGGCGACGAGCTGGATTCGCAGCGCAGCTCCGATGCGGTGGAGGCACTGTTCGACACGGGCTTTTTCGATGACGTCGTACTGTTTCGTGATGGGGGCACACTTATCGTCGAAGTGGATGAGCGCCCGGCCATCGCGCGGATCGAATTCATCGGCAACAGCCAGATCGACAACGAGCGTCTCCGCGAAGGGTTGTCCGGCGCCGGACTGGGTGAGGGACAGAGTTTCGACCGACCGCTCCTGGCGCGGATCGAGCGCGAACTCGAACAGCAGTACTTTTCCCTCGGCTACTACGATGTCGATATCGAGAGCACGGTTTCACCGTTGCCGCGAAACCGCGTCAGCCTCCGCGTCGACGTTGAAGAGGGCGAGCCGGCCTCGGTGCAGGAGATCCGTTTCATCGGCAACCGCGATTTCGACGTCGACCGGCTGCGGGATGTCTTCGAGATGGGGCCGAAGGCCTGGTGGGCGGTTCTGTCGCAGCGGGACAAGTACTCGCGCCAGCGGCTCTCCGGTGATCTCCAGCGGCTGCGGGCGTTCTACCGCGACCGCGGCTATGCCGACTTCAGTATCGACTCCACACAGGTCACGATCAGTCCGGATCGTCAGCGCATCAACATCACCGTGAACCTCGATGAGGGTCAGCAATATACGGTGGGCGACATCGAGCTGGCCGGAGATCTGATCTACAGCGAAGAGACGCTGCGCGATCTGATCGAGGTCGATACCGGCGCGATCTATAACCAGCGCAATATCACCCGCACGGTCGAGGCGATCCAGGACAAGCTCGGCGAGCGCGGCTATGCGTTTGCCCGCGTCAATCCAGTGCCCGATCTGCAGGCGGCCGAGCGTATCGTCGATCTGACCCTGTTCGTGGATCCGGCCGAGCGGGTATACGTCCGACGCATTCGCATCAGCGGCAATGAAACGACCCGCGACGACGTCATCCGCGGCGAGCTTCGGCAGTACGAGGGGACATGGCTCTCTACCAGTGACCTCCGCAACTCGGAGTCACGCCTGGGCCGGCTCGGCTTTTTCAGCGATGTCAGCATCGACACGCCGCGCGTCCCCGGCACAACCGATCAGGTGGATGTCGAGGTGGATACCACCGAGCGGCTCTCCGGGAGTCTTCGCGCCGGGGTTGGCTTTGGCAGTGACCAGGGGCTGCTGCTCAACCTCGGCGTCCAGCAGGACAATGTCTTCGGAACCGGGGACCGCGCGGAGTTCGTGGCCAACAGTGATGATGCCGACACCGTTTATCGGCTGTCCTATCTCGAGCGCAACCACACCATGAGCGGCATTGATCGCCGCTACGCCCTGTCGTTCCGGGATCGCGACGCGGACGAGGCGGATCTTGCCGACTACGGGGTTAAGACCGCGCGCGCCTCCTACGGCTATCGGATCCCGGTCAGTGACACGGATCGCCTCGGGGCGGACGTGACCTTCGAGGACGTGTCCCTCGATTTTTCCAACCCCACCGCGTTTCAACGGGATTTCGAGACCCGCAACGGGAAGTCCAACCGTGCCGTCCTCACCGATCTGTCCTGGACGCGGGACTCACGCGATACCGCGATATTCCCGACGAGCGGTGCCCGGCAACGACTCAGCCTGGCGGTCGCCCTGCCACGGATTTCGGACATCGAGTACTACCGTTTCAGCTACGAGCAGTCGCGCTACTTCGCGCTGAGTGAGCGGTTCACCCTCGTGCTGGATGGCACGCTCTCCTATGGCAACGCCTACGGCGAGGGCGAGCGCCTGCCGTTCTACGAGAACTTCTTCGCCGGTGGCATTCGAACCGTGCGCGGCTTCGAGGCGAACTCGCTGGGACCGCGGGACGAGAACGACGATCCCACGGGGGGTAACCTGCGCGCACTGGGTCGGGCCGAAATCCGCTTCCCGCTTGCCCGGGACGAGGATGGCAACAATCTGCGCCTCGCCACCTTCGTCGATGCCGGCCAGGTCTGGGACCGCGAGCGCGACAGCCTCGACTACAAGTCGGATATTGCGTTCTCGGGCCTGCGTTTCTCGGCAGGGCTCGGTCTGGTCTACTATTCGCCGATCGGCCCGTTCACCGTCAGCGTTGCCGAACCCCTCAACGAAGGGGACCGGGATAACACCCAGCGCTTCCAGTTCACCATTGGAGCCAGCTTCTGAATGAATGCCCGCGCGATCGTAACCGCCTTACTGATGCTGGTCGCGCCGATGGCGTCGGCGCAGGTAAATACCGATATGGCCATCGGCTATGTCAATCCGGGGCGGGTCTCCGATGAAGCCCCGCAGGCCGATGCCGCCCGCCAGCGCCTCCAGGAGGAATTCGCGCCCCGCGACGAGGAGATCATCGCGCTGCAGGAGTCGCTGCGGGAACTGGAGGATCGCCTCGCCAGCGAGCGCATGAACCTCGATAGCGAGGCCGAGAAGGAGCTGCGGCGCCGCATCGTCAATCAGCGTCGGCAGATTCAGCGCCAGCAGGAGATCTTCCGCGAAGACTTCAACCTCCGGCGCAATGAAGCGCTGGGTGATCTCCAGCAACGCATTCTGCGGGTTGTCGAGCGTTTCGCCGAGGAACAGGGCTATGATCTGGTGGTGAGCGATGGCGTTGTCTTTGCGAGCGAGGCGGTGAATATCACCGATCGCATCATCGAGCGCCTCGAGCGTCAGTATGAGCAGGGTAATGATGGTGAGTGATGGAGGGGGAGCCGGTGGCTGGCACGCGGTACACGCTCGGTGAGCTGGCGAGGCTGACCGGCGCCGAGCTGGAAGGATCGGATAATGGTCTGATCACCGGTGTGGCGTCGCTCGATACGGCCGGGCCGAGGGATGTCAGCTTTCTGGCCAACCGTCGCTATCGTCGCCAGCTCGCGGATACCCGTGCCGCCGCCGTGATCCTGCCGCGCCAGGAATCCAGCGAGGGTTACGGATTCGCCGTGCTGCGGGCGGACAATCCCTACCTTGTCTTTGCGCGGATTGCCGGATTGCTCAATCCTCGGCCGTCACCGGTACCCGGCATCCACCCCGACGCCTCGGTGTCGACGACGGCGAGGGTGGATGCCAGCGCCATGATCGGGCCGCGGGCCGTGATCGAGGCCGATGCGCGAATTGGTGCGGATTGCCGTATTGGCCCGGGCGCCGTTATCGGTGCCGGCGTTCATCTCGGCGTGGCATGCCGGATCGATGCCAACGCGTCGGTACTTGGCGGCAGCCGACTCGGTGATCGGGTCGAGGTGATGTCGGGCGCGGTGATTGGCAGCGCCGGGTTCGGTTTCGCCGACGCCGGCGATCACTGGGAAGCGGTTCCGCAGCTGGGCCGGGTATGGATTGGCGATGATGTCTCGATCGGCGCCAACACCACCGTGGACCGGGGGTCCCAGGGCGACACTCGAATCGATACCGGTTGCAAGATCGACAACCTCGTGCAGATCGCGCACAACGTCCGGATTGGTGCGCATACCGTGATCGCGGCGAATGCCGGCATCTCGGGGAGCACGAGCATCGGTCGATACTGTAGGATTGCGGGCGGTGTCGGTTTTGTCGGGCATATCGAAATCGCCGACGGCTCGACGTTCACCGGGATGAGCATGATTACCGGCAGTATCAATGATCCGGGCGTGTATTCCTCTGGCGTCCCGCTAATGCCGACGCGCGAATGGCGACGTAGCGCGGTGCGATTCCGGCAGCTCGATGACATGGCCCGCCGGCTGGAGAAACTGGAGAGGATGATGGAAACCGCAAAGGATCGTGATGGGCGCTGAGCCGAAGGATGGCGCAACCGACCGTCAGATGGGGCCCGAGGCAATCCGGCAGCGCCTGCCGCATCGATACCCCTTCCTGATGATCGATCGGGTGCTCGATTACACACCGGGGGAATCCCTGACCGCCGCCAAGGGCGTGAGCGCTACCGAATTCTGGGTGCCGGGGCATTTCCCGGATAAGACCATCATGCCGGGAGTGCTCCTGGTCGAGTCGATGGCCCAGGCCTGCGGCCTTCTCGCTTATGTGACCCGCGAGGCCGATGCGGGGGCGGAAATGCCGGCAACACCGCCGCTGTTCTACCTTGTGGGTGTCGACGAGGCGCGCTTCAAGCAGCCGGTCGTGCCCGGCGATCGGCCACTGATTACCGCCACGCTTGATCGGGTGGTCCGCGGCATCTGGCTCTTCAAGGCCCGGATCGAGCTCGATGACCGCCTCGTGACCAGCGCCGGGATCCGCTGCACGATGGAGGGGGCGTGACGGCTATCCACCCCTCCGCGATCATCGATCCGGCCGCTGACATCGCGCCGGATACCGCAGTCGGTCCCTACGCGGTGATCGGGCCGGGCGTGGTGATCGAGTCCGGCTGCACCATCGGTCCCCATGCGGTTATCAACGGCCCGACCCGTATCGGCGGCGGCACCCGTATCTTCCAGTTCGCCTCGGTGGGCGAGCAGCCACAGGACAAGAAGTTCGAGGGCGAGGACAGCCGGCTGGAAATCGGTCGTGACAACACCATCCGCGAGTTCGTGACGATCAATCGCGGCACGCAGGACGGCGGGGGTGTGACATCCATCGGTGACGGCAACTGGATCATGGCCTACGTCCACATCGCCCACGACTGCCAGGTCGGACAGGGGGTAGTGTTCGCCAACGGTGCCTCACTCGCCGGCCACGTCAGTGTCGGTGACCGGGCGACGCTGGGCGGGTTTACCCTGGTGCACCAGTTCTGCCGGCTTGGTGAGGGCTGTTTTACCTCGATGGGCAGCTGTATCCGGCGTGATGTGCCGCCGTGGGTCATGGTCGCCGGCGACCCGGCGACGCCGCATGGCATGAACAGTGAAGGTATGCGCCGCCGCGGCTTCGATGCCGATGGCCAGCGTCGCCTGCGATCCGCCTATCGGACGCTCTACAAACGTGGCCTGCGCCTCCAGGAGGCGATCGAGTCCATTGGCGCACAGGCGGCGGACGACCCGGCACTGCAGCGGTTCGTGGCGTTTCTGAAGGCCTCTCCCCGCGGCATCGTCCGCTAGAACCCCGGCGCCATGCGTATCGCGCTGGTCGCAGGTGAGCTCTCCGGCGATTTCCTCGCGGCCGGGCTGATCCGGTCATTGGCGAAACGCTACCCGACAGCGCGTTTCGAGGGGATTGGCGGGCCGGCCATGCAGGCGGCCGGGCTGCACAGCTATCACCCGCAGGAAGCGCTCTCGGTCATGGGCTTTGTCGAGGTGCTGGCGCATCTGCCGCGTATTCTCGGCATCCGCCGGGACCTGCGCCGGCGCTGGATCGACGACCCGCCGGATGTCTTCATCGGCATCGATGCGCCGGACTTCAACCTGGGGCTCGAGCGCTCGCTACGGGCCGTCGGCATTCCTACCCTGCAGTATGTCAGCCCCACGGTCTGGGCCTGGCGCGGCGGGCGGATCGGGCTGATTCGCGAGGCCGTTGACCGCATGCTCTGTATTTTCCCGTTCGAGGAGCGGTTCCTGACGGACCAGGGGGTGGATGCCCGCTTCGTCGGCCATCCACTGGCCGACGCCATCGAGCCGCTGGCCGATGCCGGACCGGCGCGACGGCAGCTGAATCTCGGGGTGGGGGACACCGCGATCGCGATCCTGCCGGGCAGCCGTGGCAGCGAGGTGAAAGCCCTGCTGCCGTTATTCCTGACGGTCGCGGCGCGTATCGTCGAGCGCTTCCCCGATGTCCGATTTTTCGTGCCGGCCGCGACACCGGCGCTGCGGGCACGGATCCAGGCGGCTATCGATGCACGTGCCGATCGGTTGCCGATCGAGGTCATCGACGGCGAGGCGCGAACGATCCTGGCGGCCGCCGACGCGGGGTTGATCGCCTCCGGGACGGCCACGCTCGAGGCCATGCTGCTGCGCTGCCCCTCGGTGATGGCCTACCGCGTCAATCGCCTGACTGCGATGCTGGCGCGACGCAGCCTGCGTATTCCCTACTTCGCCATGCCCAACCTGCTGGCCGGCGAAATGCTGATGCCGGAATTCGTCCAGGACGAGGCCGAGCCCGGCAACCTTACCGCTGCACTCACGACACTGCTCGAGACACCCGGAGAGCGGGATGCCATTGCGACGCGCTTCGCCGCCCTCCACGACAGTCTTCGCCGAGATGCCAGCGAAGGGGCGGCCAACGGCGTCGCAGACCTGCTGGCCGAGCGGGGGGTCCATCCATGACGCGGGATGATATCGACCCCGCAGTAGCCGGTGTCGATGAGGTCGGGCGGGGGCCACTGGCCGGTCCGGTGGTCGCGGCGGCGGTGATCCTCGACCCCTCGGTGGACTGGTCAGGGCTTCGCGACTCCAAACGCCTGTCGGCGAAACGCCGTGAACAGCTGGATGCGCGGATTCGGGCATCGGCGCTCGGCTGGGAGATCGCGATCGCGGGTGTCGAGGAGATCGATCGCCTGAACATCCGCCAGGCCAGCCTGCTCGCCATGCAGCGGGCGGTGGAAGCGCTCGATCCGAGGCCGTCAGCGATCCGGGTCGATGGCCGCGACTGCCCGGCCGTGGCCTGTCCGGCGATGGCGGTGATCGGGGGGGATGATCGGGTACCCGCGATCGCCGCGGCCTCGATCATCGCCAAGGTCTACCGCGATCGGTGCGCGCTCGAGCTGCATGCCCGGTTCCCCGAGTACGGCTTCGACCGTCACCGCGGCTATCCCACCGCGCTGCATCGCGAACGACTCCGGCGCCATGGCCCCTGTGCGGCGCATCGACGAAGCTTTGCACCAGTGCGCGCGGCGACGGGCACCTATCATCCGGAACGCCCTGAGCGGTAGCATAAGGATCTCTCTCCGCACGGGTCCGGATCAGGTCATGGCATCAGGTTTCGTTCATCTCCATCTGCACACGGAATTCTCCCTGATCGACGGTACGGTGCGGGTCAAACCGCTGGTCGAGGCGGCGGCCCGCCAGGGTATGCCCGCCGTCGCCGTCACCGATCAGGGCAATCTTTTCGGCATGGTGAAGTTCTATACGGCGGCGGTGGCGGCCGGGGTCAAGCCCCTGATCGGTGCCGATCTGCGCATTGCCGACGGTGAGCGCGACGATCATCACACGATGACGTTCCTTTGCATGAACGATGCCGGTTACGCCAACCTCACCCGCCTGATCACCGCGAGCTACCTCCAGGGGCAGGCGCAGGGTCTGCCCCTGGTCGACCGGCAGTGGTTCGATGACTGGAGCGAGGGCTTGATCGTTCTCTCCGGCGGGGCACGTGGCGACGTCGGTGAAGCGCTTGTCGCCGGTAACGGCGATCTCGCCCGGCGTCGGCTGGCGTTCTGGCAGGCCCGTTTCGGTGATCGCTACTACCTCGAGCTCCAGCGTACCGGCCGGCCCGGCGATGATGCCCATGTCCACGCCGCCGTGGCCCTGGCGGGCGAGGCCGAGGTGCCGGTGGTGGCCACGAATGACGTGCGGTTTCTGGCGGCCGACGATTTCGAGGCCCACGAGGCCCGCGTGTGCATTCACGACGGCCGGGCCCTGCAGGATGACAACCGCCCGCGCCACTACAGCGATTCGCAGTTCCTGCGCAGTCCCGATGAGATGATGGCGCGGTTCGCCGACCTGCCCGAGGCGCTCGACAATACACTCGCCATCGCCCGCCGCTGCAATCTCTCCCTGACGCTCGACCAGAACGTGCTGCCGGATTTCCCGGTACCGGCGAACCAGGGTATCGACGACTACCTGCGTGACCAGGCCCGTGCCGGCCTTGATCAGCGCATTCAGCGGCTGGGCACACCGGGCGGGAGCGAGGCCGATTACCGCGAACGGCTCGAGCACGAGCTGGGTGTCATCATCGAGATGGGGTTTCCCGGCTATTTCCTTATCGTCGCCGACTTCATCCGCTGGGCGAAGTCGCAGGACATCCCGGTGGGTCCGGGACGGGGTTCGGGCGCCGGCTCGCTGGTTGCCTATGCGCTCGATATCACCGATCTGGATCCGCTGCGCTACGACCTGCTCTTCGAGCGTTTCCTCAACCCCGAACGCGTCTCCATGCCCGATTTCGACGTCGACTTCTGCATGGAAAAGCGCGACCGGGTGATCGACTACGTCGCTGAGCGCTACGGCCGCGAAAAGGTCTCGCAGATCGCAACCCACGGCACCATGGCCGCCCGCGCGGTCGTTCGTGACGTGGGGCGGGTGCTCGGACACGCCTACGGCTATGTCGACCGGATCGCCAAGCTGATCCCCTTCGAGGTCGGCATGACCCTCGACAAGGCGCTGGGCCATGAGGCCGATCTACGCCAGCTCCGTGAGCAGGACGACGATGTGCGCTTCCTGCTGGATCTGGCTCAACGGCTCGAGGGGCTGTCACGCAATGTCGGCAAGCACGCCGGTGGCGTCGTGATCGCGCCCAGCGATCTGACCGACTTCTCGCCGCTTTTCTGCGAGCCGGGCGGCGGCGGGCTCGCCACCCAGCTAGACAAGGACGACGTCGAGGCCGTCGGGCTCGTTAAATTCGACTTCCTCGGGCTGCGGACCCTGACCATCATCGACTGGACGGTGCGCGCGGTGAATGCGCTGCGTGGGCAGCAGGGGGAGACGGCGCTCGATATCGCGACCATCCCCCTCGACGATCCGCGCACGTTCGACCGGCTCAAGGAATGCCAGACCACGGCGGTGTTCCAGCTCGAGTCGCGGGGCATGAAAGACCTGATTCGCCGCCTGCGCCCGGACAGCTTCGAGGACATCATCGCACTGGTGGCGCTGTTCCGGCCCGGGCCGTTGCAGTCGGGCATGGTCGAGGATTTCATCGATCGAAAGCATGGCCGCAAGCCGGTGGCCTATCCCACACCGGAGCTGCACCACGCCGACCTCAAGCCGATTCTCGAGCCCACCTACGGCGTGATCCTCTACCAGGAGCAGGTCATGCAGATCGCCCAGACGGTGGGCGGTTACAGCCTCGGCGAGGCCGATCTGCTGCGCCGGGCGATGGGCAAGAAAAAGGCCTCGGAGATGGCCAAGCAGCGGGATATCTTCCTCGCCGGTGCGAGGCGGCAGGGCCTGCCCCCGGCGCAGGCCGAGGGGCTGTTCGACCTGATGGAGAAATTCGCGGGTTACGGCTTCAACAAGTCACACTCGGCCGCCTATGCGCTGCTCTCCTATCAGACCGCCTGGCTGAAGGTGCATTACCCGGCCGCCTTCATGGCGGCGGTGCTGTCCTCCGATATGGACAACACCGACAAGGTGGTCACGCTGATCGACGAATGCCGGGCGATGTCGCTGGAGGTGGCGCCACCGGACGTCAACCGCTCCGACTGGATGTTCCAGGCACCGGACCACGGCGGAGTCGTGTACGGGCTCGGCGCAGTCAAGGGCGTCGGTCATGCCGCCGTCGAGGCGATCATCGAGGCACGACGGGCCGGCGGCGCATTCACCGATCTCCATGACCTGTGCCGGCGGATCGATCTGCGCCGCGTCAACCGCCGCGTGCTCGAGGCACTGATCCGCTCCGGCAGTCTCGATGCGCTCAGTCCCAACCGCGCGTCGGCCATGGCGACGCTGCCAGCGGCGCTGCAGGCGGCGGAGCAGCAGAGCCGCAACGCCGAGATCGGTCAGAACGATCTGTTCGGCCTGGGCTCGTCGCGGGATGCGACACCGAGTGGTGACGAGTCCGTGCGGCACCGACCGGAATGGGCGGAGCGGGATCGCCTGACCGCCGAAAAGGAGACGCTGGGTCTCTACCTCACCGGGCATCCCATCGAGGAGCACGAGGCGGAGCTGTCGGGTTTTGTCACCTGCCGACTCAACCAGGCGACGGCCGGGCTCGAGCGGGGGAGCGGCCGGGGCGACAGCGAGCCGCGCGTTGTCCTTGCCGGCCTGGTGGTCGCTGTGCGCAGCCGGGTGACCCAGAGCGGCCGTCGGCTCGGGTTCGTGACCCTCGACGACCGGACCGCGCGGATGGAGGTGATCCTCTTCGGCGATGTCTATCAGCGTTTCCGTCACCTGCTCGAGAAGGATCAGCTGATCGTCGTCGAGGGTGATCTCGGTTATGACGAGTTCAGCGATGGCTATCGCGTGTCGGCCGAACGGGTTCACGACCTGGCCGGTGCGCGGCTGCAGTTCGCGCGTCGGCTTGTATTGCGCGTGGCGGCCGCCGAGGCCGGCAACGGTTTCGTGCCGGCACTGCAACAGACGCTCACTCCCTATCAGCAGGGTGAGTGCCGGGTCTGTATCGATTACGAGGCCGACGGGGCGCTGGCCCGGCTGCGCCTGGGTGATGAGTGGCGGGTCCGGCCCGAGCCGGAGCTGATCGACGCGCTGACACGCCTCCTGGCGAGCGATCGGGTGGCCGTCGACTACCGCCGCTAGGCGCGTGCTAACATCAGGTTTCTTTTGGGCAGGGGAGTGCGGCATTGGCGGCAAGTAATCTGAATTTCCTCGAGTTCGAGCGTCCCATCGCCGAGCTCGAGGCAAAGATCGAGGAGCTGCACTACGTCAATGATGACGCCGAGATCAATATCAGTGACGAGCTGGTGCGGCTACGCCAGAAAAGCCGACAGCTCACCGAGCAGATCTTCCGCAACCTGACGCCCTGGCAGGTCTCGCAACTTGCGCGCCACCCGTACCGGCCCTATGCGCTGGATTACATCGAGGCGATATTCACCGATTTCGAGGAGCTCCACGGCGATCGGGCATTCGCCGATGATGCCGCGATTGTCGGTGGCCTCGCCCGGCTCGATGGCGCTCCGGTCATGGTCATCGGCGAGCAGAAGGGGCGCGACACCCGGGAGAAGATCGCGCGGAATTTCGGCATGCCTCGGCCGGAAGGCTATCGCAAGGCCAAGCGGCTCATGGAGATGGCGGAGCGCTTTTCCCTGCCGGTATTCACGTTTATCGACACGCCCGGTGCCTACCCGGGAGTGGAGGCGGAAAAGCGCGGGCAGAGCGAGGCGATCGCCCACAATCTCTTCGCGATGTCGGGCCTGAAGACGCCGGTCATCTGCACGGTGATTGGCGAGGGGGGCTCCGGCGGGGCCCTGGCGATTGGTGTGGGTGACCGGCTGCTGATGCTCCAGTACAGCACCTACTCGGTGATCTCGCCGGAGGGTTGCGCGTCGATTCTCTGGAAAAGCGCCGACAAGGCCGCCGACGCCGCCGAGGCCATGGGGATTACGGCGACGCGTCTCGCGGAACTGGGGCTGACCGACGAGGTGATCGAGGAACCCCTCGGCGGCGCCCACCGGGACTGGGCGGACATGGCGCAGCGCCTGGGCGAGGCGCTCGGACGGCACTGGTCAGAGTTGGCCTCGCTGGACATCCGGACCCTGTGCGCCGAGCGTTACGAGCGACTGATGGCGCTGGGTGACTTCAAGGGCTGATCCGCCCGCGGCGGATGCGCTGAACGCCGGCGTCATCGAGGCGGCACTGCCGGCAAACGCCGCCGGGCTGGTCGTTGCCTTCAGCGGCGGGGTCGATTCCACCGTGCTACTCCATCTCGCTGCGCAGGTCGAAAGGCCCGTTCGAGCGGTGCACGTGCATCATGGTCTGCATGAACAGGCCGACCACTGGGCGGCACATTGCCGGCGAACGGGTGAGCGGCTGGGGATTACCGTTGACACGCGGACGATCAGCATCGATCGGCGTGGCGACGGGATCGAGGCGGCCGCCCGGGCCGACCGCTATCGCGTGCTCGGCGAGGCGCTGCAGGCCGATGAGTGCCTGCTCACCGCCCACCACGCCGATGATCAGCTCGAAACCCTGCTCTATCGGCTGCTGAGAGGCACGGGGCCGGCGGGCCTGGCCGGCATCCAGCCGGCGATGCCGCTCGGGCCCGGCTGGTTGATCCGTCCCCTGCTGGCGGTATCACGCGCGCAGCTCGAGGCGCATGCGCGTCGGCATGGCCTGAGCTGGATCGACGATCCGGGCAACGCCTCGCTCGATCATGATCGAAACTACCTCCGCCACCGCGTTATCCCTGCGATCGAGGCGCGCTGGCCCCGGGCGAATGCGGCGGCCGTTCGCCTGGCGACCCATGCGCGGGAGCAGGGCCGGCTGACCGATCGGCTGCTCCGCGATCGTCGCCAGTGCGGTTCAACCGCCGGCGATGGACCGCTCGCCGTGACCGATTGCGCCTCGGGCGATGACGTGCTCGATCGGGCCATGCTCAGGGCCTGGATCCGGGATGGTGGACAACGCCCCCCGGGCGCGCGTCGTCTGGCAGCCGGACAGGCGGCACTGGTGAGCGCCGCGCAGGATCGCGATCCGGTCCTGGCCTGGTCCGCCTTTGCGGTGCGACGCCACCGGGGATGGCTGTTTCGCCTGCCACGACCGCTCCCCGCCGTGCCCACGCCGAGCCAAGTACCGCCGGGGCGGGCCCGGGAGGCCTGGGGTGATCTTGGCGAGGTATTCTGGTCACCGGCTCTGGCCGAGCCGCTCTGGCTGCGTGTGCCCCATGCCGGGGAGAGGATTGCCCTGTCGGGGCGGCGGCGCGGGTCGATTCGCGAGCTCCAGCGCGAGCGTGGCGTCCCCCCGTGGTGGCGCGATCGACTGCCGGCCCTGGTCGACGAGCATGATCGATGCCTGGCGGTAGCAGGACTCGGCACAACGCGCATCGGCGCCGAGCGTGCGGGGGATGCCACCGGCATCGGGCTCGACTTCGCGCCCCGGCCGCTCGCCAACGGTCCCGACTGGCAACGGCTTTTCGCACCGGCGGCGTGAATCTCTTCGCGGGCCCCAGATTGTGCCGACCCGGTCCTTCTGCTAACTTCTCGCTCTATTCCAAGGGGTTCCCGCCACCCCGATTTGCCACCAGACCGACGGTATCATGACGCGATTTATCTTTATTACCGGCGGTGTCGTGTCCTCACTGGGCAAGGGCATCGCCGCCGCCTCCCTGGGCAGTATCCTGCAGGCCCGGGGCCTGAGCGTGACCATGGTCAAGCTCGACCCCTACATCAACGTCGACCCCGGGACCATGAGTCCCTTCCAGCATGGCGAGGTATTCGTCACCGACGATGGCGCCGAAACCGACCTGGATCTGGGCCATTACGAGCGGTTCGTGCGCATGCGCGCCGCCCAGGCCAACAACCACACCACCGGGCGGATCTACGAGAGTGTCATCCGCAAGGAGCGTCGCGGTGATTACCTGGGAGGCACCGTCCAGGTCATTCCGCATATCACCGACGAGATCAAGCGCTGTATCGAGCACGGCGCCGGTGACGCGGATGTGGCGCTGATCGAGATTGGCGGGACCGTGGGCGACATCGAATCGCTGCCGTTCCTCGAGGCGATCCGCCAGATGGGCACGGAACTCGGCCGCGAGCGCTGTCTTTTCATCCACCTGACGCTGCTGCCCTGGATCGAGGCCGCCGGCGAGATGAAGACCAAGCCGACCCAGCACTCGGTCAAGGAGCTGCGCAGCATCGGCATTCAGCCGGACATCCTGGTCTGCCGGGCATCGATGCCGATTCCGGCCGAGGAGCGCCGCAAGATCGCCCTGTTCACCAATGTCGAGCCCCGGGCCGTGATTTCCGCGCTCGACGTCGACAACATCTACAAGGTCCCCGCCATGCTCCACGAGCAGGCGCTGGACGGCATCGTGGCGGAAAAACTCGGGCTGACCCTGCCGCCCGCCACGCTGAATGACTGGGCCCATGTCGTGGAGGCCATGGACTCGCCTGCCGGGGAGGTTACCGTGGCCATGGTCGGCAAGTACGTCGACCTGGCGGATGCCTACATGTCGCTCAACGAGGCCCTTCGTCACGCCGGCATCCAGACCCACCGGAAGGTGCATATCCGCTATGTCGACTCGGAAGAGATCGAGCGCGAGGGCACCTCGCTGCTCAACGACGTCGACGCGATCCTGGTGCCGGGCGGCTTCGGCGAACGGGGTATCGAGGGCAAGATCGCCGCCGCCGGTTATGCCCGGCGCGAGGGCGTTCCGTTCCTCGGTATCTGCCTGGGACTGCAGGTGGCGGTCATCGAGTACGCGCGCCATGTCGCCGGCCTCGAGGGGGCGCACAGTACCGAGTTCGTGACCCATCCCCGGCATCCGGTCATCGGGCTGATCACCGAGTGGATGAACGCCGAGGGACTGCGTGAATATCGCGATACCGACTCCGATCTGGGCGGCACGATGCGGCTCGGGGCGCAGGCGTCGACGCTGGTTCGCGGGACTCGGTTCCATCGCATTTATGGCAAGGATGTCATTCGTGAGCGCCACCGCCATCGCTATGAGTTCAACAACGGCTACGCCGACCGGCTTACCGAGGCCGGACTGGTAATCGCCGGCTGGTCGGGGGATACGCATCTGGTCGAGGCGGTGGAGCTGTCGGATCATCCCTGGTTCCTCGCCTGCCAGTTCCATCCCGAGTTCACCTCGACGCCCCGGGATGGCCATCCGCTATTTACCGATTTCATCGCCGCCGCTACCGTGCAGCGCGATGCAGACGCGGACGGCGAACCGTGACGATCCGCGTGCAGGGCCATGAGCTGGGGCTCGATCAACGGCTCTGCCTGATCGCCGGGCCCTGTGTGGTCGAGTCGCATTCAGCCACGCTGGCGATTGCCGAGCAGTTGACCGAGATGACCACGCAACGGGGTATCCCCTTTGTCTTCAAGGCCTCCTACGACAAGGCCAACCGGTCGTCTGCGAGCAGTTACCGCGGTCCCGGTCAGGCAAAGGGGCTGGAGACACTGGCGGCGGTGCGCGAGCGATTCGATATCCCGGTGCTGACCGATGTCCACGAGTACACGCCGCTCGACGAGGTGGCCGACGTCGTTGACTGGCTGCAGACACCGGCTTTTCTCTGCCGTCAGACCGACTTCATCCAGGCGGTAGCGGCCTGTAACCGTCCGGTGAATATCAAAAAGGGACAGTTCCTCGCGCCCTGGGACATGTCGCATGTCGTCGACAAGGCGAAGGCCACCGGGAACACCCGGATTACCGTCTGCGAGCGCGGCGTCAGCTTTGGCTACAACAACCTGGTCGCGGATATGCGCTCGCTGGCGGCGATGCGGGCAACCGGCGCCCCGGTGATTTTCGATGCCACGCATTCCGTCCAGTTGCCCGGCGGGCAGGGGAGTGCATCCGGTGGCCAGCGCGAGCATGTCCCGGTACTCGCCCGTGCCGCCGTCGCTGCCGGCGTCAGTGGCCTTTTCATGGAAACCCACCCCGATCCGGCAAACGCGCTCAGCGATGGCCCGAACAGCTGGCCGCTCGACCGGCTACCGGCGTTGCTCGATGCATTGCTGGCGCTGGATAGCGTGGTCAAGCAGCACGGATTCGCCGAAAACGAACACTGAAAGGAGGCACCATGCCCAGTATTACCCGCATCTACGCCCGCGAGATCCTCGATTCGCGCGGCAACCCGACCCTCGAGGCCGAGGCAACACTCAGCGACGGCAGCATTGGCCGGGCGGCGGTGCCCTCCGGTGCCTCCACCGGCGCCCGCGAGGCCGTGGAGCTGCGTGACGGGGACAAGTCGCGGTATCTGGGTAAGGGCGTGCTGCAGGCCGTTGCCAACGTCAACGGCGAGATCAATGACGCGCTGACCGGCAGCATGGCCGAGGATCAGCGCGCCATCGACGAGCGGCTGATCGAGCTGGACGGATCCGAGAACAAGAGCCGCCTGGGGGCCAACGCGCTGCTGGGGGCGTCGCTGGCGGTGGCGCAGGCCGCTGCGCACTCGGCAGGGCAGTCGCTGTTCGCCTATCTCACGCCGGCCGGGGAATACACCCTGCCGGTACCGATGATGAACATCCTCAACGGTGGGGCGCATGCCAGCAACAGCGTCGACATCCAGGAGTTCATGGTCATGCCCATCGGCTTCGACCGTTTCAGCGATGCCCTGCGCTGCGGCACCGAGATCTTTCATGCGCTCAAGAAAGTCCTTGCCGACCGCGGGCTCTCCACCGCCGTGGGCGACGAGGGCGGCTTCGCACCGGACCTCCCGTCCAACGAGGCGGCGATCGAGGTAATCCTCGAGGCGGTGCGCGCCGCCGGTTACACGCCGGGCGAGCAGGTCTGGCTGGCCCTGGATGCGGCGAGTTCCGAGTTCTGCGAGAACGGCGAGTACTATCTCGCCTCGGAGGATCGCCGTTTCGATGCCGAGGGCTTCGCCGCGGTGCTGGCCGACTGGGCAGCCCGCTATCCGATCATCTCCATCGAGGATGGCATGGGTGAAGACGACTGGACGGGCTGGGCCGCGCTCACCCGGCAGATCAGCGAGGGTGTGCAGCTGGTGGGCGACGATCTGTTCGTTACCAACACCCGCATCTTCCAGTCGGGAATCGATGCGGGAATCGGCAACTCGATTCTGATCAAATTCAACCAGATCGGCACGCTCACGGAGACCCTGGATGCCATCAGCATGGCTGATCGGGCCGGTTACTCCGCGATCGTCTCGCACCGCTCGGGGGAGACGGAGGATACGATCATTGCCGATCTGGCGGTCGCCAGCACCGCCACGCAGATCAAGACCGGATCGTTGTGCCGCTCCGATCGTGTCGCCAAGTACAACCAGCTGCTGCGCATCGAAGAGACACTGGGTGACCGGGCGCGCTATGCCGGCCGGGCGGCCTTCCCTAATCTGCGCCGGATGGGTGCCTGAACCCGGCCATGCGCTTGATCGCGACAGGCCTGGCGCTGTTGATCCTGGTGCTGCAGTTCCGCCTGTGGGTCGGGGAGGGCAGCATCCCGGCCATGCGCCGGATGCAGGCCGCCGTCGCCGAGCAACGTGCCGAGAACGAGCGTCTCGACGAGCGTAATGCGGCCCTGGCCGCCGATGTGGCGGACCTGCGCAGCGGGCTGCAGAGCGTCGAGGAGCGCGCACGTCGCGACATGGGCATGATCGGCGCCGACGAACAGTTCTACCGGGTCATTATTCCGCGTGACTGAGTATCGGCTCTGGGGGGTGATTGTGGCGGCCGGGACCAGTCGACGCATGGGTTCGGTCCGTCCCAAGCAGTATCATGCGATCGCCGGGCGCCCGGTGCTGGCCTGGTCGGTGGATGCGCTGCTCGGCATCCCCGCAATCGCCGGCGTCATGATCGTGCGCAGTGCCGATGACACATGCCTCGAGGCGGTAATGCCCCGTGGCGACCCGCGGTGGCGCGACTGTATCGGCGGTGGCGAACGACAGGCCTCCGTCCAGGCGGGGCTCGCGGCGCTGCGCGACTGGGGCGCCGATGCCACCGACCGTGTCCTCGTTCATGACGCGGCCCGCCCGGCGGTAACACAGGGCGATATCCGTCGACTCATTGACCACGTCGGCGACGACCCCGATGGCGGGCTGCTGGCTGCGCCGGTCCGCGACACGCTCAAGCGCGCGGACGACGAGGGGCGGGTCGCATCCACGCCCTCACGGGACGGCCTCTGGCAGGCGATGACGCCGCAGCTCTTCCCCCTCGGCCGGCTCGAGTCCGCCCTTGCGATGGCATCGGGCGCAGTGGTGACGGACGAGGCCCAGGCCATGGAACGACTCGGCGCAAGGCCCCGGCTGGTGGCGGGTGATCCGGGCAACATCAAATACACCTATCCGGATGATGCGCGCTGGCTTGCCTGGGCGCTCGACCGACAGCGTGCGGGAGACGAGGCATGATGCGAATCGGACAGGGGGTCGATGCCCATCGACTGGTCAGCGACCGGCCGCTCGTTCTGGGTGGCATCGAGGTCGAGTTCGACTTCGGACTCGCCGCCCATTCCGACGGCGATGTGCTCTTGCACGCGATTTGTGATGCGCTGCTCGGCGCCGGCGGCCTGGGCGATATCGGCCATCATTTCCCGGATACCGACGCCGCTTACGCGGGTATCGACAGTCGACTGCTGCTGCGGCAGGTGCACTCAACGCTCGCCGAACGGGGCTGGAGCGTCGGCAATGTCGACGCGACGATCATCGCCCAGCGCCCCAGGCTCGCGAGTCACTTGCCAGCGATGATCGAATGCATCGCGGCGGATCTGCAGGTGGATCCGACGGCGATCAACCTCAAGGCGACAACGCTCGAGTGGATGGGGTTTACCGGTCGGGGAGAGGGCATCGCCGCGACCGCCGTGGCGATGATCGAGTGCCCTTGAGCGCCATCGACTCACTGCCGTTTGCCTGGGGCCCGCCGCCGGGGCGGGCAACGATCGCCGCGATCCCGGAGGATTTCCAGGTCGATGAGCGGCTCGGGTTTACGGCCGAGGGCGCCGGTCCGCATCTCCTTGTGCGTATTCGCAAGCGTGGTCTGACGACGATGCGTGCCATCCAGATCATCGCCGATCACTGGCAGGTGGACCGCCGGGGCATCGGCTATGCCGGCCGCAAGGACCGGGTTGCCGTCACTACTCAGTGGCTCTCCGTGCCCTGGCATGTGAATGCGGCCTGCCCGGCGGGTGGCATGGTGCTCGCTGATGAGACGGCATCGCTCGAGATCCTCGAGATCGATCGGCATCGGCGCAAGCTGCCGGTGGGTGCGCTCAGCGGCAATGAGTTCACGCTCACCCTGCGCGATGTCGAGGCCTCGCCCGGGGCGATGGCGCGGCGCGTGGTTACCCTGGCCCGGCATGGCGTCCCCAATTACTTCGGTCGCCAGCGGTTCGGGCGTGACGACAATAATCTCGTCCGGGCCCGTGACTGGTTCGCCGGAACCGGCCGACCGCGCTCGCGCAACGACCGCAGCATGCTGATCTCAGCGGCGCGTTCGGCGATGTTCAACGCCGTCCTGGCGCAGCGGGTCCGGGACGGTGACTGGCGCTGGCCGCGGCCCGGCGATCTGCTGACCCTTGATGGTCGTGGCAGCCTGTTTACCGCCGAGACGGAGGAGGCCCTTTTCAATCGCCGCCGGGCGGCCGGGCTGCGGATCCATCCCACCGGCCCCATGCCGGGGGCGGAAAACCGCGGGCAGGCGCTCTCTGAAACGCTTGCGGAACGCGAGGCGGGCGTACTGGCAGAGTGGTCACCCTGGATCGAGTCGCTGGCGTCGCAGCGGGTGGTCGCCGATCGCCGCGCACTGCGGCTCAGCGTTCACGGGCTTGCCGCGCTGCAGCTGGATCCGGCTACCTGGCAGCTTCGGTTCTGGTTGACACGCGGGGCGTATGCCACCGTCGTGCTGCGTGAGCTGGTGGCGGAAGCCGAGTGCTGATCAGCGCCGCAGCAGGACGTAGAGCGCCCCGGTGCCGCCGTCCACGGGTCGCGCGGAGCAGAAGGCGAGGACATCGTCACGCTGCCTCAGCCAGCGATCGACCTGGCCCTTGAGTACCGGGCCCGCGTTCGACGAGCGGCGTCCCTTGCCATGGATGACGCGAACGCAACCCATATGACGGCGATGGCACTCATTGAGGAAGTCG
This sequence comes from Spiribacter vilamensis, assembly GCF_004217415.1. Taxonomy (NCBI): domain Bacteria; kingdom Pseudomonadati; phylum Pseudomonadota; class Gammaproteobacteria; order Chromatiales; family Ectothiorhodospiraceae; genus Spiribacter; species Spiribacter vilamensis. Next base: position 724,409 of record NZ_SHLI01000001.1, read on the forward strand.
TGCATCAGCCGCCGCGCGGAGTCGGCGGTGTGGCCGTGCAGGTCGAGCTCGGCCATGACGCTGAACTCGCCGCGCCGCAGCCGGCGCAGGGTCTTGCGATGCAGTCCCGCACGCGACCAGGCGAGTGCCTCGCCGAGTTCGGCGCCGAGCTCCGAGCCATCGCGCTCGCCCTCGGCGAGCTCGCGCAGGACGGCCCGATCATCGGCCCGTCGCTGCCCCGGAACCGGTGGTGGGCGGCGACGGCGGAGATCCGCCGCATCACCCTGCTCGAGTGGATTGACATCCTCCATGGCCGCCCGGAACAGCGCCGTATCTGAATCATGATCTTCCATGGCCGACTCCCGCAGCGCCTGTTGATCGGTATAGTACATGGGCAAAAGCCCAGCGAGAAAAGGACCTTACATGAGAATTCTGGTGAGTAATGACGATGGCTACGAGTCGACCGGCATCCGCACCCTGGCCGCCGAACTGGCGGAGCAGGGCACGGTGACGGTGGTTGCACCGGTACGCGATCGAAGCGGTGCGAGCAACTCGCTGACACTGGATCAGCCGATACGGGTCGAGGAGATCCGTAACGGGGTGTTCCGGGTCGACGGTACGCCCACCGACTGCGTCCACCTCGCGACCACGGGCCTGCTCGAGGCGCTGCCCGACATGGTGATTTCCGGGATCAACGCCGGCGGCAACCTGGGCGACGACGTGCTCTACAGTGGTACCGTCGCCGCCGCCATGGAGGGGCGTACGCTGGGGCTGCCCGCGATTGCGATCTCGCTGGTGGGTGATGCGCCCGAGCATTACGAAACGGCGGCCACTCTTGCCCGTCGACTGATGGAGCAGCTCCACCGCGATCCCTTGCCGGCGGATACCATCCTCAACGTCAACATCCCCGATGTGCCCTGGGATGCCGTCACCGGTATCGAGGCGACGCGTCTCGGCAGCCGGCATCGGGCCGAGGCGGCGATTCGCGACAAGGACCCGAAGGGGCGAACGATCTACTGGATCGGTCCCCCGGGAGCGCGGCAGGATGCCGGGCCCGGGACCGATTTCGATGCCATCGAGCGCAACGCCATCTCCATCACCCCGATGCAGGTGGATCTGACCCGGTATACGGCACTCGACTCGGTGGCCGGGTGGATCGAGGGGCTGCGTTGATGGACGCGCGGCGGATGCAGGGAATTGGTATGACCTCCCGCCGCACCCGCGAGCGACTCGTGGCGCGGCTCGAGAGGGCGGGTATCGAGGATCGACGGGTGCTCGACGTCATCTGCCGTATCCCGCGCCACCTGTTTGTCGACGAGGCGCTGGCATCACGAGCGTACGAGGACACGGCACTGCCGATCGGTCACGGGCAGACGATTTCCCAACCCTTCGTGGTGGCTCGAATGACCGAGATCCTGATTCGCGACGGTATCCCGGCGCATATCCTCGAGATCGGCACGGGGTCGGGTTACCAGGCGGCGGTGCTTGCCGAACTCGGGGCCCGCGTTCACACCATCGAGCGGGTCGGCGCGCTTCATGAGCGCAGTCGGCGGCTGTTCCGCCAGCTGGGGACCAACAATATCCGCCAGCGGCTGGGCGATGGCTACGCGGGGTGGAGTGCCGCCGGCCCGTTTGATGCGATCGTCCTTACCGCCGCCCCCGAGGCGGTGCCGGCCGCGCTGTTCGAGCAGCTTGCGGAGGATGGCCGGTTGATCGCGCCGGTGGGAGGCGGTGCGGCGCAGGAACTGCGTATCTGGCATCGCCGGGACGGGGACCTCGTCGAGGAGGCGATCGAGGCGGTGAGTTTCGTGCCAATGCGCGGGGGCGTCGAGTAATGGCCCTCTTCACCGCGCTCTATGACCGGGTGCTCGGGTGGTCGCGGCATCGACGGGCGCCATGGATGCTCGCCGGGCTGAGCTTTGCCGAGAGTTCATTCTTTCCCGTTCCCCCCGATGTCATGCTCGCGCCGATGTGCATGGCCCGACCGAAGCGTGCGCTGCGACTCGCCGCACTGACGACGGGCGCTTCGGTCGCCGGGGGCGTTCTCGGCTACCTGATCGGTCTGCTTGGCCTCGAGGTCGTGTTACCGCTTATCCAGGATGCCGGCTATGAAGCGGCCTACGAGCAGGCGCGGCGCTGGTTCCTGGACTGGGGGTTCTGGGTGGTACTGGTCGCCGGTTTCTCGCCCATCCCCTACAAGGTCTTCACGATCGCCGCCGGTGCGATGGCGGTGGCCTGGCTGCCCTTCGTCCTGGCGTCGCTGCTCGGTCGCGGTGCACGGTTTTTCCTCGTCGCCGGTGTCATCAGCTGGGGCGGGCCGCGGGCTGAACCGTGGCTGCGACGTTACATGGAGCGGATCGGTTGGTGCAGTGTCATTGTGCTGCTCGGGATCGCCGCCTACCTGTCGTTTTAAGGCGGCTGCTGGCGGGGTGGGGACTGCTGTTACTCGCACTCGCCGGTTGCGCCGAGTTCGACTATGCCGCCGACCGCGCCTCGCGCGAGTTGGGCGTGAGTGCCGGTACGCCTGCCACCTACACCGTTCGCGAGGGCGATACGCTCTACCAGATCGCGTTCGCGGCCGGGCTCGATTTCCGCGAGGTCGCCCGCTGGAACGGCATCGATGCGCCGTATGTAATCTATCCCGGCCAGCGCCTGCGGCTGCGTCCGCCGAGCGGGCAGAGCCGACGCAGTCGCACCGCGGCGGCCGATCCGCAAAGCAGGCCGGATTCAGAACCCGCCCCGGCATCCGAGCGCGCGCCAACGCCGGATCGCGACGACCCGGATCGCTGGCAGTGGCCGCTTGAAGGGCGAGTCGTGCGCCAGTATGACGCCAATGCGGCCGGCAAACAGGGCATCGGGATTGCCGCCGAGCCGGGCAGCCCGGTCAGCGCATCGGCGAGCGGGAATATCGTCTACAGCGGCAGCGGCCTGCCCGGCTACGGCAACCTCGTGATCATCAAGCACAACGAGCGCTTTCTGACCGCCTACGGCTATAATCGCGAACTGCTGGTGGAGGAGGGTGACAGTGTGAATCGCGGCGAGACCATCGCCCGCGTCGGGGCCAGTGACGAGCACCCGGGGGAGTTACACTTCGAGTTGCGCGAGCGCGGCCAGCCGGTGGATCCGACCGCTTATCTGCCCTGATCGATGACCAGCGCCGCCACCACCCGCCGGCCCTCGGACATGAGGACATTGTAGGTGCGGCAGGCCGAGGCCGTATCCATGACCTCGAGGCCGATACCACTTTCGAGCAGGCCGAGCATGAGTTCGCGACCGGGAAAGATCTGTCGGGTACCGGTGCCAAGTAGCACAACCTCGGGGTCTAGCTCGTGCACCGGCTTGAAGTCGGTGTGACCGATCGCCTCCAGCGAGCCGGGACCCCACTCCGTAATGAGCGTGTCGGGGGCCACGAGCAGACTCTCGCGATAACGGACATCGTTGATGCGGATTTCGCCGTCGGCGTATCCCTGAATGCGGTAAGTGCCATCGGCACCGTCGAGACTCATCTTCATGCGCTAACGATAGCGTTTGACAGTCCCGGGAGGCAATTTTAGCGTTCACGCGTTATCATTGCGGCTTTCGGGAATCGATCCCGATCGTGATCAAACGAACGGCCCGAGGGGACCGCCTTGAACGAGGAATTCCAGCGCATCAAGCGCCTGCCGCCCTATGTATTCAACATCGTCAATGACCTCAAGGCGCAGGCGCGAGCGCGCGACGAGGACATCGTCGATTTCGGCATGGGCAATCCGGATCAGCCGACACCGCGACACATCGTCGACAAGCTGGCGGAAGCCGCGCAACGGCCGGACACCCATCGCTATTCGGTCTCGCGCGGCATCCCGCGCCTGCGGCGGGCGATCGCGCGGTGGTACGAGACCCGCTACAGCGTCCCGATCGATCCGGAGACCGAGGCCATCGTCACCATCGGTTCCAAGGAGGGTCTGGCGCACCTGGCGCTGGCGACGCTGGGCCCGGGGGATGCAGTACTGGTTCCCAACCCTGCGTACCCGATCCATCCCTACGGCGTGGTAATTGCCGGGGCGGATATCCGCCATGTGCCGCTGATCGAGGACGGTGACTTCTTCACCGAGCTCGAGAAAGCGATCAAGGACACCTTTCCAAAGCCGAAAATGCTGATCCTCAACTTCCCCGCCAACCCGACGGCGCAGTGTGTGGATCTGGCCTTTTTCGAACGGGTGGTGGAGATCTGCCGCGAACATCGGATCTGGATCGTTCACGATCTCGCCTACGCCGACCTTGTCTACGACGGCTACCGCGCGCCGTCCATCCTCGAGGTGCCCGGTGCACGCGAGGTGGCGGTGGAGTCGTTCTCGCTCTCCAAGAGCTACAACATGCCCGGCTGGCGGGTCGGTTTCATGTGCGGCAACGACAAGCTGATCGCCGCGCTGGCGCGCATGAAGTCCTACCTCGATTACGGCATGTTCACCCCCATCCAGGTCGCCGCCATCCACGCGCTCGAGGGGCCGCAGGACTGCGTGGCCGAAATCCGCGACACCTACCAGGGCCGGCGCGACGTTCTCTGCGACGGGCTCGAGGCGGCTGGCTGGCCGATTAACCGGCCCCAGGCGACGATGTTCGCCTGGGCGCGCATCCCCGAGCCCTACCAGGCAATGGGCTCGCTGGAATTCGCCAAAAAGCTGATCAGCGACGCCGGTGTGGCGGTATCTCCGGGCGTCGGCTTCGGGGAATACGGCGATACGCATGTCCGCTTCGGGCTTATCGAGAATCAGCACAGGACACGACAGGCCGTGCGGGGTATCAAGCAGATGTTCCGACGGGATGGCTATGGGCAGTAACGACAGGGGAGAAGGCGACTTGGAGCCGGTAAAGGTCGGAGTACTCGGGCTGGGCACGGTTGGCGGCGGTACCGTCAATCTGCTGGAGCGCAATCGTGACGAGATCACGCGACGGGCCGGGCGTCCGGTCGACGTGATCCGGGCCGCGGCGAGGCATCCCGATCGCCCGCGAACCTGCAGCACGGAGGGGATCCAGCTCGATTACGACGCCCAGGCGGTGGTTGACGATCCGCAGATCCAGATCATTGTCGAGCTGATCGGCGGTGACACGCTGGCCAAGGAGCTGATCCTGCGTGCCATTGATAATGGCAAGCACGTGGTGACCGCGAACAAGGCGCTGATCGCTCTGCACGGTAACGAGATCTTCGCCCGCGCCCGGGCCAACGGCGTCACGGTGGGGTTCGAGGCGGCCGTGGCCGGCGGGATTCCGATCATCAAGGCGGTTCGCGAGGGACTGGTCGGCAACCGTATCGAGTGGCTTGCGGGCATCATCAACGGCACCGGCAATTTCATTCTCACCGAGATGTGTTATGCCGGTCGCGCCTTCGGGGATGTGCTCGCCGAGGCCCAGCGGCTCGGCTACGCCGAAGCCGATCCGACTTTCGATGTCGACGGGATCGATGCCGCGCACAAGCTCACGATCCTCGCCTCCATCGCCTTCGGGATTCCGCTGCAGTTCGACAAGGTCTATACCGAGGGTATCGGCCAGATCAGCACCGATGATGTTGCCTATGCGGCTGAACTCGGTTTCCGGATCAAGCACCTCGGCATCTGCCGCCGCGAGGGCGAGGGTATCGTGCTGCGCGTCCACCCGACCCTGCTCCCCGAGCGCCAGCTGCTCGCCAACGTGGACGGCGTCATGAATGCCGTGATGGTCAACGCCGACCCGCTCGGACCGACGCTCTACTACGGGGCCGGCGCCGGCGCCGAGCCCACCGCATCGGCGGTGGTGGCCGACCTGGTGGATGTGGTCCGCGAATTCACGCTCGAGCCCGAGAATCGGGTGCCGTACCTGGCCTTCCAGTCGCATTCCCTCTCCGACGAGCCGGTGGTCGGGATGCAATCGGTAGAGACCGCGTACTACCTTCGCGTCGAGGCGCGGGATCAGCCGGGGGTGCTGGCCGATATCACCGGCATTCTCAGTCATGCGGGTATCAGCATCGAGGCGATCACGCAGAAGCAGCCGGCTCCTTCTGCCGAGACAGTCCCGGTCATCCTCCTGACCCATCAGGTCCAGGAGATGCGTATGGACGAGGCCTGCGAGCGAATCGAGGCCATGGAAGCAATCCAGGGCCATGTGACACGGATCCGCGTGGAGGCGCTACGCTAATGGAAGGCAATCGCTATACCGGGCTTATCGGTGCGTACGGGGCGAGGCTGCCGCTGAAGGCGGGTGCCCGCCCGATCAGTCTGGGAGAGGGCAACACCCCGCTAATCCGGCTTCATAACCTGCCGCTGGCGCGGGAGCGGGACATCGAGCTGTACGTCAAGTACGAGGGGCTCAACCCCACCGCCTCGTTCAAGGATCGGGGCATGACCGTTGCGGTCACCCAGGCAGTCGCCGAGGGCAGCGAGGCGATTATCTGCGCATCGACAGGCAACACCTCGGCCTCGGCAGCGGCCTACGCCGCCCGTGCCGGCATCAAGGCGTTCGTACTGATCCCCGACGGGAAGATCGCCATGGGCAAGCTCGCCCAGGCGATCATGCATGGGGCCGAGGTCCTGCAGATCCGCGGCAACTTCGACGACGGCATGCGGATCGTCAAGGAAATGGTGGATCAGGCGCCGGTCAGCCTGGTGAATTCGGTCAACCCCTTTCGCCTCCAGGGCCAGAAGACCGCGGCCTTCGAGATCTGCGAGGCACTGGGAAAGGCACCGGACTATCACTGCCTGCCGGTGGGTAATGCCGGCAACATCACCGCCTACTGGATGGGCTACAGCGAAATGGCGCTCGCTCCCGGCCATCCGGGGACCAGGGCCTGCAGTTTCTGTGGGGGCGACTGCGCTTTCCATGAAAACCTGGTCCGCAACCGACCGACGATGCTGGGCTACCAGGCCAGCGGCTCGGCGCCGTTCCTGCGCGGCGGACCGGTCAGCCATCCGGAGACCCTGGCGACGGCGATTCGCATCGGCGCGCCGCAGAGCTGGGAGTATGCCCGTACCGCCTCGAGCGAATCCGGCGGATGGTTCGACGAGTTTACCGACGAGGCGATCCTCGACGCCCAGTTCCAGCTGGCAAGCCACGAGGGTATCTTCTGCGAACCGGCCTCGATCGTCTCGCTCGCCGGCGCGATGCGGGATATTGAAAAGGGCAATATACCGCCGGGGAGCCAGGTGGTGTGCACACTCACCGGTCATGGCCTGAAAGACACCGATGTCGCCCAGCGCCATGCCGAAGCCGCCGTGACCACCGTGGATGCAGACGGGTCGGCGGTTCGCGAGGCGATTCTCGGCAAGATGGGCTGAGCCCGTGGCATCGCGCACCCCCATCCGCTGTCTTGCGCCGGCCCTGCTGGGGCCCGTGCCCGAAACCCTCGCCGAGGCGACCGGTTCGGCGGGACCGTTTCCGGCGCTCGAGTACGTGCTCGGCAAATCGCGGCGCGAGGTGGCGGAAACGGCCGACGGCGAGGCGCTGATCTGTGCGATCGCCGGCGGTGATGCGGCCCCCGGCGCTTTGCTGGCGCGCGGGTTCGGGATTGGCCCGGGACGGATCGGCTACCGGGCGGCTCCCGTGCACCTGCGACCGGATCGCGATCGGCTCCTGCTGTTTGCCGGCGATGACGCCCGTCCGAGCGCCGACGAGGCCGCGTCGATACGTGACGATTTCAACCGCGCCTTTGCCGCCGACGGGATCGAGCTCCAGACCCGGGATGGCGAATGGCTGCTGGTCGCCGATACCGCCCCGGGCCCGGACCTGCCTTCGCTCTCCCGCGTGGCGGGTCGCTACCTCGACATGGTCATCCCGGATGATGCCGCGACACGCCCGTGGCGAAAACTGCTCAACGAAGCGCAGATGTTCCTCTACGATCATCCGGTCAATGTTGCCCGCTCGTCACGGGGCGAACTGCCCGTCAACGGCTTCTGGTTCTGGGGTGGCGGCGAGATGACGACGGAAGCGATCTCGGGTAACGGGACATGGATTGTCAGCGACGATCCGCTCGCCATGGGGGTGGGTCGGGCACTGGATGCCCGGGTGAGTCAGCCCGGCGATGTCGATCCGGCGACACTCGCCGGTGCCGATGCGATCGTGATTGCCTGGACCGACGCCGAGCGGGCGCTCCTCGGGGGCGACGTCGAGGGCTGGCTCGCGGCCCTGCAGCGCTTCGAGGCGAGCTGGGCGCCGATCCTGCGTGACCTCGCACTCGAGTCCGGTCGGGAAATCGATCTGCAGGTCGGTGGCGGTGCGTGTTTTACCCTTGGGCCGGGGGCGCGGCGGCGATTCTGGCAGCGCATTCGGCCATTGACGGACTGGATCCAGCGCGAATGACCGATGCCTCCGGGCCACGAATCCGGCAACGCCAACCGGCGGACGCCGCTGATCACCTGCCGGAGTCCCTGCCGGCGATTCTCCGCGATCTGTACCGCGCCCGGGGTGTCACTTCGGCACAGGCGCTCGAGTACGGGCTCGGCTCGATGCCGTCTCCGGGCGCACTCGCCGGCATTGACGAGGCGGCGCGAACACTGGCCACGGCGATCATGGCCGGCCATCGGCTGCTGGTCGTTGGCGATTTCGATGCCGATGGCGCCACCAGCACGGCGCTGGCGGTCAAGGGTCTTCGGTCGATGGGCGCCGGGCCGGTCGATTATCTCGTCCCCAACCGGTTCGAATTCGGTTACGGGCTCTCGCCCGAGCTTGTCGCCGTTGCCCGCGAGCGTCGGCCCGATCTGATCCTCACCGTTGATAACGGTATCAGTGCCAACGAGGGGGTCGAGGCCGCCGGGGCGGCCGGCATCGATGTGGTGGTGACCGATCATCACCTGCCGGGAGAGACACTTCCGTCGGCGCTGGCCATCGTCAATCCACAGGTCGCCTCGAACACCTTCGAGGGCCGGCATCTCGCCGGTGTCGGGGTCTGTTTCTACGTGCTCCTCGCCACCCGGGCACGGCTCAGGGCGGAGGCGTGGTTCGACGACCAGCGCCCCGAACCCAACCTGGCCGAGCACCTGGATCTGGTGGCCCTGGGGACCGTGGCTGATGTCGTCCCGCTGGATCGCGTCAATCGGTTACTGGTGGAGCAGGGGCTGCGGCGGATACGCTCGGGACGGGCGACGCCCGGCATCCAGGCGTTACTCGATGCCGCGGGCCGGGAGCCGGCCCGGGTCAATGCCACGGATCTGGGATTCGGTGCGGCACCGAGGCTGAATGCGGCAGGACGGCTGGATGACATGAGCCTCGGCATCGAAACGCTCCTCGCCGCCGATACCGCCACGGCCCAGCAGTGTGCCGGACGTCTCGAGCGCCTCAATCGCGAGCGTCGCCACCTCGAGCGTGAAATGCGCGACGCGGCGGTCGCCGATGTCGAGGCCGAGTCGCTGGAAACGCAGGGCGATGTCCCGCCGATCCTGTGTCTGTTCGATCCGCGCTGGCACCAGGGCGTCGTCGGTATCGTGGCGTCGCGGCTAAAGGATCGCTTTCGCCGGCCGGTTGTCGCGTTCGCGCCGGGCGAGGCCGGCGAGATCAAGGGATCGGCCCGGTCCGTCCCGGGGCTGCACATGCGGGATCTGCTGGACGCCGTCAACACGCGAAGCGGGGGGCGGATTGTGCAGCGTTTCGGCGGCCACGCAATGGCCGCGGGACTGACCCTGCAAGGTGATCAGTTTCAGGCCTTCAAGGCGTTACTCGTCGAGTGCGCCCGGGAGCGGCTGGGAGACGAGCCGGATGGCGAGGTGTTCTGGACCGATGGTGTGCTGCCCGCCGACGCCTACACGCTCGAGACAGCGTCGCTGCTCCGCTACGCGGGCCCTTGGGGCGCGGAATTCCCGGAACCCCGCTTTCACGACCGGTTCCGTGTCCAGAATCAGCGGGTTGTCGGCGAACACCATCTCAAGCTTTCGCTGAGCCCATGGGAGGCACCGTCGACCGTAATCGACGCGATCGCCTTCAATGCCGCCGCCGACGTCGAGATCGGCAGGGGGCAGGTGGTCGATGCGATTTTCCGGCTCGAGATCAACCGGTACCGCGGCGTTGATAGTCCCCAGCTAATCGTCGATCACCTCGCCCCGGCCTGAAGCCGGGGCCCGCCCTATCGTCCGGCGATGCGGGCGCCCTCATCCGCCCGCAGCTCGGCGAGATCCGCGATCACCTCGGCGCTTTCATCGAGCAGCACATCCGGCATCGTATCGGAGGACAGGGCCGACAGGTCATCGATCGGTGACAGTCCGTAGGCCGAGCGCTGCGAATTGATGGCGGCCAGGCGCTCTTCGGCGTCTGCATCCATCGATGCCTGCCGATCCGCTTCATTGAGCGACACCGTGGTCTGCTCACGCGACTCCCGCAGGCGGCTGGCCTCGTCGGAAATCGCGACCAGCGCCGGGTCCTGCCGGAGCCGACGCTCGTGGCGCTGCCGCAACTCACCCATCAGTCCGTTCAGCCGATCCAGCTGGCGGTAGTCAGCGGTCTGAATGGTGTCCCAGGGCAGGGCGTTATCGGCAGACCGCTCGCTCATGGCGTCATTGCCATGGGGATAGGGCATTTCGAGATCGGGTGTCACCCCCTGTAACTGGGTACTGTTGCCATTGATCCGGTAGAACTTGGCGATGGTCAGCTTGAGTCGGCCGCTCGGATTGTCTTCGCTGCCCACACCGAACCGATCCAGGTTGATGAGCGTCTGTACCGTGCCTTTACCAAAGGTCTGGTCACCCATCACCACTCCGCGGCCGTAATCCTGCATGGCGGCGGCAAAGATCTCCGATGCCGAGGCGCTGCGCCCATCCACGAGCACACCGAGGGGGCCGTCGTAGACGGCGTCTTCCGCGGCCTGATCATTGAGGACACGACGCTCACCGTTACGCCGGTGGACCTGCACAATCGGCCCCTTGTCGATGAAAAGCCCGCTCAGCTGGACGGCCTCGTCGAGCGCGCCACCGGCGTTGCCACGCAGGTCGATGATGAGCCCGTCGATCCCCTCGAGCTTATCGCTCTCGATGAGCTCGCGAACATCCCGGGTGGTGCTGCGATAGTCGGAGTCCCCCGCGTTGGCGGCCTCGATGTCGGCATAGAACGTCGGGATATCGATCACGCCGATACGCCGGTTGTTCTCGTCGCGCTTGACCTCGCGGATCTCGGCCTTGGCCGCCTGCTCCTCGAGCTCGATGGTGTTGCGCGTCAGGGCCACGGTGTCCTGGCTACTGTCGCCGGACCCGCTCGGGGGCAGGACCTGGAGGTAGACTTCCGAGCCCTTGGGGCCACGGATCAGGTCGACGACATCGGCGAGTCGCCGGCCCACCACATCCTCGATTTCATCGGGCGACTGGCCGACGCCGACAATCCGATCGCCTGCGCCGAGTTCGCCGCTACCCTCGGCCGGACCACCGGGGATGAGCTCGACGATTTCGACGAAATCCCCCTCGCTACCCAGCAATGCGCCGATGCCCTCGAGCGAGAGGCGCATATTGATATCGAAATTCTCCGACCGGCGCGGCGACATGTAGCTGCTGTGCGGGTCGTACTCACCGGCCCAGGCGCTCATGAAAGTCTGGAAGACATCCTCGGGCTCGTATTGGGCCAACGTCCCCGGGAGCCGCTCGTACCGCTCGGTGAGGGATTCCTCGATGGCGGCGATATCGCGACCGCTCAGTTTTTGCTTGAGGGCATCGTTGGTGACGCGTTTACGCCAGATCGCGTCGAGTTCCGACATCGATCCCGCCCACTCGGCATCGGTGCGGTCGGCGTCGAAGCGCATGTCGCCATCGAAGGACAGCCCGTTGTCGAGGATCTCCAGGGCATAGTCACTGCGCTCGCGTACGCGCTGTCGATAACGCTCGAAGATCGCATAAGCGGTATCGAGCTTGCCGTTCTCGACCTCGTCGTCGAGCTCGCGTCGCCGATCGGCGAAGGCGCGGATGTCGTCGCGAGTGAAGTAGTAACGCTGCGGGTCAAGGGCGTCGAAGTAGGCATCGTAGACAGCGCGCGAGAGCGTATCGCCGGCCGCTCGATCGTTGTAGTGATAGCGCGACAGCAGCTCGCCGACCACCGGTGCGGACTCCTTCTGGATCGCCTCCGGCTTGATCGCCTCCGACGCAGAGACGCCAGATGCGCCTGCGAGCAGCAGCAGTCCGCAGATAACCCGAGTAATTCGATTGGCTTGTTTCAATGTTCCACCTTGATCCGATCTTGAACGCTAAACCATCAGACAGGTCGCGTAGCGGGAAAATCCATCGCGCATTCTGGTAGCGTATCCGCTCCACGAAACAGGGGGAACCAATGTTTGCCGATTTCCACTGGCCGAACTGGGAGCAAACCAGTGATCCGGCGCTCCAGATCCTCGCCTCCCAACCCTCAACGGGCGCGGCGGCGCGTCAGACACCGATCGTGTTCATCCACGGGGCGTTCATGGGTGCCTGGTCCTGGCAGCCGAATTTCCTCGATTATTTCGCCGGTCAGGGTTTTCACGCGATTGCCCCGAGCCTGCGCGGGCACGGTGACAGCGAGGGCTTCGATCGACTCGACAGTGCCAGTATCAACGACTACGTCAACGATCTGTCGACGGTCGTCGGGCAACTGGAGGGGCCGCCGCCCATCCTCGTTGGCCATTCGATGGGGGCGCTGGTGGTGCAGCGTTACATGGAGCGGGCATCGGTCTCGGCGGCCGTTCTGATGGCGCCGGTCCCGCCGCACGGGCTCATGCCATCGACGCTTCGCATGATGATCGGGGATCCGTTGCTCTACCTGCAGTTCGGGATGATGCAGTTCTTTGGTGCAGGCACGGTCGACAGTAGCGTCGCCCAGCGCGCGGTGTTCTCCGAGTCGACGGCGCAGGAAGACCTCGAGGACTATGCCGAGCTCGTCCAGCGCGAATCCCAGCGCGCCCTGTGGGACATGAACGTCCACGCCCGCGGCCGTCCCCGGCTGACCCGCGGCGATATCCCCGTGCATGTGATCGCCGGTGCCGAGGACGCGCTTTTCAATGCCCGGGAAACGAAGGCCGTCGCCGATCTCTGGGATGCTACGTGGGAGGAAGTCCCCGGGCTTGCCCATGCAATGATGATCGAACCCGGGTGGGAGCGGTCCGCGCAGGCGATTGTCGACTGGCTCGATTCGAGGGCCATCCCCTGAGCCCTACCAGCGGTATCGGTCCCAAAGCGCCGGGTTGGCCCAGTGACGGGCATTGAGCCAATCCGGCGTGACCTTGTAATCGGCCAGACTGAATTCGTACCAGCGCCGGCGGCTGTCGCCTTCGCCGGTGGTGTCCCAGCGGCGGAATCCCAGCCCGACCAACTGCTGACGTCCGAGCACGGCACCGGACCGTGGCGCGCCGATAACCAGGACCCGGCTCGCACAGACATCACGCAGTCGGCTGACGAGCTGAACCGCCGCGGCCTCATCGGCAAAGCCCGCCGCGGCATCCACCACGGCCAGCTCGACGCTCGGCAGCGCATCCAGGCGCGCCTGCGCATCAGGGGCGTCGACAATGGTCGGATTGTGCGCCGACAGAGTATCGGCAAGCGCCGTGTCGTCGGTAATGACGAGTACGCCGTTGTCCCGCGCCGCCGCCACGGCCTCGCCGAGTCGCTCGAGGGTGCTCACGGTATCGTCGCTCATTTCGCCTCCAGATAGTCATGGAGCTCGATGAAGGCCGCCGTGAGCTTGTGACGGGGTGCCAGATCGATTAACGGGCGCGCCACCTGGTGGGACTCGCGCACCTTGACCGACGACGGCAGGTACGGCTCGGCGACCGGCCGTCCCTGCTCCCGTAACCTGTCAACGAGCTCGCCGGGGAGCCGCGCCCGAGACTGGAACTGATTGATGATGATCGCCTCGATCACGAGCTCGGGGTTGTGGTCGATCTTCAGTTCATCCACCGCGGCGATCAGCTCGTCGAGCGCCTGTTGCGCGAAGGCGTCGCAGTCGAAAGGTACCAGGCAGCGGTTGGCGGCGATCAGCGCCGAGCGGGTGTAGAAGTTGAGTGCAGGGGGCGTGTCGATATAGATCCGGTCGTAGCCCTCAAGTGCATTCAGTGACTCACGAAGCTTGTAGATCTTGTAGCGCGATTCGAGCCGTCCCTGCAGCGTTTCCAGTGCCGGATGGGCGGCAACAACGGCCAGGTTGTCGTAGCCGGTTGGTCGTGCAATAGCATGAATATCACGGGGATAGATGCGAAAGCTCAGTGTATCTTCAAAGTAGCCGGCGATGGTATCCGCCGCCTCGCGAGGCTGCTCGCCGAGCAGGTACTGGGTGGCATTCGCCTGGGTGTCCAGATCGATAACCAGGGTTCGGAGTCCGCGCCGGGCCGCGACGGCGGCCAGGTTGCAGGTGATTGTCGATTTCCCGACACCGCCTTTCTGGTTGAAGATGACCCGAAGCACACGCGATCTCCTGCTATAATTCGTGCATTGATATCAGTCTAGGCATGTCCACCATCCGGGTCGAGGGTTCCTATGTTCAGTGCCGCCAGGCGCCTGCTTTTCATGCTGCCGCCCGAGCGGGCGCATGATGTCACGTTCGGTTCACTCGACTGGCTGGTCAGTGCCGGCGGCGGGCGGTTATTGCCCCGACGTGTCGAGGCGCCGCGCGACGTGCTGGGGCTTCGCTTTCCCAACGCCGTGGGGTTGTCGGCCGGTCTCGACAAGAACGGCGATCATATCCGCAGCCTCGCAGCCCTCGGGTTCGGGTTTCTCGAACTGGGAACCGTCACACCGGTTGGCCAGCCGGGTAACCCGGCGCCGCGCCTGTTCCGATTGCCGGCGCATCAGGCCCTGATCAACCGGCTCGGCTTCAACAACGAGGGGGTGGGTCACCTTTGCAACGCCGTGCAGCGGGCGGCACCGCGCGTTGATATCCCTATCGGCGTGAACATCGGCAAGAATCGCGATACGCCGCTTGAACGAGCGGCCGACGACTATCGGGCCTGCCTCGAGGCGGTTCACGGCGTTGCCGACTATGTCGTTGTCAATCTGTCCTCGCCCAACACGCCCGGGCTGCGCTCGCTTCAGGCGGGGAGAGAACTGACGGATCTGGTCGGCAGCCTGCGCGAGCGCTCTGACCAGCTGCAGGCCGAAACCGGTCGTAGCGTGCCGCTGGTAGTCAAGATTGCCCCGGATCTCGACGACGATGCCCTCCGCTGGTTGGTCGATGCCCTGCAGGAGGCCGGAATCGACGGCATCACCGCGACCAATACCACGATCGATCACAGCGCCGTCGAGGGTGCGCGTCATGCCGATGAGGCCGGCGGCCTCAGCGGTCGTCCGCTTCGCGACCGGGCCACGGATGTCGTTGCCCGGGTGAGGGAACAGGCGGGGCGCGATCTGCCAATCATTGCGGCGGGCGGCATCATGAGTGGCGATGATGCCGTGGAGAAGATCCAGGCGGGTGCTGACCTTGTGCAGATCTACACGGGGCTGATCTACGAAGGCCCCGCGCTCGTCCGCCATGCCGCCCGATCCATCCGCGATCAGTGCGATTGACGATAAGGCTTGCTCTGACCGTTAACCGAATGGACAATCCCCGTCACCGGAGAGGTGGCAGAGTGGTCGATTGCGGCGGACTTGAAATCCGCTGAGTCCGAAAGGGCTCCGGGGGTTCGAATCCCTCCCTCTCCGCCAGACATAAAACAGGGGCCGCAGGCCCCTTTTTTATGTCTGATGCAGCGCGGGGTTCGAACCCCCGGAGCAGATAAACGGGGTTCGACCAATCGCGCGAGCGATTGGGACGCGTCGCGCAGCGATGCGCCCGAAGGGTGAGGCCGCAGGGTGAGGGTGAGGCCGAAGGCCGAATCAATTCTTCCCGGCTCTTCCGTTGTTGGTTCTTCCCGACCCTTTGCACATGCCTTATACACATCGAGGAGTGTGTATAGGGCGTGTGCAAGCGGTGAGGAAAAGGCAACAGCAGTCTGCCTCGGTTCAATTAACCGGAGTTCAGGGGCTGAACGGCCCGCTCCAGATCCAGCGGCAACCTAGAACCGGTATTCGAGCCCTGCCGAGACGCTCGGTTTATACCTGAAGCTCTCGAACGTGCTTCCTAGACCCGAGTCATCGGTTAACGCGGCACCGGATCCGGTCTCGGCCCCGTCCGCATCAGGGATACTCTCGAACGAGAGCCCCATATCCAGCGACAGCCCCAGTCGGCCGTCGCGGCTGATGTTGTTGTCCCATCCCACGCCTACGTAAGTCTGGATATTGTCGCGTTTGATCGCGGAGGGGCTCCACGACTCGGCGTTTTCCGGTATATCGCCGTAGCGTGCGCCACCGCGCATCCGCAACCCGTTGTCACTGAATGACCAGTCGATGAGGGCGGAGAATGCAAGCTCGTCGCCCATGAGATCGAAGGCCGAGTGCGACAGATCATTTCGCCGAACCGGGCGATCCGAGACACCGAAGCGGATATCCAGACGATCGTTGAGACGGGCGGTAAGCTCGGGCTCCAGTGCGCCATTCGACTGCCAATCGACTGGCTGGGCATGGACGCTCGCCGACATCGCAATCGTTGCTGCCGATATCAGTAATAACTGCCTTGTCATGCCTTTACCCTTCATAGGTTCATTATTCCGCAAACCCACTGGAAAGCGAAGCCCCGTGACCAAAAAACCTGCGGTAGACTCTCATCACCGACATTTCGGGACGAGTCGATTAATCGCCAATAGCAGGGTTGCAGGAATGGTTGCGGGAAGAGGGTGCTCAATCATCAGAATCGGTTGGCTCATCGGGTGGCTATTGCTCTCGCCCGCCGTCGCCGCATTGAGTTTTCCGCTTCCGCCGGCAGGCGTGGATGTGGTCGGCGAGATAAAGCAGGTGAAAGCCGATCGTGACGATACGCTGCTCGGGCTCGGACGCAGATACGGAATCGGCTACGAAGAGATGCGCCGCGCCAATCCGTCAGTCGATGTCTGGCTGCCGGGTGCAGGCACCGAAATCGTGATACCGAGCCGCTACGTCCTCCCCGATGCCCCGCGCGAGGGAATCGTGGTCAATATCGCGGAGATGCGGCTGTATTATTATCCCGAAACCGAAGACGGCGATACGCCGCAGGTGGAGACCTATCCGATCAGCGTCGGCCGGATGGACTGGAATACCCCGCTCGGCCAGTCACGTATCACCGAGAAGACCGAGGACCCTTACTGGTTTCCGCCCGAGTCGATCCTGACCGAGCGCGCCGAACAGGGGCGGCCGCTCCCGGATGCAGTCCCGCCCGGGCCGGAAAACCCCCTCGGCCGGCACAAGATGCGTCTGGACATTCCCGGAGGCGCCTATCTCATTCACGGCACCAACGAGCCACGGGGCATCGGCATGCGCGTCACTCATGGCTGTATCCGCATGTTTCCGGAGGACGTCGAATCGCTTTTCAACCGGGTGTCCTCGGGAGCCAGCGTGCGTATTGTCAATCAGCCCGTGAAAGCGGGATGGGCGATCGGCGAGCTGCTGATCGAGGCACATCCGGTTTTGCCCCCCGAAGCCGAAAACGCCTACGACCCGATGAAATCCCCACCGATGCGCAATGCCGTCGAGGCGATCTCCGCGGTGATCGATCGCGGTGCGGCTCGGGTGGATCATCAGCGGCTGGTGCGCGTCATGGACGCCGCAAGCGGGATGCCCGCCGCGATATCGCGGCGTAACGAGGTGAGCTCCATCGCCCGGGAGCGGTAGCCGTCCAGACATAAAAAACCCCGCTAATGCGGGGTTTGGGTCAGACTTTTTGACAAGGTCTTACTTGTACATCGACTCTTCGAACATGCGATCAATCTTCTCGCTGTTCTCGTCAGCCTTGCGGTTGGCGTTGGCAGCGGAGGTCTCCGCTCCCTCGGCGGTCATCATGGCGGTGCTCGCCTCATCCATCGCGGAATCGGCAAGCCCACGGACATCGTCGATCTCGGCCTGCAGGTCCTGCATCGAGGTCTGCGAGGCGCAACCAACCAGCAGGCCGACGGAGGCGGCTGCGGCACTGAGTTTGAGCATGGTTTTAAGTGTCTGGCTCATAGTAAATCTCCTTGATTCTTGTATGACGTCTATTCCTGACATGACATTATCAGCGGTTAAACGCCATGAATGTCCATCGCATGATTACGCGCTACCCGCCGTAGTTCAACCCCCGCCCGCTATTCAATCACCACGGGTGTACCCACATCGACCAGGGATTGCAGCGTTTCGATCTGCTCATTGGTCATCGCGATACAGCCCTTGGTCCAGTGGAATGCCTGGTGGATATCGGGATCACCGTCACCGATGCCATGGAACCCGATGTGCCCACCGAGGACTCCGTCCTGGGGGAAGCGGCCGTCTCGCAGTCCCTTCTCCAGTGTCATACGGTATCGGCGGTCCGACAGGTCACCCCGTCGTCGCGCCCGATCGAGATGATCGAGGGTGGGATAGTTGATGCCGATGAATCGATGAAAGCGGCTCTGCGGGTTGAAGTGGGTAATCCGGTACTCACCGCGTGGCGTGGTCTGGTCGCCCCTGAGGTGCAGATCCGAGATGCCGCCGCGCCCGAATGCGATGTCGTCGAGCTCCAGCAATCGCTCATTGCCCCGCCAGACTTCCGTCACCGCGGTTTCGGTGTCCACCCGGACCCAGATATCGCCGCGCGGTGCCGATGCGGCCGGTGCCATTGTCATGGCTGCCACGCAGAGCACCGCGATGACAACGCAGAAAAGGCGGATACCTGGGCGCGCACGCGTCACGGCAGATACCGGTAGAGCGACGCGGTATCGAATGGCCAGCGCAGGACATCGGCGCGGGCGTCGCAGTCGATGACCGGGATCGATTCGGCGTAGGTCGCCTCTGCCTGCGGATCGTCCATGATATCGACGCATTCGATATCGACTCCGCGCCGGCGGGCAACCGGTACGAGCAGGGCATACGCCTCATCACAGAGACGACAGCCGGAAGTGGTGTAAAATCGCACCAATGACATCAGATACCCGATTGAATGAACCTCGCGCAGAGGATAGCGCGATTGCGACCCGCATGAGTATGGCGCAACACCGCCGTCTGAGCGTCGCCCCGATGATGGACTGGACTGATCCTGCGTGCCGGTACCTGCTACGCCTGATCAGCCGCCACACGCAGCTCTATACGGAAATGGTCCCGGCGCAGGCCCTGTGGCACGGTCACCCCGAACGCTTCCTCAAAGGGCATCCCGCCGAGACGCCCGTGACGGTGCAGCTCGGTGGCAGCGATCCGCTACAGCTCGCCCGTGGCGCGGAGCTGGCCGAGGCCTGGGGCTATGATGAGATCAATCTCAATGTCGGCTGTCCCAGTGATCGCGTCCAGTCGGGGCGATTCGGCGCCTGCCTGATGCGCGAGCCGGCGCTTGTCGGCGAGCTCGTCGCGGCGATGCGATCGGCAACGCGGCTGCCGGTCACGGTTAAATCGCGTATCGGCGTCGACGATTACGATTCCTACGACGCACTGTGCTTATTCACGCAGGCCGTCATCGATGGCGGTGCCGATGCGCTGATCGTGCATGCCCGCAAGGCCTGGTTGCAGGGGCTCTCACCGAAACAGAACCGCGATGTGCCACCGCTGCGCTACGATCGCGTGGCAGCCCTCAAGGGCGACTTTCCCGCTTTGCCGATCATGCTGAACGGCGGAATCCGCGATCTCGATACCGCGCTGGCCTGGCTCGATACGCTCGACGGCGTCATGATCGGACGCGAGGCCTACCACAACCCGTGGCTACTGGCCGAGGCCGATCGCCGTATTTTCGGCGATCTCTCGTGCGCGGCGCCTGCCCGGGACGACGTTGTTCGGGCCTACCGCGATTACGTGGCCGAGCACTGGCAGCCGAGCATGCCGATCACGCGGTTTACGCGGCATCTCTCGGGGCTCTTCCAGGGCCTGCCCGGGGCCCGCATCTGGCGTCGGGCGCTGAGCGAGCAGGGCGCGGTTCGCGGCGCCGGCCCCGAGGTGATTGATCAGGCGCTCGAGGCCCGCCAGGCAGCGCTGGAAACGCCAGCCACGCCCTCCACCGCATAGCGAGGGCGCTGCCTTACCCGGGCAGCCGGAAAAAGCGGCGGCTTGTTGCCGCGGTGGATGCGACCAGGTGGCTGGCCGATTCGTCGCGAAGCGCAGCAACGGCCTCGAGGACATGGGGCAGGAAACCCGGCTCGTTACGCCGTTTTGCCGGCGGTTCCGGCAGGTTGCGAGGCAACAGGAACGGGGCGTCGGTCTCGATCATCAGCCGGTCGAGCGGGATGTCGGGCACACAGCGCCGCAGCTCGGCGCCGCGCCGGTCATCCGCTACCCAGCCGGTAATGCCGATGTGGACATCGAGTGCGAGACACGCCTCGAGGAGTGTCCGGTCCCCAGTGAAGCAGTGCAGGACCACGGCGGGCAGGGCCGCGCGATGCTCGCGCAGAATGGCAAGGAAGTCGGCCTCGGCATCGCGCTGATGCAGGAAGACCGGCAACTGGCTGGCGGCGGCAATCTCGAGCTGGGCGGCAAAGGCTGCCCGCTGGTCCGAACGCGGTGAGAAGTCGCGGTTGTAATCGAGCCCCGTCTCACCAACGGCCACCACGGAAGGCCGCTCGATCAATGCCTGTAGTGATCGGGCCGCGGGGCTCGACCACTGATCGGCGTGATGCGGGTGAACGCCGGCCGTGGCGTGCATGAGGGCCGGCCGCGTCTCTGCGAGCGTCACGGCGGATTCCGACTCCGCGAGGTTGACGCCGGTGAGGATCATGCCGGTGACACCGGCGGCCGTTGCCCGCTCGATCACCGCATCGCGATCGGCATTGAAGCGCGCATGGGTGAGGTTGACGCCGATATCGATGAGGTCGTTGTACTGCATGCGAATATTCTGCTGGAATTCCGAGGGATGATGAACATGGATTCAACCGGGGATCAGCGCCCGATGAACTGGGTCGGTGACTGGAGCGGTCGCCGACGGACCCTCACGCCGACGCGAACGGCGCTGGTCGATCCGGCGACGGACCAGCGGCTGACCTACCGTGAGCTGGATGACCGTGCGCGACGCTGGGCGCACTGGATGGTCGATGAAGCCGGGCTGACCCCGGGGCAGGTCGTCGCGCTCATTACCCGCAATCGGCTGGAGGCGATCGAGCTCTTCCTCGCGGCGGGGAAGACCGGGGTAGTGATCGCACCGGTCAGCCATCGGCTGACATCCAGCGAGGCGGGTGAGCTTATCCAGCGGCTCGCGCCGGCATGGCTGGTATTCGACGACGCGCTGGATGATTTCGTCGATGCGCTCGGGGTCGATGACGCCGCTCTGGCACGACTGCGCTTCGGTGCGCCCGGGAGTCCGGCCGAGCAGGCGCTCGCGCGCCAGACAACGGCGCCGATCAACCGCGCGCTCGCCCTGGCAGACCCTTGTCTGCTGGTGCATACCGGCGGTAGTACCGGTCTGCCCAAGATCTGCCGTATCAGCCACCGCCAGATGCTCTGGAATGCGATCGAGCTCCTGCTCGCCGCTGACGGTGCACTGGCGAAGCGCCGCGAGCTCGTGCTGTTCCCGCTCTTCCACATCGGTGGCTGGAACACGCTCATTCCTATCCTCTATGCAGGGGGGTGCGCGGTCGTTCCGCCGGCATTCGATCCGGACGCCGTCCTGAGCGCGATCGATGCCTACGGCATTAACCACCTGGGGGCGGTGGAGGCGATGCTGCAGGCGCTTGCCGCGCGTCCCGCGTTCGCCACGCATTCGCTGCAATCGCTCGAGGCCATTACCACCGCCGGCGCGCCCTGCGCCGAGGCGAGCATGGCGCCGTTCCTGGCGCGTGGCATCAGCGTGCGGCAGTCCTACGGACTGACCGAGGCCGGGCCGTCGAACTTCATCAATGCCGCTCAACCGGGAGAGGCCGACGAGGCGGCCGTCGACCGGGCGAGCGTTGGCACCAGTTTTTTCCACACCGACTACCGCATCGTCGAGCCGGCGTCTCTTCGGCCCGTAGCGGTCGATGAACCCGGTGAGCTGCAGATGCGCAGTCCCCACGATTTTGACGGTTACCTGGATGATCCGGCCCGCACGGCGGAGCGCTGGAGCGAGGATGGCTGGATCCGCAGCGGGGATATCGCCCGGGAAGATGATACCGGACGGGTCTTTATCGTCGGCCGGCTCGACAATGTCATTGTCAGCGGTGGCGAGAACATCGCCGCCGAGGAGGTCGAGACCGTCCTTCGCGGCCACCCCGATGTCACCGGCGCCCTGGTATTCGGCATCACCGATGCGCACTGGGGGGCGAGGCCGGTTGCCTGGCTGACCGGCCCCGCGCATGATGCGTCGGCGGCGCTGTCTGCCTGGCTCGAGGGGCGCCTTGCGCGTTTCAAGCATCCGGCGGTGATCGAGGTGGTCGACAGCCTGCCGCTCACCGGTGCCGGCAAGCCCGACCGGCGAGAGGCTCGTCGTCTCTACGAGCAGACTTATCACGGAGGATCGTCATGAGCCCCGCACGCATTCTGATCATTGCCGGCTCCGACTCCGGCGGGGGTGCCGGCATACAGGCCGATATCAAAACGGTCACCGCACTCGGTGGCTACGCGATGACCGCCATCACCGCGCTGACGGCACAGAACACGCGGGGTGTACAGGGCGTTGTCGGCGTCGAGCCGGCCTTCATCCGCGAGCAGATCCGCTCGGTGGTGGATGATCTGGGCGTCGATTGCGTGAAGACCGGGATGCTCCACGACCGGGCCGTGATTGATGCCGTTGCCGATGAACTCCAGCGCTGCGCCGGCCATGTCCCCTGGGTGATTGATCCGGTGATGGTCGCGCAGAGCGGCGACCGGCTGGTAGCGGATGATGGTATGGCCTATCTCCGCGACCGACTGATTCCCCACGCCCGGCTGATTACGCCGAACATCCCGGAGGCGCAGGCACTGCTCGGCCGGCCGATCGAGTCAGCCGCCGCCATGGATGACGCGGCCCGGGCGCTGCTCGCACTCGGCTGCGAGGCCGTCCTGCTCAAGGGCGGGCATCTCGATGGCGAGACGCTGATCGATGTCCTCGCCACCGGGGAGGGTAGCCAGCGCTTCGAGCATCCCCGTATCGCGACCACCAGTGACCATGGCACGGGCTGCACACTGGCCTCGGCAATCGCCGAGGGGCTGGGCCGGGAACTCCCGCTCGATGCGGCCGTCCACCGAGGCAGGGATTATCTGCACGATGCCCTGGCGAGCGCATCACCACTCGGTCACGGGCACGGGCCGGTCAACCATTCGCATACCGTGGCCCCTTATGGATTGAGGGGCAGCGATAACGAGCAGACGTGACAACGCAATGATCAGACTGTCGGCGAAGAGCCGTTATGCCGTCAGCGCCCTGCTGCACCTGGCGGTCCACAATCAGGCGGGTGCGGTTCCCCTGGCGGAGATTTCCGTTTGCCAGGGGATCTCGATGTCCTACATCGACCAGATCTTCTGGAAGCTGCGACGCGCGGGGCTCGTTCGTGGCACGCCCGGTCCCGGTGGCGGGTATCGACTCGGGCGTGACCCCGAGGCCATTTCCATGGGCGAGGTGATTACGCTCATGGACGGGCAGGGCGGGCCGCGGCGCGCGACCTCCGCCCTCGACGCGCAATTATGGGCGGGGCTTGCCGATCGGATCGAGGCGTTCCTGAACGGGATTACGCTGGCGGATTTCGCGGCGCGACCGGAGATCCGTGACGCGCTGGTCGACCAGTACAATGGTGGTGGCTGGCGCTGCGATATCTGTGGTGCCCTGTCGACGCGGCAGCAGCCCTCGACCGGGGCGTCGGGCGCATGACCTACGTCGTCACCGAATCCTGCGTTCGTTGCCGGTACACGGACTGCGTGGAGGTCTGTCCGGTAGACTGCTTCCATGGTGGTCCGACCATGCTGGTAATCGACCCGGAGGAGTGCATCGACTGCGCGGTCTGCGTGGCGGAGTGCCCGGTGGATGCGATCTATCCGGATGATGAAGTGCCCGCCGATCAGCAGGACTTTATCGCCCTCAACGCGCGTCTGGCGCAGCAGTGGCCCGTGCTCAGCCGCCGCGAGGATCCCCCCGCCGATGCGGAGGGCTGGGAATCGGTTACCGACAAGCGCGATCAGATCATCGAGTGAGGTGGTGATCCGTCAGCGGTCGGCGCTGGCCATCCCGTAACGGCGCTCCACATAATCCTCGACGAGTGCCTTGAATTCGCCGGCGATATTATCGCCCTTGAGCGTCACGGTCTTCTCACCATCGACGTACACGGGCGCGACCGGCTTCTCGCCGGTGCCCGGCAGACTGATGCCGATATCGGCCTGGCGGCTCTCGCCGGGACCGTTGACCACGCAGCCCATCACCGCGAGGCTCATCGACTCGACGCCGGGATAGTGCTCGCGCCATTCCGGCATGCGATCGCGGACATGGGTCTGGATCTCGTCGGCGAGCTCCTGGAAGTAGGTACTGGTGGTGCGCCCGCAGCCGGGGCAGGCCGCCACCAGGGGCGTGAAGCTGCGAAGCCCCATCGTCTGGAGGATCTCCTGGGCGACGATGACCTCTTGGGTGCGGTCGCCACCCGGCTCCGGCGTCAGCGAGATCCGGATGGTGTCGCCGATTCCCTGCTGGAGCAGCACGGACAACGCCGCGGTAGAGGCGACGATGCCCTTCGATCCCATCCCCGCCTCGGTGAGGCCGAGATGCAGCGGGAAGTCACAGCGTGCGCCGAGATCCTGGTAGACGTTGATCAGATCCTGCACGCGGCTCATCTTGCAGGAGATGATGATCGCGTCATGGGGCAGACCGATCGACTCTGCGCGCTCGGCGCTCTCGAGCGAGGAGACGACCACCGCCTCGCGCATAACCGCCTCCGGCGGCTTCGGTTCGGCACGTGCGGCGTTCTCGTCCATCAGGCGCGAGAGCAGATCCTGATCCAGGCTGCCCCAGTTCACGCCGATGCGCACCGGGCGGTTCATGTCGCGGGCGAGTTCGATGATCTCGGTGAACTGCGGGTCGCGGCGGCTGCCTTTCCCCACGTTACCGGGATTGATTCGCCACTTGCCCAGCGCCTCGCCGCACTCGGGCACGGCCCTCAGCAGGCGATGACCGTTGAAGTGGAAATCGCCGACCAGCGGCACATCCACACCCATGTCATCGAGCCGCTGACGGATCCTCGGAACCGCGCGTGCCGCTTCTTCGTTGTTGACGGTGATGCGGACCAGCTCGGATCCGGCGCGCGCCAGGTCGGCAACCTGAATCGCGGTGCGTACCTCGTCCACTGTGTCGGTATTGGTCATGGACTGCACGACCACGGGGGCATCGCCGCCCACCGTGACGTGGCCCACCTTCACCGGCACACTGGGACGTCTCTGAAAACCGGACATTTCGTTCATAGTTCTATTATAAAGGATGGAATCCGCATGATCGACGTTTACACCTGGCCAACACCGAATGGTCATAAAGTCCACATCGCCCTCGAAGAACTCGGACTCGACTACCAGGTCCACGGCATCAATATCGGCCAGGGCGACCAGTTCGGCGAGGCGTTCCTGCGCATCAGTCCCAACAACAAGATCCCGGCGATCGTTGATACGGACGGACCGGGCGGTGAGCCGATCTCGATCTTCGAGTCGGGGGCAATCCTCCTGTACCTGGCTGAAAAGACCGGCCAACTCGTTCCGGACGATGCAAGACAACGCTATAACACACTGGAATGGTTGATGTTCCAGATGGGTGGACTGGGTCCGATGCTGGGCCAGGCGCACCACTTCCGCCAGTACGCGCCCGAGCATATCGACTATGCCTTCAACCGCTATACCAATGAAGCAAGCCGCCTCTACGCGGTCATGGATCGTCGGCTTGCCGATCACGAATGGCTTGCGGCCGATACCTATACCCTCGCCGATATCGCGAGTTATCCGTGGATTCGTCCGCATGACGACCAGGGTCAGTCGCTCGACGACTATCCGAACCTCAAGCGCTGGTACGAGGCAATCAGTGAGCGGCCGGCCGTGCAGCGCGGTCTTCAGGTGCTCGCCGACGCCCGCGCGCCGGCGCTGGACGATGCCGCCAAGGAGCAGCTGTTCGGCAGCAGTCAGTATCAGCGCCGATGACTGCTGTGGAGGAACTGCTCGCGGTCATGGCGCGACTGCGCGATCCCGAGCGGGGCTGTCCGTGGGATCGTGCCCAGGATTTCCGCAGCATCGTCCCGCATACGCTCGAAGAGGCCTACGAAGTGGCGGATGCCATCGAGCGTGACGATCACCCCGCCATGCGCGACGAGCTCGGTGATCTGCTCTTCCAGGTGGTCTTCTATGCCCAGATCGGCCGCGAGGCGGGCAGCTTCGATTTCGAGGCGATTGCCCGGGCGGTGACGGACAAGCTGATCCGCCGCCACCCGCATGTCTTTGGCGATCGCGAGGAGACCACCGCCGGGTCACAGCGGGCGACCTGGGAGGCCATCAAGGCGGAAGAACGTGCCGAGCGTGCCTCCGGCGATGCCGCTCCGAGCGCGCTCGATGATGTCCCGCTGGCGCTGCCGGCACTGACCCGCAGCCGCAAGCTCCAGTCGCGGGCGGCACGGGTTGGATTCGACTGGCCGGAACCGGGTCAGGTCATCGACAAGCTGCGCGAGGAACTCGGTGAGCTCGAAGAGGCGCTGGGCGATTCACCGCGAGACCCTGCGCATGTCCACGAAGAGATGGGGGATCTACTACTCGCCTGTGTCAATCTCTCGCGCCAGATCGGTGTCGATCCCGAGCAGGCGCTGCGCGATGGCAATGCCAAATTCGAGCGCCGTTTCAGGGGCCTGGAGGCGATTATTGCCAATACGGGTCAAGATCTCGAATCGGTAGGATTCGACCGGCTCGAGGCCGCCTATCAGCAGGCCAAGGCGCGCGACCAGGGCATTGACCCCACTTGAATACCGAACCGGATCAATGGTTTGCTAGTAATTGGTGAACCACATCGACCCCGGCCGAATCGCCGGGCGCAGAAAAGGAGCTCTCATGAGTCTGACCGAAAAGAAGTGCACCCCCTGCCAGGGGGGTATCGATCCGCTGACCCGCGAAGAGGCAGAGCGTTATCTCGCGGACATCCCGGGCTGGACGCTCAACGACGATGCGACGCGGATTAGCCGGCTGTTCAAAACGGGCGACTTCGCGAAGGCCCAGGCGGTCGCGAACAAGGCAGGTGACGTCGCCGAGCAGGAGGATCATCACTCGGATATCCGCTTCGGCTACGGCTGGTGCGAGGTCGAGATCCATACCCACGCGATCGGTGGGCTGCACGAAAACGACTTCATCTATGCCGCCAAGGTCAACCAGGCGGTGGACGGCTAGCGCCACCACTCGCCGGAACGGCCGCCACGCTTGTGGATGAGCCGGACGCCCTCGATGGTCATGCCACGATCGAGGGCCTTACACATATCGTAGACGGCGAGCAGGGCTACCTGCACCGCCGTCAGTGCTTCCATTTCGACACCGGTGGCGCCGCGGGTTGCTGTTGATGCCTCGCAGCGGACCGCCGAGCTGTCGACATCCACGGTGAGCGTCACTTCCACCCTCGAGAGCGACAATGGGTGACACAGCGGTATTAGATCCGCGGTGCGCTTCGCGCCCATGATGCCGGCGATACGGGCGGTGCCGAGGGCGTCGCCTTTTTTCAGCTCACCGCGCTCCAGGCTCCCCAGGGCGTCCGGCGCCATGACGATCCACCCCTCGGCCACCGCAACGCGCTCGCTGTCGGGCTTCGCGCCGATATCCACCATGTGCGCCTCACCCGAGGCATTGAGATGCGGCAGCTCGCTCAAGTGTTTTCCCTCAGGGAGTATTTGCGCTCGACGCCGAAGTCATCACCGAGCTCGTAGACCAGGGGGTCGCCGGTAGCGATTTCCACGCCGGTAATATCCTCGTCCGAAATCCCCTCGAGGTGTTTGACCAGCGCACGAAGGCTGTTGCCGTGGGCGGCGATCAGCAGCGTTGGATAGCGCTCGAGCGCCGGCACCAGGTCGCTCTCCCAGTAGGGCAGTACCCTTGCGAGGGTATCCTTGAGCGATTCGGTGGCCGGCAGCCGCGCGGGATCGAGATCGGCATAGCGTGGGTCGTGGCGCGGGTGACGGGCGTCATCGCTGTCCAGGGCCGGCGGTGGCGTGGCGAAACTGCGGCGCCAGATATGAACCTGCTCGTCGCCGTACTGGGCCGCGGTCTCGGCCTTGTCGAGGCCGGTCAGTGCGCCGTAGTGGCGCTCATTGAGCCGCCAGTCCTTGATCATCGGCACCCACAGCCGATCGAGGACATCGAGTCCCATGAATCCGGTACGGATGGCGCGGGTGAGCACCGAGGTGTAGAGCGCATCGGGGGCAATGCCGGCGGCGTGCATCAGTTCGCCGGCGGCAATCGCCTCGTCGCGGCCCTTGTCGCTCAGATCCACATCATGCCAGCCGGTGAACCGGTTCTCGAGATTCCAGACGCTCTGCCCGTGGCGCAGCAGGATCAGTCGTTTCATGGGCGAGTCCCCCTTCGTGGTTTTTGATTAGACGACTAGGATAGCATTCGCCCCATGAGCCACCAGAGACAGCGGATGGACGACTGGATCGCGATCTCTCTGCCCCGACAGCGACTCGACATCCGCGCGGGAGAGCGGGTGGTACAGAGCTGGCCGGTGTCGACGGCGGCGGCGGGCGCCGGCGAGCTCAACGGCAGCGGTGCCACGCCGCGGGGCTGGCACCGGATTCGGGCGATGATCGGCGCATCGGCGCCCGCCGGCAGCGTCTTCGTGGCGCGGCGCCCGACCGGTGAGGTCTACTCCCCGGCGCTGGCCGCCGCCTACCCGCAACGCGACTGGATCCTCACCCGAATCCTCTGGCTCTGCGGCAGCGAGCCCGGGTTCAACCGCGGCGGGGCGGTCGACAGCCAGCGACGCTTTATCTACCTCCACGGCACCCCGGAGACCGAGCCCATGGGTATACCCCGCTCCCACGGCTGCATCCGTCTGCACAGCGCCGAGATCATCGCGCTGTTCAATGCCTGCCGACCGGGCATGCCGGTCTGGATCGGAGCCAGCGACTGATGCTCGGCCCACTCATGATCGGTATCGAGGGACTGGAGCTGCTCGGTGAGGAGCGCCGGCGACTGCAACACCCGGCGGTGGGCGGGGTGTTGCTGTTCGCCCGCAACTTCGAGACCCCCGCCCAGTTGCTCGCGCTGACCCGCTCCATCAAGGCGCTGCGCCAGCCCCCGTTGCTGATCGCCGTGGACCAGGAGGGCGGTCGCGTTCAGCGCTTTCGGAGCGGGCTTACGGTCCTGCCGGCGACGGGCGTGATCGGTCGCGCGGCCGCAGCGGCTCCGGCACTGGCGCGGAATACCGCCCGGGCGGCCGGCTGGGTCATGGCGGCAGAGCTCCGCGCGCTGGGCGTCGATTTCAGCTTTGCTCCGGTGCTTGACCTCGATCGCGGCGTCAGTCGAGTCATCGGCGATCGCGCCTTCGGCAGCGATCCGGCAACAGTCGCCGCACTGGGCCTCGCCTGGCAGCGCGGGGTACGTGCGGCCGGCTCGATCTGTATCGGCAAGCATTTCCCCGGCCACGGCGGGACCGCGCCCGATTCCCACCAGCAGCGGGTAGTGGACAAGCGCGCCCTGGCGGACCTCGTCCACCAGGATCTGCTGCCGTTCCGACGGCTGATCGATAACGGCCTCGCCGGCGTGATGATGGCGCATGTGAGCTTTCCGGCGGTGGACCCTCGTCCGGCGGGATTCGCGTCCGCCTGGACCGGATATCTGCGCCGGTCGCTGGGTTTCCAGGGCGCGATTTTCAGCGATGACCTGGAGATGGCCGCGGCCGCGACCGAGGGCGATCTGGCACAGCGTGCCGACAGGGCGCTGGCAGCGGGCTGTGACATGGTGCTGTACGGCAACGCCGGCCGCCGCATCGACCCGTTTCTCGACCGGTGGGTGACACCCGATCCGCTGACGGCGTTGCGTCTGGCCCGCCTGCATGGTCGCGGCGGCTCCGGGCTCGACACCCTCCATGCCAGTAATGACTACCGCCAGGCCCGAGCGTTACTGGATGCCTTGTAAGGCGACCGCTATACTGCGCGGCTTTCGACAATGGAGCGATGATCATGACCCAGGGCGTAGAACTGACCGCCGAACAACTTGCGGGTGTTCTCGAGCGCGCGGAGTGCCTGCATGATGCCGATGCCATCGAGGCGGCTCTAAATCGGCTGGGCGAGCAGATCACCGCGGTGATGGCGGACACCCGGCCACTGGTCCTGGGGGTGATGACCGGGGCGATCGTGCCGATGGGGCGACTGCTCAATCGGCTGGATTTCCCGCTGGAAATCGACTACATCCACGCCACTCGCTATCACAAAACCACCACCGGGCGAGAACTGGTGTGGCTGGCGCGGCCGCAGACACCGCTGCGCGATCGCCATGTCCTGATCGTCGATGACATCCTCGATGAGGGTCATACGTTCCGTGGTCTGATCGACGAATGCCTGGAGCACGGGGCAGCTTCCGTGCATACCGCCGTTCTCGCGGACAAGCCCAACGCCGGACGGGTACCGGGTCTCGCCGCGGATTTCGTCGGCCTCACGGTGCCGGAGCGGTACGTGTTCGGCGCGGGGATGGACTAC
Source organism: Spiribacter vilamensis (assembly GCF_004217415.1). Lineage (NCBI taxonomy): Bacteria > Pseudomonadati > Pseudomonadota > Gammaproteobacteria > Chromatiales > Ectothiorhodospiraceae > Spiribacter > Spiribacter vilamensis. The sequence goes on from NZ_SHLI01000001.1 coordinate 754,896, forward strand.
AAGGGTTATCTACGTAATGTCGACGCGATCTACGCCGCCGACCCGGCCGACGAGGATTAATCCTCGCCCAGCGGATCGACCCGAATCACGACACCGAGCACCGGATGATCGAAATAGTGGGGCTGCTCGCCGCGTAGCCGGCGACTCGCGCTAAGCGTCCAGTGGGTGTCCGCCGACTCGGCGAGACGCAGTTCCACCCGCGCATGACGAAAGCGCTCGCGCGAGATCTGGATCGTGCCGTCCAGCGCCGGGATCGACTCAATGGCGGGCAATGCCAACGGCTGCGCCGTACTGCGGCTTACCCCCGGCTGATTCCACGCCGCATGCCAGTGGACGTCGAATCCCGGCCGCGCATCGATGCGGCGAGCAGTGTCCGTCAACTGGTAGCTCGATACCGGGAGGCGGTCATAGCCGAGTAGACCGTCGTCTGATCCACCCAGGGGCCAGGCGAGGCGGTCGGGCAGGGGGATGGGCTCAGTGCCCGGTGCCTCCTCGACGCTCTCGCCGATGGGCGGCTGGGTAAACACGATCACTTCGACCTGATAGCGCGGCGGCGCAGCGGAGTCGTCCTGCGCCTGGCCCGACGCCGGCCCGGCAATGACCACCAGCGCCAGGGCCAACGCCGCGGCGCGTGCGGGCCCGATCATGCCGCCTCCCGCAGGGCCATCCACTCGAGCAGCCGGTCGACCAGCTCGATGCGGGCCTGCGCGGTTTCGGTCTCGCGCCTGATGCGCAGGCGCTCCTGGCCTTCCAGCCGATAGACGGCCGGCTGCTCCTGGACGAGCCGCACCAGCGCGCTCGCGTCCACCTGCGGTGATTCCCCGAACTGGACCACGCCGCCCCCGGGGCCGACCTCGAAGCGCGTGATGCCCATGGCCTGGACCTGCTGGCGGATCCGGGCGATCTCGAGGAGGTTGCGGGCCGGATCGGGCAGGAGTCCGAAGCGGTCGATCATCTCGACCTGCAACTCGCGCAGTGCCCCGGCGTCGTTGGCATTCGCGATGCGCTTGTACATGACCAGCCTCGTGTGGACATCCGGCAGGTAGTCCTCCGGCAGCAATGCGGGGATATGCAGATCGACATCGGCGCTTTGCTCAAGCGGCTGCTCAAGCGCCGGCTCTTTGCCGGCTTTTAGCGATTTCACCGCGCGATCGAGCAGATCGCTGTAGAGATTGAATCCCACCTCGTAGATCTGCCCGCTCTGTCCCTCGCCGAGGAGCTCACCGGCACCGCGGATCTCGAGATCATGGCTCGCCAGCGCGAAGCCGATTCCCAGGTCTTCCAGCGACGAGATCGCGTCCAGCCGCTTGACGGCGTCCGCGGTCAGGCTGCGCCGCGGCGGCGCAACCATGTAGGCATACGCACGATGGTGCGAGCGGCCCACCCGGCCGCGCAGCTGGTGGAGCTGGGCAAGCCCGAGCCGGTCGGCGCGATTGATGACGATGGTGTTCGCCGTCGGGACGTCGATGCCGCTCTCGATAATGGTGGTGCACACGAGGATATTGAATCGCTGGTGGTAGAAATCGAGCATCACCCGCTCGAGCTCGCGCTCCGGCATCTGACCGTGAGCCGTGCCGACGCGGGCCTCGGGGAGCAGGGTCGCGAGCGATTCGGTAATCCGCTGGATGCTGTCGACGTCGTTGTGCAGGAAGTATACCTGGCCGCCCCGATGGAGCTCGCGCAGACAGGCCTCGCGAATGGTGGTGTCATCCCATTCGTTGACAAACGTCTTGACGGCCAGGCGCCGCGCCGGCGGTGTGGCGATGATCGATAGATCGCGCAGGCCGGCGAGCGACATGTTCAGCGTGCGAGGGATCGGCGTGGCGGTCAGTGTGAGCACATCGACGTTGGCACGCAGCCGCTTGAGCGCCTCTTTCTGCCGCACGCCGAAACGGTGCTCCTCGTCGATGATCATCAGCCCCAGGCGCTTGAAGCGGACCGACTGCTGGAGCAGCTTGTGGGTGCCGATGACGACATCGACCTTGCCTTCGTTGAGCGCCTCGAGCGTTTTCGACTGTTCTTTGGCGGACTGGAAGCGCGACAGCTGCTCGATCCGTACCGGCCAGTCGGCGAAGCGATCCTTGAAGTTCTGGAAATGCTGCTGGCAGAGCAGCGTCGTCGGGACGAGTACCGCCACCTGTCGCCCCGACTGGATACCGGCAAACGCCGCGCGCATGGCGACCTCGGTCTTGCCGAAGCCGACGTCGCCGCAGACAACCCGGTCCATCGGCCGGATCTGCTGGAGATCCTGCAGCACGGCATGGATGGCGGTCTGCTGATCAGGGGTTTCCTCGAACGGGAACTGGTCGGCGAAGTGGGCATAATCCTCCGCCGGGACGATGTGCGGTTCACCCTGCTGCGCCTCGCGGCGGGCGTAGATATCGAGCAGCTCGGCGGCGACGTCGCGTGCCTTCTGAGCGGCACGTTTGCGCGCCTTGTCCCACTGTCCGCTACCGAGCCGATGCATCGGTGCGCCATCATCATCGGCACCGGTGTAGCGGCTGATCAGATGCAGCGATGCGACCGGGACGTAGAGCTTGTCACCTGCCGCGTACTCGAGGGTCAGAAACTCCGTCTCGATGCCATCCACCGCCAGCGTCTGCAGTCCCTGGTAGCGGCCGATGCCGTGCTGCTCGTGCACCACCGGGGCGCCGATGGACAGATCGGTGAGGTCACGGATGATGGCGTCCGGGTCACGGTCGGGAGACGATTTGCGGCGCCGACGCTGTTCCACGCGCTCGCCGAGCAGTGCCGACTCAGGAACCACGGCGAGCCCGGTCTCCGGCAGCCGGAACCCCGCATCCAGCGGAGCAACCGTCAGGCCGAGCGCCGGCCGATCGGCGACGAACGAGGCCCAGTCACTGACGTCGCGAACACGGATCCCCGCGGCCTGGAGACGTTCGCGGAAGGCCTCCCGGCGCCCGGCCGTCTCGGCGGTAAGCAGCACCTGCCCCTCGAACCCGTCGACAAACGAGTGAAGCGATGCAACCCCGGTGTCATCCCCCGGGGCGGTGCGCAGATCCGGCAGCGGTTCGGCCGGCAGGGCACGATCGCGATTGCGCGACGCTTCGCGGCTCGTATCCGCCGGCAGATCGATCTGCGCGCCGGCGTGGAGGTGGTGACGTACGGCATCCGGATCGAGATAGAGGACATCCGGCGGTAGCAGGGGTCGCTCGCGGTCATGGCGGCGTTGCTCGTAGCGCTCACCGATTTGCGACCACTCGCTCGCCAGCTGGTCATCCACCGCGCCCATGCGCACAGCCAGGGTGCCGGCCGGCAGGTAGTCGAACAGTGTCGCCGTCGATTCGAAGAAAAGCGGCAGATAGGCCTCGATGCCGTTGGGGATATGCCCGTCACTGACCGACTGATAGACCGGGCTCGCCGTGGGATCGCCCTCGAAGCGCGCCCGGTACTGGCGGCGAAAGCGCTTGATGCCCTCGTCGTCGGTGGGGAATTCGTGCGCCGGCAGCAGTTCGACCGACTCCAGCCGGTCGATGCTGCGCTGGGTTTCCGGATCGAAGCTGCGGATGGTGTCGATCTCGTTATCGAACAGATCGATCCGGAACGGCGCCTCGGCGCCCATCGGGTAGAGATCGAGGATCGCGCCGCGTACCGCGAACTCGCCATGCTCGAGCACCTCGGAGACACAACGGTAACCGCTGCTCTGCAACGCGCTGCGCATTGGCTCGAGGTCCAGCTGCTGACCGGTGGCGAGCCGGATCACCGTGCCTTCGAGGAAGGACGGCGGGGCAATGCGCTGCATCAGCGTTGCCGCCGGCACGATCACGACACCGTCCCGCTTGCGTGGCAACCGGTGGAGTGCGCGCAAGCGCTCCGAGGTAATGTCCTGGTGAGGCGAGAAGACGTCGTAGGGCAGTACCTCCCAGTCGGGCATCAGTGCGATGTCCCCGACACCGAAAAAGCGCAGCCCGCGGCGCAGCTCCTCGGCCTCGGCGGTACCGGTGGTGATCACCAGCAGTGGTCCGTCGTGACGGGCGGCCGTCTCGGCGATCGCCAGCGCGCCGGCATCGCCGGGCAGACCGAACCAGTCCTGGCGGGTCCCGGCGCGGGTGGGCAGATCATGGTGGACGAGCAGGGGGGTAGTATTCGGCATGAACCCGGCAATCAAAATAGGTCGAGAATCGGAGTCTACCCAATGCAGCGAGCACGGGAAACGGGATGAACGCCTTTGCCGCAGCGGTTAGACTGCGCTGATGGAATACGACGCGCCGCTCACCACCGGAATCCTGCATCGTCGCTACAAGCGATTCCTGGCCGACGTGACGCTCGACAGCGGCGAGGCGGTGACCGCCCATTGCCCCAACACCGGCTCGATGCTCGGCTGCGCCGAGCCGGGAATGCGGGTCTGGCTGTCGCACAGCGACCGCCCCGGTCGCAAGTATGCCCATACCTGGGAGCAGGTCGAGGTCGAGGGCGGGATCCGGGTGGGCATCCATACCGGCCGGACCAATCGCCTTGTTGCCGAGGCCCTCGGCGATCCCGCGCTCATCCCCGAGGTGGTGGGCGCCGGCAGGCCGCGCGCCGAGGTCAACGTCCCCGATGAGCCGATGCGCGCCGATTTCCGGCTCGAGGGCGATGGCCGCTTCATCGAGGTCAAGAACGTCACCGCTGCCGTGGATACCGGTGTGGCGGTCTTCCCCGATGCCCCGAGCAGCCGCGGCGTGCGCCATCTCGAAGTCCTGCAGCGCCTCGCTGAGCGAGGGCAGGGCGCGATGCTTATCTTCTGCGCCCAGCGCCCCGATGTCGACGAGATCCGTCCGGCCGACCGGATCGATCCCGCCTATGGTGTCGCGCTCCGTGCCGCGCGCGCCGCCGGGGTGGCCGTGATCGGCGTCGGGGCGACGCCCGTTGGCGAGGGTATTCGCGTGGATCGCCGAATCCCGGTGATCACATGATCCGACCGCTTCCGCTTTTTATCGGCCTGCGCTATACGCGTGCCCGGCGCCGCAACGGCTTCGTCTCGTTCATTTCCGCGAGCTCGATGCTGGGTATTGCCGTGGGGGTGATGGCCCTTATCACCGTCCTCTCGGTGATGAACGGCTTCGAAAAGGAGCTGCGCGAGCGCATCCTCGGGATGGTTTCCCATGCAACGGTTCAGGGCGGCAACGGCGGGCTCGAGGACTGGCAGTCGCTCCTGCCGGAGCTCAGCGAGCGCGCGTCGGTGATCGGCGCCGCCCCGTTCGTCAACGGCGAGGTCATGCTCACTCGGGGCTCGGCGGTCACCGGGGCGCTGGTCCGCGGGATCGATCCGGCCCGCGAGGGCTCGGTGTCACGGATCGCCAATAACCTGGTCTCCGGTCGCCTCGACGATCTGGAGGATGGCGCCTGGCGCATTATCCTCGGCAAGCGCCTGGCCGCGGAACTGGGCGTGGGACGCGGTGATGCGATCAGTCTGATTACGCCCGAGGTACGCGCATCGGCCGCCGGTATCCTGCCACGCCTGCGCCGTTTCGAAGTTGCCGGGGTGTTCGAGGTGGACATGGCCCAGTACGACGGTTCGCTGGCCCTGATCCATCTCGCCGATGCACAGCGCCTCCAGCGTATGGGGGATGCGGTGACCGGCATACGGCTCGAGTTCACCGATTTGATGGCGGCGCCGGAGCGCGTCCGCACCATCGCCAGCGAACTCCCCGGTCGCTATCGCGTCAGCGACTGGACCATGCAGCATCGCAACTTCTTTCGTGCGGTCGCGATGGAGAAAACGGTCATGTTCATCATCCTGATGCTCATCGTCGGCGTGGCGGCGTTCAACATCGTCTCGACGCTCGTCATGGCGGTGCAGGACAAGCGCTCCGATATCGCCATCCTGCGCACGCTCGGTGCCCGACCGGCAACGGTCATGGCGATTTTCATTATCCAGGGGAGTCTGCTGGGGATTGTCGGGACGCTGATCGGCACGGGGGCCGGTGTCGCCCTGGCCCTCAACGTCGAAACCATCGTCCCGGCCATCGAGCAGCTCTTCAACACCCAGTTCCTCTCGGGTGATATCTACCTGATCAGCGAGCTGCCCTCGGACCTGCGCGCTGCGGATGTCTGGCGGATCAGCCTCTCGGCGGTGGGCCTGAGCCTGCTGGCGACGCTCTATCCCGCCTGGCGGGCCGCGCGAACGGCACCGGCGGAGGCCCTGCGCCATGAATGAGCGGGCACCGGTGCTCGAATGCCGCGGCGTCGGCAAGGGATTCCACGAAGGCGGACTCGACGTCGACGTGCTGCGCGGGCTCGACTTCCAGGTGGCACCCGGCGAGCAGATCGCGATCCTCGGACGCTCCGGGTCCGGCAAGAGCACGCTGTTGCAACTGCTCGGCGGGCTCGAGGATCCGGACAGCGGCGAGGTGCGGATCGCCGATCAGCCGGTGAGCCGGCTGGGCGCGGCGGCACGCGGTCGGCTACGAAACCGCGCACTGGGATTCGTCTACCAGTTCCACCATCTGCTGGGTGAATTCACCGCCATCGAGAACGTCGCCATGCCACTGCTGATCCGGGGCGAGGCGATCCGCGACGCCCGCGCCGCCGCCGCGGCAATGCTGGAGTCGGTGGGGCTCGATCATCGTCTGGACCACAAACCCGGTGAGCTCTCCGGCGGCGAGCGTCAGCGGGTCGCGATCGCGCGAGCGCTCGTCACCCGTCCGGCCTGCCTGCTCGCCGACGAGCCCACCGGCAATCTCGATGATCAGACCGCCGAGTCGGTGCTGGCGCTTTTCCAGTCGCTCAACCGGGCCAACGAGACCAGCGTTGTGCTGGTGACCCATGACCTTGATGTCGCGGCCCGGATGGACCGGCGGATGAATCTCGCCGACGGATTGCTGCGGATCGTCTGAGCCGCGTTGCTAGCCTGATCCCCTCGAGACGGGACAGGGGTGGCGCATGGCGGCGGGCAGCTTTGGGGATACGCTCGCGGCGCTGCTCGCCGGACTCATGCTCGGCGCTCTCACCCCGGTGCAGTTCGCGCCCGGGCTGCTCGTCATCACCCCGTTGCTGCCGTGCCTGGCACTGTCCGCCGGCGGGCGGTGGCCGGGCTGGGTCGCCGTCGGCGTCGTCGTCGCGCTTATCGGCCAGGCCAGTGCCCTCGAGCGGCGCCCGGACATCGATCCCACCGAGTCGGTAGAGGTCGTCGGGCGCGTCGCCTCGCTGCCCGAGCAATCCGACGGTCGCCAGCGTTTCGTACTCCGCCCCGAGCGGATCGATGACGATACCGGGCATCTGCCGCGGCGCATCCGGATCAGCCTGTATGCCGATGCACCGGTTATCGCCGCCGGCGAGCGCTGGCGTCTGCCGTTGCGCCTGCGCCGACCGCGCGGCTTCATGAACCCGGTGCGATTCGATTACGAGAAATGGCTCGCGAGTGAGCATATCGATGCCACGGCCTATATCACCGAGCCCGCGCAGGCGCAGCGCCTGGCGCCGGCTCGCGGTCTTGTCCACTGGCGCGCCCGACTCTCGCGACACATCGCGCGTTCGAGTGCCACCGAGGGGCCCGGCGCGGCGCTCCTCAGGGGGCTCGTGACCGGTGATCGGCGCGGGTTCGATGATCGGACCTGGGCGATCCTGCGCGCGAGCGGCACCAGCCACCTGATGGCGATATCGGGTCTGCACATCGGGCTCGTCGCGGCATTTGGCTACGCCGCGGGCCGCCGGCTGTGGATGCACGCGCGACTCCCCGGGCGACGGGGCCTGACCGCCTCGCTGGTGGCGGTTGGCGCGGCGCTCGGCTATGCCGCGATGGCCGGTTTCGCACTGCCGACGCTGCGCGCACTCGTGATGTTCACGGTGCTGGCGCTGGCAGGGCTGTTCGGCCGCCGGGTCACGCCGTGGCGGGTGCTGCCGGTCGCGGCTACCGCCGTTATGCTGATCGATCCGGCAGCCGCGCTGGGCGCCGGGTTCTGGCTGTCATTCCTCGCCGTTGCCATTATCCTGCTGGCGGTGCGGGGACAGCGCCCGGGGCCGATCGCGGGCCTGTGGCGTATTCAGGTCGCGCTGCTGATCGGGCTAGCCCCGCTCTCGGGGCTTTTCTTCGGCAGCTGGAGCCCGGCGGGGCTGCTCGTCAATCTGATCGTGCTGCCGCTATTCTCTTTTTTCATCGTGCCCGCGGCGCTGATCGCAACCTTGGTCAGCCTTGGCCTGCCCGCCGCGGGCGATCCGATCCTGGGGGTGCTCGCCCGGCTGCTCGACGCCCTGATGGCCGCCGGTGGCCATATGCTCGATGCCGGCGTATCGGACTGGCCTCTCAACCCCGCGGGCGGAGTCACGACCGGGGCGCTGTGCCTGGGCCTGATTCTGCTGCTCTCACCGCGCGGGACACCCCTTCGCGTTCTGGCCATCCCGCTGATCACCGTCTTTTTCATGGCCCGTCCCGATCCGCTCGACCCTGGCTCGGCCACGATTACCTGGCTGGAGGTAGGTCAGGGCAATGCCGCGGTCATCCGGACCCGTGCGCATACCCTGATTGTCGATACCGGACCGGCCTGGTTCGGCGGTGCGAATGCCGCGGCCTTCTCGTTGATCCCGTTCCTCGAGGCGCGGGGCATTGAGCGCATCGACCGGTTGATCGTGACCCATGCCGATCGCGATCACCGCGGGGGCGTCGCGGCACTGGACGACGCGGTTGCGATCGATCGCGTCGATGTCGGTGAACCGCTGGCCCGGTTCCCGGAGGCGCGGCGCTGCGAGGCCGGACAGACCTGGCAGATGGATGGGGTCGGATTCGAGTATCTGTGGCCCGATCACCCCGCTACTGCCAGCGGCAATGCGGCCTCCTGCGTTTTGCGACTCAGCTCGAGCGGCGGTGATGTGGTTTTTACCGGCGACATCGATCGGGCTATTGAACGCCGCATCGCGCTCCGCATCGAGACGCCGGTGGTGGCCCTCGAGGCCCCGCACCACGGCAGCCGGACGGGCACTGGCCCGGCACTTCTCGCGGCCGCCGCGCCGGCGCGGGTCATCATCTCCGCGGGCTATCGCAACGCCTATGACATGCCCCACGCGGCGGTCATCGAGCGTCTGCGCTGTCGCCGGATACCGTTGCATGACACCGGCCTGCAGGGCGCACTGCGGCTCGAGCTCAAAGGCGGGCAATCACCGCGCTGGCGGGCCTCGCGGGGCCCCGGACGCGGCCTGCTGCACGAGTCCCCGCGGCGCGGGCGCTTTCGGGACGGCCCGCGAATCCATTATGATCGACGACCTTATCCGGGGGTATCCATGGAGTCGCGCCAGTCAACGTGTGGGAACTGATCGGTACCGGTGGTTGGGTCATGGCCCCCATCATCTTCTCGTCCATCCTTGCCATCGCGATCATCGTCGAGCGCGTCTGGATACTGCGAAGCCAGCGGGTGGCCCCGGCGGATCTCGTCCCCGAGGTATGGCGACTGGTGGCGACCGATGCGCTGGGCCCGGTCAATCTGCGCCGCCTGCGGGCAGGATCGCCGCTGGGGCGGGTGATCGCCGCCGGCGTCAGCCATGCAAACGGCCCGCGATCGGCGATGCTCGAGCGCATCGAGGAGACTGGCCGCGTCGAGGCCATGCAGCTCGAGCGCCATCTCAATACACTGGGGACCATCGCAGCGGTTACCCCTCTGCTGGGTCTCCTCGGGACGGTGATCGGTATGATCGATGTATTCAGCACCATCAACGCCGAGGGCCTGGGTGGTAACCGGGCCCTGGCCGGCGGCATCGGCGAGGCGCTGATCACCACCGGGGCCGGACTGACCGTGGCGATCCCGAGTGTTGCGGCGCACCGCTACCTGCGCGGTCGTGCCAACCGATTGGTCGTGGCCATCGAGCGCGAGGCACTGAAGCTCGCCGATGTGCTTGCCCGCAACACGACTACGGTGAGCCGGGCATGAGACTGAGCGACCGTGAGCCCGAGGCCCCCGAGATCAATCTCACCCCCCTCATCGATGTCGTGTTCCTCATGCTGGTGTTTTTCGTTGTCACCACCACGTTTACGGACCGCGAGGCACTCGAGATCACCTTGCCGGTGGCAGAGACCGGCGAGCCCGTGCCGACCGCGCCCGTGGAGATCGTGATCGGTGCCGGAGGTGATCTGCGTATCGACGGAACACCCATCGCCGACACGGCGACGGCGCTTCGCCGCGCACTGGCATCGGCTCGCGCCGAGCAACCGGCGGCCACCGAGCGCCTGCTCATCCGCGCGGATCGTACCGTCTCGCATGGACGGGTGCTGCGGGTAATGGACCAGGCGGGTCGGGCCGGCTTTGCGAATGTCAGCATCGCCACTACCGGGCAGGTCGGGAAACCATGAGCCGATCATCCAGCGGCATGCAGGCGGCCACGGGGATGCAGATCTACCGCCGCCTGATCGCCTATGTCCTCGTCTACTGGCGCGTCGCGGTGGTGGCCGTGGCGGGCATGCTGGTTACCGGGGCAAGCGAGGCCGGGTTTGCATGGCTTGTCAAACCCATGCTCGATTCAGGCTTTGTCGAACGCGATCCGGCGGTGTTGCAGCTGATTCCGCTCGGCGTGCTTGCCATTTTCCTGGTGCGGGGAATCAGCAGTTTCGCCGCCCAGTACAGCACGGCGTGGATCAGTCGCCGGGTGATCGCCCGGCTGCGCGGCGAGGTGTTTGCGCGGCTGCTGACGCTGCCGCGGCGCTATTTCGATGACATCTCCTCGGGCATGTTGCTCTCGCGACTGACCTATAACGTCGAGCAGGTGGCCCAGGCCGGCACCAATGCCATGGTGATCATCATCCGCGACAGCGCGACGGTGTTCTTCCTGCTCGCTTACATGGCCTGGCTCAGCTGGTCGCTGACGCTCACCTTCATGCTGCTCGGGCCGGTAGTAATCGGTGTCGTGCTCTATGTCAGCAAGCGTTTCCGACGCCTCAGTCATACCATCCAGCAATCGGTGGGCAGTATCGCCTACGTCGCCGAGGAGGCGATCGAGGGCAGTGACGAGGTGCGCATGCACGGCGCGCAGCGGGTCGAGCAGGCACGCTTCGAGACCGCCAACCAGCGCAACATCGACCAGTTCATGAAGTTCGCCAGCACACAGGCCCTGAGCACGCCGGTGGTGCAGTTCTGCGCGGCACTGGCGCTCTCCATCGTGGTCTGGCTGGCGACCTCGCAGGGCAGTGTCACGTCGGTCAGCGTGGGGACGTTCGTCTCGTTCATCACCGCGATGATGCTGTTGCTACAGCCACTCAAGCGGCTCACCCGCGTCCATGCCGAGATACAGCGCGGCATCGCCGCCGGCGAGAGCATATTCGAGATTATCGATGAGCCGCCCGAGACCGACAACGGCGAGTACGCGCCGGAACGTGTTGGCGGGCAGATCTCGTTCCGCGATGTGTGCTTCGCCTATGACACGGGTACCGCGGCCGTACTCGATGCCATCAATCTGGATATCCCCGCAGGCGAGACCGTCGCCATAGTGGGGCGCTCCGGGAGCGGCAAGACCACACTGGTCAACCTGCTGCCCCGCTTCTATGAACCGACGGCCGGCGAGATCCGTCTCGATGGCGTCGCGCTCGCGGACTATCGGCTGGACGCCCTGCGGCGACAGCTCGCGCTGGTGGGACAGCAAGTGGTTCTGTTCAATACCACCATTGCCGAGAACATCGCCTACGGTAAGGATCCGATGCCGTCGCGCGAGGCGATCGTCGCCGCGGCGGAAGCGGCCAACGCCCGGGATTTCATCGATGCGCTGCCGTCCGGGTTCGAGACCCTCATCGGCGCCGACGGCGTGCAACTCTCCGGCGGCCAGCGCCAGCGCCTCGCGATCGCCCGGGCGCTGCTCAAGGACGCACCGGTGCTGATTCTCGACGAGGCCACCTCGGCGCTCGACTCGGAGTCGGAACAGCACATCCAGTCGGCGCTCGAGCGCCTGATTCGTGGCCGCACGACCCTGGTCATTGCCCATCGGCTTTCGACCATCGAGCGCGCCGATCGTATCGTCGTACTCGATGCGGGCCGAGTGGTGGAGCAGGGCACGCATGCCGAACTGATCGCGAGCCGCGGGCACTACGCGGCGCTGCATCGCCTGCAATTCCGCAGCGAGTGGTCGCAGGCGGACGATGACTAGGCACTGGCCCGGCTTCTGGGCCGATAATGGTGTACTCGCTCGGCTGCTCGGGCCGGTGGAGTGGCTCTTCCGCTGCATTGCCTCATCCCGCCGCCGTCGACTCGAGCCGATCGCGCGGGCGATGCCGGCACCGGTGGTCGTGGTCGGCAACCTCGCCGTGGGCGGTAGCGGCAAGACTCCGCTGGTGATCTGGCTGGTCGCGGCCGCCGCGGCGCGCGGCTGGCGGCCCGGCGTGGTATTACGGGGATACGGCGGCCGCGCTCGCGGGATAACGGCGGTGACGGGCGATAGCGATCCCGCCGCGGTGGGCGACGAGGCGGTCCTCATCGCAAAGCGTACCGGGTACCCGGTAATGACGGGGCGCGACCGGGCCGCGGCCGCCGATGCCCTGGTCGCCACCGGCGACGTTGACCTGGTGATCAGTGATGACGGCCTGCAGCATTATCGTCTGGCACGCGATGTCGAAATCGTCGTGGTGGACGCGCGGCGCGGTCATGGCAACGCTCGCTGTCTGCCCGCCGGGCCGCTCCGCGAACCGCCGTCCCGGCTTGCGGAGGTCGACGCCGTGATCGGCCACGGCGGCGCAGTGGATGAGAATGGGTACCGCTTCATGCTGATTCCCGGTGACCTCCGGCCTGTCACTGACTCGGCGCCGGCAGCGCCCGCCAGTGGCGACCGTGTGCACGCCGTGGCGGGGATCGGGCATCCCGAGCGCTTTTTCGATGTCCTGCGCGCGATGGGTCTCGAAGTGGTCGCGCACCCGTTGGGTGATCATCACCGATACCGGGCAGGTGATTTGCGGTTCGGCGATGACGCCGCCGTGGTCATGACCGAAAAGGATGCCGTCAAATGCCGCGCAATCGCCCCGCAGGCGAGCTGGTATCTGCCGGTGGCCGCACAACCCGATCATCCATCGGCCCGGTGTCTGGAAGGACTGCTCGATCGGGCGCAACAACGCTTCAATAACCGAAAGGGGACTTCATGACCGGCTTTACCGTTGTGATTCCAGCCCGCTATGCCTCCACCCGCTTGCCCGGCAAACCGCTGCTCCCGCTCGGGGGTCGGCCGGTGATCGAGCATGTCTGGCGGCGGGCGATCGAGAGCGGCGCCGAGCGGGTGATTGTTGCAACGGATCATGAGGCGATTGCCGACCGCGTCAGCGCCTTTGGTGCCGAATGCTGCATCACGGCGCCGCACCACGCGAGCGGCACCGAGCGCATCGCCGAGGTGGTCGGATTGCACGGGTTTGCCACGGATGCCGTTGTCGTGAATCTCCAGGGCGATGAGCCGCTCATGCCGCCCGCCCTGCTGGCCCAGGTGGCGGAGACGCTGGCATCGACACCGGTCGCCTCGATGGCGACCCTCGCCACACCGATCGCGGATGGCGATGAACTGCATGATCCACACGCGGTCAAGCTGGTCACCGATCACAACGGCCGGGCGCTTTATTTCAGCCGCGCCGCCATTCCCCGCGATCGGGAAGGGACGAGCGAGATGGTCCATGCCATTGCCCGCCGGCATCTCGGGATCTATGCCTATCGGGCGGGATTCCTGCTCGATTATCCGGCGTTGCCACCGAGCCCGCTCGAGCGGATCGAGCAGCTCGAGCAGCTGCGGGCACTGCAGGCCGGAATCCACATCCAGGTCGCCGATGCCGGAGAGCGTCCCGGGCCCGGTATCGACACCGCTGCGGACCTTGCGATGGCCGAAGCCGCCATCGGTCCCGAATCACATCAGGAGAGTAGGTAATGACGCGAGTACTGTTCGTCTGCATGGGTAATATCTGTCGCTCCCCCATCGCCGAGGGGATTTTCCGTGAGCGGCTGCGTGTCGAGGGACTGACCGAACAGGTGTCCACGGACTCCGCCGGCACTCATGACTACCACGTTGGAAGGGCGCCGGATCGACGCGCGCAGGCGATGATGGCGCAGGAGGGTATCGATATCAGCGACCTGCGTGCCCGGCAGGTGGACGGCTTCGATTTCGAATTCTTCGACTACGTCCTGGCAATGGACGAGGGCAATTACGAGTGGCTTCGGGCTGAGGCACCCAGTGACTACCAGGCAAAGATCCAGCCGATGCTGAGCTTCGCGGCGTCACCGGGAGTCCACTGGGTGCCGGATCCCTACTTCGGTGGCGATTCAGGCTTTCGCAGCGTCTACGAACTCATCGATGACGCCGCGAATGGCCTGCTCGACAGCGTGCGTCGCCGGATAACCGACTAATCCGTCTCCTCTGACGGCAGACGGGGGCGCCCCGACCAGCGGCGCGGGTCACCCTCCGGTGTCACGGACGCCGGTGCCGCCGACTCGGGGGCCGCCGAGGACTCGTCGGTCTTCCCGGTCTTGCGGGGACGACCGCCGCCCGATCGTGAGCGGCGCCGCTGGGGCTTTTCCTTCTCCGGTTCGGGCTCAGGCGTCTGTTGAGCCTCGGGCTCGGGCTCTTGCTCGGGCTCTGGCCGGGGCTCGGGTGACGGCTTTTTCGCCGGCTCCGCCGGGGCTTGATCGGCAGGTGCCGCCTCGGTCTCCGCGGTCGCGTCAACGCCGTTTTCGTCGCCACCCTTGCCATTGCCGCCGCCGCGACGCCGACGACGGCCACCCCGGCGGCCACGCCGGCTGCGATTGCCGTTAGCGGCGTTCTCACCGTTGGACTCATCCCCGTCATCGACCGGCTCGACGGGCTCGGTGTCGTTGCCGGATGTCGTCCCCCGCGTCTCGTCCTCAGGCACGGACTCCGGTTTCGGCTCGGCCTTTTCCGTATCCTTGCTCTTGTCTTTCTTCTTTCCGGAAGGCTTCGACTTGCCCTTGCGCTTTTCGCTGCTTCGCGATTCCTCCGAACCCGATGCCCCGGAATCAGCCGTGGTCACAGGGGCCTCGTCGTTCGCTACTGACGCGTCGGTGGCGGAGTCAGCAGATGCGGTATCGGCGCCGGTGGCGCGATTGCGACGCTGGCCGCCACGACGATTGCCCTGATTACCGCTGCCGCTGCGCCGCCGGCGACCGTTACCACTGCGCGACCGTGACGACGACTCGTCCGACGAATCGCCATCGCTTGCACCGGTCTGCGCATCCGAGGTCGTCCGCGCCGTGGACGAATACATCGGTGAGTCACGCGTGGCGTTGTCGTCGCCGCTGACGAGACGTTTCAGCCAGCCGATCAGTCCCGGCGCGCGGGGGGTGTCGCGCTCGTTTCCGGTCGCGACCGGCGATGCCGGTGCGGATGCCGGCGCGGGCGTCGGTGTCGGTTCCGGTGTCGCGGGCTGGCTGGGGGCCGGGGCGGGGCGACCGGCACTCACGCTGCTGACGGCCGGCCGCTCGGCCTGGGGCCGTTCGGCCGTGAGAAGCTCCTCGGCCCGGCTCGGTGCGGTCTCTGCCGTTCCCATCTGGTAACTGGTGCCAGTCTCCGTTTCCTCGTCGCTGCGCACTCGCTCGAGCTCGTAGTGTGGCGTCTCGAGATTGCGGTTGGGGATGAGGATCACCCCGATGCCGTTGCGCGCCTCGATGGTCTCGAGGATGCCGCGTTTTTCATTGAGCAGGAAAGTCGCGACATCGACCGGCAGCTGGGCAACCACCTTCCCGGTCTTGTCCTTCATCGCCTCTTCTTCGATGATCCGCAGCACCGACAGGGCGAGGGACTCGACGCTGCGCACGGTGCCCTGGCCACTGCAGCGGCTGCAGACCTCGAGCGCCGATTCCCCGAGCGACGAGCGCAGACGCTGACGGGACATCTCCAGCAGCCCGAACCGCGAGATACGGCCCAGCTGGACGCGGGCACGGTCCTGCTTGACGGCGTCACGAACGCAGTTCTCCACCTCGCGCTGGTTGCGATTGGGCCCCATGTCGATGAAGTCGATGACGATCAGTCCGCCGAGATCGCGCAGCCGCAGCTGCCGGGCGATCTCCTCGGCGGCCTCGAGGTTGGTCTTGAGCGCCGTCTCCTCGATATCGGCGCCCTTGGTCGCCCGCGCCGAGTTGATATCGATGGACACCAGGGCCTCGGTGTGGTCGATGACGATGACGCCGCCACTAGGCAGACGGACCTCTCGCTGGAAGGCCGACTCGATCTGGCTTTCGATCTGGTAGCGGCTGAACAGGGGGACCTTGTCGTCGTAGAACTTGAGCTTCTGCAGGTTGTGCGGCATTACCTGTTCGACGAATTCCCGGGCGCGCTCGTAGATCTCACGATCGTCGATCAGGATTTCGCCGATATCCGCGCGCAGGTAGTCCCGCAGGGCCCGAATGATGACGTTGCTTTCCTGGTAGATCAGGAAGGGCGCCGACTTGGTCTCTGCGGCCTTCTGGACCGCCGTCCAGAGGTTGCGCAGGTAATCGAGATCCCACTGCAGCTCCTCGGCGTTACGACCGACACCTGCCGTGCGCACGATCAGCCCCATGCCGTCAGGCACCTCGAGAGTCTTCAGCGCATCGCGAATCTCGTTGCGCTCGTTGCCCTCGATCCGCCGCGAGACGCCGCCGGCGCGGGGGTTGTTGGGCATCAGCACCAGGTAGCGGCCGGCAAGACTGACAAACGTGGTCAGCGCCGCGCCCTTCGTCCCGCGCTCTTCCTTTTCGACCTGGACGACGACCTCGCGGCCCTCGGTAACGACATCGGCAATGGAGACACTGCCGGGGTCGATGTCGTCGCCACCGTCAAAGTATTCCGGCGCGATTTCCTTGAATGGCAGGAAACCGTGTCGTTCGGCACCGTACTGGACGAACGCCGCCTCGAGACTGGGCTCGACGCGGGTGATCCGTCCCTTGTAGATATTGGCTTTCTTACGCTCGCGCGCAGGGGTTTCGATATCGAGGTCGTAGAGGGACTGGCCATCGACCAGTGCAACGCGCAGCTCCTCGGGCTGGGTTGCGTTGACGAGCATTCTCTTCATGCCGAATTCGTCTCCGGCGCCCCTCCGTGGCGTCCGCACACGCGCATAGCTGGCCGGCGCAGCGCCAGAGGAAACTGGCGAGCGTCAACGGCAGGCAGCTGATACGCGGGATCAATAGACCCATCATGGGGTGTCCATCTGCGGGCGCCCGGCGAGGCGCGTTGTTGGGTTGATTGTTTTGTTCCATCGGACGCCAGCCGCTTGCCGCCGCCCACTCAGCATTCTTTTCCACCCTGCGGGGAGCGCACCGTCTCGCGCCTCTCTCACCTGCCAGAGCAGTTACAGCATAGCAATCTGCCGCCAAGGCGTCCAAAAAGCCCCGGGATCTGTGGCAATCTTGGTGGCTGATCAACAACGGAGAGCCCCATTGGCGGGACCCAGCATGCATACCGTGGCGGCGGAAATCGCGGGACAACGCATTGACAATTTCCTGCTGCGTCAGCTCAAGGGCGTGCCGAGAACGCGGATCTACCGACTACTGCGTCGCGGTGAAGTGCGGGTTAACGGCGGTCGGATCCGGCCCACCTACCGCCTCGCCGAGGGTGACCGGGTGCGGATCCCGCCGGTCCGTCAGGCCGCACCCGGCGAGACCATGGCACCGTCGGCACGGATCATGGAGCGCCTCGAATCGGCAATCCTGCACGAGGACGATCGTCTGCTGATCCTCGATAAACCCTCCGGCATGGCGGTCCACGGCGGCTCCGGCATTGCCTATGGTGTGGTCGAGGCGGTGAGGATCATGCGCCCGCGCGCACCGTTTCTGGACCTCGCGCATCGACTCGATCGTGACACGAGCGGTTGCCTGGTCCTTGCCAAGCGTCGCTCGGCACTGCGCGCCCTGCATGCGGCGTTTCGCGACAACGCCGTGGACAAGGACTACCTCGCGTTGATGCGCGGATCGCTCCCGCCGGGTATTCGACGAGTGGATGCCCCGCTGTGTGCCGAGGCGGGCAAGGGGGGCGAGCGGACCATGCGGGTCCATCCCCGGGGGCAATCTGCGCGAACCGATTTCACTCCGCTGACGTCCTATGAAGGGTGGAGCCTGGTCCGGGCAACCTTGCATACCGGTCGGACTCACCAGATCCGGGCGCATGCCGCATCCATCGACTGTCCCGTGGCGATGGATCGTCGTTATGGCGATGAACGCGCCGACCAGGCGCTGCGATCGAAAGGGCTCAAGCGCCTTTTCCTGCACGCCGAACGGCTGGCGTTCGATCTGCCCGGGTATGGGCGGATCGAGGCGAGCGCGCCGCTCCCGGGCGAACTGCAGGCGGTGCTCACGCGCCTCACCGAAAAATAACCGGCCGTTACGGCCCCTGATGCTGGAGTGAATCGATGAGTGATGATGAATCCTGGGCCCGCGAAACACTGCGTGAGGTCGCGCTCGAGGGGATTCGCGAGCGTCGCCGTTCGCGGCGCTGGAGAATATTTCTGCGGCTGGTGCTGCTATCGCTGATCGCCGTGGCGGTGTTTTCGTCACTGAGGACAGCGCTGCCCATCGGAGAGGGCGCCGGCACCGGTCCCCATACGGCGGTAGTGCAGGTGAACGGACCGATTCTGGCCGGCCAGCCCGCCAATGCCGAACGGATCATCCAGGGGCTAGAGCGCGCATTCGAGGCGGACAATGCCCGCGGCGTCATGCTCCAGATCAACAGTCCCGGTGGATCGCCGGTGGCCTCGAGTCGCATCTACCAGGCAATCAACCGACTCAGCGCCGCCCATCCGGACAAGCCGGTTCACGCGGTTGCCGGCGACGTCATGGCCTCGGGGGCGTATTACATCGCCGCCGCCGCGGACGATATCCACGTCAATGGCGCGTCCATCATCGGGTCGATCGGGGTCATTAACCGCGGATTCGGTTTCGCCGATGCCATCGAGCGGTTGGGGATCGAGCGGCGCGTCTATGCCGCCGGGGACGAGAAGTCCGGCCTCGATCCGTTCATGCCCCCGGATGATGACCAGGTGGCTGCCATGCAGCGGATGCTCGACGACATCCATGTGCAGTTTATCGAGGCGGTCCGGGCGGGTCGTGGCGATCGGCTGAACGGGGAGCCGGATAACCTCTTCTCGGGACGCGCATGGACCGGCGGCGAGGGTATCGAGCTGGGACTGGCCGACGCCCGCGGCAGCCCGGAAACCGTTGCCCGCGAGGTCATCGGCGCACCACAACGTGTCGACTACACGCCGCGTCGCGGCCTGTTCGACCGGGCGCTGGAGCGGTTTGGCAGCGCCGCGGCGACGACCTGGCTGCGATTGCAGGACCCGCTGATGATGCGCTGATCAGGGACGGATCACGCCGATCCGGCCAAGCAGCCGATTCAGCGCGATCAGCGGAAGACCGATCAGCGCGTTGGGATCGTCGGTCTGTATCGATTCGAACAGGCTGATGCCCAGCCCCTCGGCGCGGAAGGCACCGGCGCAGTCCAGCGGCTGATCGGTGTTGACGTAGCGCTCGATGGCGCTGCGCCCGAGCCGCCGGAACTGGACGTAGGTGCCAACGCAGTCGACCTCGGTATGTCCGCTGGCGGGATCGTGAACGGCCACGGCGGTCGAGAGCGTGACGCGCTGACCGGAGGCGTTGAGAAGTTGCTCGATGGCGCGCTCGGTAGTCCCCGGCTTGCCGAGAATCTCGCCCTGGCACTCGCTGCATTGATCCGAGCCGATGACAATGGCCTGCGGATAACGCGCGGCGATTGCCTCCGCCTTGTCGCGTGCGAGTCGCCGGACATAGGCCTCGGCGGGTTCGTCGGTGCCGCGCTGCTCATCGATGCCGGGGGCGATCGCCTCGAAGTCGATCTGTAGACGGCGCAGCAGCGCCGCGCGATAGGGGGAGCTTGACGCAAGTATGATCGAGGTCATTACGGATCCTTATGCAATGTCACCAGGGCGGTTATGGTCGGCGACTGCGCGTGCAGACGCAATCACGACGGGGAGACCGGCCGTTTTTGACAGCAATCGACCGGGCGCCTAACATCCAGCGGTTATGCACGACGATGAGTTGCCGCGCTCGATCGATATTGGCCGACTCGCCGCGGGCGAGCACGCCTGGACAGGGACGCTCTCCGGTGATTCGCTACCGCGGATTCACGAGCTCGGGGGTCACGCCCGCGAGGTCGCAGGATCGATCACGCTAACGGTCGGCCCCTCGCATCCGGGGTGTCGTGGCGACTGCCAGGCGGTCGTCACCATGGACTGCGAGCGCTGCCATTCGCCGGTATCGCTGGCGGTCGAGGGTGCCTTCGATCTGATCGTCGTGGATCGCATCGCAGAGGCCGACGCCTATGACGCGGACACCCCCGTGGTGGTCGCGCCCAGAGGGTGGCTGGATGTCGCCACGGTGCTCGAGGATGAGATTATTCTCGGACTACCGCTCATCCCGATGCATGAGGATGTGAACTGCGACGGCGGGCAGCGGCAATTCGGCCCGGCGGACGAACCGACCCCGGTACGGGAAAACCCGTTCCAGGTGCTCGAATCACTCAAGCGTGACGATTCGGGCGAAACACACTGACTGAACCAGCGAAACGCAGGACAATACAATGGCCGTACAGAAATCGAAGAAATCGCCCTCCCGTCGCGGCATGCGCCGGAGTCACGACGCGCTCAAGAACCCGAGCCTGAGTGTCGAACCGACCACCGGCGAAACGCACCGCCGGCATCATATCTCGGCGGACGGTTACTACCGTGGCCGCAAGGTGACCACCGGTAAGGACGACTAGCCTCGTTGGCTCAATCCTGCACGCTGGCCATTGATGCGATGGGCGGTGACCACGGGCCGTCGGTGACGGTCCAGGCCGCCGCCGCGGCAATCGGCCGGCACCCCTCTCTGACGCTCATCCTTGTGGGTGATCGCGACCGACTCGAGCGCCAGATCGAGCCGCTCGACCCGCCGGTGCGCGCCCGTCTGCGCATCCATGCCGCCAGCCAGGTCGTGGATATGAACGAGTCACCCTCCCAGGCGCTGCGCTTCAAGCGCGACTCATCGATGCGGGTGGCCATCGACCTGGTCCGCTCGGGGGAGGCCGATGCCTGCGTCAGCGCCGGCAACACCGGTGCGCTGATGGCCACGGCGCGCTACCGGCTCAAGACATTACCGGGCATCGACCGCCCGGCGATCTGCACCACCATCCCCTGTCGCGGCGGCCGGTTCCGGATGCTGGATCTCGGTGCCAATGTAGACTGCACCGCCGAGCATCTCTTTCAGTTCGCGGTGATGGGATCGGTGCTGGTAGAAGCGCTCGGTGACAGTAACCATCCCCGGATCGGCCTGCTCAATCTCGGAGAGGAAGAGATCAAGGGCAACGATCAGGTCAAGCACGCCGCCCAGCTCCTGCAGGATAGTGACCTGCGGTACATCGGCTACGTCGAGGGTGACAGCATGTTCCGCAATGTGGCGGACCTGGTTGTCTGCGACGGTTTCACCGGCAACGTCGCGCTCAAAAGCAGTGAGGGCGTGGCGGCGATGATCTCGCAGTATCTGCGCGACGAGTTTCGTCGCAATCTGTTCACGCGGCTGGCGGGGCTGGTGGCGATGCCGGTGCTCCGCGCCCTGCGACGCCGGCTCGACCATCGACAGTACAACGGCGCCAGTCTGCTGGGGCTGCGGGGCGTGGTCGTCAAGAGCCACGGCAGCGCCGACGCCTGGGCGTTCGAGCAGGCGATCGAGACCGGGTTTGTCGAGGCGGTCGAGGCGATTCCCCGCCGGATCGATGCCCGGCTCAGTGAAATCTTCCATGCGGAGCCGGAGCAATGAACCGTTCCCGTATTCGCGGTACCGGTGGTTACCTGCCGGACCGGGTGGTGACCAACGCCGAGCTCGAGACAATGGTCGACACCACCGACCGCTGGATCCTCGAGCGTACGGGGATCGCTCAGCGGCACGTCGCCGCGCCCCACCAGATCTGCTCCGACCTCGCCGAGGCCGCCGCGGCGAGGGCCCTGACCGCGGCCGGCCTCACGGCAGACGATATCGATCTGGTGGTGGTCGCCACGTCCACGCCCGATCATGTCTTCCCGAGCACGGCCTGCCGCCTTGTCGAACGGCTCGGCATTGCCCCGGGCGCAGTCGCGTTCGACATCGGCGCGGCCTGCTCCGGCTTTGTCTATGGTCTCGACATGGCCGACCGGTTCATTCGCACCGGCGGCGCGCAGCGCGCGCTGGTGATCGGCGCGGAGGTCTTCTCGCGGATCCTCGACTGGAAGGACCGCAGTACCTGTGTGCTCTTCGGCGATGGCGCCGGGGCGGTTGTCCTCGAGGCGAGTGATACGCCGGGTGTCCTCTCCACGCATCTGCATGCCGATGGCCGGCAGACTCCGCTGCTGCATGTCCCCTGGGGCGTCTCGCAGGGCTACGAACGGCTCGAGGGCAGCCATGGCAAGGTGAGCATGCGTGGCAACGAGGTCTTCCGGGTCGCCGTGCGCACCCTTGGCGCACTCGTCGATGAGACACTCAGCGCCAATGGCCTTGAGCGGGGCGACGTGGACTGGCTGGTCCCGCATCAGGCGAACATCCGTATCATGGCGGCGACTGCGCGCAAACTCGGGTTGCCACCGTCGAGGATGGTGAGCACGGTGGCAGAGCACGGCAACACCTCTGCGGCCTCCATCCCGCTCGCGCTCGACACGGCCGTGCGCGATGGTCGCATCCAGCGCGACGAGCTGTTGCTTCTCGAGGCCTTCGGGGCAGGTTTTACCTGGGGCTCCGCCCTGATTCGGTATTGAACGGGATGCCACATGTCAACGCGTAACGACCTCGCATTCGTATTCCCCGGCCAGGGCTCCCAGTCACTGGGCATGCTCGCCGAGCTCGCCGACCGCCACGCGGTGGTCCAGAAGACCTTCATCGAGGCATCGACCGCGATGGGGGAGGATCTCTGGGCCCTTGCCAGCGAGGGACCGGAGTCGATGCTGAACCGTACCGATCACACCCAGCCGCTCATGCTCACGGCCGGCATCGCCGTCTGGCGCGCCTGGCGAGAGGGTGGCGGAGCGCTGCCGGCGATGATGGCCGGCCACAGCCTGGGCGAGTACACGGCGCTGGTTGCCGCCGGCGCCCTCGATTTTCCCACCGCCGTGGAGCTGGTGCGCGATCGTGGCCGCTTCATGCAGGCAGCGGTGCCGGAGGGTGAGGGCGCCATTGCCGCGGTCCTGGGACTGGACGAGACCACTCTCGCCGCGCTCTGTGCCGAGGTGACGGAGGCCGTGGTCGAGCCAGTCAACTACAATGCACCGGGACAGACGGTGATTGCCGGCCATCGCGAGGCGGTCGAGCGGACCCTTGAGGCTGCACGTCAGGCCGGTGCCAAACGCGCGGTGATGCTCCCGATGAGTGTCCCCGCGCACTGCTCGCTGATGGCGCCGGCCGCCGATCGTCTGGCCGATCGCCTCGCCGGCGTTGACTTGCAGGCGCCGAGCGTCCCGGTCATTCACAATGTCGACCTGAGCTTTGCCACCACGCCCGCAGCGATTCGTGAGCGACTGGTTGCGCAGCTGCGCTCACCGGTGCGCTGGACCGAGTGTATCCAGCAGATCGCCGGGCATGGGATCGAGCAGGTGGTCGAGTGCGGGCCGGGCAAAGTCCTCGCGGGGCTTAACCGACGCATCAACCGGCGCATGGGCATTCAGGCGATCCACGATCCGGACTCGCTGGCGCAGGCACTCAACACACTGGAGGTGACATGAATCTGCAGCTTGATGGCGAGGTCGCGCTCGTGACCGGCGCCAGCCGGGGCATTGGCGCAGCGATCGCCGAGCAACTCGGACGCAGCGGGGCGACCGTGATCGGGACCGCCACCCGCGATATCGGCGCCGAGCGCATCAGTGCGCATCTCGAATCGCTCGGGCTGAGTGGCCGCGGTGTCACGCTTGATGTCCAGGATCGCGAGGGGATTACGGCCTGCGTAGGCGAGATCGCGGCGCGCGAGGGCACGCCCGGCATCCTGGTTAACAATGCCGGCATTACCCGCGACAATCTCGCCATGCGCATGAGCGATGACGACTGGGACAGCGTGGTCGAGACCAACCTGAACGCCGTTTTCCGGGTCTCTCGCGCAGTGCTCCGCGGCATGATGAAGGCCCGACGCGGGCGGATCATCAACATCGGTTCGGTGGTGGGGCTCATGGGCAATGCCGGCCAGGCCAACTATGCCGCCGCCAAGGCCGGCCTGCTGGGCATGACCCGGTCGCTGGCGCGCGAGGTCGGCAGCCGCAACATTACCGTCAACGCCATTGCGCCCGGCTTCATCGAGACCGATATGACCGATGCGCTTGATAACGATCAACGCGCGGCACTGACCGCGCAGACGCCACTACAGCGTCTGGGCCAGCCGGCGGACATCGCCGCGGCGGCGTGTTTCCTGGCATCCCCCGCCGGTGGCTACATCACCGGTGAAACCCTAAACGTTAACGGCGGGCTGCTGATGCAGTAGCCGGTCGCTGGCGCATTGTCACCGTATTCCATAGAATACGCCCCGGTTCGGGCCATAGCCCCACAATTGCAATCCGAGAGGTAGGAGCGAGATGAGTAGCATCGAGGAAAGAGTCAAGAAGATCGTAGTCGAGCAACTCGGCGTCAAGGAAGACGAGGTGACCGCCGAGGCCTCCTTTGTCGACGATCTGGGCGCGGATTCGCTGGACACGGTCGAGCTGGTGATGGCGCTCGAGGAAGAGTTCGAGTGCGAGATCCCGGACGAGGAAGCCGAGAAGATCACGACGGTTCGGCACGCGTTCGACTACATCAATCGGCATCTCGAAGAGTAATCGCAGGGGGTTCGCGGGTGATTGGACGCAGGGTCGTAGTCACCGGGCTGGGCATCGTCTCGCCGGTCGGTAATACCGTCGACGCGGCCTGGCAGAGCATCCGGGAAGGGCGCAGCGGCATCGGGCCGATCGAGCGCTTCGACACCGAACCGTTCGCCGTTCGTTTCGGCGGCGAGGTTCGGGGGTTCGATGTGACTGAGTACCTGAGTCGCAAGGAAGCCCGCAAGATGGACCCCTTCATACATTACGGAATCGCTGCAGCGATGGATGCACTGCGGGATTCCGGCCTCACAATCGATGCGGAGAATGCCGATCGAATCGGCGTCTCCGTGGGCTCCGGGATCGGCGGTATCCACTCCATTGAAGAGGGTCACAAGACCTATCTGGAGTCGGGACCGCGGCGGATTTCGCCGTTTTTCATTCCCAGCGCCATTATCAACATGGTCTCCGGCAATCTATCGATTCTGCTCGGGGCCAAGGGGCCCAACGTCGCCACGGTAACGGCTTGTACCAGTGCCACGCACAATATCGGCCAGAGCGCGCGGATGATCGCCTACGGCGATGCCGATGCGATGATCGCCGGCGGGGCCGAGTTCTCCACCACGCCGACCGGCCTGGGCGGATTCGCGGCGGCGCGGGCACTGTCCACCCGAAACGACGATCCGCAGGCCGCGAGTCGTCCCTGGGACCAGGGACGTGACGGGTTTGTCCTTGGTGATGGTGCCGCCGTGCTGATTCTCGAGGAGTACGAGCAGGCAAGGCGGCGCGGCGCACCCATTTATGCGGAGATCGCCGGCTTCGGGATGAGCGGCGATGCCCACCACATGACCCTGCCGGCGGAGACCGGCGAAGGGGCGCAGCGCTGCATGACCCGGGCGCTCGAGGATGCGGAAATGAGCCCGGATCAGATCGACTACGTCAACGCCCACGGGACCTCGACCCAGGCCGGCGACCGGGCCGAGATCCGCGCCGTTCAGGGCACTTTCGGGGCGCGTGCACGGCAACTGCCAATCAGCTCCACCAAGTCCATGACCGGGCATCTGCTCGGCGCGGCCGGCGGTGTGGAGGCGGTTTTCACGCTCCTCGCGATGCGCGACGGTATTCTGCCGCCGACGATCAACCTCGACACCCCGGACGACGATCTGGATATGGACCTGGTGCCCAACGTCGCCCGCGAGCAACCTGTTCGGGCGGCGTTGTCGAATTCGTTCGGTTTCGGCGGCACCAACGGCACGGTCATCTTCCGCGCCCTGGACGCGTGAGCGAGAACACCGAGCCGGTTCTCGTCAACGGCGAACCGACGCCGTCAATCGCCGTTGCGGATCGCGGGTTGAGCTACGGTGACGGGGTCTTCGAGACCATCGCCGTGGTCGAGTACAAGCCGAAGCTGTGGGACCGCCACCTGGCCCGACTCGAAAGCGGCTGCGAGCGGCTCGGCTTTGAATCACCTCCCCGCGGGGCATGGGTTGGCGACCTTGAAAGACTCGCGCTCCCACGCTTCGGCGTCCTGCGCATCAGCGCCACGAGGGGTATCGGCGGGCAAGGTTACGCCCCACCACTTTCACCCCGGCCTACGCGCATCGTGCGCTGTCTTCCTGCTCCCGCGAGACCGGCCGAGTGGTGGACAGAGGGTGTCGCCGTCCGCTTTTGCGCGATGCGACTGTCGATCCAGCCTGCACTGGCCGGGATCAAGCATCTCAATCGGCTCGAACAGGTCATGGCACGTCGGGAATGGCAGACGCCGGAAATCGCCGAGGGCCTGATGGAGAGCACCGATGGACGCGTGATCGAGGCGACTGCAACCAACCTGATCGTCGATCGCGGCGATGATCTTTGTATACCGAACACCGAAGACTGCGGCGTCGATGGCGTGATGCAGACATGGCTCCTGGAGCGGGCGAACGCGATGGGCGCAACGGTTGAGCGAGACACCCTCCGGCGGGATGATCTGCCAGGCGACCGGGGAGGCGTTATGCTGACGAACAGCCTGATCGGGCTGTGGCCGGTCCACTCCATTGCCGGGATGCCATTACCGCTCTCGCCCTGGGTCGCGCGGCTCCAGACCGAGATCGCCCGGGCAAAAACGGCGCTGATGCCGGCGGTGACGGGCGCATGACAATCCGTCGTGTCCTTGTCGTTGCTGCACTGCTCCTGGTCGTGTTGCTCGCGGCCCTCGCGATCGCTGCGAGCCAGAAGATCCAGCAAATCGAGCAAACCCCGCTCACCGAGACCGATCGTCCTCCCGTCACGATTCCCTCGGGATCGAGCTTTGCCACGGTTGCGACGCTGCTCACGGATCGGGGGCTTATCGATCATCCGCTGCCACTGCGGCTTTATGCCCGCTGGAAGGGCGCTGCGGCGCGGATACAGGCGGGAGAATACGCGATTGACGCCGGACTCACCGCCGCGGGACTGATGCAGCGCATGGTCGATGGCGATGTTGTGCAGTATCGATTCACGATTATCGAGGGCTGGCGGATCGAGGAGCTGATCGCCGCGATCCACGGGCATCCGGCGATTGATCGGACCCTACCGCCGGATGTCGACCACGCCGCGATCATGACCGCCATTGATCGCCCCGACGATGCCGCGGAGGGGCGTTTCCTCCCGGAGACCTACCGATTCCCGCGCGGGACCACCGATGTTGCCCTGCTGCGTCGAGCCAACCGCGACCTCGAATCCACGCTGGAGTCGGCCTGGGCCGAGCGCGCCGATGATCTGCCGCTGGCGGATGCCGACGAGGCCCTGACGCTGGCCTCGATCATCGAGAAAGAGACCGGGCAGGCGGATGAACGCCGTCGCATCGCCGGTGTTTTCATTCGGCGACTCAACCGCGGCATGCGCCTGCAGACCGATCCCACGGTCATCTACGGCCTCGGCGAGGAATTCGACGGCGATCTGCTGCGTCGTCACCTGCGAGCCGATACGCCCTACAACACCTACACCCGCCACGGTCTGCCGCCCACGCCCATCGCGCTTGCCGGCCGTGCGGCCATCGACGCCGCGGTCAACCCGGCGGCCGGCGACAGCCTGTATTTCGTTAGCCGCGGGGATGGCAGCCACGTCTTCTCGGCAACGCTCGAGGCGCACAACCGCGCCGTGCGTCGCTACCAGCTGGGCGAGGAGGAGTAGCGGCATGGATACAAGGCGTTTCATTACCATCGAGGGCATCGAGGGAGCGGGCAAGACATCGGCGCTGACAACGGTCAGCGACTGGATCATCGCGCGGGGTGATGACCCGCTGATTACGCGCGAACCAGGTGGTACCGCGCTCGGGGAGGAACTGCGCGCCGTTCTACTCGGCCACCGTGAGCAGGGCATGAGCGCAGAGGCCGAGGTGCTGCTGATGTTCGCGGCGCGGGCCGAGCATCTCGAGACGGTCATCAAGCCGGCGCTACAGGCCGGTCGCTGGGTGATCTGCGATCGGTTTACCGACGCCAGCCTCGCCTACCAGGGCGGCGGTCGCGGACTCGGCGTCGAGCGGGTGCGCGGGCTCGCCGAGTGGCTGATGGGCGATCTGCGGCCCGGACTGACATTGTGGCTGGATCTGCCCGTGGCAACCGGGCTGGCTCGTGCTGCCGGCCGGAGTGCCCCGGATCGTTTCGAATCGGAGCACCAGCGCTTTTTCGAGGCGGTCCGTTCGGCCTATGCACAGATCGCCCGCACCGAGCCGGACCGTATCCGCCGCGTGGATGCGTCGCCCGCACTCGAACGGGTCCAGGCGACGATCACGACGATCCTCTCGGCGCGATTCGATGACTGAGACCGGGGCGCCATCCAGCTCGATGCCGTTGCCCTGGCAGGTGTCCGCCTGGTCACGCTTTCAGGCCAGCGCCGAGGCCGAGCGGATCCCGCATGCGCTCCTGCTCGGTGGTCCGGCCGGAACCGGCAAGGGTGAGTTGGCGCGGGCCATGGCGGCCCGGCTGCTCTGCCAGCAACCGATCGGGGGAGCCGCCTGCGGTACCTGTCGGGACTGTCGGCTGCGCATGGCGGGCAGTCACCCGGACCTGCACATCATCGAGCCGGCAACCGGTGGGAGCGGTATCCTCAAGATCGAATCGGCACGTGAACTCACCGAATTCAGCCATCGCACGAGCCAGCATAACAGCCGCCGTATTGCCGTTCTCAGCCCGGCCGAGGCCATGAATCGGCATACGGCCAACGCCCTGCTGAAAACCCTCGAGGAACCCCCCGACGGCATGGTGCTGATCCTCGTCAGTCATCAGCCAGGGCGCTTGAGCGCCACCATTCGCAGCCGCTGCCAGCATTATCGTCTTGGTGTGCCGCCACGGGCCGAGGCCGTGTCGTGGCTGCAAACGCAGGGCGTTGCCGCCCCCGAGGCACTGCTCGAGCTGGCCGGTGGCAGCCCGCTGAGCGCCCGGCATCTGGCCGCGGCCGAGGGTGTCGAGCGTTTCGAAGCGCTGGCCGGTGATCTTGCGGCCGTTATCGGTGAGCGTCGGAGCCCCGTCGATGTGGCCATGGAATGGCGGTCGGTGGGCGCCCTGGAGACGACGCAGCACATGCAACGCCTCGCCATTCAGCTCATGCGCGGAGCGATTGATGCCCGCCGTCGACTGAGCGGCTATCCCGGGCTCGAGCGACTGCAGGAAAAGCTCACCGTCGAGCGGCTGAGACGGATCCAGACAGATCTGCTGCCGCTGCGTGATGCCGCCGAACAGCCCCTCAGCCGTGAACTGTCCATCGAAGCCCTGTTTTTGATCTGGAGTCGGCCATGATTATCGATTCACACTGCCACTTCCACCTGCTCGAGCGCCCCGAGAGCGCCGACAACGCCCTTGCCGAGGCCCGCGCCGCGGGTGTCGACGCGTTCCTGAACGTGGCCGTCGGGGTGGAGGAGCGAGACCGGCTGATTGCCTTTAGCGAGCGCCACGACGACGTCTTCACCTCGGTAGGCGTTCACCCCTGTGGCGACGGGGAGGATCCGGAGGCCGATGCGCTGGCCGCCATGGCCGATCACCCCCGCGTGGTCGCGATCGGTGAAACGGGACTCGATTACGGCGACGCAGCCGGCGACTACGGCTGGCAGCGGGATCGTTTTCGACGCCATATCGAGGCCGCCCGACAGTCACAACGCCCGATCATCGTCCACAGCCGCATGGCGCCCGACGACACCCTGGCTATACTGCGCGAGAGCCGGGCCGACGAGGTCGGGGGTGTGATCCACTGTTTCGTGGAGGACGCCACGATAGCCCGCGGCATGCTTGAT
This sequence comes from Spiribacter vilamensis, assembly GCF_004217415.1. Lineage (NCBI taxonomy): Bacteria > Pseudomonadati > Pseudomonadota > Gammaproteobacteria > Chromatiales > Ectothiorhodospiraceae > Spiribacter > Spiribacter vilamensis. The sequence continues at coordinate 784,826 of NZ_SHLI01000001.1, forward strand.
CTGGGCTTTTACCTGTCGTTGTCGGGGATTCTGACGTTTCGTCGGGCCGAGGCGCTGCGGGAGACCGTTCGCGGACTGCCCATGAATCGTCTGCTCGTCGAAACCGACAGCCCCTATTTGGCGCCCGTGCCTCACCGGGGCGAGGAGAATCGCCCCGGCTGGGTCCGCGAGGTCATCGATTGCCTGGCGGACCTGCAGGGCCTGAGCGCTGATGCCGTGGCCGAACAGACCGCGGAGAACTTTTACGCCTGCTTTCCAAGGGCGACCCCGTCCGCCGCGGGTTGAGCGCTAGACCAGCTGGCCGATGATGCGAAAGCCGGCTAGGTAGGTCCCCGCCGCCGAGCCGAGGGTAGCGAACAGGAAAACGAGCAGCGTCCGGGCCACCCGGTTCCGCCACCAGCCCCGCCAGTCGGCTACCGCCTCGCGCAGGCCGCGGAAGTCCTCGACCCGGGGCCTGCGGCTCATCAGTTCGATGGCCGCGGCCACAAACCCGGCGCCGATGGTGGGGTTCAGTGAGGTTAACGGCGCAGCTACGAACGAGCCGATGACCGTGAATGGATGACCGCGGGCGAGGGCGGCGCCCAGCGCACAGAGACTGCCATTGATCAGGACCCAGTCGGTCACGAGGCGCCAGCCGAGCTCGCTGCTGCGGCTGAAACCGATGGCAAAACCAGTGAGGATAATCGCGACAACTACCCAGGGAATGAGCTTCGGCCAGCGCGACCGCGCCGGGGTATGCGCGAGTCGCTCGGATTCCGCGGCGGGGTCGTCGAAGCCGGCCTCAAGCGCCTTTTCCAGGCCACTCAGGTGGCCGGCGCCCACGACCACGAGTACCGACCGTGGCGTTGCCTCCGCCGCGTCGGCGCTTGCCAGCAGGCGGGCGGCCATGTAGCGGTCGCGCTCATTGATCAGCGGCTCGAAGAGCCGCGCCGAGCCCGCGGCGAATTCACTGAAGGTCGACTCGAGCATATCCCCCTGCTTGAGCCGCTCGATATCCTCGGCACTGACCTGATCGCGCGATAGCAGGCTGCCCAGCAGTCCGGTGAACAGCATGGGTCGCTGCCACCAGGGAACATTCCGATAGACACGCCTGAGGGTGGTACCGATATCGCGGTCGACCAGCCAGACCGGCAGGCGCCGACGCCGTGCGCCGTGGACTGCCGCCTCCAGCTCGGCGCCGGGCCGGATGTCGAACTGCTCGGCGAGGCGCTGCTGATACGCGCCGAGGGCGAGACTCGCGATGATCATCCCGGCCTTGCCGCTACGCAGGACATCGAAGAGATCGAGCTGCTCGATCGCCTGCGGATTCATCAGGTTTTGGTAGCGGCTGTCGCAGAGTTCGACCGCAACGACATCGTAGGCGCCGTTATCCACCTCCTGGCGTACGTCGGCGATACTCTGCGGTGAGACATGGGCCGTCCCGAGGAGGGTAAACGTCGTCGACCCCACCGTTACCTTCCGGATCAGCGAGCTTTCGTCGTTTTCGGTCATGGATATCTTCAGGCTGCGTGGAGTCGCATTATCACGGGGTTAGGGTGCGTTGGCTACCCGGAAAGCGGGCGTAATGAACTCCCGGTTGGCAGGAATTTGACACAACGGCCGATGCAGCGCACCATCCGATTATTGTTATATACGCATATGCAGATATGAATGTTACTGGAGGTTAAGCGTGAGCAAGACTGATAATTCCCCGGATATCAAGGAGGGCATGGGCCTCTTTGAGCGTTACCTGTCAGTCTGGGTGGCGCTGGCGATCGTGACCGGCATTGCGGTGGGTCAGTTCGCGCCCGTGGTGCCCGAGCTTCTGTCGCGTTTCGAGTACGCACAGGTGTCGATCCCGGTCGCGATCCTGATCTGGGCCATGATCTTTCCGATGATGGTGCAGGTGGATTTCGACTCCATTGCGGGCGTACGTCGCCAGCCCAAGGGGTTGATTATCACCACGACGGTGAACTGGTTGATCAAGCCTTTCACGATGTTCGCCATTGCGTGGTTCTTCCTGGTCGTGCTCTTCGAGCCACTGATCGAGGCGGGCCTGGCCCGGGAGTACCTGGCGGGCGCCATTCTGCTGGGGGCGGCCCCCTGTACCGCCATGGTCTTCGTCTGGAGCTATCTCACGCGGGGTGACGCCGCCTACACCCTGGTGCAGGTATCACTCAACGATCTCATCATGCTGTTCGCGTTTGCGCCGATCGTGATGTTCCTGCTGGGGCTCTCGGATATGACCGTTCCCTGGGAGACGATCGGACTGTCGGTCTTTCTCTACATCGTGATTCCGCTGACCGCCGGCTACGCCACGCGCCGCTACGTGATCGCCAGCAAGGGCATCGATTACTTCGACAACGTCTTCATGAAGCGGTTGGGCCCGGTGACACCCGTTGGCCTGATCCTGACGCTGGTGCTGCTGTTCGCATTCCAGGGCGAGGTCATCCTGCAGAACCCGCTGCACATCGTACTGATCGCGGTGCCGCTGGTTGTTCAGACCTTCCTGATCTTTGCGATCGCCTACGGCTGGGCCAAGGCCTGGAGCGTGCCCCACAGCGTGGCGGCCCCGGGCGCGATGGTCGGTGCCAGCAACTTCTTCGAGCTGGCCGTGGCGGCGGCGATCTCGCTATTCGGGATGCAGTCCGGGGCGGCGCTGGCCACCGTGGTCGGCGTCCTGGTCGAGGTGCCATTAATGCTGGGGCTGGTCTGGATCGCCAACCAGACGCGCGGGTACTTCCCGGTAGCGCAGGCAAGCAGCTAATGACCGGACTCGACATCGAAATCACACCGGAGGCCAGGGACTGGGTTACGCGACTCGGCGGCAGCATGATGATTCGCGGGTCAACCCGCCATGGCTGCTGCGGTGGTTCCGCTTCGGTGCCGGTGGCGGATCCGGGAGAACCCGGAGACCCCGCTGGCTATGTCTCGGAGATTAAGGAAGGTATCCGCGTCTATGTGGCGGATGATCTGCGGATCGAGCAACCGCTGACGGTTCGACTGGAGGGCTTTCTGGGTTTCCGGCGGCTTTTCGTTGACGGTCTCGAGATGGCAGCGGGCAAAAGTGGACAAGGAGAGAGTGATGTTTAAGCACGCACTGATCGGAATCGATTTTTCACCGGCCTGGCCCTGTGTTCGCCGGCGGGTGGAGGCATTACGCGATTCGGGGCTGGAGCGCGTAACCCTGGTGTATGTACTCAGCAGCCGCTATCCATCGGTGCCCGAGGAAAGCCACAGGGCCTGGTACGAGCAGCGCCTGACGGAGGAAGCGGGTCAGCTCGCTTCACCGGGGCTCGATGTGGACTGGCAGATCCGAACCGGCGAGCCCGGGGCGGAGCTGGTCGCGGCCGCTGACGATATTGGCGCTGATCTGCTGCTGATGGGCAGTCGGGGCCAGAGTCGCTTCCATGAGTTCTTCCTCGGTAGTACCGCCCTTGATACCGCTCGACTGGCAGGAATGCCGCTGTGGCTGGAGCCTGTGGGAGAGGAATGCCTGGCAACCGATCAAACCATTCTGCTGGCAACGGACGGTTCAACAGCCGCGAAGTCGGCGGAGGCGGTTTTCGCCGATCTGGCCGGACGGGCGCAGAGGGCACTGGCGGTCACGGTGCTCGATGACGCCGGGAGCGAGAGCAGTGCCGTCGCCGAGGCGAAGTCTCATCTGGCGGAGCTCTCCGAAGGCATCGCATCGCTTGAGACCCGTATCGCGGAAGGTGATCCACGTCGCGTGCTGACCGAAATGGCCGATGCCGAAGACGTGGACCTCCTCGTGCTTGGCAAGCGGGGGCGCAATCCTTTGCAACAGCTGCTTCTGGGGAGTGTGGCCGAGGCGGCCTGCCGCGGGCTGGATGTTCCGGTGCTTCTGGTGCCGGATCAGTCGATGTAGAAATCGGGCAGGGTTGCGGCCACCTTCTCAATCACCTCGTTACGCTGGGCACTGTCCCTGAAATCCGCATTCAGGGATGACCATTCCGGGTGCTGGCGTGCCTTGTGCAACAGGGCGACCCGCTCGGTATTCTCGAAGAGCGCCGCCTGCTCCCCCTCCAGCGTCTCGGTCGTGGCATGACCACGGCGGTTGAGGGCGTTGATCAGGTGCAGTTGCCGTGCCGCCAGTCGCTCCAGCGTCTCGTCGCTGACGCAGACCGGAGGCTGTCCGTAGGATCGTTTCCACAACGGCGGCACCAAAGCGCGTGCCGCGCCCGTACTACTGCCGACCAACAGCCCCAGCAGGGTGCCTGTACCCAGTGACAGGCCTCCGGTCCCGATATCGAAGGCGGCCCCGATCCCCACGCCCGCTCCCGCATACCCGGCACCCTGCCGGCCATAGCGCTTGAGCGCATCGACGCTGAATACGTCCTCCGGCCAGTAACCACTCGCCAGCGGCCAGTCGTCGTCCTCGTAGTCCTCGTCGGCAAAGGCGTAGAGGGCGAGCAGAGTCTCGCTACACACCTGCTCACGCGCCCGAATCGCCTCCCGCAGCGCCTCGAGAGAGGGATCGGGACCATTCCGGTCGGTCTTTTTCAGGCTTCGCTGCGCGGCGGCAGCGTCTACCAACAGCGTAGCGATGGTTGAACGTGCGGCCTCGCGACACTGATGTTCCTCGGTCTGCCGATGGGAGATCCAGGCCTCGATTGCCGGTTCGAAATCATTGAGTTGGCTCGCAACCTTCTTGTAGAGCTGTAGCTCCGTATCAAGGCTCCGTACCCGGGCATCGAAGGCGACCACGGTATGCAGCGTGACCCGGGCGAGGGCGTCGCGCCATTCCGACTCCCGACTGTCGTCCGCGGCGACAAAATTGAGCACGGCAATAATCGGCCGCGCACTGCTCGCCAGCACCGCCAACTCGTCCTTGTATTTCTCGAGCACCGGCTCGCGCACATCGACGACATAGAGCAGTACATCGCAGCCGAGGGTCAGCTCGAGGACCCGGGTTTCCTCGGGGAACTGACGTGCGATGTGGGGATCGTCGAGAAGCCGTTGAAGCGCGGCCAGACCGTCGTGGCGCTGCGTGCTCGTCTCCTCGAGATGGTCGAGCAGGGTCGGGGCATTCTCCAGTCCGGGAGAATCCCAGAGACGCAGCCGCGTTGCGTCGCCATCGGCGAGTGTTGCCGCTGACACGCGGCGGGTGGTCCCGCCGCGATCCTCGACCTCGCCGAAGCTGCGGTTGCGGGTGAGAGTTCGAACCAATGACGTCTTGCCGGCGTTGGTGTGTCCGACAATACCGACATCAAGGATGGGTGCGTCGGTCATGCTGTTTCCGCCTCGTCGGTCCATTGGCGAATCGATGCGATCGCCGCCGGATCCGGTTGTTGGTGATCGAAAACGACGTAATCGGCGCCGATTGAATCCGCAAGCCGATCCCAGTCGGCAATGCGTGCCTGCGGATCACCGCCCCTCGAGGCGAGCTCCGTTGCGTCGTGTAGTACCAGGATCAGCGGAGCATCCGCCGTTTTCGCCATGTCGCCCAGGATGTAGGCAGTTCCGGTATCCGGTGTACGAAGGAGCGAGCAGGTGGCCAGCAGCCCCGTCGTCGGATGGGGCTGCGCCTGCAGCGCCGCGATCAACTGTCGCCGGGCGGCACGTGTGTCAACCGCTCCGATGACCGGCGCGCTGAGATCCGGAATCGCCGCCAACAGGTCATCGGTGGTGCGCTCTGCGGCGATGACCAGTATCGGGCCCGTGGCGGTTTCCGCGGCCTGCCGTGGCGCGCGGGGGAGGGTGGCCATGGGTGCCTCGGATTGATTGGCTGGTGCCGACGCCGGATGAACCAGCTCGCGCAGTCGCAGATAACCAGGTAGTCCCGTGTCCAGTGCCATTCGGTTGCCCTGAAAGTGCCCGAGCAGGCCATAGACTACCGCCAGCACGAGACGCGGCAATGCCCCGTAAATGGCTACCGCGCCCACAAGAAAGGCCGCCCAGGCGGCGCGATGCGCGGCCGTCGCCGTACCATCCCGGGCGGCGAGAACCCAGTCAGACTGCACCTCGGGCATCAGCCCCAGCGCCGCCGGCAAGCTGGCCAGGCCACTCACCAGACCAACGATAACCTCGGCGTCGAGAATCGTCGTACCCCAGCTGAGTGTGTACTCGATAATGCTGAAATAAAGCGCCATGGCGGCGATGGCGGTGCTCGTATACGCCAGCCAGAAACCATGGATGATCGCCGCGAGGCGCGATTGTCCGGCCGGTGTACGCAGTAGATAAACACAGGCGCGAACCAGACTGGGTGCCAGATCGCTGTGCAGGAATTTCGGTGCCAGCCGCTCGAGAAAGCCGCGTAGCAGCGGACCGATCAGCATCCCGTCAGAACGCCAGCCAGGACGAGCAATCATGACGATCAGCCAGCCGACCAGCGTCAGGCTTGGCAGCCCCAGCAGCGCGACCAGTACGAGCAACGCATCGACGTCGCGTATCTCCAGTGCAGCGCGTGCGGCGAACCAGCCTGCGAGCGCTGCACCGACGAGCGCCGCCATAACGAACAGCTGAAACGCATGCTTGAGATGCTTGAGGTCAGCCGCCGCCGTGGCCGCCTCAGGCAGTGCCACTGCGCGAGCCGCCAGCTGATCGGTCAGAGAGCCGTTTGTCGACCGTGCCACCGCGTTCGCGGTGTCATCGTCGTGGCTGCGACCGTGCTGTTGTTCATGGAGACGGACCGCTTCAGTAAGGATCCAGTCGTGGATGGTTACCGCCATAAGTGCACAGGTTACCAAGGTCGGGGAGCAGTCAGAAGCCGTTATGGCTTTTTCCGGGCATTAATATTAGTGCGTATAATATATATTATGTTAAATAACGCAATCGAGGCTATGCTGAGCACCATTCAACTGCCGTCATATCTCCCCGCTCTTATCCATCGACAACGGCATCCCAGTGTTCACGGATGTCCCACTCACCGGCGCTGAAACGATCGGCTGGCAGCTTGAGCACTGCGTCGATGAAACGCGCCACATTCTCCGGTGACGTGAGAGCATCGTTCTCCTTAAGCGCGCGGAAGTTCTCCACCGCGGGGAAATCCTCGACCGACTGTGATCGGATCAACGACTGCATCGGCGTATCCACTACGCCTGGCCGCAGGCTGCCGACGCTGATCGATGACTCGGCAAGCTCCTGATGCAGAACCTCATAAGCCATGTATAACGCCGCTTTACTAATGCAATAAGCGCCCCAGCCAGGCAGCGCTCGGTGCGCCGCGCCCGATGAGATATGCAGGATTCGGGCATCCGTGTCCATCATCGGCCGGAGCCTGCGGCTGAGCGCGATCGGCGCCTCCAGGTTGATGGCTAGGTGCTGGCGGATATCGTCGGCGGATTGATCCAGCAATGGCCCGACTGGTGCCAGGACGCCGGCGTTATGAATCAGCGCCTCGACGCCTGATTCGCCAACGGCGCCTTCGATCGCTGTCTGACCTTCATCAGTGCTCACATCCGCGGCACAGGCATGGATTGCCGGATTTTCCGCGGCCAGCGCCTCAAGCGGCTCGCTGCGACGCCCGATGGCCAGCACGGCTCGGCTCTGTTCGGCATAGCGCAACGCCAGAGCGCGCCCGATACCCGTCCCGGCACCGGTAATGATGGTTATCAAATCCGACATATCCGCTCTCCCCTACCTAAATGTCCGTACGATTTAGAGCTAATGCGTGGCGTGTAGAGCGACCCGTGGGCTTCGATTCATTTAGTCAGTTCCTTAGCCTTCATCTAGATATGTCCATCGGATCGCTCAATTCCGCATAAAAGATAGCTGAGGCGCGCAAAATTGCGAGCGCCGGCTTAAGCGTATAGTTATTTGCCTCCGCCGATTCTATTGAACTGAGTAATTCGATAGGTCAGCTTTGCCTCTCTGTTAAGCGGTCGCACTTCACGGACTAGACACTCCGCTTCACAATAGGTTTGTGCGGCGACCCGCCCCTCCTCAACCGCTTCTTCGAATTGTGCAGCGGCATCTTTAGTAACTGTTCCATAAAGGGTGTCTCCATCATTCACTCGTAGCTCGAATCTCCTGTGCTCAGGCAAAAGCCCCAAGAGGACCCCGGATATCGACTCCGTTTTCTCATCGATTTCGGTTGCTTCGGTTCGCATTCTGCCGCGATCGATTGCCATGGCATCCAATGAAAATTCCGTTTTATCTTCCACAACCCGAATCGTTGCTTCCTTCGAATCCAACTCCTTAAAGAAGTCACGCATTACGACCAATGTCCGAGAATCCAAGTCCTCTAAGACTCGCTCGAATTCACTGTCGCTCTCGACCGACGCAGTAAAGAGGAGATGCGACACATTTGATACTACTTCTTTAAGCGCCGTCTCGTGCAGTTCATCCTGATCGGAGAGCTCCTCAAGGACAAAACCAAACGATCCGTGAGTCAGTCCTGTAACCATCAAATTAGTACTTGCGCGCATCGGTATTCGGCCCCGTTCACCCAAAGCGCCCAACTCCTGCTTCGCATACAACCTAGAAACCAACCCTTGGTAGTGCTCAAGGGCTTTTCCAGCGAAATCGGCGGCAATTCCACGCGAACCGAATACCGGTTTACCTGAAAAAAATAGAGCGACATTGGCAAATGGTGATTCAGCGCACTTGAGTCGCTCAATTTCCGCACCGACTTCCTCGATTTTCTCGGAAAACTGAGACTCGCCAACTATGTCGCCCATTTCCTGCGCATCTGTTTGGAGTTTGCGCAGTTCGGCTAACTCTGCCTGAAGCGAATCAATTCTTAGCTTATGGGGCATCAGCCGAGCCTCCAGTGACTAACTCCCGCGCTTGGCTGTCATCACCAACCAGCGGCACCTGTAGAATCCCCTTCCACAAATAGGTCTCCCGTTGGTGGGAAAATAGTCCGAACCAAAAGCGTGAGTACGAGACGACCATCTCGGCCGGGATTTCAAGATCAATGAAGAACGCGTCACATGAATAGTTCGCTTTTATCACAGACCTCTTGAATAGATCTGAATTCTCGCGACAGAAGGCTGCCCAATCAGAGTATTGTTTGCGCCCCGGCGGGCGCCGAGCGAAAGTGACAATATCGACATCGGCGGGCGATCGGTTTCGGTTGCTCTCGCAATCCTCGACGAAACTTCCAGCAATCCACTGGAATCCACTCTGTATTCCCGAGCGCACAAGTTCCGCCCGGTAATCGAGCAACCCTCTCATTATCGCATCTCGCTCGGGACTGCCCGCAAAGCCGGAGACGAGATCGGTTATCGAGACTCGAAAAGGGGCCATCGCCGCGGCATCAGTGGGGCCAATCTCCGGTAAAAAGGGCGGCAGCACGCCTGAGTGATTAAAGTTAGGGATCATTCCCTCTCCTAGCTACCAAGACCTGATTGTTCGTATACCTGTTTCCGGAATAAATTGGGTTTTCCCTATGCCAGCGCTTGAGCGCCTGAACCCGGGTTATGTGGCGCTGGGCCCGCTAATGCGCCCGTTGAACCGCTCTACAAGCCCATTCGTCTGGGCATGCCGACGCGGCGTCAGTCGATAGTCAATGTCCATCTTCGTACACAACCGGTCGAGCACATGCCGCTCGGAGGGCTGGCGGTTTTTCTGGGTGAAGCGGTCGGTGAAGACCTGGTCGTTGTCAGTGAGCAGCGCATGGATATGAAACGGGGCCTTCTCGTGCAGATGCTTGGTAAAGCGCAGGGCGGCCTCTCTCGACTTCTCCCGGTGGCGCTCCAGGTAGACCCAGCGGCTGGCCCGATCGATCGCCACGAACAGATACGTACGTCCCTCCTCGTCGGCCATGGCGGGCAGGTAATTGATGTCCACGTGCACAAACTTTGGCTCGTAGTCCTTGAACGTCTTCGCGGGCTTCACCTCATCTTCAGGCTGCGCCACCAGGTCCCTGAGGTTAGAGACGCCATGGCGGACCAGCAGCCGTTGCAGCGTCGAGCGATTGAGGTCGGGTTCGATAAGCTCGCGCACCACCACCAGCAGGTCGTCGGTGGAGAGCAGCAGCGAGCGCCGCAGCTCCACCACAATCGCCTCCTGCGCCGCGGGCAGCGCCGTGTGGAGCGTGTGCGGCCGATGGCTGCGGTCGGCGCTGGTATCCCGATACTTCCACTTGCGCACCGTCGAGCGCGTGACGTTGTACTTCGTCGCCAGCGCCCGCTCGGACAGGGCCGACTGGCGGATCTCTTCCCGCAACTGTGGCGTCGTTCGGACCTGCGTGTGAATAGTCGCACCGCTCATGCTCAACTTCCTGCGCTTTCCGCTTTCAGGCTCTCACCGAGCGCCTCAAGGGCAGCTCGACCTTGGAATAAAGCATAACTCTTTGAAGGTATATGATCACTCAGGTCGCGACACCTAGCCATGGTTCGAATAACACCAACCGTGAGCCGCGCCCCAGGGAGTGCAGCGGATTGCGGCGTCTGGCTCGACGGCCTGGTTATGCGGCATGCACGTTAACCACCTCGCTGTATGCAGTGCGGTTCGGGGACGGGCTCGCCTTGTTCCTTGAGACCCTCGAAATGGAATTCGATGGCGTTTCGGATCAGCTGGAGCGCTTCTCCTCGCGTCTCGCCCGCAGCAACGCATCCCGGCAAATCCGGGACATATGCACCCCAACTGGTGGGGCCTTCTTCTACAATGACGGTGAATTGCATGAACATCTCCTACTTCTTGAGGCCAGCCTGCTTCCGGACATTGTTCAGAGTGCCGGGCCGCACATCAATATTGAGCTTTCCCGGAACCGTGACGGTTCCCGAATTGGTTGGGCACTTGAATTGCTGGTGACTCCCGCGTTGTCTGGCCTGTTGCCACCCGTCCGCCTCAAGTCGCTCGATCAAATCCCTCACTTTCATTAATCCATATCCACGATCTCGATCTAGGCCGCTTAATGTGGTTATCTGCGGCGGCGACTAGCCGTCCTTAGATTGGCACAGTAAGCATTAGCTATTTGCGATATTTCCATCTGTTATTGGCCTCATTCTCTTCCGTTCTTCAAAATCTCTTACAAGGTCGCCAAATTCCGTGTAGGCAGTAGGGCGTGTTTGCTGGATCTTGTCAATATATGAACGAAATCGTTTGTGAGTGCTAATGAGCTGCGACCCTGACATTATATAAAGGAGGTCTTTGTCGAACACGCCTGAATTCATACCTACAGATAAATGCTCAAGAATACCAAGTAAACTGCGAATCGTACTCATAAGCTGAAAGTCGTTTTCTATTTCTTTAAGGTCTTTTGAGGCCAACGGGGCTTTCCCCCAGCGCTCATCTCGCTCGTGCCTTGCCTCCAGCCAGGCTGGTCTAATTTTCTGGACAAACTCGAAAGTTGCTTGCTTTTTCCTCCGTCCATGGTCTGCGTTTAATGCCTTTAATGCGAACCCAACCTGAACCACGAGAACAGCAGCTGTAATAACGGCAATCATGAGGGATGCGATTTCAAATGTAGTCATGCTATTTCCTCGACGCTAACGTTTCGCATGAGGCACGCGAGATAGCGTGTCGCCCTCGATGCAATCGTTAGACATTTAGCCGCCACGAGTCAGCTTCAAGGCTTCCAGAATCGCTTCGACGATTCGTTGCGCCCATTTTGGCAGTTTGGCCAGTAACCGACCAATGCTCCCGTTGACCGTTTCTATGTCCTGGATAGCCTCGTCACTGAAGGCGTTTCCTGTTTCCTCGTCAAAGTCAGACGTATTTCCCGGGATTGTAATGTCAATATTAGCCATATCGGCGGAGTTCTTGTATTTGCATGCTATGTATACGAACTCTTCAAACAATGCGCCCAATGCTAGTTCAGAATCTGCTCCGATATCCTCCATCACAATTGCCGCGTCTTCCACGCTAAATCGATCTTTGAATTCGTGCGCCAAATATTGAGCAATGTACGCCATTCTCATTGGACCAAATTCACAGCCACGATGAAATGCGACAGAGCTGACGGTCAGCATAAAAGCAATAAATGCGTCTCTAAACTCATCTGGGTTTGGAGAATAGATGTCTTGCTCCATCGTAAAGCCCTCATTTGATGTCTAACGACCAAGCTCTGCGGCATTTGACGCGATGCCTGTTTTTGCGGCACCGAAAATGGGCAGCGGGTCAAATGTCCGCTGCAGCGCCTTGTTGGGCCACAGCCCGTCAGGACGGAAAATCATCATCCTCGTCCTCCTCGAGTTCATGGTTTTCGAGCCTCTGAATCAGCTGATCGTAGGCATCTTCCTTGATCTTGTCCTTGTATTCAGCAACGAACTTGATCATGAACTCAAATACGTCTTGATCCCCCAGGATCCAGCTGACCTGATTGTTCGTCAGAGCCGCATCTACTATTTCGCTGACTTGCGATTGACTGAAATTTTCAAACCCGGCGAGCTTGGCTATTGCGCCGTGCGTTGTCACGAATGCGCAACTTCCAACAAGCTGTTGAACGGCCATTTCCTTCTCCAGCTCACTTGCCAACTTGATATCTGGATAGTGCTCTTTGAAAAAAGGTGCCAAGCGGCGGTAGAAGACCACCCTAGCATCCTTCTTATCCTTCCACTCACGGATCAGAAATTCCTTAGGCTTGTTTTCGTCAAGCACTGAAAAGTAGTCCCGATCGTCGGCTATGAGGTAAAGATCCTCGTCGTTTGGTACGTTCTCTAGCAAAGCCTCTCAATTTATGGCATCTCCCAGTGACCCGTTCTTTCCTGGAGGATTTCCAACGTTCATTCGGAGCTTAGCTTTCGCTATCAATTGATCTGATATTTGAATATCTTTCGCTTTCTCGAAGAGCTCGTCAATTACTTGATCCGCTTTGAGGGAGTTACTTTCTATATCTTCGGCAATTTTTCCGATTAAGGATGAATGTTGCTTCTCGAACTCTTTCTGAAGATTTCGGAGTCCTCCGTATTCACCATAGTCTTTGCAGAGAGCCGGAAACTGCAGATTCAGCTTCTGATCCTTCAAACTCTTTAATGCAGCCGCGATCTTCGTTTCGCGGTTCCGACGATATTCGTCAACCGTTTGTCGAGGTAGATGCAGAACGACGTTCCCTTTCTCTAACAGCACCTTGAGCTTGCGCAGTTCTTCCAGATCATCGTTAGTCAGATGATAGAAAGACAAGAAAACGTTGGTGTCGATAAAAACGTTCATTGAGGCAGCTCTCTTTCTGGGGCCCAACGCCGCATTCAGCGGACTGTCCGCTGCAATGCTTTGTGATACGAGCTGGCAAGAAGCGCAACTTGAATCCACAAGTTCTCGTGACTTACTTCCGCCCGATGACTTAAAATATATGGCTCCCATCGATTCCAAACGCTAGCTGCGACAGGGGAAATACAGTTCTTTATTTTTTTGGAATCATAGAAATCAGTATCAATTTCGTAACCTACGCTTTCAACTATACTAAGTATCCCGTTAATTCTTGCTTTAGTTTCAGGATCGCTTTTGAGGCTCTCAGCGAATGTGTCTGCAACATGCAATTCTCGCTGCAAACTTCTGATCTGAGAGTCAATATCCGATAGGTACGTTCTAGTGTCTTTCTGTATCTGTCGCTCAAAAGCTTTTTCAGAGACCAGCCAAGAACGTGCTGCATATAAAATACTGGAGGCCACGAATAAGTGGCCAATGGCAGTCAATGCCAAGCTCCATTTTTCATAATCACTCATAATTATCTCTATTCGTATAACTACAATTGGGCCGCCAATGTATCGGATATACGGTATGGGCAGTCGCACCACCCGCTCAAATCGCCTCTAACTCAACAGCGTAGGAACGCCTCTTTGCCTGATTTCCGCCAACATATGCGGCCAGATGGCCGCATATGCAGATATTGAAGTAACAGCACAGCATAAGCCCAGAATCTCATCCCTGAGATGACTCAAGCAGAATCAATGACTTCGCAACCCACTCCACACTTATCACGGCAAGGTATAGATCGCCCCTTGCGCTTGGTCGTGTGCATGGCCCTCTTCACCATGGTTCACCTCCAGCCTACAAGCGACAGAGGTGCCCACTGCAGCTAAAAAACCCCCTACGTCACACAGCGAATCGGCTCTCCACCCTGCCAGGCACGAATATTCTCCACCGTCTGCTCGATAATGCGCTGGCGTGCCGGGCGGCTGCCCCAGGCGCTGTGCGGCGTCACGATTAGATTCGGAATGCCCGGCGCCAGCAGTGCATTGCCATCCACCGGCGGTTCCGCTGACAAACCATCAAGGCCCGCGCCGCCGATCTCGCCGGTCCGCAATGCCTGCGCCAGCGCGGGCTCGTCGATCAGGCCGCCACGCGCCGTATTGATCAGCAACGCGGTCGGCTTCATGCGCCGTAACACCGCCGGGCCGATCATCTCCTGCGTCGCGTCCGTGAGTGGACAGTGCAGCGTGAGGATATCCGCCCGCTCAACACCCTCGTCGAAGGTGACCCGCCCTGCCCTTGGCGTCTCGACCCCTGGCCGCTCGGCGATCAGGACCTCCATCCCCAGCGCCTGCGCCTTCTCCACCACCGCGCCGCCGAGTTCACCGTAGCCCACCACGACCAGGGTCTGCCCGGCCAGCTCGCGGATCGGATAGTCCAGCAGGCAGAAATCCGGAGACTGGGCCCAGCGTCCGCCCTGAACGGCGCGGTGATAGTCGATCAGACGAGTACATAGCACGAGCATCAGTGTGATCGCATGCTGGCTGACCGCCTCGGTGCCGTAGCCGCGGCAGTTGACCACGGTGACGCCACGCTCGCGGGCGGCATCGATATCGATGTTGTTCACCCCCGTCGCCACGACATTGATTAGCGACAGCTGTGGACAGGCGTCGAGGGTCTCGGCACCGATGACGCACTTGTTGGTAATGACGACCGACGCGTCGCCGATCCGGTCGATGACGGCCTCCGGTGAGGTCCGGCCAAAACTCCGCAAGTGCCCGCAAACAGCCGACAGTTCATCGAGATCGAGGTCGCCTCGATCCAGGGTTTCCCGATCAAGAAACGTGGTTTGCGTCATCGTTCGTCCTCATGACATCGGGTTATGCACAGTTTCGGGGCAGCGTCAAAGCGCATAAGCAGCTCGGGCAGAACTCGGGGGTTTGCGCGAATATGACGATGCAAATTACTAAACTTATTCTCTATACCATTGATTTTGCTGAATAAATTTTTTCTGGTGAATAATCCAGCAATCTGTCCGGACATCGCATGAGACAAGGGGTTCACGCCACTTATCGAGAAACCATCCACAGTCTTATCCACAGCTTTTGTGGACAACCGTCAGCGCATCAGACGACGCTGCGGTTTGATTGGCAGACGCCCGCGCCAGTAGGTAATCACCAGGAATCCGAAGGCCATGCCGCCCAGATGAGCGAAGTGCGCGACACCCGACATGGATCCGGTAAACCCGGCGTACAGCTCGAATGCGCCGTAGAAGATCACGAAGTACTTGGCCTTGATGGGGATCGGCGGGAACAGCAGCATCAGGCGTTCCTCCGGGAACATCATCGCGAATCCCAGCAGGATGCCGAACACCGCTCCCGAGGCGCCGATGGTGGGATAGATGCTCCCGGAATCCGCCGCCATCGTGGCGACGACCAGCTGGATGACGCCGGCACCGATCAGGCAAATCAGGTAGAACGTCAAAAATGGTCGCGATCCCCAGAACCGCTCCAGGGAGGTCCCGAACATCCACAGCGCGAACATGTTCACGAACAGATGCAGCATGCCGCCGTGCAGAAAGCCGTAGGTCAGCAGTTGCCAGAGCGAAAACCCCGGAATGCCGCCGCCGTACTGGGCGCTGATCGCGGCCGTACCGAGGGGCCAGAGCCCGAACCCCGCGACCATCGCGGGGCCGATCAAGAGATAGGCGGCGAATCCGAGCCCGTTGGCGATGAGCATCGAGAGCACGATCGGGTTATCATTCATGTTTATTGGTCCCATGGCAGGAGGATACGTTGGTCGGCAGGACCGACGCCACTTGCCTGACAATCCGCTCGGCGCTAGCGTGCGCCTTCCTGTACGAAAGGCCGCGATTCCTGATGGTCAACAAAACGGGTATCACTACCCACACACTCCGCGAAACACTGCTGGGAGAGGCGCACGCCCGCCCCTTCGAGAGCCTCGACAGCCCGCTCCGGGTCTCGCACCTGGTCATGCACACCGGTACCAGCGGGCGCAGTGCCGAGGTCGAGCATATGACCGCGCTCTGTGAGCGCCTGCAGATCGACCCGCCCAATGCCGAGGCCGGTCATTTCACGCTGCAGGCGCGCGGATTCCGGCTTCGCTGGGAGCGCCATACCGAATTCTCCACCTATACGATCTTCGTGGATGGCGCCGAGTCCAGCCCGTTCGCCGACCCGGCGATCGGCAGTCTGCCCAGCCAGTGGCTGCCCGGACTCCCAGGCGAACTGCTCGCCGCCATGCACGTAACGCTGGTAGGCGCCAGCAGCGTCAGCACCGATATCGACACGCTGGGTCGCTACTTCCAGGCCGACAGCCTTGCCGGCAGCGAGTGCAGTGGCGGCGCCGCCTCCGTGTGGACCGATTTCATGGCCGACAATGACGGGTTCCTGCGCTTTCTGGTGCTCGACAAGAGCCTTAACGCCATGCAGGCCGGCCGCCTGGTCCAGCGCCTGCTCGAGCTCGAGACCTATCGATTCATGGCGCTGCTCGGTTTCCCGCTGGCCCGGGAGCTCTCCGCCGAGATCACCGATATGGAGACCCAGCTCGGGACGCTCATGGATCGGCTCTCGACCGTCTCGAATCTCTCCGACGAGCGCGAACTGCTGACTTCACTATCGGATCTCTCCGCCCGCGTCGAGCGGTTGATGGCACGCACCAACTTCCGCTTCAGCGCCACCGAGGCCTACGGGACACTGGTGAGGCGACGGCTTAGCGTACTGCGTGAGCAGCGGATCGAGGGTGTGAGCACGCTCGATGAATTCATGGAGCGACGCCTGGCGCCCGCCCTGGATACCTGCGTGTATATCGGCGATCGGCTCGAGCGCATCTCCAAGCGGGTCAGTCGGGGCGCCAATCTGCTGCGGACCCGGGTCGACGTGGCGCTGGAGGCACAGAATGGCGACCTCCTCGAATCCATGAACCGCCGCGCCCGGCTGCAGCTGCGGCTCCAGGAGACCGTCGAGGGCCTCTCGGTCGTTATCCTGAGTTATTACTGCGTATCGCTGGTGGGCTATGCCTTCAATGGCCTGGGCGAGGCCGGGATCGTTCCCAACGCCGGCATCGCCACGGCACTGAGTATTCCCCTTGTTATTGCCGGTGTCGCCATTGGTATCCGTCGGGGCCGGGGCCGCGTCCTTCGCGACAATGCCGACGCAGGCTGAATGGCGCGCCGCGATTCGTCGGCGCTGGCCGCTGCTGTGGCGGGGGCTGGTGATCGTCGCGATCATGATCGGTGTCGGCGTACTCTGGGAGCTCTACAACCTCGAGACCTACACCGAGCTTGATCGCCTTCTGGCCTTTGGTGCGCGTCTGCGCGCCGAACCCTGGGCCGTGCCGGCCATTATCCTGCTCTACATCGGCGCCGGCGTGGCATTCATCCCCCTGACCGTGATGGTCGTCGCGACCATCCTGATCTATGGCCCGCTGGGCGGGTTCGCGCTGGCCACGGCCGGCACGCTGGCGGCCGCACTGTTCAGCTATCTGCTCGGGCACCTGCTCGGCACCGAGCCCATGCGCCGCCTGGGCGGACGCACGCTCAGCCGACTCAATGCCCAGGCCGGCCGCCACGGCACGATGATTGTCACCGCCCTGCGGGTGCTGCCGGTCGCGCACTTCCATGCCGTCAGCCTGATCGCCGGTGCTTCGTCCATCGGTTTCTGGCCCTACGTAAACGGCACACTGATCGGCACCGTACCAGGTATTGCCGCAATCGCGGCGCTGGGCAACCAGGCCAAGCGGCTGTTGCTCGATCCGGATATCACCGGCCTGCTCGTGCTTGCGGCCATCGGCGCTTTTACATTACTGATGTTCGCGATAATACGTCGCTGGATGCGCCGCTATGCGAGCACCGATACCGATACCGATCGCGAATCCCCCGAGAAACGCTAGCAAAAGAGGAACGAGGACCATGGACCGAATCGGACAGATGCAACACACCATTGAACGCCTGACGCGTCCCGGGCGCGGCATCCTGGCCGCCGATGAGAGCTACCCCACCATCACCAAGCGACTGTCCGACTTCGGCATCGAATCCACCGAGGAGAGCCGACGCTTCTACCGCAGCCTCCTCGCGACGACACCGGGGATCGGCGAGACCATTGGTGGCGTGATCTTCTTCGAGGAAACCCTCGGCCAGCGCACCGATGATGGCCTGACGATCCCGGCGGCCTGCGAATCACAGGATATCGTCCCGGGTATCAAGGTCGACAAGGGCCTTGTGGAGCTCTCCGGCAGCGGCGGTGAAAAGGTCACCCAGGGCCTCGATAACCTCGGCGACCGGCTCGATGGCTATCTCGAACAGGGGGCGCTGTTCACCAAGTGGCGCAACGCCTACGCCGTCACCGATTCACTGCCGAGCCGGCAGGCCCTCGATGCCAACGCCGAGGTGCTCGCCCGTTACGCCGCCATTGTCCAGTCGCGCGGCATGGTGCCCATCGTCGAGCCCGAGGTGCTGATGGACGGCGACCACGACATCGAGCGCTGCGCGGTGGTCACGGAAGCGGCACAGGCCGCCCTCTTCCAGGCCCTGCGCCGTCACAACGTCCTGCTCGAGTACACGGTCCTCAAACCCAACATGGTGCTGCCCGGCAAGAGCCATCCGCGGCCCAGCCCCGAGGTCTGTGCCGAGGCGACGCTGCGCGTGCTCCGGCGGACGGTCCCGGCGGCCGTGCCGAGCATCAACTTCCTCTCCGGCGGTCAGACCAGCGAGGAGGCGACGGCCAACCTCAACGCCATCAACCAGGCCGAGGGCGCGAAGCCCTGGGTGCTCGGTTTCTCGTTCAGCCGGGCACTGCAGAATCCGGTGCAGGCCGCCTGGGCGGGCGATGCGCAGAACAAGGCGGCGGCCCAGCAGGCCTTCCTGCACCGGGCCAGGCTCAATTCGCTGGCAAGAGACGGTCGCTACGCCGCCTCCATGGAGAAAGACAACGCCTGAGCTCGTTGTCCTCGGGACGGGCATAAAAAAGGCGGGCCCATCGGAGCCCGCCTTTTTTCGCGCTTCGCCATGGGCCGTTAACGCACCAGCACGAAGAACGCGCCGTTATCACGGCGGATGTTGAGCAGCAGTCGTTCGCTGCCCTCGACCCTCGAGCGGAACGTCGCCATGGAGTCCACTGCCTGGCGATTGACCGACGTGATCACGTCACCGGGCTGCAGATACTCCGCCGCCCGGCTGCCCTCGGACACGTCGGTGACGAGCACGCCCTCGACCTTGCCGAATAGCGGCGAGCGCTCATCGAGCTCGCTGAAGGTGGCGCCAGCAAATGCCGGATGCAGCGCATCGGCGGTCATTTGCCCTTTCTGCGGATCGGCGACGGTCGCCGTGGTGGTCCGCTCCTCGCCATCACGAACGTAGGTGATATCCACCTCATCACCGATCTTGAGCAGCCCGATGGCGTTGGCCATGGCATTGGCGTCGGGAATCGCCGTGCCATTCACACCGGTGACGATATCGCCGGCCTCGAGTCCAGCCTCGGCGGCCGGGGAGTTGGGGGTGACCTGCGCGATCAGGGCACCATCATTGCGCTCGATATCGAAGGCCTCGGCCATCTCTTTTGTCAGATCCTGAACGCGTACACCGAGGATACCTCGCTGGACTTCGCCGTACTCGATGATCTGGTTCATGACCTCGCGGGCCATATTCATGGGCACGGCAAAGCCGATTCCGATGTTGCCGCCGCTGCGGGACAGGATGGCGGTATTGATGCCGACCAGCTCACCTTTGAGGTTGACCAGTGCACCACCCGAATTACCGGGATTGATGGAGGCGTCGGTCTGGATGAAGCTCTGCAGCCGCGCGCCATTGTTGCCGGGCAGCGTTCGGTCAAGGCCGCTGACAATGCCGGTGGTCACGGTGTGATCAAGCCCGAACGGATTGCCGATCGCCATGGTGTAATCGCCCACCCGCAGCTCATCCGAGTCGGCCAGCGGAAGGGCCGTGAGGTTGTCGGAATCGACCTGCAGTACGGCGATGTCGGTTTCCGGATCCGAACCGACGATCTCCGCCGAGAGCTCCCGACCGTCATTGAAGGCGACGGTAATCTCGTCGGCGCGGGCAATCACGTGGTGATTGGTGAGGACATAGCCCTCGCCGGCATCAACGACCACCCCCGAGCCGAGCGACTGCACCTCGCGTTGACGCGGCTCCTCGGGGACATCGAAAAAACGCCGGAAAAACGGATCGTTGAGCAGCGGATTCGACTCCGCCTCGACGGTCCCCGAGGTGGCAATGTTCACCACCGCCGGCGAGACACGCTCGACAAGCGGGGCGAGCGTGGGGACGTTACCCTCTTCGTCGACGATCTGTGCCGGGGTGGCAAGCGGTAGCGCGACCAGGCACAGCGCCAGTATCGATCGGATCATTTCGAGCCTCCAGACTGCTGATATTCGTCAGGATATGGTGGCGTCCGAGAGGCTTTTTCAAGGGCTCAGTGCTCGCGGGTGGCACGGAACTCGATATCCGGCCAGCGCTCCTCGGTGAGCTGCAGGTTGACCCGCGATGGCGCGATGTAGGCAAGCGCCCCCGAGACGTCCTCGGCGAGATGCTCCTCCTGGCGCTCCTCGAAGCGCGCGAGCTGGCGCGGATCGTCGCTGTAGACCCAGCGCGCCGTCGACACGTTGACCGGCTCGAACTGGCAGTCGACGCCATACTCGGTGCGCAACCGGTGGGCGACGACATCGAACTGCAATGCGCCGACCGCTCCGACGATCAAATCGTTGCTCACGCGCGGCCGGAACAGCTGCGAGGCGCCCTCCTCGCAGAGCTCGACGAGCCCCTTCTGCAGCGCCTTCATGCGCATCGGGTCCTTGAGCACGGCGCGCCGGAAGAGCTCCGGCGCGAAGTTGGGAATGCCGGCGAACTTGAGCGACTCCCCCTGGGAGAAGGTATCGCCGATACGGATCGTGCCGTGGTTGTGCAGCCCGATAATGTCACCGGGATAGGCGGTTTCCACATGCTCCCGGTCGGAGGCGAGGAAGGTGATGGCGTTGGCGATCTTCACATCCTTGCCAATCCTTGCGTGATGCACCTTCATGCCGCGCTCGAACGCCCCGGAGCAGACCCGCATGAACGCGATCCGGTCACGGTGGTTGGGGTCCATGTTGGCCTGGATCTTGAACACGAAACCGGTCAGCGCCATCTCCTGCGGGGATACCTCACGACCCTCGGCCTCCCGCGGCTGCGGCGGCGGTGCGTGCTCGACGAACCGGTCGAGCAGTTCCTCGAGCCCGAAGTTGTTGACCGCCGATCCGAAGAAGACCGGTGTCAGCTCACCGGCCAGGTAGGCCTCGCGATCGAAGGTATTGCCCGCCTCGCGGACCAGCTCGACCTCGTCCCGCAGCTCCTGCGCCTGTTCACCCAGCAACTCGTCGAGCCGGGGGTTATCGATCCCCTCGATGGTCTCACCGGCCTGGATACGCCCCGCATGATGGGAGCCGAACAGGTGCACGCGATCATCGAGCAGGTTGAACACCCCCTGGAAGCGCTGTCCCATGCCGATCGGCCAGGTCACGGGCGCGCAGCGGATATTGAGGATACGCTCGACCTCGTCCATGAGGTCCATCGGATCGCGACCCTCGCGGTCGAGCTTGTTCATGAACGTCATGATCGGCGTGGTACGAAGCCGACACACCTCCATGAGCTTGATCGTGCGGTCCTCGACGCCCTTCGCCGCATCGATCACCATCAACGCCGAGTCCACGGCGGTCAGCGTGCGGTAGGTATCCTCGGAGAAATCGGCGTGCCCCGGCGTATCGAGCAGGTTGATCATCCGGTCGCGGTACTCGAACTGCATGACCGACGAGGTCACCGAGATGCCGCGCTCCTTTTCCATCTCCATCCAGTCGGAGGTGGCGTGGCGACTGGATTTGCGCCCCTTGACCGTCCCCGCGAGCTGTATGGCGCCACCGAACAGCAACAGCTTCTCGGTGACGGTTGTCTTGCCGGCGTCCGGATGCGAGATGATGGCGAAGGTGCGACGGCGGGCCGCCTGGGTGGTGATGGTGTTGTCCGACATGCGATTCCGACTGAAAAGCTGTTAAAACCGCGGATTATACAGGATGTGAGTCGACTGAATGTGGGGGTATGATAGAGGCATGACTTTCGATAAGCCCCCGTTCTGGCAGCGCAAGCGCCTCTCCGAGCTCTCCTGGTCGGAGTGGGAGGCCCTGTGTGATGGCTGTGGCCAGTGCTGCCGCCACAAACTCGAGGATGCCGACACCGGCGAGGTCTTTCCGACCCGCATCGGCTGCCAGCTGCTCGACACCCACTCGTGTCAGTGCACCGACTATCCCGATCGCCATGCGAGCGTCCCGGACTGTATCCAGCTGACTGTCGAAAAAGTCGCTCAATACCACTGGCTACCCCGGACCTGCGCCTATCGCCGGCTCTACGAGGGCAAATCCCTCGAGTGGTGGCACCCGCTGGTTTCGGGAGACCCCGAAACCGTTCACCGGGCGGGGATCTCCGTGCGGGGGCAGCTGGTCAATGAAAAGACGCTCGGGGCCGACGCGGCGCTCGAGGATTACGTGGAGGAGACGTCATGGATATGAGTGCCTACCCGCTGCTGGAGGGCATCGACGAGCCGGCCCACCTGCGCGAGCTGCCGCAGAGTCAGCTGCCCCGGCTGACCGGGCAGCTCCGTGACTATCTGCTCAACAGCGTCGCCCGCTCCGGCGGCCATCTCGCGGCCGGCCTCGGCGCGGTGGAGCTGACTGTCGCCCTGCACTACGTGCTCGAGACACCGTTCGACCGACTGGTCTGGGATGTCGGGCATCAGTGCTATCCGCACAAGATCCTCACCGGCCGTCGCCAGGAGATCAGCCGGGTGCGCAAGATCGACGGGCCTGCGGGCTTTCCGGTGCGCGATGAAAGCCCCTACGACACATTCGGTGTCGGGCACTCGAGCACGGCGATCAGCGCGGCACTGGGGATGGCGCTGGCAAGCCGCAACCGCAACGAGAATCGCAAGACCTGTGCGGTCATCGGCGACGGCGGGCTGACCGCGGGCGAGGCGTTCGAGGCGCTCAATCACGCCGGCGACGTCCGCCCGGACCTGCTGGTCGTGCTGAATGATAACGAGATGTCCATCTCGGAGAACGTCGGCGCGCTCAACAAGACCTTCGCGCGGCTGCTCGCCGGCGGTGTCTACGGCAACTTCCGCGCCGAGGCCAAGCAGATGCTCGAGTACATGCCCGGGCCCATGCGCGAGTTCGCCAAGCTCGCCGAGGAACACGTCAAGGGCATGCTCATCCCCGGCACGTTCTTCGAAGAGCTCGGTTTCCAGTACTTCGGCCCGGTGGACGGCCATGATGTCGACGAACTGGTAACCGTCCTCGAGCGCCTCCGCGAGATGGATGGCCCGCGCATCCTTCACTGCGTCACCCGCAAGGGCAAGGGCTACGCCCGGGCCGAGGCAAACCCGATCGCCTATCACGGCGTCAAGGCCTTCGACCCCGTGGCCGGCATCAAGGCCGCCAGCGGGACCGCGCCGCTGACCTACACCGATGTCTTCAGTCAGTGGCTCTGCGACATGGCCGAGCGGGAGCCGAGGCTCTGGGGCATCACCCCCGCCATGCGCGAGGGCTCGGGACTGGTGGCATTCGCGGAGCGCTTTCCGGATCGCTATCTCGATACCGCTATTGCCGAGCAGCACGCCGTGACGATGGCCGGCGGGCTCGCCTGCGAGGGGGAAAAGCCGGTCCTGGCGATCTACTCGACCTTCCTGCAGCGCGGCTATGACCAGCTGATCCACGATATCGCCCTGCAGAATCTGCCGGTGGTCTTTGCGCTTGACCGCGCCGGGCTGGTCGGCGCCGACGGGGCCACGCACCACGGCATGTTCGATTTCAGCTTCATGCGCTGCCTGCCCAATCTGACCGTCATGGCCCCGGCGGACGAGCGCGAATGCCGGCAGATGCTCTCCACCGCCCTGGCCGTGGACGGGCCGGCCTCGGTGCGCTACCCGCGTGGCCGCGGTCCCGGTGTCGCGCCCGATGCATCGCTCGACACCCTCCCGGTGGGCCGGGCCGAGGTCCGCCGGCGCGGCAAGGGCGTTGCCCTCCTCGCCTTCGGGACCATGGTGGCGGCGGCGGAGACACTCGGCGACGAGCTCGATGCCACCGTGGTCAACATGCGCTTCGTCAAACCCCTCGACGAGGACTGCATTCGCGAGATGGCGGAGACCCACAATGCAATCATCACCCTCGAGGAGAACATGATTGCCGGTGGCGCCGGCTCGGCAGTCATCGAGACACTAGCGGTCCAGGGCCTGCGCCCGGCGATATTGCAGATCGGTCTCGCCGACCGCTTTGTCGATCATGGCGAGCGCGACGAACAGCTCGAGCTGGTCGGGCTCGACACGGCCGGTGTGCGCCGGCGGATCAATGACTGGCTGGGACGGACGGTTGCGCCTCCGGTCACCAGTGGGTAGTGTCGCGCGCTTGAACGAGCCCTTTCCTCAATGCCGCCGCGCTTCGACATGCCAGGGCCATGTCAAAGGGGCGCTGGCCTGCGGATATCCATGAATCAGAAATCCAGCTACACCTACGATGAACTCATCGCCTGCGGCCACGGCGAGCTCTTCGGGCCGGGTAACCCGCAGTTACCCGTACCGAACATGCTCATGTTCGATGCGATCACGCATATCGACGATCACACCGGCGAATACGAAAAGGGCCGGGTCGACGCCGAACTCGCGGTCAAGCCCGATCTGTGGTTTTTCGGCTGCCATTTCCCCGGCGATCCGGTGATGCCGGGCTGCCTCGGGCTGGACGCGCTCTGGCAGCTGCTGGGTTTCTACCTCGGCTGGACCGGCGGCGAGGGCAAGGGGCGCGCGCTCGGATGTGGCGAGGTGAAGTTCACCGGCCAGATCCTGCCGGATAATGCCCTCGTCCACTACCGGCTCGATATCAAGCGGATCATTCGGCGCCGCCTCAACATGGGCATTGCCGACGGGTTTGTTACCGTTGATGGCGATGAGATCTACCGGGCCATGGATCTGCGCGTCGGTCTGTTCCAGAATCCACAGGACAATCTCTAAGGGAGTCGAAACGTGCGGCGAGTGGTAGTCACCGGCATGGGCATCGTCTCTTGCCTCGGCAATGATGCGGCATCAGTCACCGACGCCCTGCGCGACGGGCGTTCGGGGATTCGTTACAACGATGAGTACGCCGAACGCGGCCTGCGCAGCCGGGTTTCGGGCCGGCCGGATATCGATCTCGAGGCGGCGATCCCGCGCCGTGCGCGCCGCTTCATGGCCGATGCCGCGGCCTACGCCTATGTCGCCATGCAGCAGGCCATCGATCAGGCGGAGTTACCCCCCGAGGCTATCTCCGATCCGCGTACCGGGCTGATCGCCGGCTCCGGCGGTGCGTCCACCGAGAATGTCGTGCGCGCCGCGGATATCCTCCGCGAGCGGGGCGTGCGCAAGATCGGCGCCTTCGCCGTTCCGAAGGTCATGGGCAGCACCATTTCGGCCTGTCTCGCCACCCCGTTCGCCATCAAGGGCATCAATTACAGTATCTCGTCCGCCTGCGCGACGAGCGCGCACTGCATCGGTGCCGCCATGGAGCAGATCCAGCTCGGCAAGCAGGACGTAATGTTCGCCGGTGGTGGCGAGGAAGAGCACTGGAGCCTGACCATGCTCTTTGATGCGATGGGCGCGCTGTCCACGGGCTATAACGACACGCCCGAGCGGGCCTCGCGGCCGTTCGATCGCGACCGCGACGGATTCGTGATCGCCGGTGGCGGTGGCATGCTGGTGCTCGAGTCGCTCGAGCATGCCGAGGCCCGGGGGGCGCCGATCATCGCCGAACTGGTGGGCTATGCCGCCACCTCCGACGGCTATGACATGGTCGCCCCCTCCGGCGAGGGCGCAGAGCGCTGCCTGGCGCAGACCCTGGAGATGGCGGGCGTCGATGCCGATAATCCGGTGGACTATGTCAATGCCCACGGCACCAGCACGCCCGCCGGTGACATCACCGAGCTGCGGGCCCTCGAATCGGTCTTCGGCGACACCCGGCCGCCCGTGAGCTCCACCAAGTCGCTCACCGGGCATTCGCTGGGGGCCGCCGGCGTGCAGGAGGCGATCTACTCACTGTTGATGATGCAGGAGGGGTTCATCGCCGGCACGCTCAACGTCGACAACCTCGATCCGGACGCCGGAGACTATCCCATCGTCACCCGGACACGGACCGGGCAATCGCTCGACCTGGTCGTGAGTAACAGCTTCGGATTCGGCGGCACCAACGCCACACTCGCTTTCCGCCGCTACTCACACTGATCGCTCGGACAGCCGACGCCACAGCGTGCTTCGGCTGATACCGAGCTGCCGGCAGGCCGCCGTCCGGTTGCCGCCGCACAGATCCAGCACGCGCCGAATCCGCGCCGTCTCGGCGGACCGGCCCGCCGGACGGGTCGATGCACTCGTCCTGTCGGTCTCTCCCTCGAACAGCTCCGGCACCAGTCGGACCAGGCGCTCGGGGTCCATCGCACCCTGGTCGAATTCGCCGGCGAAGATCGCCAGGCGCTCGATGATGTTTTCCAGTTCGCGGATATTGCCGGGCCATTCGTAGGCGAGGAAGACCGGCATCATCTGGTCACGGATCGCCTCGACCGAACCGCCGGCCCCCTGCCGCTCCAGCGCCCGGGTCAGCATGGTCTGCGCCAGGGCATGGATATCGTCGATCCGCGCGCGCAGAGGCGGCACATCGAGGCGCAGGATGTTGATCCGGTAGAAGAGATCCTGCCGGAATGTCCCGGCATCGACGGCGGCGGCGAGATCCCGATGGGTAGCGGCGATCACGCGCACATCCACCGGCGTCGGCTGGGTCGCCCCGAGGCGAATCACCTCGTGCTCCTGGAGCACCCGCAGCAAACGGGTCTGCAGGGTCAGCGACATCTCGCCGATCTCGTCGAGGAATATCGTCCCGGTATGGGCCGATTCGAACAGCCCCGGCTTGCCGCCCCGGCGTGAGCCCGTGAACGCCCCCTCCTCGAATCCGAACAGTTCGCTCTCGAGCAGCGATTCCGGAAACGCACCGCAGTTCAATGGCACAAAGGCGTGGCCCCGACGGGCACTGGCGTTGTGAATGCCCTGGGCGAGGAGCTCCTTGCCGGTCCCGCTCTCGCCGAGGATCAGCACGGTGGTGTCGGTGGCCGCGTATTTGGCGGCGAGGGCGCGGGCATCACGCGTGGGCCGGGATTCGCCGATGATCTCGTCGAGCTCGTAGCGCGCGGCGAACTGCCGGGGTTTATTCGTCGAGCGCAGGCTGCGATCCACACGCTGAATCGTGGCCGAGTCCTGCAGCGTCATGACCGCCCCCGTCTGGACCCCCTGCTCGCGGATCGGAATACGGTTGGTCACGAGCGTACGGGTGCCGATCCGCTGAACGCCGCCAAGCTCCGTGACGCCATTGACGAGGGTCTCGCGCAGCCCGAGCTGGCCGGCGACCTGGCTCAGCCGGCGACCCAGGACCTTGTCCGCGGCCATGCCGAGCAGGCGCTCCATGGCGGGATTGAATGACTGCACCCGCTCTTCCATGTCCACCGCCACGACGCCCTCGTCGAGCTGCTGGAGGATGGTGTCGAGCCGCTCCCGCCGGGCCGCTTCGATGCGGCCGATCCGGCTGAGCTCGATGGCGCTGTCGAGCGCCTGCTCGACGGAGGCGCGGGAGTAGACGAACACCCCGTTCAGTCCCGCCTGCTCAGCGAGATCGGTGACCAGGCCGGGCCCGATGATCGCCCGTACGCCACGCGCGGCGAGATCACTCACCCGGCGTTGCGCGTCGGCGGCGGTCTCGTAGGCGAAATGCTCGAGCTCGAGGCCGAAATGCTGCTGGAACTCGAGCAACTCCGGATGCGTCTCGCCGTGGGTAATAATGGCGATCCGACGGCACTGTCGCCGGGCGATCACCAGGGCCCTCAGCACATCGAAACCGGTGAGCGTCACGAGGATAACGGGCAGTGCCAGGTGGCGCCGCAGAAACGCGCCGTTGGATCCGGCTGCGACCACGGCATCCACGCCGTGCGATTGCTCGTACTCGCGGATGGCCGTGAGCGCATCATCGAATCCCCGATCGACGATATGGATATCGGCATCGGCGGCATAGCTCGGGACGATGTCCCGGAACACCTCTTTGAGGCGGCTGAAACCGACCGCGAGAATGACCGGCCGATGCCGGCCTCCGTGCAATTGATCCGGCATTCCCTCTCCCCCGGTCAGTCAGCCGTTTCACTTACTGTGCCATAGCAGGCTGATTAAACGAATAGTGAAACAGATCGCTCTCTCGTCCTGATCACTGCAGCGCCCTCGAATCGTTTTATATCAGCGACTTATGTCCGTCGCGGCCAGCATGTCGAGGCGATGGCATGCCCCTTGCAACCTTTGTTGAACGCCACATAAACAACGAGGAGAGAGAGCATGCATACCCCCCCCGATTCCCCCGGGAAACGCTTCCGGGCGGCCGTCGAGGCCGAACGGCCACTCCAGATCGCCGGTGCGATCAATGCCTACCACGCGGTCATGGCGACCGAGGTCGGCTACAAGGCGCTCTACGTCTCCGGCGGCGGCGTTGCCGCGGGTTCCCTGGGGCTGCCGGACCTCGGCATCACCACGCTTGACGATGTGGTCACCGACGTCAATCGCATCACCGATGCCGTCGACACGCCGGTCCTGGTGGATGCCGATACCGGATTCGGCGGCGCCTTCAACATCGCCCGCACGGTTCGCTCACTGATCAAGGCGCGGGCCGGCGCCTGTCATATCGAAGACCAGGTCCAGACCAAGCGCTGCGGTCACCGGCCCGGCAAGGCGATTGTCTCGAAACAGGAGATGGTCGACCGGATCAAGGCCGCCGTCGATGCCCGCACCGATCCCGATTTCGTGATCATGGCGCGAACCGACGCGCTCGCCGGTGAGGGACTGGAAGCCGCCATCGATCGCGCCGGCGCCTACATCGAGGCCGGCGCCGACATGCTCTTCCCGGAGGCGATCACCGAGCTCGAGATGTACCGGGCCTTTGCGCAGGCGGTGGATGTCCCGATACTCGCGAACATTACGGAGTTCGGTTCCACGCCGCTGTTCGATCGCGAGTCACTGGGCCGTACCGGTGTCGGGATGGTGTTGTATCCGCTCTCGGCATTCCGGGCGATGAACGCCGCCGCCCTCGATGTGTACCGGACGATGCGCGCCGAGGGCAGCCAGGCCAGCGTAGTCGACAGGATGCAAACGCGGGCCGAGCTTTATGATTTCCTCGGATACCACGCCTACGAGGACAAGCTCGATCAACTCTTCAGTACGGAGAACAACACATGAATACACAGACCACGACTGCCAAGCCCAAGAAGTCGGTTGCCCTGTCCGGTGTCACCGCCGGTAACACCGCCCTCTGCACCGTCGGCCTGACCGGCAACGATCTGCACTATCGCGGTTACGACATCCTCGATCTGGCCGAAGGCTGCGATTTCGAGGAGACCGCGCACCTGCTGGTCCACGGCTGGTTGCCGAACAGCAACGAGCTGAGCCGCTACAAGGCCGAACTCAAGCGCCTGCGCGGCCTGCCCAACCCGGTCAAAAAGGCGCTCGAACAGCTGCCGGCGTCGGCCCACCCGATGGATGTCATGCGCACCGGGGTCTCACTGCTCGGCTGTACACTCCCGGAAAAGGACGATCACAACGAGGCGGGCGCCCGGGGCATCGCCGATCGGCTACTCGCCTCGCTCGGTTCGATACTCCTGTACTGGTATCACTTCAGCCACAACGGCCGGCGGATCGAGGTCGAGACCGAGGATGAATCCATCGGCGCCCACTTCCTCCACCTGCTCCACGGCCAGGCCCCGTCCGCCGACTGGGCACGGGCCATGCACACCTCGCTCACGCTCTATGCCGAGCACGAATTCAACGCCTCCACCTTCGCCGCCCGGGTCGTTGCCGGCACCGGTTCGGACATGTACTCGGCGGTGACCGGTGCCATCGGTGCCCTGCGCGGGCCCAAGCATGGTGGCGCCAACGAGGCGGCCTTCGCTATCCAGCAGCGCTATGGCAATGCCGACGAGGCCGAGGCCGATATCCGCGCGCGTGTCGAGAACAAGGAGGTCGTGATCGGCTTCGGCCATCCGGTCTATACCATCAGCGATCCGCGCAACGAGGTGATCAAACGCGTCGCCCGGGATCTTGCCAACAACAACGGCAACACCCGCATGTTCGAGAATGCCGAGCGCATCGAGTCGGTGATGTGGGAGACGAAAAAGATGTTCCCCAACCTCGACTGGTTCTCGGCCGTCGCGTTTAACGCCATGGACATCCCCACGGCGCTTTTTACGCCACTGTTCGTCATCTCGCGGACCTCGGGCTGGGCGGCGCATATTATCGAGCAGCGCCAGGACAACAAGATCATCCGCCCGAGCGCCAACTACATCGGTCCCGACAACCTGACATTCGTGCCGCTTAATGAGCGCGACTGAACAACGAACAACCGGAGCGACGTCCATGAGCAATACCGACCAGGTCCTGATCGACATCGTCGATTACGTCCGTGACTATCCCATCGACCGGGCCATCGCGCTCGAGACCGCCCGCAACTGCCTGATCGATACCCTCGGCTGCGGGCTCGAGGCCCTTGAATACCCGGCCTGTACCAAGCTGCTGGGGCCGGTCATCCAGGGCACCACCGTTCCCAACGGCGGCAAGGTGCCGGGCACGCAGTTCCAGCTCGATCCCGTCCAGGCGGCCTTTAATATCGGCGCCATGATCCGCTGGCTCGACTTCAACGACACCTGGCTTGCCGCCGAATGGGGCCACCCCTCGGACAATCTCGGCGGGATCCTCGCCACCGCCGACTGGCTGTCGCGGACCGCGGTGGCCGAGGGCCGCCCGCCGCTGACCATGCGCGAGGTACTCATCGGCATGGTCAAGGCCCACGAGATCCAGGGCGTGATCGCGCTCGAGAACTCGTTCAACCGCGTCGGCCTGGATCACGTGGTGCTGGTGAAAGTCGCCACCACCGCCGTGGTCGCCGAGATGCTCGGCCTCTCCCGCGAGGAGATCATCAACGCCGTGTCGCTCGCCTGGGTCGATGGCCAGTCGCTGCGCACCTATCGCCATTACCCCAATGCCGGCAGTCGCAAGTCGTGGGCGGCGGGCGATGCCACGGCGCGCGGTGTGCGCCTGGCGCTGATGGCAAAGACCGGCGAGATGGGCTATCCCACGGTCCTGACCGCGCCGACCTGGGGCTTCTACGACGTGCTCTTCAACGGCGAGGCGTTCACCTTTGAGCGCCCGTACGGCAGCTACGTGATGGAAAACGTGCTCTTCAAGATCAGTTTCCCCGCGGAGTTCCATTCGCAGACCGCGGTGGAAGCGGCGGTTACGCTGCACCGCCGGCTCGCCGAAGCGGGGTATTCGTCGGAGGACATCAAGCACATCCGTATCCGCACCCACGAGGCCTGCATTCGCATCATCGACAAACAGGGTCCGCTCAACAACCCGGCCGATCGGGATCACTGCGTGCAGTACATGGTCGCCGTGCCACTGATCTTCGGCCACCTCACCGCCCGCGACTACGAGGACAGCGCCGCCGCGGATCCGCGCATCGACGCCCTTCGCGAGAAGATCGTCTGCGTCGAGGATCCGGCGTTCACCGCCGATTACCACGACCCGCAAAAGCGCTCCATACCCAATGCCCTGACCATTGAGCTGAACGACGGCACCGTCCTCGACGAGGAGGTGGTGGAGTATCCGATCGGCCACAAGCGCCGCCGCGACGAGGGGATCCCGCTGCTCGAGGACAAGTTCCGGACCAACCTGGCACGTCGCTTCCCGCCCCGGCAGCAGCGCGCCATCCTCGACGTGTCACTCGACCAGGCCACCCTCGAGGCGATGCCGGTCAACGAGTATGTTGATCTCTATGTAATCTGATCAGAACGAAAAAAAGACTGGAGGAGAGAACCCATGAACTATCAGGACGTCTACGACCGCTCGATCAGCGATCCGGAGGGATTCTGGCGGCAGGAGGCCGCCAAACTCGACTGGTTCAAGGCCCCCGAGACCATTCTGAGCCGCGATGAGGACGGACTCGACCGCTGGTTCGCCGGCGGCCGGCTCAACATGGCCCACCTGGCGCTCGACTACCACGTCGATCACGGGCGCGGCGGGCAGACGGCGATCATCCACGACTCGCCGGTCACCGGCCGGCAGCGCCACATCACCTACGAGGAACTCCGTGACGAGGTCGCCCGGTTCGCCGGCGGGCTGCGCGCACTGGGGGTGGAGCACGGTGATCGCGTGGTGATCTACATGCCGATGATCCCCGAGGCCCTCGTCGCCATGCTCGCCTGCGCTCGCCTGGGGGCCATCCATTCGGTGGTCTTCGGCGGTTTCCAGCCCCATGAGCTCGCGGTGAGAATCGATGATGCCAGGCCCCGTGCCCTGATTACGGCGAGCTGCGGGATCGAGGTCTCGCGGGTGCTGCCCTACAAGCCCCTCGTCGACGAGGCCCTGCAGGTCTGCCAGCATCCGCCGACCGCCACCGTGGTGCTGCAGCGGCCCGAGTGCGAGGCCACCCTGCACAGAAACTCCGCGACCACGCGGGACTTCGACTGGGAGCGCCTGATGAAAGACGCCTCCCCCGTCGACCCGGTGCCGGTGGATGCCACCCACCCGCTCTACGTCCTCTACACCTCGGGCACGACGGGGAAGCCGAAGGGCATTGTCCGCGATACCGGCGGCTACGCGGTCGCGCTCAATTTCAGCATGGATGCGATCTACAACCTCGACCCCGGGGATGTGTTCTGGACCGCCTCCGACGTCGGCTGGGTGGTGGGCCACTCCTATATCGTCTACGCCCCGCTCATCCACGGCTGCACAACCGTGGTGTACGAGGGCAAGCCGGTACGCACGCCGGATGCCGGGGCGTTCTGGCGGGTCATCGCCGAGCACCGGGTCAAGACATTCTTCACCGCGCCCACCGCGTTCCGGGCGATCCGCAAGGAGGATCCCGACGCCGCCCTGATGACGGGTTACGACCTGTCATCGCTGCAGGCCATCTACCTCGCCGGTGAACGCCTCGATCCGCCCACCTACGGCTGGATCAAGGACATTACGGGCCTGCCGGTGATCGATCACTGGTGGCAGACCGAGACCGGCTGGGCCATCGCCGCCAACCCCATGGGCATCGAACCGCATCGCGAGAAAAGCGGTTCCGCGGCGCTTCCGGTGCCGGGTTACCGCATTACGATCCTCGACAGCCAGGGCACGCCGCAACCGCCAGGCAGACAGGGCAACATCGCGCTTGGACTCCCCCTCCCTCCCGGCTGCCTGTCGACGCTGTGGGGCGACGATGACCGGTTCCGCCTGTCCTATCTGAACGCCTTCCCCGGCTACTACGACACCTCGGACGGTGGCTATATCGACGAGGACGGGTACCTGTTCGTGATGGGACGGATGGATGACGTCATCAATGTCGCCGGCCATCGCCTGTCCACCGGCGAGATGGAGGAGCTGATCGGTCATCATCCGGCGGTGGCCGAGTGTGCCGTTGTGGGGATCGCCGATGAGCTCAAGGGCGAGATGCCGCTCGGCTTCGTGGTGCTCAAGGAGGGGCAGTCCATCGATCCGGAGGCGCTCGAGAAAGCGCTCATGGAGGTCATTCGCACAAAGATCGGGGCCATTGCCAACCTCCAGGCCGTGGCCGTGGTGGACAAGCTACCCAAGACCCGATCGGGCAAGATCCTGCGCAAGTCGATCCGACAGCTCACGCAGGATCGCGACGTCGCCGTGCCCGCCACGATCGAGGATCCGTCCAGTCTCGATGAAATCCGCGAGGCCCTTGAATTCATCAAGGTGGGGCGGTACGCAAGCTAGCGCGTAGACGTCGCGCAACGCCGGGGTCGACGGGCGGTTCAGACCAGGGGCCGCCCGCCGTCGAGGCCGATGCTGCGCCCGGTAACGTACGGATTGTCCAGAAGGAACTGAAGTGCCTGCACGGCAGCCGTCTCGCCCGGGGCGATGCCGAGCAGGGATTTCTTCAGCGTTTTCTCGCGGTAGGCCTCACTGTCGCCTTCGTTGAACATGATCAGCGACGGGGCAACGCTGTTCACCTTCACCTGCGGTGCCAGAAGGCGCGCAAAGGACAGCGTCAGGTTCTCGAGGGCGGCTTTGCTGGCGGCGTAGGCGATATGCTTGGCGCTGCCCTTCTCCACGACGTAGTCGGTCATGTGGACGATGTCCGTGACCGAGTCGCTGTTCTCCAGGAGGTCCCTGCATGCGAGGTTGATGCGATACGGCGTCGTGCAGTGGATCTGCATCATCGCCGCCATGACCTCGGCGGGGTCGGAGTCCGGGCTCTCGGGCAGCCAGTCGGAGGCATTGTGGATAATGGCGCGCAGGGAAGCCGTCTCTTCCCTGAGCGTGCTGATGAATGCATCAATGCCCGCGTTGGTGGCGAAATCCGCGTAAAAGCATCGGGCACCCGCTTCCTGCAGGTTGTCCACCGCCGGCCGACGCGTGCGATAGGTCGCGATGACGGGCGTGCCCTGTTCGAGGCAATGCATGGCAAAGGCAAGCCCGATGCGCTGACTGGCGCCGGTGACAAGGATGGGCGACGTCATTGAGTGCTCCGGGCGATTGGATGGAGGCTAGGGCCGGAATCGAACCGGCGTTCACGGCTTTGCAGGCCGCTGCATCACCATTCTGCCACCTAGCCATAAAAAACCCCGGCCGAGGGCGACCGGGGTCTCCTGTTTGGAGCGGGAAACGAGATTCGAACTCGCGACCCCAACCTTGGCAAGGTTGTGCTCTACCGGCTGAGCTATTCCCGCGTTACAGCTCTGTATTTTAATCAGGGCGCGTTTTGTGTCAACCCTGCTCGACCTTATCCAGGGTCTTCAACGCCGCGGACAGGTACAGGACCATCGAGTACAGCGTCAGGCCGGCCGCTACGTAGAGCATGCCCAGGCCAACCGGCCATGTGGGGATGCCGTAGAGCTCATGGCGATACAGCAAAAGGATAATCGCGATCATCTGCGCGGCGGTCTTGAACTTCCCGGTCATGCCCACCGCGACGCTGGCTCGCTGCCCCAGTTCCGCCATCCACTCGCGCAGCGCCGAGACCGCGATCTCGCGGCCGATGATGATGGCGACCGGAATCGCCACCAGCGCCGTCGGCGACTCCACGAGCACGATGATGAGCGCGATGGCGACGATCAGCTTGTCGGCCACAGGGTCGAGAAACGCGCCGAACGGCGAGACCTGGTTCCAGCGCCGGGCGAGAAAGCCGTCCAGCCAGTCTGTAATGCTCGCAAGGGCGAAGACGATCGCCGCCGCAGCGTTCGCCCATGGCGTTGGCAGCAGGAACAACAGCCCCAGCACCGGGATCATCAGGATCCGCAGCCAGGTGAGGATATTCGGGAGCGTCATTTCCATAGCTGCGAGCCTACCATTGCGTTTGCTAGCCGTTGAGATGCCCGTGAATCCGCTCGGCGAGCGCCGTGCTGATCCCCTGAACACTCGATAAATCCTCGACCCCGGCACGCTTGATGCCCTTGAGCCCGCCAAACTGCTTCATCAGCGCCTGCCGACGCTTGGCCCCGAGCCCGGGGATCTCCTCGAGGCTCGACTGCTGGCGCGCCTTGCCCCGCCGGTTGCGATGGCCGGTAATGGCGAAGCGATGCGCCTCATCGCGAACCTGCTGGAGAAGATGCAGCCCCGGCGACTCCGGCGCAAGCCGAATCTCGTCGGATCGCCCCGAGACCAGCAGCACCTCCTCGCCGGGTTTGCGGCGCGGCCCCTTGGAGATGCCCACCGGCAGCACGCCCTCGATCTGCATATCCTCGAGGACCGCCTCGGCCTGGCGCAGCTGGCCCTGGCCGCCATCGATCAGGAGCACGTCCGGCGCCGTCCCCTCGCCGTCGCTCAGCCGTTTGAAGCGTCGCTCCAGGGCCTGGTGCATGGCCGCGTAGTCATCGCCGCCGGTAATATCCTCGATGTTGAAGCGCCGGTAATCGTCCTTGATCGGGCCCTCGCGGCCCATGACCACGCACGAGGCCACCGTTGCCTCGCCGCGGGTGTGGCTGATATCGAAGCACTCGATGCGCTCGGGGATCTCATCGAGCGCCAGCGCCTGCTGGATATCCTCGAAACGCCGCTCCATCAGTGCCTCGCCGCTCATTCGCGCGCTCAGGGCATGATCGGCATTGCGCTGCGCCATCTCCAGCCAGCGCCGCCGCTCGCCGCGAAGCCGCGAGGCGATCCCGACCCGATAGCCGGCGTCGTTGCTGATCGCCTCGGCGAGCACCTCGCCGTCGCTCAGTTCGTGGCTCACCAGCAGCTCCCCGGGCGGCGACTCACCCAGGTAGTGACGGGCGATGAATGCGTAGAGGATCTCCTCCGGCGTGGTCTCCGGCGGTGTGCGCGGGAACCAGGTCTGGTTGCCGAGATTCTGGCCGTCGCGGATCACGAAAACCTGCACACAGGCGATGTTCTCGCGCAGCCGACAGGCGATGACATCGACATCGCCCTTGGCGCCGGAGACATACTGACGCTCCTGGATGCGCCGCAGGCTCGTGATCCGGTCGCGCAGCCGGGCGGCGAGCTCGAAATCCTCCGCCTCGGCGGCGGCCTCCATCCGCCGGACCAGTTCGTCGACCACCTCGCTGCTCTGCCCGGAGAGGAACATCTCGACGTGGCGGACGTCCTTCGCGTAGTCCTCCTCGCTGACGTAGCCCACGCAGGGCGCAGTACAGCGGCCGATCTGGTACTGCAGACAGGGCCGCGTGCGGTGGCGGTAGAAGCTGTCACGGCACTGGCGCACCGGGAAGACCTTCTGCAGGTGGTTGAGCGTCTCGCGGACCGCGCCGGAGGACGGGAAGGGCCCGAAATACCGACTCTCTCCCCGCCGCTGACCGCGGTGGAAGCCGAGCCGCGGGAAATCCTGCTGGGTCGAGAGATAGATGTACGGATAGGTCTTGTCGTCGCGCAACAGAACGTTGTAGCGCGGTCGATGCTCTTTGATGAGGTTGTTCTCGAGGATCAGCGCCTCGGCCTCGGTATGCGTGACCGTTACCTGGAGATCGGCGACCTGCCCCACCAGCGCCTGGGTCTTGGCGTTGTGGGCGCCCTTGCGGAAATAACTGCTGACCCGGCGCTTGAGATTACGGGCCTTGCCGACATAGATCACCGTGGCATCGGCATCGAACATGCGATAGACCCCCGGCCCGGTCGGCAGGGTCTTCAGAACGGGATCGGGATCGAATGCATTCGTCTGGCTCATGGCCCCATTCTAGCGCGCCAACGAGGCTTTGCCGTATGGTCCGGAGGTGATGGATGAAACGATCATGTCCTGTTATCCCGATGCCGGCACGGTGCGCCCGCTCGCCGGCCTTTATCTCGATTCCGCCCTACCCGACCACGGTCGTGGCGGACCCTTCATCTACGCCAACTACATCGTCAGCCTCGATGGCCGCATCAGTGTTCCGGGCGCGACGGGGGGCCAGACGGTCCCCGGCGACATCGCCAATGCCCGCGACTGGCGCCTGCTCGAGGAGCTCGCCGGGCATGCCGATGTGTTGCTGAGCTCGGGCCGTTACCTGCGCGAACTCGACGCCGGCAAGGCGCAGGACATCCTGCCCGTGGGCACCGGTGACGCGTTCCGCGACATCCGGGCATTCCGCAGGGACCAGGGCCTGGCGCCGCAGCCCGATGTGGCGGTGCTGAGCATGACCCTCGACTTCGAGGTGCCGGCGCGGCTGCTCGAGCAGGGCCGGCGGGTCATCGTCATTACCGGTTCGGCGCCCGACGAGCGACGCGTCAAGGCGCACGAACAGGCCGGGGTCGAGGTCATCGCCCTGCCCGACGTGGAACAACCCGGCGGCGAGGCGCTGGCGGCACGGCTTGGCGGGCTCGGTTACCGGCGCGTCTACGCGATCACCGGTCCCTATGTCATGCACATGCTGCTCGCCGCCGGCGTCGTCGATGCGCTCTATCTCACGACGGTCCACCGAATCATCGGCGGCCGTCCCTTCGCGAGTCTCTGCGAAGGGGATCGGCTCGCCGAGGCCGGCGATTTCACCCTCGCATCACTCCACGTCGATCCCCACGGCCCGAATGGCTGCACGCAGACCTTCGCCCGTTACGACTGCCGTCCTAGTCGGCCCCCGGGATCCCGCCCGCGGTAAGCGTCTTCGGATCGAGCAGCCGCTCGAGTTCGTCATCGGCGAGATCCGTCATCTCCCGCGCCAGCTCCATGAGCGGGCGGCCCTCGGCATAGGCGCGCTTGGCGATCTTCGCGCCCAGCTCGTAACCGATCGCGGTATTGAGCGCCGTCACCAGGATCGGGTTGCGGCCCAGGGCGGCCTCGAGGCGCTCGCGATTGACGGTAAAGCCCGCCACCGCCCGGTCGGCCAGCGCCCGGGCGCCGTTTGCCAGCAGCGAAATGCTCTGCAGGAGGTTGTGCGCCACCACCGGCAGCATGACGTTGAGCTGGAAATTGCCCGACTGCCCGGCGACCGTGATGGTCGTGTCGTTGCCAATGACCTGTGCCGAGACCTGGGCCACCGCCTCCGGGATAACCGGGTTGACCTTGCCGGGCATGATGCTGCTGCCGGGCTGTAGCGCCGGCAGGGCGATCTCGCCCAGCCCCGCGAGCGGGCCCGAGTTCATCCAGCGCAGATCGTTGCTGATCTTCATCAGGCTGACCGCCACGGTTTTCAGCTGCCCGGAGAGCTCGACCGCCGCATCCTGGCTGCTCAGGCTCTCGAAGCGGTTGGGGCTCGGCCGGAAGGTCACGCCCGTGCGCCGCGTCAGCGCCGTCGCGACCTCGCCGCCGAATTCGGGACGGGCGTTGATGCCGGTCCCCACCGCCGTGCCGCCCTGGGCCAGGTCGCGGATGCGCTCCATCGCCTCGCCGACGCGGACCTCGCCCTGGCGGACCTGGTAGGCCCAGCCGCCGATCTCCTGGCCGAGGGTGACCGGCATCGCATCCATCAGATGCGTCCGTCCGGTGGTGGTGACATCGCTCAGCTCATCGGCACGGCGCTCGAGGGTCGCTGCGAGATGATCGAGGGCGGGGCGCAGTTCGTCGCTGCAGGCCACCGCGGCGGCGACATGGATCGCCGTCGGGATGACGTCATTGCTGCTCTGGCCCATGTTGACGTGATCGTTGGGGTGGACCGTCGCCCCCAGGTCGGCGGTGGCGAGATGCGCGATCACCTCGTTGGCGTTCATGTTGCTGCTCGTCCCCGAGCCGGTCTGGAAGACATCCACCGGGAACTGCGCATCGTGCTCGCCGTCGGCGACTGCCTCGGCGGCGCGAACGATCGCGCCGGCAATGGCCGGATCCAGATCCCCCAGCGCCTGGTTGGCCTCGGCGGCGGACGCCTTGATCAGCCCCAGCGCCTGGATGAAGCGGCGCGGCATGGTGAGCCCGCTGATCGCGAAGTTGTCCACGGCGCGCTGGGTCTGGGCGCCGTAGAGCGCATCCATCGCCACCTGCAGCTCGCCCATGCTGTCCGATTCGGTCCGGAATCCCTGCTCACTCATCATCGTCTCTCCGGTTCTTGTAGAATAGCGTTTTGTTTTGCAGCGGGTTGGAGCCCATGGAACTCAGTCAGCTTACCGCCATTTCCCCCATCGACGGCCGTTACGGCCGCAAGACCGAGGCGCTCCGGGGCCTGGTCAGCGAGTTCGGACTGATCCGCCATCGCGTACTCGTGGAGGTGGAGTGGCTGAAGGCCCTCGCCGCCGAGGATGCCATCGCCGAGGTACCGCCGCTCTCCGACAGCGCGGCACGGGCGTTGACCGCCATCGCCACCGGCTTCGACGAGGCCGACGCGGCGGCAATCAAGACCATCGAGGCCACCACCAACCACGACGTCAAGGCCGTCGAGTATTTCATCAAAACGGCCATGGCCGATCACCCGGAGCTCGCGGCGATTACCGAGTTCGTGCATTTCGCCTGCACCTCCGAGGACATCAACAACCTCGCCTACGCGCTCATGCTCCGTCGTGGCCGCAATGATGTATTGCTGCCTGCCGCGGATCAAATCATCGAGCGCCTGACCGCGCTGGCCCACGAGCATGCCGAGGTGGCGATGCTCGCCCGTACCCACGGCCAGCCGGCGTCCCCCACCACGCTCGGCAAGGAGTTCGCCAACGTCGCGGCGCGTCTGCAGCGCCAGCGCGATCAGCTCGCCGCGGTCCCGATCCTCGGCAAGATGAACGGTGCGGTGGGCAACTACAATGCCCATCTGAGTGCCTACCCGTCGATCGACTGGCCGGCGTTTTCAAAGCGTTACGTCGAGAACCTCGGGCTCGATCACAACGCCTACACGACCCAGATCGAGCCCCATGACGGCATCGCCGAGCTGTTCGATGCGATGGCGCGGTTCAATACCGTATGCACCGACCTGGTCCGGGATCTGTGGGGATATATCGCCTTCGGCTATTTCCGCCAGCGCACCGTCGAGGGCGAGATCGGCTCGTCGACCATGCCCCACAAGGTCAACCCCATCGACTTCGAGAATGCCGAGGGCAACTACGGCATCGCCAATGCGCTGCTCGAGCATCTCGCCCGCAAACTGCCGGTCTCGCGCTGGCAGCGCGACCTCACCGACTCCACCGTCCTGCGCAATATCGGCGTCGGCCTGGCCCATACGCTGATCGGCCACGAGGCGGTGATGCGCGGACTCGGCAAGATCGCGGTCAATCACGAGCGCATCGCCGCCGATCTGGATGCCAACTGGGAAGTGCTGGCCGAGGCGATCCAGACCGTGATGCGCCGCTACGGCGTCCCCGAGCCCTACGAAAAGCTCAAGGCGCTGACCCGCGGCAAGCGCGTCGATACCGCTGCGCTGCAGGCCTTTGTCGATGACCTGGACCTGCCCGAGGCGGTGCGCGACGAGCTCAAGGCCCTGACGCCGGCCCGTTATACGGGGCTCGCGGCGCCGCTTGCCAGCGATCTCGCAGCGCGTCGCGATTGAGCGCGAGCCACTGCAGGGCGACGATCGACATCACCGCGGAGACGGCGCCGCT
Organism: Spiribacter vilamensis; assembly: GCF_004217415.1. NCBI lineage: Bacteria > Pseudomonadati > Pseudomonadota > Gammaproteobacteria > Chromatiales > Ectothiorhodospiraceae > Spiribacter > Spiribacter vilamensis. The sequence goes on from NZ_SHLI01000001.1 coordinate 825,889, forward strand.
GTCGAGCATGGCAATGGCCTGATCCGCGGGCACGACATGCAGGCGGATATCCTCGCCCTCGTCCGGGTGGCCGTGGCCCTCGAGCCGCAGGTCACGACTGTCGATCTGCGCGCAGTAGAGCTTGACCGTCTGCGAGCTGCCGCCGGGGCTGACCAGGTAATGCGCCATGGAGACGAGCTCGCCAAGGGCGCAGTCCGCCTCCTCGCGGGTCTCGCGGTGGGCGACCTCCTCGGGCTGCTCGCCCGGCTCGACGATGCCCGCCACCGGCTCCAGCAGCCAGGGCCCGAAGCCGCTGTCGATAGCCCCGGGGCGGAACTGCTCGACCAGTACCACCCGGTCGAGCCACGGGTCATAGGGCAGCACCCCCACCGCATTGCCACGCTCGAGGCGCTCGCGAACCAGGGCCTGGCTCTGCCCGCCGCCGAACAGCGCATGCCGCAGCGTCAATCGACTGACCCGAAAGAAACCGTCGTGGACGATCTCGCGGTGGATAATTTCGTAGTCTCGGCTCATCGGAATGGCTCCTCGACTGGGGTCAGCGGCTGAATACCGCCATCGCCTCGGCATGGCCGGTATGCGGGAACATGTCCATCAGTCCTGCGGCTTCCAGCCGGTAGCCGTAGCGATGGACCAGTTCACCGGCATCGCGGGCAAGGGTCGACGGACCGCAGGAGACATAGACGATTCGACCGGGCTTCAATCCGGCGATGGCCGGCAGGGCCTCGAGTGCCCCCGAGCGGGGCGGATCGAGTAGCACTCGATCGATACCGCCGCCGAGCCACTCCGCCGTGGGCGCGATCTGCGTGAGATCAGCGGCGGCGAACGAGGCATTGTCGATTCGGTTGAGCGCGGCGTTCTCGCGGCCGCGCTCGACCAGCGCCTCCGCCCCCTCGACGCCGATGACCGACGCCGCGTGGCGGGCCACCGGCAGCGTGAAATTCCCCAGCCCGCAGAACAGATCCAGCACCCGGCTTTCCGGCCCGAGGGCGAGCTGCTCGATCGCCTGCGGCACCATCCGGCGATTGATATGCGCATTGATCTGCGTGAAGTCTGTGGGCGCGAAAGCGAACACCAGGCCGAAGTCATCGAGTCGGTAATGGAGCCGCTCGGCGTTGTGGCCCAGCGGGGCGACGGTGGTCTCGTTGCCGGGCTGCTCGAAGATCAATAGCCCGTGCGCCTCGCCGAAGGCGATCAGCGCGTCGCGATCGGTGGTGGCGAGGGGGCGCAGATTGCGGAACACCAGTCCGACCTCGTCATCGCCGGCCGCCACCTCGATCTGGGCGATCCGATCGGGAATCGTCAGCCCGCGGACCAGGTCGGCGAGTGCCGAGAGCAGATCGCCCACCCGCGCATCGAGCACGTGGCAGGACTCGATATCGGCGACAAACGGGCTGAAGCGCTCGCGAAAACCCACCAGCACGCGGTCATCCTTGCGCGGGACGTACTTGACACCCAGCCGGGCCCGGCGCCGGTAGCCGGCGGTGGGGCCGGTGAGCGGCGCGAGCCAGCGATCGGGGGCCACGTCGCCTCCATGCCGGAGCAGCTCCGCGAGCGTTGCCTCCTTGTGCCGGACCTGGGCGGCGGGGTCCATGTGCTGGAGGCTGCAGCCGCCACACACACCGAAGAACTCGCAGGGCGGAGTGACCCGATCGGCGGCGGGTTCGCCCACCACCGACAGCGCCTGGCCTTCCTGCTGGCGACGGCGCTGACGGCGGATATCGGCGGTGACGCGCTCGCCGGGCAGCGCCCCCTGGACGAAGACGGTCCGGCCGTCATTGTTGCCGATTCCGCGACCCTCGTGGCTGATGCGATCGATATCGAGCTCGATCGGCGCCTGCGGCAGTCGCCCGCTGCGTCGTCCACCCATGCGTATCAGCCCGTCCAGGCGTTGAGGAATTGATCGAGATGCGGCTTGCCGGCCTCGGCGAGCGCATCGCGAACGCGATCGCACTCGGCGGCATGACCGCTGGCGTCGAGCTCGCCGCGCAGCAGCCGGAAGCGCTGCCAGAGCAGGTAGGTATTGAGCACGTCGTGCTCGCAGTAATCACGCACGGCATCGAAGTGGCCGGCGTCGATCTGGTGGCGGACGTCGGCCCCGCTCATGCCCAGCTTGCCGGGCAGACCGCAGAGGGTCGCGACCTGGTCGAGGGGAGCCACGGCACGCCCGGAGTAGCCCGCGAGCACATCCATCAGGTCGGTGTGGCGGTCGTGGAAGCGGTTCTGGTAGTTATTGAACCGGAAGGAGCGATCCTCGTCGCCGGTCTCCCAGTAGCGCGGTGCGCTCAGCCCGTGGATGAGGCCGCGGTAATGCAGCACCGGCAGATCGAAGCCGCTGCCGTTCCAGCTCACCAGCCGTGGCACGTAGCGCTCGATACCATCGAAGAACCGGTCGATGAGGCGCGCCTCGTCATCACCGCCCTCGCCGAGCGAGAACACCGTGAAGCGATCGCCAATGAGCGCGGCGACCGAGATCACGACCACCCGGTGGAGTGGCAGGCGCAGGAAGTCCGAGCCGGTCTCCTCGCGCCGCATGGCGAGCATGGCCTCGGCCGCGTCGCCGTCAGCGAGCCCGTTGAAACCGTGCAGCCGGCGGCCGCCGGCGACATCGGGCACGGTCTCGATATCAAAGGCGAAGACGTTCATTGATCGGGGAACACGCCGCTCGACAGATAACGATCACCGCGGTCACAGACGATGCTGGCAATGGTGGCGTTTTCCACCTCGCTCGCGATCTGCAATGCCGCCCACAGCGTCCCGCCACTGGAGATGCCGGCGAAAATACCCTCTTCCGCCGCCAGCCGCCGGGTCATGTCCTCGGCCTCGTCCTGCGCCACCTCGACCACCCGGTCGACGCGCTGCGACTCGAATATCGCCGGCAGGTAGGCCTCCGGCCACTTGCGGATACCGGGGATTTTCGCCCCCTCGCGGGGCTGGGCGCCAATGATCTGGATATCCGGGTTCTGTTCCTTGAGATAGCGCGACACCCCCATGGTGGTGCCGGTGGTGCCCATGGAGGCGACGAAATGCGTGATGGTGCCGCCGGTATCGCGCCAGATCTCGGGCCCTGTCCCCAGGTAGTGCGCGCCCCAGTTATCCGGGTTGGCGAACTGATCGAGCACCCGGCCCTTGCCCTCGGCCTGCATCCGCTGGGCGACATCGCGCGCGCCCTCCATGCCCTCTTCCTCAGTGACCAGCACCAGCTCGGCGCCATAGGCGCGCATCGACGCCCGGCGCTCGGTGGTCATGTTCGCCGGCATGATCAGGATCATCCGGTAGCCCTTCACCGCCGCCGCCATGGCCAGCGCGATGCCGGTATTGCCGCTGGTCGCCTCGATGAGTGTATCGCCGGGCCGGATCTCGCCGCGATTCTCGGCCTGGGCAATCATGTTGAGGGCGGGACGATCTTTCACCGACCCCGCCGGGTTGTTGCCCTCGAGCTTGAGCAAAACCGTGTTGGATCCGGTATCCGCCAGCCGCTGGAGTCGTACCAGCGGGGTGTTACCGACGCATTGATCGACGCTTGGATATGCCATACACGAATTGTAACGCAGTATCATCCCGACATGGATATCCAGCCCATCGCCACCGTCCGCAGTGATTTCGAGAGCCGCTTCGGCACCCCGCGCCAGCCGGGACTGGTGCCGGAGGCCCGCGCCGAGTTGATCCTGCACGCCCCGTTCAATGACGCGGATGCCCTGCGCGGTCTCGACGACTGCAGTCACTGCTGGCTGGTGTTCGGCTTTCATGCCAGTGTCACTCGCGGCTGGCGCCCCACCGTCCGCCCGCCCCGGCTTGGCGGCAATCGACGCCTGGGCGTGTTCGCGACCCGCTCGCCGGTTCGGCCCAACGGCCTCGGGCTGTCGCTGGTCCGGCTCGCCGGGTTACTGGAGCCACCCGGTCGGGGCCTCGCCCTTCGCGGCGCCGACCTGATGGACGGGACGCCCGTGTTCGATATCAAGCCCTACCTGCCGGCGATCGAGGCACCGGTTGATGCCCGCGCGCCCGAGGGGCTCGGCAGCACGGCCCCCGGCCTCGCCGTCGAGTGGAGCGATGCGGCACGAACAGCACTCGGAACCGCGCCGGCGCATCTGGGTGCGCTGATCGAGCAGACCCTCGCCGCCGATCCGCGGCCCGCTTACCACGCTTCAGACGGCCGACGCTACGGAATGCGCCTGCTCGGCTACGAGGTGCAATGGGTGATGGATGCGGCGACGGCGCGTGTCACCGCCATCACCCCGGTGACGACGGGCCCCGAGGATCGCCGCTAGACCTTTGAGCGCGGGATGCGCCGGGACCAGTTGCGGGTGAATACCCGCTGCTCGCCCTCCCAGGCATCGAGCTCGGCGGTGACGTAGAACCCCTGCGCGTCGGTCTCGAGTCGAGTCCGCGTGCGGGTCTCGATCTGCCAGTCGCCGCGGCGCAGTCCGTAGGTCGCCACCACTTCGCCGGTTGCGCTCTGCGCATCGCCATCGGTCAGCCAGTAGCGCTCGCGGGTGTGATCACTGATGGTGAGATCGATGTCATAGAGGCTGCGGGTGCCATTGTCCATGACCACTTCCAGCGCGGATTCCGCATCGCCGAGCTCGCGCTGCACCCGCCAGCGGTGTTCGGCGGGGATTACCTCGGTGATCGCCGCTGGCCCCTCGTCACGCGGGGCGTCGAAAACCGGCGTTATCTCGTCATGCGGCTCCACCTCGCGCACCGGCAGGTCGAGAGCCGTGGCGTGCGCACTCACCGCGAGAGTCACCGGCTCCGGCGCCGGCCAGATCAGCGGCCAGTAGGATGTCGATAACGACAACCGCAGTCGATGCCCCGTCGCGAAGCGATGGCCGAGCTCGTTGAGCCGGATCGTCACATCGATATCGACCCCCGGTTGCAGATCCTGCGGGTGCTCGTGCCCGTCCCGATGGCAGAGGTTGAGCACGCCATAGCTCACTCGCGTCGCCGCCCCGTCGGGTGCCACATCCGAGAGGCGCACGGCGATCTGGGCGTTAGGCTGGTCGGCCCGCACGCGCAGGCGCAACACCGGTGCGCCGAGCAGCTCGAGTGGTTCGGCAAGCGGTTCGGTCTCGAAATTGAGCGCGCCGCCGTCTTCCTCGCGCTGGTCACAGGGCAGATCCGGGCCGTCGGCATAGCTGCACCATTTACCGGCGAAAAGCCCCAGACTGAGTGGCGATTGCAGCGAGATCGGGGCGACGGGGGATGGCATCGGTGTCGCACCCAACGTCCCGCCTGCGCCCGGGTAGAGCGTCTGCGAACGGATGCCGGCGGCGGGCCAGGCCGACTCGCTCACCCAGCGCCCCGGGCGCTCTCGATAGCGGGCGGCCGGCGCGACCGCGTCCTGGATCCAGGCCTGCAGCATGGGGGCGTCATCGACGCCGTTGTCGCTGCCCTTGAGCCACCGATCCCACCAGTCCCGGACGGTTTGCTGGAAATCGATCGCCGGCCCGGGCACGCCCTGATGCGGATAGCGATGGCTCCAGGGGCCGACAATGGCACGGCGCGGCACACTCAGGTTGGCCATGAGCCGGAACACCGCATTGGTGTAGCCATCCGCCCAGCCGCTTACCGCCATGACCGGGCAGCGAATCGCCGCGTAGTCCTCGCACACCGAGCCGTGACGCCAGTAATCATCACGACGGGGGTGCTCGAGCCACTCCATCAGCCAGGGCTCGCTGGCCTCGAGGCGCTCGTGCCACATCGACCGCCAGTCTTCGCCGCGCAGGCCGGGATCCGGCGGCAGGCTGTTGAACGCGAACATCACCGACGACCAGGACAGGTTATCGCCGAGCAGGCAGCCGCCCATCATATGGATATCGTCGGCATAGCGGTCGTCGGTGGAACAGACCGTTACCACCGCCTTTAACGACGGTGGTTGCATCGCCGCGAGCTGCAGCCCGCTGAACCCGCCCCAGGAGATGCCGATCATGCCCACGCCACCATCGCACCAGGGCTGGCGGGCGAGCCACTCGATGACCGTGTAGCCATCGTCGAGCTCGCGCTGCAGGTACTCGTTGGCGAGCACCCCGCCGGATTCCCCACTGCCGCGGATATCCACGCGGACGCTGGCGTAGCCATGCTCGGCGAGCCAGCGATGCAGCGTCTCGTCGCGCGCCCGGGTGTGATCGCGCTTGCGGTAGGGGATGTACTCGAGCACCGCGGGCACGGGCGCTGTCACGGACTCCGCCGGCCGCCAGATCCGTGCCGAGAGCGTCACGCCGTCGGTCATGGGGATGCGCACATCCTCTTCGATATGGATCGCCGTCATTCCTCCGCCGCCGAGGTCGCCGGATCGCTCGGCGCGATCTCGGCCGGTGGCGCTTTGTCCTGCCGCTCGCCCGCGAAATGCATCTTCATGTGCGGATACGGGATCTCGATACCCACGGCGTCGAACCGATCCTTCACGCAGCGGTTAAAGGCGCGGCCAACGGCCCACTGCATGCCGGGGGTACTGCGGATGCGGACACGGATATTCACCGAGCTGTCGGCGAGTGCGGTCACGCCATCCACCTCCAGCGGCCCGGTCACCTCGGTGCCGATCTCGGGGTTTTCCATCATCCGGGCGTACGCCTCGTGGAGATGATCGATGACCTCGCCGAGGTTTTCCTTGTAGGCGATACGGTATTCACCCAGGTGATAGCCGAAATCGCGGGTGAAGTTCGACACCGTCGTGACCGATGAGAACGGCACCACGTGTAGCGTCCCGGCGAGATCACGCAGTCCCAGCGAGCGGATGCTGAGCCGCTCCACTGTCCCGCTGATGCCCGCGGCAGTGATGAAATCGTCCTGGTGGATCGCGTCCTCCAACTGGATGAACACCCCGGTAATGATGTCCTGGACCAGGGTCTGGGCACCGAAACCGATGGCGAGACCGATCACACCGGCACCGGCAAGGAGCGGGCCGATATCGATGCCGATCTCCGAGAGCGCGATCATGCCGGCGACAACCAGGATGGCGATCGCGATGACATTGCGGAACAGCGACAGTAATGTCTTCTCGCGGGCGCCCGGTTCGCCCTCGCCGGTATCGGGATTGAGGCGATCCTCGATCCAGCTCGCGGCCAGCAGCCAGCCCGTCAGCGACAGGAACGCGATGCCCAGTAGCGCGGTGATCGCGCCCACCAGCGCCTGCCCCTCGGGGGTCCCCAGCCAGGCACGGACGTCGGCGATGGCCCAGACATCAACCAGCGACGCCAGCAGCGTGACCACCAGCAGGCCATTGATGGTGCGCACGAGCTTCGGCAGCCAGCCGTCGAGGCGCACCGGCAGCATGGGCAGACGCGCGCGTACCGTTGGCGGCAGCAACTGACCGATACGGCGCAGGTTACCGACATAGGTGCCGATAAACCCGATGGCAAGGATGATGACCAGGCTGATCGCACTGGCCTGGAGCATGAAAAGATAGGCGCTCGGCGGCGCGATGACGACCAGCCCCGCGAAGATCGCGCTGTAGGCCCCTGCCAGCAGATGCCAGAGCCCGGCCAGCGGCCGCAGGACAGGCCGGTAGAAGCTGTTCCTGTGATGACCCGCGCGCGCGAGCATCGACTGCCGGACCGGCTCGCGGGCCTCGCGGATGGCGGCGAAAACCCCCAGCAGCACGAACAACGCGATCGCCCCTTCGACTAGGAGAGCGGCCGCCGGGAAGGCGATGGCGACAACCGGCGCGATGAACATCACGCCATAGACGGCCATTCGCGCGAGTCGTGACAGCCGCTTTTCCCAGTGTTGGGCGTTCGCCTCGTCCAGTGGCAGCAGGCGCGCGGCATTGGCGCGCGGCTCGAGGAAGATATTGATGACCAGGCGCGCGATCTCGGCGATGACGAATGCCAGCAGGAATCGCCCGGCCGTTGCCGACCAGTCCGGCGCCTCCACCGCCCCGAGCAGCAGTGCGCCGTAACCGATGGCGGCGACGAGCGCCACCTTCGCCCCCTGCACCGTGATCGCCACGGCAATCACGCAGATCCCGCAAAGCGGCCCCAGATCGGCCCGGCTCCGGCGCTGCCAGGTCGCGAGCCGATCGATCAGGGCATCGCCGCGGTGACGCAGGACCCGCTGCAAAAGCAGCACCAGCACGATCAGGCCTATCAGGCGGCCGGCGCTCACGGCGGTCTGCAGGTCGGCGAAGTCCATTACCGTCGCCGGCAGTGCCTGCGCCTCGGCCACAAGCTGCATTGCCCAGGCGGTGAGGGCCTCGCGTGCCTCGCCAACCCAGCCGATCAGTGCAGATCCATTGTCATCCAGCATGATTGATCCCTTTGTTTAATCGGCGTATACGATAACAAAAACGCGTTGCGAAATTTTTATTGCACCGCAACAAGCCACTTGCTATATTGCACCGCAACAAGGCGATATAGCCTTGGACTAAAACAGCAAACAGAGGAACCAAGCCATGACGAACGAAAACTTTAACCAGGCGAGCGAGCAGGCAGAGAAGATGTTCATGGGCCCGACCCGGGACTATGCCAAGCTTGCGATGGACTATGCCGAGAAGATGATCGACGCCCAGATGGAAGCGGCGAAGACCTACACCGACATCGGCATGCAGCAGGCGCGCGCCGCGCTTGAGGTCAAGGACACCGAGGCGCTGAAGACCTATGCCGAAGAGCAGCAGAAGGTCGCCAAGGAGATGACCGAGCGGGCGAAGAGCGACGCCGAGAAGGTCGCCGCCATGAACCAGGACTTCGTCAACGAGGCCCGCAAGCTCGTCGAGACGAACGTCAAGACGGCCTCCGAGGCGGCGACGAAGTCGACCAAGTAAATCCGGTTTCGATCGGATTAGCTAGAAAGGCCGTCGGTGGCGAACCGGCGGCCTTTTTTCGTGGTCGGTATTCGCTGTTACCGCACCGAGGCGCTATTCTTCCGGCATGATTCGACAGCCATTGTTACTCGCGGTGCTATCCCTTGCCCTGATCGTGGTCGGGCCGGCCGGCGCCCAGTCTGATGCGGCGCCGGTACGTCTGAGCCCCGTCACGACCGGCGAGGCGGTCACGCGCCTGGAGGCAGTGGGTCAGTCGCGTGCCCGGCGCTCGGTGACCCTCTACCCGGAAGCCACCGGCATCGTGACCGCGATTAAAGTCGATGCCGATCAACGCGTCGAGGCCGGTGGCACCCTCCTCACCCTCGACGCCGAGGCGGAGCGCAACGAGGTCGAGCGCACCCGGGCAGAGCTTCGCGACGCCCGCCGACGGCTGGAACGCTACGAGCCCGGCATCGATCAGGGCATGTTCTCGCCGACCACCATCGACGATGCCCGACGCGAGGTCGAACTGGCCCGACTGGCACTGGAGCGTGCCCGGATCGCGCTTAACGACCGCGAGCGGCTCGCCCCCTTCGCGGGTTACACCGGCATGACCGATATCGAGGTCGGACAACGTGTTGACCCCGACACCCCGATCACCACGCTCGACGATCGCACCGCGCTTACGGTGCGCTTCCAGCTCGCCGGGCAGTACTTCGGGCAACTGACGCCGGGCGACGAGATCACCCTGGCCGCCTGGGCCCGCCCCGGGGCGACGGTGACCGGTACGATCGAGGCCGTCGACAGTCGAATCGACACCACCAATGGGACTTTTCGAGTCGAGGCGCGAATCGACAACCGGGACGATCGCTTCCGGCCGGGGATGCGCTTTCGTGTGAGCACCGAACTGCCCGGTCCGACCCATCTCCGGGTCCCGGCGACCAGTCTGCAGTGGGGCGATAACGGCGCCTACGTCTGGATCGTGCGTGACGGCCAGGCCCGGCGTGTCGGGGTGTCACTGATCGCTCGCCAGTCCGGGCATGTGCTGGTGGAAGGCGAGCTCGAGCGTGATGACCGAGTCGTCAGCGAGGGGGCGCAGCGCATGCGCCCCGGTATCGAGGTGCGCGTGATCGATCCGGCCGATCTCGATGACTATCCCGCCATCGAGGCGATCCGGGACACCGCCGCGCAATGACCGACACCCCCCGCGGCCTGCCGGCACTGGGCATCCGGCGACCGGTGCTGGTCGCCGTCATCAACCTGATCATCGCCATCGCCGGGATCGCGGCGTTGCTGGGGGTGGAGGTCCGCGAGCTGCCGGATGTCGATCGCCCCCGGATCACGGTAAGCGCCTCGTATCCCGGGGCAGCCCCCGAGACCATGGACGCCGAGGTGACCCGCGAGATCGAGGGCGCGGTGGCACGTGTCGCCGGCGTGCGCCGCATCAGTGCCTCGAGCGAGGAGAGCAGCACCCGCGTGGTGGTGGAGTTCAGCGCCGATGCCGACCTCGACAGTGCCGCCGCCGATGTCCGCGAGGCGGTCAGTCGGGTGGAGCGCCGCCTGCCCGATAACGTCGATCGGGTAAACGTCATCAAGGCCGATCAGGACGCGAGCCCCGTGGTCCGGGTTGCCGCGCGCGGCAACAGGCTGAGCCTCGATGCCCTCACCCGCCGGGTCGAGACCGATATCATCCCGGCGCTGGTCTCGCTCCCCGGCGTCGCCGATGTCCGGCTCTACGGCGATCGGCAGCGCCAGCTGCGCGTGGCGGTCGATCCCCTGCAGCTGACTGCTCACGGGCTCGCAGTGGATGACCTGATCACCCGGCTCGAGGATGCCGATCTCGACATCCCCGCCGGCAGCTTCCGTGACTCGCCCCTCGAGCTGCGGGTACGCGCCAATGCCACCCTCGACACACCCGCCCGGATCGCGGCGCTGAGCCTTGAGCCGGGACTGCGCCTCGGTGACGTCGCGCGGGTGTTCTTTGCCCCGGCGGATGCCCGCAGCCAGGTCCAGCTGAACGGCGAGCCCATCCTCGGGATGGGTATTGTCCGCCAGGCACAGTCCAACACCCTCGAGATCAGCACCGCCGCCGAGGCCGCGATCGACGACCTCAACCGGCGCCTCGACGATGTCGACCTGGTCAAGACCTCGGACGACGCGGTATTCATTCGCGGGGCGATTACCGAGGTGCTCATCACGCTGATCGCCGCCACCCTGATCGTGGTGGCAACGATCTGGCTTTTCATCGGCTCGGCGCGGGCGACACTGATCCCGGCGATCACCATCCCGCTGGCACTGACCGGCACCATTGCCGCGATCTGGATGCTCGGTTTCTCGGTCAACCTGCTCACCCTCCTCGCCCTGGTGCTCGCCACCGGGCTGGTGGTGGACGACGCCATCGTGGTGCTCGAGAACATCCAGCGCCGCCAGCGCATGGGGCTCAAAGCCGGTGCCGCGGCGCTGCTGGGCACCCACCAGGTCTTCTTCGCGGTGATCGCCACCACCGCCGTGCTGGTGGCGGTGTTCGTCCCGATCTCGCTGCTGCCGAGCACCGCGGGACGGCTGTTTCGGGAATTCGGGGTGGTGCTTGCCGTCGCCGTGGGGCTGTCGTCGTTTATCGCCCTGTCACTGGTCCCGGCGCTGGCGGCCCGCATCCTCCGCCCGGCGGACGAGGCGGGCGTGGCGGAACCGACTCGGGGTGTCATGTCCAGTTTACGGTGGTTCGGGCGCCTGATTGGTCGTTTCTATGGCCGCAGCCTCGGCCATGCCGTTGCCCACCCCTGGCTGATGGCGCTGGTCGGTTTGCTCGTGCTGGGGCTTGCCGTCCAGCAGTACACCCGCATCGACGAGACCCTGTTGCCCGAGGAGGACCGGGGGCTGATCTACGTGGTCGCCAACGGCCCGGACGGCGCCGGTCTGCGCTACAGCTAGAACCAGGCCTGGCGCATGCAGGATCTGCTCCAGCCCCTGGTGGACAGCGGCGAGGTGACCCGGCTTTTCACCATCGCCGGTCGCTGGGATCCGAACCGCATCCTGATCGTGGCGCCGCTCGCCCCCTGGTCGGAGCGTGAGCGCGGGGAAAGCGCCATCGCCGCGGATATCCGCGCCGCGCTCGCCGACCTCCCCGGTGTCAACACCCGGGTGGGCAGCCCCAACAGCCTGGGTCTGCGCGGCGTCGGCAGCGGCCTCGAGGTGTCCCTGCTCGGCAACGACTACGACACCCTCTATGCCAGTGCGCAGACCTTCAGCCGCGCCATCGAGGAGGATGTCGACGGGCTGGGCAGCGCCCGCATCGATTACTCGCCCACCCAGCCCCAGGTGCGCGTGGATATCGATCGCCAGCGCGCCGAATCGCTGGATGTGCCCATCGACGGACTGGCACAAACGCTGGAGGCGATGATCAGCGGGCTCGAGATCGTCGATCTGAATATCGATGACCGGGCGATTCCGCTGCGTCTCGAGTCGAGCAGCCGACAGGTCAATCGCCCCGCCGATCTCGCCAACCTGCGCATCCAGTCCGACGAGGGCGCCATGGTCCCGCTATCGACCCTGGTCAGCCTGCGCGAGGAAGGCGTCGCCGCGGAACTCGATCGCGAGGCGCAGCGCCGGGCCATCAGCATCGATCTTGCGGTGGAGGATGGCTATCCCCTCCAGGCCGCGGTCGCCGATCTGCGGGCGCTCGCGGACGAGACGCTGCCGGCGGATGTCGGCCTGATCACCCGGGGCGAGGCCGAGGCCCTCGAGGAAACCCGCCAGGAGGTGTTCGTGACCTACGCACTGGCGCTGCTGATCGTGCTGCTGGTACTCGCCGCGCAGTTCGAGAGCGTGATGAGCGCGGTGGTGGTGATGCTCACCATCCCGTTCGGCCTTGCCGCCGCGGTGTTCGCCCTGGCGCTGAGTGGCACCTCGATCAATATCTACTCGCAGATCGGCCTGATCCTGCTGATCGGCCTGATGGCGAAAAACGGCATTCTGCTCGTGGAGTTCGCCAACCAGCTCCGCGACAGTGGCCGATCGCTGCGCGACGCGGCGCTCGAGAGCGCGCGGGTGCGGCTGAGACCGGTGTCGATGACGATCATCGCCACGGTGTTCGGCGGGCTGCCACTCATCCTCGGCAGCGGGGCCGGCGCGGAATCACGGGCGGCGATCGGCTGGGTGGTGTTTGGCGGACTGGGCATGGCCGCGGTTTTCACGCTCTATTTCACGCCGGCGCTGTATCTGCTGCTGGCCCGTTTCGCCCGGCCCCGCGCCGCCGCCCAGGCGGCACTGGACCGCGAACTCGATCAGCCGGTGAGTGACAGCACCAGCACCATCGACGGCAGCGCCAACAGATAACTGATCACGATCGTCCCCGCCATCAGCGCCCCGTCGCCGTCCATCTCCTGGACGAGGACATAGGCGGCCGAGGCGGTGGGACAGGCGAGAAAAATCAGCGCGAGGCGCATCTCGTCGGCCTGCAGGCCGACCTGCAGCGCCAGCAGCCATCCGATCAGCGGTGTGGCCGCGGTCTTCAGCAGCGCCGCGGTGGTTGCCCAGCGGCGCTGGCCGCGCAGGCGGGTGGCATAGAGCCCGCCACCGATGCCGATCAGCGCCAGCGGCAGCGCCATCTGGCCGATGGCACCCAGGGTGCGATCCAGGAACACCGGCATCCCCCCGCCGGCGAGCGCGATGACCGCGCCGAGCACGGTCGCGATCAGGATAGGGTTGCCAACGAGACGCCGGCCGAGCCCCCGCAGCGCCGATCGGGGGCCGGACTGGCCGGGCAGCTGCATGACGATGACCGCGACCACGTTATAGACGATCACCAGTGGCACGAAGGCGATGAGGGCCGCCGATTCCGCCGCGGACGCCGCACCACTGCCGGCGAAGGCATAGATCACCACGGGCAGTCCGACGAAGGTCAGGTTACCGCGGTAGCTCGCGTGAATCAGGGTCGCCAGCGACGCACCCGGCAGTCGACCCATGCGACCCAGCACGGCGCTGATCACGATGATGATGGCGGTGGTGCCCACCAGCACCAGCAGGATATTCCCGACCCGATCGAATGCCGGTGTGGCGGCGGCGATACGCTGCACCAGCAGCGCCGGCAGACCGATCCAGTAGGTTAGCCGGTTGAGCTCACCGATGGTGGTGGCGGAGAGGAAACCGGTCCGCGCCAGCAGCCAGCCCAGGCCGATGACCACGACCACCGGCGCAAGGATCTGGGCAATGGCGAGCAGAGCGTGACCCGCCGATCAGCGACGGTCGTCGTCGCGACGCTCGTACTCACCCTCGATCACGTCCCGCTCGCGATCCCGATCACCGCCGCCGGGGCCCTGCCCCGGTCCGGGTCCCGCCGGATTCACCCGTACCGCCATGCGCGCGAGCGCCAAACGAACCAGCCAGTGGCGGGTAAAGGGGATCAGGCACAGAAAGCCGATCACATCGGTGACGAGGCCCGGGGTGAGCAACAGCGCCCCGCCGGCGATCAGGGCGACGCCCTCGAGCAGTTCCATCGCCGGCAGCGACCCGCGGTCGAGATTGCTGCGCGCCCGGGCGATGGTCTGCAGCCCCTGCTGGCGGAGCAGTGCCGCGCCGAGCATGGCGGTCAGCAGGCACAGCCCGATGGTGGGCAGCGCACCGATCCAGCTCCCCACCTCGATGAGCAGAAAGAGCTCGGCGAGCGGGATGGTCACAAACAGGATAAGTAGAGTGGGCACGATCACTCCAGACTGTGATAAACGGAGCACAGAGGGTAACATCCAGAAAACGCGCCGGGCAGATCGGAAGGAGGTCCGATGAGCCGTAGCCGCAAGGCCTGTCTGATCATTGGCCTGATTGCCGGAATACCCGCCACGGCAAACGCCGAAACGGATTTCGGGTCGTGTCTCGATAACCTTCGCGATACCGCCCTCGAGCGCGACATATCGGCGCAAACCGTCGACCGCCTGCTCTCGGACATCACGCCGAGCGAGCGTGTTATCGAGCTCGACCGGCGCCAGCCGGAGTTCACCACCACTCTGCACGACTATCTCGCCGCCCGCGTCAATCGTGGCCGCATCAAGCGGGGGCGGGAGCTGCTCCGTGAGCACGCCGATCTGCTTGGGCGCATCGAGCGCGAGTATGGCGTCCCCGCCCGCTACCTGGTGGCGTTCTGGGGACTCGAGAGCAACTACGGGCGAACCACGGGCAACATGTCGACCGTGCGCTCACTGGCAACCCTCGCCTGTGACCGCCGCCGCGGCGATTTCTTCCGCGCCGAGCTGATCGATGCACTCCACCTGGTCGACGACGAGTCACTCAGCGCCGAGCAGCTGCGCGGGTCATGGGCGGGTGCGCTCGGCAACTTCCAGTTCCTGCCAAGCGTCTACCGCCGCCACACCGTGGATGCCGATGGCGATGGTCGCACCGATTTGTGGGAGAGCCTCCCGGATGCCGCCGAATCGGCGGCGAATTTCCTTCGCGCACGGGGCTGGCAGCCTGAAGAGCGCTGGGGGCGCGAGGTACGCCTGCCCGAGGGATTTGATTATGACCTCGCCGAGACCGAGCGCAGTGTGACCGACTGGCGCCGTGCCGGCCTTCGCCAGGCGAATGGCGACGCGTTGCCGGCCGCCGATCTGACCGCCCGGCTGATCATCCCCGCCGGTGCCGCGGGCCCGGCGTTCCTGGTCTATCCGAATTTCGACGTGATCATGCGCTGGAACCCCTCGCGCTTCTATGCCCTGTCCGTGGGTCGGCTCGCCGACCGCCTTGTCGGCGCCCCGCCGCTCTACAACCCGCCACCGGATCATCCGGCGCTGCACGTTGACACGATCGAGGCACTGCAGACAGCGTTGAACGAGCGCGGTTTTGACGCCGGCACTGCCGACGGACGGCTCGGGCCGCAGACCCGTGCCGCGATCCGCGGCTTTCAGACACAACAGGGCATGACCCGCGACGGTTATCCCGACCCCGCCGTACTCAACGAACTCGGCATTGATCGACAAGAGGGCTAGAACCATGTGGAACAAACTGATGAGCCGCTGGATGGAAATGGCCACCTGGTGGCTCCCGAAATCGGAGAATGACGGGTCGCCTGAAAATGCCGCCCCGTCCGAACCGGCGCCCGACCGGGAATCCGCCCCGGCAACCAATCCGGAGCCGGACGCAGAGCCTGCCCCGGAAGCTGCCGCCGCCGAAGCCGCCGCTCCCGCCGAGCCGGAGGCGGCGACGGCGACGGCGACGGCGACGGCGAGCGACGATCTCACCGCCATACGCGGCATCGGCCCGGCGATGCAAAAGCGCCTGGTGGCCATGGGGATCCGGACCCACGCCGATCTCGCCGCCGCCGATGCGGATACGCTGACCGAGCGCCTGAAGGCCGACAAGGCGGTGGTATCCCGCGCCCAGATCGAGCGCTGGATCGAGTCGGCCGGGAGCTGATCGCAGGGCTCGCAACAGTAGCGACGGGGGCGATAAACTGTGGCGTTCTGATCTCGCCACGGAAGGATTCCACGATTTATGTCCACCAGCGTCGCATCGGGTAGCGAGCCGCTCAGTGCCTTTCATCACCAGGATGGCGATCGGCTATGGGTGGATGCCGATCAGGGCAGTCGATTCGCCAAACAGGTAGCGGGCGACCATAACCCGCTGCATGACGTGAAGGCGCCGCGGTTCTGCGTGCCCGGCGATCTGCTGTTCGCCCTGATCACCCATCGCTACGGCCTGTCACAACGCTTCGCCCTCTCCTTTCGGGGCATGCTCCGGGCCGGTACGCCGCTGGTGTTCCCGCCACGCTCCGGCAGCGAATTCGCCATCGCAGGCGACGACGGACGCGAGTACGTCCATGTCACCCACGACACTCCGCTGCCGAGCGACGAGGCCGCCCGACTCGCCCTCATCCGTGCCTATGTCGGGTGCTCGGGAGAGACGTTTCCTGATCGCCTCTGCCCACTGCTCGCCGAGGCCGGGGTCATGTTCAACCCCCAGCGACCGTTCCTGGTCTACGACAGCATGGCGCTCGATCTCGAGCGCGCCCCCGGTATCGACGTCGCGGTCAACCCGCAGGACGCCTCACTGACGGTCAGCGGCAAACGCGCCGATGTGCGGTTCGACTATCGGATCGAGGATGGCGAGGGCGTGATCGGCCATGCGGCCAAGTGGATGGTGGTGAGCGGTCTGCGCGCGTACGACGACGAGGCAATGGCCGAGGTTATCGACGCCTATCACGCGCGCCGCCGGGAATAAGCCGGGCGTAGATATCCCCCGAGCCGGCCGCCGCGGCATGGTCGGTCAGCCAGTCGCGCAGGGCGTCTGCGGTCTGCCAGTCGGACAGGGCCATGCGCCGGCGCTCGCCAATGGTGACGTTGTAGCGATAGTCCCCCAGCGATTCGAGGCGATCGAGGCAGGCGCGGGCCTGGTCCTCGCGGCCCGCCACGTACTCGAACGAGAGCGCCGGTAACGCCTGCTCGAGTCCCTCCAGTACCGCCAGCTCGGCGCCCTCGACATCGATCTTGCAAAAGCCCGGCACGCCGTAGCGGGCGATCAGCGTCTCGAGGGTGATGAGCGGCACCGTCACTTCGCGCTCCCACTCCACGTCGGCGAAGGATGAATTGCGCTCGCCGATACTCGCGCGCCAGTCGGCATCGAGACTGGCGAGGGTGGGATGCCGATCGCTGAGGGCGAGCCGCGCCTCGCCGGTGGTTGCCCCCACGGCATCGCCGAGCACCACGGCATCGGGATAGCGACGCAGTCGCCAGGCGAGGAACGGCCGCAGTGCGGGCTGGGGCTCGAGCGCGATCACCTGCGCGCCGAGTGCGGCAAACGCCTGGCTGCGATCCCCCAGGTGGGCACCGATATCGAACACCGGCCGACCCGGTTCGATCAGCGGCTGGTAGAACCGGCGCAGCGCCGGCTGGCGCCAGGGCGCGGCATAGATGAACATCGAGCGGCCAAGGCCGATCATCTGACGGATATTCATTGCCAGATCGTCACTCCCGTCCAGATGGCGCCCGCCGCGATGACACTGCCGAGCCCTGCCCCGACCAGCCAGCCCATACGCCCGCGGGCGATGCCCACCGCCAGTCCGAGCTTGACGGCGGTGTTCGCCATGGCCGCGATGATAATCCCCTGCTGCGCGACGGTCGCGCTCAGCCCGCTGGACGCCATACGCGACAGCGACAGGGTGATCGCATCGACATCGGTCATGCCGGAGACGAGGGACAGCAAATAAACCCCCGCATCACCGGCATAGCGACGCAGCGCCTCGCCGGCCATCATCACCACCGCCAGCAACAGCGCAAAGCGAAGCGCCGTCTGCAACTCGAAGGGCTTTGCCATCGGTGTGCCGGTTGCGCCCTCGCCCCCCGACCGGGCCCCGAAGGCGAGAACGAGGGTGGCCGTCGCACCGACAACGGTAATAATCGCCACGGGCACGTAGAGCCCCGGCAGCAACGACGGCTGGATCGCGCCCACCAGGACGAGGATGCGCGGGAACATCGCCGTGCTCGCCATCACCACCGCGGCGGCGAACAGCGGCTGATACTCGCGCTGGCCGCGCGCCGCCCGTGACAGGGTAAGCGTGAGCGCGGTGGACGAGGCGAGCCCCGCGAACAGGCCGGTAAAGAGGATCCCGCGGCGGGGACCGCCGAGGCGCACGGCGAAGTGGCCGAAAAAGCCGATGGCGCTGATCAGCACCACCATGATCCAGAGCGTGCGCGGGTTGAGCGTGCCCCAGGGGCCATAGCCCTGGTCGGGGAGCAGCGGGATGATCACCGCGGTGATCAGTGCCAGCTGCAGGATGGCCCGCAGCTCGGTGGCGTCGACGCGCCGCAAAAGCGCATGCAGGCGGGGCTTGAACCCCAGGATGGCGGCGGTGATCACGCCGCCCGCCATCGCCAGCAGTGGCGCCTCGAGGGTGGCCAACGCACCGAGCAGGAAGGTCACGAGCGCCGCCACTTCGGTGGTGATGCCGCGATCCTCGTCGTCACGCAGACGCCGGCGATAACCGATAATCAAAAGCCCGGCGACGGCGGCGAGCGCTACCGGCACCAGCACCGGCCCGACACGCTCGCCGATCACACCGGTGATGCCGCCGGCAAAACCGATCAGCGTGAACGTGCGCAGTCCCGCGACGCGCCCGCCCTCGGTCACCTCACGCCGCTGCCAGCCCCGCTCGAGGCCGATCACGGCGCCGATGGCGAGGGCCACCGCCAGTGCCAGCCAATGCCCGCTGTCCGTCATTGCGTTATTCTGACGCGTATTTCCACGGTGGACACCCCCGATGCGCAGACTCTGGCTGATCGATGCAAGCTACATCCACGCGAACAATCTTGCACTGCTGGGCAACCAGCGGCGCATCGATTACCTGCGTCTGCGTGAACTCATCGAGCGCGAGCTCGGCCCGCTGTGGCGTGGCTATTTCCTCAATTCAGCGCAGGACGAGCCCAACGAGGGCCGTGACCGCTTCCATAACTGGCTGCAGACTGCCGCCCCTCACGGTCCCAACCTGATCGTGAAGCTCTACGGTCTGAAGAGCGAGCGCGTGCGCAATGCCTGGTGTACGGATTGCGGGAGCAAGGTGGATCTGCACTGTCCCCACGGCAATGGCCATCATCGGCTGTTCAACCAGCGCCAGATGGGTGTGGATGTCGGCCTCGCCTCCCTCGCGCTGATCCACCGCGATCGCTACGACAGCCTCGTACTGTCATCCGGCGACGGTGACCTGCTCGACGCCATCGAGCATCTCTCGGAGTTCGGCAAGCGCATTGAGCTCGCGGTGTTCAGTACGGGCGTGGCGACGGATCTCCAGGCCCGGTCCGACCGGGTACTCTGGCTCGACGACCACCTGCCGGCCCTGACGGGTGAGGATGGCCCGGTGGTATCGACGCCTTAGTTAACCGTCGGTAGTTATCCGTCTGTAAAAACGGCGTCGATAGTCGTTGCCGTGAGAAGACGGCCGGACCACGTTCGGATGTTTGCCGCACTGGCTTGCTCGACACGCTCGCGGTAGGGCGCGACCCCATTCGGACCAAACCTCTGCTCGAGCTGCCAAAGCAGCAGTCCGGCTTCGCCTTCATGACGGCCCTTCTCTTCGCCCTGCTGAATCCACTGCTCTGCGGCGGTCATCACCAACTCCTCCGCCCGATCCGGGCGTGCGCGCTCAATTGCCTGTTCAACATCTTGTTTGGTAAGTGGACCATAAGCGGCAACGATATACACCAGTAATGGCTGCTCCAAGGGATGGCCTGACGGCAGGCCTTCGAGCAGTGCCTTAACGAGTGCATCGTGTGGTGTCGGGGGTTGGTTGGTCATAACCTGTTAATCGCATCGGGACAGAGCCAGCACGGTATTGCATCGCCATCGTGTGAAATGCGAACTGATTCATTAATGGCGGACACTGCGTGGCGGCGGTGCTGTAGCGGTTGCTGGAAAGCAAGTTTGGCGCAGACGATATAGGCGGTGTTCCAGGGTTACCGAGACTGAGCACAGGTGAAGATTGAACGCCGCTGTCAGCTTTTCCCAACCCTTTGCACACGGTCCATACACACTGATCGATGTGTACGAGGGGTGTGCAAAAGGTCAGGAATAGGTGATAACTCCCCGAGAATGCTGCGGCTTCCGCAGCGTCGATTAACCAGACAGGAGGTTTGTGCCATGCGATTGAACTACGATCCGGATACGGATTCGCTTTACATCCATCTGGTTGAGCGAGCGTCAGTCGAGAGCGATGAGGTGTCGCCTAATGTCGTGCTCGATTATGATTCCGCAGGCGTATTGGTAGGCATCGATATTCAAAACGCCTCGTCGCACGCAGAAATCGATCGTCTTGTCGCCGAGCATCTTCCGCTCAAGGCGCTAAACGCCGCTTAGCGCGGGAGAAAGCGCCTCGGCTCTCTCCCGCCCTGCGAGGCAACTAGCCGTTGCCCGGGTGCCGCTTCGGCGTCGCCTGGTCCAGCCGTGGGTGCTGGCTGCGGAAGCGCTCGGCGAGCGTCCCCGGCGTGGTCTCCTCGGCATCCAGCGCCATCAGCGTCTCGGCGACGACGTGGGTGCAGGCGAGCACGTCCTTCGTGCAACCACTCTCGGAGATGGTGTGCATGTTGCGGATGGGCATGCCCACCGAGGTGGCCGCACAGTCGACGTTACCGAGCACACCGGCCATGCCGTCCGTGCCGGTATCCGGTCCCACGGCGTCGCGCTGGAGCGGGATGCCCTTCTCGTTGGCGACGGTCTCGATGCGGCGGTTGAGCTGCTCGCTCACGATCGCCCCCACGCTCATGGTGGCGCCCTTGCCCATGGTCACCGGCGACATACGCTTGTCACCGATTCCGGGGGCCGCCACGAAGTCGTGATTGACGTCGACACCGATGATCGCATCGGGGCGCATCTCGCTGACCAGCACGCGGCTACCGAAACGGCCGATCTCCTCATAGGTGGCGGCGGCGAAGAGCATGCGGATGTTCGATGCACCGCCCGCCTCGGCGACGAGCCGCGCCGATTCCGCCGAGACGAAACAGCCAAGGCCGTTATCCAGGTAGGCACCGTAGAAGGTATCCGGGCTGAACCCGGGCCGGATCGGGCGGTTCATGAGGATGCTGTCACCGGGGCGGATACCCAGATCCTCCACCTGCTTTTTCTTCTCCTCGCCGTGGAGCTGAAGCTCGACGTAGAGCTGCTCCTTTTTCACGCCCTGCTCACCGGAGCGGACCTTGGGATCGGCGAAATGGATGGCGCCGAGGGCCTCCACCGTGCCGCCATCGAAGCGGCGGTAGGCGCCCGGGGCCTCGGGATCCTCGCTGAAAATGCTCACTTCGTGGCCGATCAGCGTGGTGGGCAGGAACGAATCGCTGTTGATCCAGACCTTGCCGTCCTCGCCGATGCTGCGCACCTGCATGCGGATCTTGTCAGCATGGCCGATTACCATGACGGTGAAAAGATCATCCCGACCCGGATGGGTATCGAGCACGACACCCGCATGGCCCTTGAAATTGTGCACGGCGGCACCCTCGGGCGCGATACGCTCCATGTGGGGGCGCAGCACGCCCTGGGTCATGGCCGCCTCCATGCCGATGGGGCTCGGCGCGGCGAGGATGTCGTGGATGAACTGGAACTGCTCGTCAGGCATGGACTCGGTCCACGGCTTGGCGTGATCGGCCATAGAATGGCTCCCTGTTGTTTAAGGTTTGACTGTCATTGCCTAGCATAACGCCTCGTCAGCATCAGGAGCAGCCCGTGGTCGGACCCCCGGTCGAAATCGTTGCCGTCTCACGCCGGCCTGCCGCCCCCCACCGAGCGCTCTGGTACGGGCCGTGGGGGTGTCTGTTGCTGATCGGTGATGCCCGGAGCCTGCAGCGGACGGTTTTCCAGGGGCCTTTGCCACGGGCGGAACGAACGGCCGAGCCCCTGCCGATGCCTTGGGGCGGGCACAAACCGCTGCGGCTGCTGTTACGCGGCACCGATTTTCAGATGAGCGTCTGGCGGGCGCTGACCGAACTCCCCCGGGGTACATCGGTCAGTTACACAGACCTTGCCGCGCGTATTGGCCGGCCCCGCGCCATCCGTGCCGTTGCAAGCGCCGTTGCCGCCAACCCGGTGCCGATGCTCCTGCCCTGCCACCGGGTCATCCGCCGCGACGGCAATACCGGACAATACATCGGCGGCGCGGCGCGCAAGCGCCGGCTGCTGGACGACGAGAACGGCCACAGGAGCCTGTCGACATGTTTCTAGAACGCCCCGCTGCGAGCCATGATGCCGGCCTCGCGCAGCTGAACGCCTTTATCCCCCATGCCGGCGCGGACTATGCGCGCTGGCGCAATCACGACTTCGGCCCCGAGGGCGATAACCGCGTCTCGGCGATCTCGCCCTGGCTGCGGCATCGCCTGCTGCTCGAGGAGACGGCCGTCGACGCCGCCATCGACGCCCACGGCCTGGATGGCGCCGAGAAGTATGTCCAGGAGGTGTGCTGGCGGACCTACTGGAAGGGGTTCCTGGAGCGCCGGCCGGTGCACTGGCACGACTACCGCGCGGCCTGCGACGAGGCGAACGAGCAGGTCGCCAAGGACCGTCGGCTCGCCGCCGATCTGGACAAGGCCCTTGCCGGCGAGACCGATATCGACGCCTTCAACTTCTGGGTCCACGAGCTGCGCGACACCGGTTATCTCCACAACCACGCGCGGATGTGGTTCGCGAGTATCTGGGTGTTCACGCTGGAGCTGCCCTGGGCGCTGGGCGCGGACTTCTTCCTGCGCCACCTGCTCGATGGCGATCCCGCCTCGAACACGCTCTCATGGCGCTGGGTCGCGGGCCTGCACACACCCGGCAAGCCCTATATCGCCCGCTCGTCGAATATCAACAAGTACACCAACGGCCGGTTCAATCCGGGCTATCTCATCAACACCCAGGTCTCGGCGCCCGAGGGCATCGAGCGCCCGCCGGTGGGTCCTGCACCGCTCGCGACGGACTGGCAGGTGACGCCGACTACTGGCCTGCTGATCCACGAGGATGATCTGCTGCCGGAGTCCCTCTTCGGCGAGCGCGACTGGCCCGTGGTGATCGCGGTCCAGAGCACCGACTGGCGCAGCAGTGGCCCGGTCGCCGATCGTGTGCGCGATTTCGCCCGCGACGGGCTGATGGACGCCCTCGCCCGCAATCCCGGCAGTCAAACCGTCGGGCCCATCGATCTGGCGTCGGCCGACGGGTTGACGGCGGTCCGCGATGCCGCGGCCGC
The DNA here is from genome assembly GCF_004217415.1 of Spiribacter vilamensis. Taxonomy (NCBI): domain Bacteria; kingdom Pseudomonadati; phylum Pseudomonadota; class Gammaproteobacteria; order Chromatiales; family Ectothiorhodospiraceae; genus Spiribacter; species Spiribacter vilamensis. The sequence continues at coordinate 849,309 of NZ_SHLI01000001.1, forward strand.
GGCGGGCGTCGATCAGCTGCTAACGCCCTATGTCCCCACCGGTCCCACGGGGGATGCCATGGCGGCGCTGGACACGGTGCTCGAGGCCGGTGGCGTAACGCGGCGGACCGCGCTCCGCGACTGGGACGCGCTCCACTGGCCGGCATCGACCGCCGGGTTCTTCCGCTTCTGGAAGGCGGCGCGGCCGCTTATTGTGGAGCGTTAGTGTAAGGCAGTTGATTAAGGACATGGCGTAGGGCACTGATACGCGCCTCTTTCTTGTCGTCGGTCTCGATCACCGTCCAGGGGGCCTCGCGCGTATCCGTCGCCCTGAACATCCGCTCACTGGCGGTGGTGTACTCATCCCATCGCCGCAGGGCCTCAAGGTCGATGGGGCTCAGTTTCCAGCGCTTGAGCGGATGGGCCTCGCGCGCCTCGACGCGCCGCAGCTGCTCCCCGCGGCTGATCGAAAACCACAGCTTGATCAACCAGGTGCCGGAGTCCACGAGCAGCTTCTCGAACGCCGGCGCCTGCTGCAGGAAGCCCTCGTACTGCGCCTGGGTACAAAACCCCATGACCCGCTCGACGCCGGCGCGGTTGTACCAGGAGCGATCGAACAGGACGATCTCGCCGGCCGTCGGGAACTGCTCGACATAGCGCTGGAAGTACCACTGGCCCTGCTCCACGCTCGTCGGTTTATCTAGCGCCACCACCCGCGCCCCGCGGGGATTGAGATGTTCCGTAAAGCGCTTGATCGCCCCGCCCTTGCCGGCGGCATCCCGCCCCTCGAAGACGATCACGATGCGCTGCCCGGTGGTTTTCACCCACCGCTGCAGGCTGAGCAGTTCGAGCTGCAGATCGTGTTTCTGCTGCTTATATGTGGCGTTATCCATACGGAGAAAATCCTCTGCGGCGATTAAGTGTCGTCGGTGGGGTGAGTATGAAAGAATAAGCGCAATAAAAACGACTCCCAACGAAAGAGAGAGGCCCAATCATGAGCACCTACCAGGTCCCCGCCGACGGCGCGCCGATCACGCTGGAAAACGGCGTTCTGAACGTCCCCGACAACCCGATCATCACCTATATCGAGGGTGACGGTATCGGCATCGACATCAACCCGGTCATGCAGCGCGTCGTGGATGCCGCGGTCGAGAAGGCCTACGGCGGCAAGCGCAAGATCCACTGGATGGAGGTCCTCGCCGGCGAGAAGGCCAACAACGAGGTGGGGGCCTGGCTGCCCGACGAGACCGTCGAGGCGATCCGCAAGTACCTGATTTCCATTAAGGGCCCGATGACGACGCCGGTGGGCGGTGGCATCCGCTCGCTCAACGTGGCACTGCGCCAGGTGCTCGATCTGTATGTCTGTCAGCGGCCGGTGCGCTGGTTCAACGGCGTCCCCTCGCCGGTGAAAAACCCGGACAAGGTCGACATGGTGATCTTTCGCGAGAACACCGAGGATATCTACGCCGGGATCGAGTTCGAGGCCGGCTCCGAGGAGAACGAGCGCTTCAAGTCGCTGCTCGCCGAGCATTTCCCGTCCGCCCACGCCAATATCCGCTTCCCCGACGAGTGCGGCTTCGGCATCAAGCCGATCTCGCGTGAGGGCACCGAGCGGCTGGTGCGCGCCGCGATCCGCTATGCCATTGATAACAACCGCGAATCGGTGACGATTGTCCACAAGGGCAACATCATGAAATACACCGAGGGCGCCTTCCGCAGCTGGGCCTACGCGCTCGCCGAGCGCGAGTTCGCCGACGAGACCTACACCTGGTCGCAGTGGGAGCGCACCGTCGCCGAGAAAGGCCAGGAAGCCGCCAACGCCGAGCAGGATGCCGCCGTGGCCGCCGGCCGGATCCTGGTCAAGGACTCCATCGCCGACATCACCCTCCAGCAGGTGCTGCTGCGGCCGACCGACTTCGAGGTCATCGCCACGATGAACCTGAACGGCGACTACCTCTCCGACGCGCTCGCCGCACAGGTGGGCGGGATCGGCATCGCCCCGGGCGGAAACATCAACGAGCAGACCGGTCATGCCGTGTTCGAGGCCACCCACGGCACCGCGCCCAAGTATGCCGGCCGCGACATGGTCAACCCGGGCTCGATCATCCTCTCTGCGGAGATGATGCTGCGCCACCTGGGCTGGGGCGATGCCGCGGATCTCATCCTCACCGGGATGGATGCGGCGATCGCCAGCAAGCACGTCACCTACGACTTCGCCCGCCAGATGGACGGCGCCACCAAGGTGAGCTGCTCGCAGTTCGGCGAGGCGATGATCGAGCGCATGCGGGCCTGACCCGCGAGTGATCGGCACGGGCCGCGGAGCGCACCATGATCGATAGCCACCCCCGCTATCAGCAGGTCGCCACTGCGGCCCGCTGCATTCACGACGGGTTTCTGGAATACAACCGGGCGTTTCGCGAGATCACCGCCCGCGCCGGTCGGCGCTTCGAGGAGCGTGACTGGAAGGGCCAGATGGCCGACATCGCCGCCCGCGTCGAGCTCTACGAGCTCTGGGCGGGATGGACGGTCGAGTCGCTGCGCACGGCGCTCGGCGATGACCTCGCCAACGCCGACTACTGGGCCGAGGTGCGGGAGTGCTTCGGCCTTCGCGTTGAGGCCGTCCCCGACGCCGGGTTCATGAAGACCTTTTATAACTCCATCACTCGGCGCGTATTCGGCACCCGTGGCGTTAACGCCGCCGTGGAGTTCGTGCAGCCACCGCCCGAGGAGGGCATCGAGTCGCTGACCATGCGGCGCTACCCGTGCTGGAACGACCTCGATCAGGCCTGCAGCCGGGTCCTAGAGGACTTCCGCTTCCAGCGCCCCTACATCTCGATGGAGGCCGATGCCCGGGGCATGGCGGCCACCATCCGCGAGCAGTTGGGCACGGATCACAGCGATGCCGACTGCCTGCGCTTCGAGTTCATCGACTCGCACTTTTTCCAGGGCACACGGGCCTATCTCGTCGGGCGCATGCGCCTGATCGATGGCGTCCGGCCCATCGTGGTCGCCCTGCGCAATGACGATGAGGGCATCGCCGTCGATGCGGTGCTGCTGACCGCCGACCAGGTGGGGGTGGTGTTCTCCTACACCCGCTCATACTACTTCGCCGATCCCACCTCGGTGGTGGCTGCGGTGCAGTTCCTCCACGGACTGCTGCCGGACAAGCCCATCGACGAGCTCTACACCGTGCTCGGGCGACTGCGGCAGGGCAAGACCGAGCGCTACCGCCAGCTCATGCATCATCTCAACGACACCGATGACGCCTTCGTGCATGCCGCCGGCGATGCCGGGCTGGTGATGATCGTGTTTACCCTTCCCTCGTTCAATCTGGTCTTCAAGATCATGCGCGATATCTTCCGGCCGCCGAAGACCACCACCCAGGAGGATGTGCACCAGAGCTATCGGCTGGTGTCACGGCATGACCACGCCGGGCGGCTGATCGACACGCAGTTCTTCCGCAACCTCGAGCTGCCCCGCTCGCGGTTTTCCGAGGCCCTGGTCGAGGAGCTGCAGCGCGAGGCACCACGGACGGTGGCAATCAACGGCGAGCAGCTGGTGTTCGCGCATGCCTATGTCGAGCGCCGGGTGCGACCGCTCAACCTCTACATCCGCGAGGTGGACGAGACCGAGGCGAAGCGCGTCATCCTCGACTACGGGCGCTGCCTCAAGGACCTGGCCGAGACCAACATCTTCGCCGGGGACCTGTTGCTGAAGAACTTCGGGGTCACCAGTTCGGGGCGAGTGGTCTTCTATGACTACGATGAAGTGATGCTAGTCAGCGACTGCAGCTTCTACGAGCTGCCCGAACCGGATGATGACTTCCCGCTCATGGACTACGGCACCACCCGGTTCGTGGGCGCGCACGACATCTTTCCCGAGGAGTTCATCCGGTTTCTCGCCATGCCCGCGTTCCTGCGCCAGACGTTCCTGGCGGAACACGGTGACCTGCTGACCGCCGAGTACTGGCGTGATATCAAGCGCCGGCGGCTCGCTGGCGAGGTGGCGGAGATCGTGCCCTACGCCCGCCAGAGCATCGCGCCGCAACAGATCGCGATGTAACCCCCGTCTCGATCAGGTCTCGCCGGTGGCCGCCTCCGCCGCCTCGGGCGAGATCTCTCCCTGGCGCAAGAGCTGATTGACCGACTGACTCATGGTCTGCATTCCGCTCGCCTGCCCGGTCTGCAACGCGTTGGGGATCTGCGCCAGGTTGCTGTCGCGGATGAGGTTACGGATGGCGGGGATGGCCATCATGATCTCGAATCCGGCCACGCGCCCGCCGCCCTCGCGCTTTAGCAGCGTCTGCGAGATGACCGCGAGGAGAGACTCGGCGAGCATCGCGCGGACCTGGGCCTGCTCATCGCCGGGGAAGGTATTGATGATCCGATCGATGCTGCTCGCCGCCGTGCGGGTGTGCAGCGTGCCGAACACCAGATGGCCCGTCTCCGCTGCGGTCAGTGCCAGGCGGATGGTATCCGGATCGCGCAGCTCGCCGACGAGGATGACGTCGGGATCCTCGCGCAGGGCCGCCCGCAGCGCGTGCCGTACATCGACCGTGTGGTGGCCCACCTCGCGCTGGGTGATCAGCGACTGGTTGGACTGATGCACGAACTCCACCGGATCCTCGATGGTGAGGATGTGCTCGGGGTACTGGCGGTTGCGGTGGTCGACCATCGCGGCGAGCGTCGTCGATTTGCCGGATCCCGTCGGCCCGGTCACCAGGACCAGCCCGCGGCTGCGATCGGAGATCTTGCGGATGATCTCCGGTGCGTTCAGCTCTTCGAGCGAGGGGATTTCCTGCGGGATGGCGCGCATCACTACGCCGGGGCCGTTCAACTGCTCGTAGACGTTGACACGGAAACGCCCTGCTCCCTCGACCTGCAACGCGAAGTCCACCTCCTGATGCTGCAGGTACTGATTCTGCTGCGCCTCGTCCATGATCCCGAAGAGAGCCTTCTCAAGGGCCTTGTGGGTTATGGCCTCGTCAGTAAGCGCGCGCAGATCGCCGTCGACGCGGATGGTCGGCGGGCCGCCGGCTGCGACGTGCAGGTCCGAGGCGCCCTGGCGGACGGCATCGACGATAAGGGCATTCAGGTCCATGGAAACGGCTCCGATAGGGAAATACAATGAGACGTTAGCAAGTGTGGTGGCGGAGTGTAAGCTTGGGCAGGCAGAGTTGATCGCGTATCGATGCGAAAAAAGCTCGGGCATCATTAGACAGATCAAAAAAGCGCGTAGAGGCTCCTGGGAATGAGAACAGCCACAATGACTGGACATTCAGGTTTCACACTCATCGAGCTCGTGGTCGTCCTGATCATCCTCGGTGTTCTCGCGGGCGTTGCCGTGCCGCGGTTTAGTGACTTGACGGATCGCGTTGGGTTAGCTGAGGTTCAGACGCAGGCGCGAGCTATCCAGACGTACAATAGGATTAACGTACTCAAATGCCAAAGTAACGGGTTGAGATGTACTAACCTGACGGAGACTGGTACTGATAATGGCGGCGCATGCAAGCGTAATGCCGATGATTTTTTCCTGAGCGAAGACCTTAGTGGATGGGAAGAGAAGTACGGGATTGAAACAATAGAAAGTACAAACAAAACTGAGGAAGAACGGAGGAAAAGGATGGAGGAATTAATAAATAATGATAACAAAAACGTCACTAGCGAGGCGGCACTGTTTACGCTTACTCGGTATGCAGACAGAGAGAATCCGAACGAATTTCCTCGAGAACTACCCTGCGCTATCTACAAAAGAAAATGATCTGGTGCACTATTTCCCCGAATTGCACAATCTGACATGCGAAACCCAGCGAAGCACCTAAAACATATACATAGGCAACCAAAGCTTTGCTAATGTAAAACCAAACAATGTCCTTTTCAAAGCGCTGCACCGAGAGCTACGCGGGCTTGCGTCTGATCAAAAGCAAACTTGCCCTGCATGCCAGCGCCGCGCAAAAGCGTGGAAGAGGCGTCCTGAAAGGTATTAGGATAAATGAAAAAATGGTCAGTCCATGCTTATTGAGCCGGTTATTACCCCAAGGGTACTCGTGAGGATCACGATATTGCTGTTCCAACCGCTGAGAATGCAGATGAGCTCGAGTGCTCTCTAGCGCAAAAATATCGAGCGCGATCCGTGATTAGTCTGCTAAATAAGTATGCGACGGCGGCGGATAACCTAACCTTTGGTTAAAAGGTGCCGAACACTAAATTTCCAATGCACTCCATCAGTTCAAAACCAAATCTGGAGCTGTGGAATTGAAAACATTCGGACGTGAGGAGTTGTTCCGTCGAATGAAGTAATCAAGGGTACTGTAGCGATCTCTGTGCTCATTGCCGCTGACCGTCACAAATCGACTACGGTCATGTTGACCAACACCGCGTGCGTAGGGGACATGTTCGCAGGTGAACAGTGCTCGTCACTATACCGCCGACCGTGTGGTTGTTAGTGGACGCCCGGGTTGGAAGCCGGTGTGGCGGTAAGCCATATCCGCTGCATGCGGCCGGATTCGACTCACCATAGCCCTTTCGGCGATACACTGAACCGGCCAAAGTCGCCATAGAGTAAGGCCGTCGCTGGAATGCGAAACGCGCCGATGGTACAGTCCAGTCTCCGGTTAAGATGCCGTGTCCGCGAAAACCTATTTTATTATCAGGAGAATCAAATGGAAAAAGATATAACTGCCGACAGGTCGAGGTACAGCGCCGCCATCGCACGTCGCCAGAGGGGCTTCACGCTCATCGAGTTGGTCATCGTGCTCGTGGTGCTCGGCATTCTGGCGTCGATTGCTGTCCCGCAGTTTACGGGTCTACAAGATGATGCGAGGCTCAGTGGTTTAGCAACAACGCTGTCCGGTGAAGCGACTGTCCAAGCCAGTAGGGCGGCCATTAGCGGGGAGACTTTTTCACCTACGGACTTATCCAACGGATCTGTAGCTGATTATGATGGTGATAATTTTTCAGTAGATTCATTTGACCCAGACAATGATACATGCAGCGGTGTATCGTTTACTGCCGCGGCTACAAGTGGAACTGATGGTGCAATTGTTTCTGAAGATGTATGTGTGACATTTACTGAATAACCGTGTTGAGTCTCAATCGCTCTACAGGAGGAGCCGGCTCACCGGTTCCTCCGACTGATCGTTGAGTACCGGATAATTCTATAGCCTCAAGGAGCCGTCCTCTGTGCCTGGCATGAAAGGTGCGACGCACATTGGCAAGTGAAGAAAACGGTGAAAATCTGGCAGGTCTGTGAAAGTTTCTGCTTATGGGCTTTTTTCTTGGTTTAAGGCTTCGACGACAAATCGTTCGTCAGATTGGAAAGCGAACTGTGTCTTGCAGCACGCTACTGGACCGGCGATCGATTCCACCTCGTCTGAACAGTCCGCAGTGCCAGATAGATCAGTTTGATCGCCGCCTCATCGCTCCAGAAGTGTCGTTTATTCAGCACCGCCTCACGCACTTGGCTGTTCAGCGATTCGATGGCGTTGGCGGTATAGATAATCTTGCGAACTCCCGGCCAGAAGGCGAAGAGCGGAATAATCTCCGACCAGCGTAGTTGCCGGCTCACTACTTTCGCCCCCTGCGCCAATGTGGTCAACATCTCATGTGACACCTACAAAGATAACGCCTGAATATTAAAGAATTATCAATACTCGACAGTTAAACAAATACTGGAAAATTTGGGTTTTTTTGACAACTGTTTTATAAATGCCCCATCAATTAATTTCTAGTCTGCTGGCTTCGAAACTTATCTCTCCTCCGATCTCTCGTTTGATTTTCTCTAATTTTGACTCTGCATTTATCTTAGAATACGGAGTTAGATAATCCGAAAAATCAGTGGAAACGGCTTGATAGAACCGCATTCCAGAACTGAAGCGGCTGTATTCTAAATCGATCCCTTTCTCAAGGATACCCTGTGCTTTCGCATCTTCTCCTTTGTTCTCCAAGAACCCAATGTAACTCAACCTTGCCCCAACATCACGAGGGTTTCTGGACAGGGCTGCATCGAATGCTTGTGCAATTTCGGTACCGGAAGAAGAATTCTCTGTCAAAAAGAGTTTGGCACGCAGTCTTGCTGGCGTCGAGCGCAACGAATTCCTTCTTTCTGCCTCATCCAAGAATCGCTGGGCTTCGCTAAAAACGGTCTCGCCACCCCAGATTCGATCTTCGGAAAGATTCTCCGACACACGCACGTAGAGCAATGCCTTGACAAGCCAAGGCACATCCGTCATTGACCACCGAGTCATGGCTTTCGAAAACGATTGCTCCGCTGCAAAGATCTCACCATCCCGCAACTGCTCCTGCCCACGCTCGACGTAGTACTGCGATGACGCAATCAAAAACAACCCCAGCAACACCGAGGCGACCAGTCCCGAAGCGGAAGCAAAAATTAGCGGACGACGCCACGCAGGCATCGGGACATTCACAGCGAGTGTATCCCCATTCATCCGCTCCAGTTCCGCCAACAGCAACGCTACTGGAATCATCACCGCCGGCAACTGTAGTTGGTAACTGAACAACCCGTGGAAACCGATCCCGCCAATCGCCGCAAAAGCCGCGATCACCGCGCCCCGCTCTGCCGGTGTCCTCTGGCGAGCTCGACCTGCACGCACGCTACGGAAAAACAGCCAAGTGCAAACCGCGATCAATGCGATCACAATCAAAAGCCCGGGCAAACCGCGCTCTACCCAGAACTGCAGATAGTCGTTATGGGCGTACTGCCCTGCACTGCCGTCTCCCGCGGGGCGCACCGCCGCATACGCCAGCCAGAACACCCCGGGGCCGATCCCAAGCCACGGGTTCTCCTGGATCATGTCCCAGGTCGCCGACCACATCAGAAAGCGCACCTGGCCGGCCTCGCTCGGATCGGCGAGCGAGGCGACACGGTCGGCGAGCGGCCGCCCCTCGGTGAGTCCAAACAGGTTCGCGAGGTAGGCAAGCACCAGCGCGCCGATCACCAGACCGGCAACCCCCGCGAGCCGTCGCCACCGCGTCTGCAACGCGTAGGCAGCGCCACCCACGACAACAATCAGCGCCGTGAACAGGGCCAGGAAGCTCGCACGCCCCCCATCCAGCCCCGCCGCAAAGACCAGCAGGAACAGAACGCCGGGCATGAACCGCTGGAGTCTTGATAGGTCCAGCATTCGGTCGGTGCCGACAAGCCATGCCACGGCCGCCGCAGGCCAGATGACGTTAAGCAGCGCGGCGGCGGAGTTGGGATTGAGGAAAAGCGCCTGCGCCCGGTGACCCGTGAATGCCTGGCCGATCATGCCGACCGCCATGATCAGGCCCGCAACAATCAACAGTCCGTAGAGCATCGGCGCGATATGCCGGCCCTGCGGCGCCATCACGATCCGCCAGGAGAGATACGCGGCAACAATCGCGCCGAACTTGATCATCTGGAGCACGGTTTGATCGGGCACCTGGCTCCACAGAACCGCCAGCGCCCCCCATCCCCAGAAGAGCAACAGCAGCATCCCGACGGGACCGAGGGGGATCGAAGGTTGTGAGCGCGCGTGCACCACGGCGACGATCAGCCCCAGTAATGAAACCGAACCCATGATCCCGAGTCCGATGAAATGCGATGTCGGGTTGGCCTGACCGATACCCGCCGCGGTCAGGGCGATCAGGACAACGGCCGCCGGTAGCCATTTGTTGGGTGCCGTCATTGATGGGGTCATTGTATTCGCCGCATTCCCTGCCATTAGGTGCTATCCATTCCATCGTTGTTCACGGCACAACACGATACATCAACAAGGAATCAAAGCGTTGGCCGCGGTCGCTCGGGGACGGGAAGCGTCGCATGGGCATGATTTTCCGGTAGAATGCAGACGAATGGATAATATGAATTATCACGGATCCGATGATGAAACAGTGGCTATCGAGTAAATTCCGACGGGGTGGAAAACGCCGCGAGGCGAAAGCGGCAATCCGTGTCGGTATCCACTTCGCACAGACGTCGGTGACGATGTCGGTGCTCTCGGCGGATCACACGCATCTTCTCGCCTGTGTCACGCGACCCTGCTCGCGGGATCAGGTCGGCCGTGTCCTCGGACAGCTTGTCGACGAATACGACGTCAAGGGCAAGGCCGCCTACGTCACGCTCAGTCGCAAGGACTACGACACGCAGTTCGTCGATCTGCCCGGCGTTGGCGATGACGAGCTCCGCGACGCGCTGCGCTACCGGGTCACACCCCCCGGCGTCCTTGGCAGCGAGGAGGTCGTCACCACCGGCGTTCGACTCAGCAATGAGCGCGAGACCAACGCCGAAGAGCAGACCCTTGTCCGCGCCACCGTGATCTCCCGCAATCTCCTCGACTGGATCGTTGACGCCGTCGACGAGGCGAAGCTGGATCTGCAGGCGGTTTTCCCCCGCGAGACAACGCTGATCACCCTTGCCCGGCAGGCGGCCGAGGCGGGTGAGCATTCGGTGGAAGAGACCACCTACCCGCCCACGCTCTCCGTGTTCGTCGCCGAGCTCAGTACCGGACTCGCGGTCGCACGCCGGGACAACCTGTTCCTGTCGCGAACCGTCACCCTGACCGTCGATCGCGAGGCGGGCTTTAGTGAAAACCAGATCCAGCGGCTGACCACGGAGTGCGTCCGGACGGCGGAGAATTTCAACAAGCGCCTCTCCTCGACGCCCCTCGCCCGAGCCTACATCGGCCCCGATTTCGCGGGTATGGCAACCGTCCGTGAACGCCTCGCCGATGCCCTCGGCATCGACTGCGAGATCCTGCGGATACCGCCCCATATCGAGCCGGCCGACGATGCCACTGCCTCCACCGCGGCCACACCCGAGGGCATGCTGGCGGTGGCCGGCACCCTCAATGTGGAACTACCCGAAAACGCCTCGATCTACGAGCGCCCGTCCAGAACCCGATCGGTAACATCGCCGGAGCTCCTGGCCATGGGCCTTGTGGCCGGCATTGCCGTTCTGGCGGTGATCAGCGGCGTGCAGGCCTGGTTGGTTTCCGGTGCCAGGGACGACGTCGAGCGCATGACGACAGAACGTGACGCCCTGCAGGCACAGGTCAGCACGCTCCGCGAGGAGATCGAGGCGGTCGAGCAGGCCGAACCGGACGCGCGATACGTGGCTGAACAGGAGCGACTCGAGCGGCGGCGGGATCTCTACACCCGCATCCTCAACGAGTTCGAGGGTGTCGATACCTCGCTGATCGACGGCTTTGCCTCGCCCCTACGGGCACTGGCGGAGAACCGCGTCGATGGGCTCTGGCTGCAGAGCATCAACATCGAACCCGGAAACGTCACGATCAGGGGCAAGTCACTCAGCGCGCTGCAGGCCGAGACCCTGGCCGGCCGCCTGAGAGATACATCGGCGTTTCGTGACTGGTCACCCCGGCGCATCGGTGTTGACAATTTCAGCAACGCCGGCAACGGCATTACCTTCCTCGAGTTCACCATGCAGGGGCCGGGATTGTTCGCGGCAGCAACACCGGTTCAGGATGGCAACTCCGCGAATGAGACGGGAGGCGCCGATCTGCAGCGTTTGCTACGACGGCTGAATAATGGCGATAACTAAGCGAAGCGGGCTCACGGATTCGATCCGGCAGCTGATCAAGCGCTCGACCGACTGGTTATCGGGGCGCACACCGCGTGAGCGCGTCCTCGTCGTGGGTGGTGTCTTCGGTGCCCTCGCCCTCGCCTGGCATAGCTTTTTCTTTGCACCGGCCACCGAGCAGCTGAAAGGCCTCGACAACGAGGCGGAAAGCCTCGAGACCCAGCAGCAGCAGTTCCAGGCGACGCTGGAGGCGCTCCGGGATGAGCGGGAGAAAGCGCGGGATCCGAATGAATTCGCCCGCCAGGCGATCGCGGAACTGGAGACTGAGGTCGATAATCTGACCGAGTCCCTGGTGGATGGCGGCCTCGACTTTATCGCGGCTGTCCCCATGCAGGAGGCAATGGATCGTTTGCAGTCGCAGGTTCGGGCATCGGACTTGCCACGGTTCATCCGGTTCGAGCGTAAGCCCGGTGAGGGTGTCTCCGACGGGGACAGCTCGGCCGCCAGTGGAATGAACATCGAGCATCGCCAGATTACGATGGTATTCGAGGCCGGTTTCAAAAAGACGCTGGCGCTTCTCCGCTCACTCGAGCGCAACGAGGTTCAGGTCGTCTGGCGATCTCTAGACTACGAGGTGACCGAGCATCCGCTGGCTCGTGTCACGGTAAGGTTCGATATCTATGCACCCACATCACTCTGATCGCCGTCTAACGGGCGCGTTACTCGCCATTTTCCTGCTGGGACTGAGTGCGCCAGGCATTGCCCAGGAGTCGGCCTCGCTGGCCTCCGATGCCGAACTGGGCGACCCCACGGCGCCACCGGAGAGCGTGGTCGCGGCGAGGCAACCGGCCGGCGGCACCGAAGGGGGAGAAGCCGGCGCTGCGGAAGGTGAGCCATTGCCACCGCCCGCGCGTCCTACCATCGTGGTACAGAGCGCTCGCGGCGGTGACTGGGCAAGCCACGCACTGGTTGAAAAGAAGATCACGGTCGAGGGCGACACCATCGACCGCGGGACCGTCGAGGCGATCTATCAGTACGGACTGTTGGCCGCTTCGGACAATGGCACGGAGGATCGGCCTGTCGTGGAACATGGGGTCGTGAAAGACAGGCCGGGATCAGGGGGAATCCGTGGAGGGGGAAAATAAAACGATGAGACCCACAAGACTGCTGCTGACAGTCGGCATGCTAGCGGTGCTTACTGGCTGCACGGCGACCGGGGGGCTGTCGCAGGCCGAGCGCGACGCGGTTATTACCGATGCCATGAGCGCCGAGGCGCCGGAGGAGACCGCCACCGGAGGCATCCCGCCCCTGCCTGCGGCCGCCGATGCGATGCTCACACCGGAGCCGCTCAACGCATCACAGGGCCCGACGCTCGAGCCGCCGCGCTTCGACATCACCGCGAGCGATGTCGCCGTCGCCGACTTCTACCACGGCCTGGTCGAGGACACGCCCTACAACGTGATTGTCCACCCGGACATCACTGGTTCTGTCTCGCTCAAACTAAGCGATGTCTCCGTCCCGGAGGTTATGGACATCCTTCGCGAGGGGTATGGCTACCACTATCGGCGCACTGACGGTTCGTACCTGGTCCTCCCCTCCTCGCTGGAAACGCGCGTCTTCCAGCTCAACTACATCAATGTCAGCCGCGAAGGGATCTCCGGGACGCGGGTAGCAGGCGGCGAGGTCAGCTCTTCCGAGGAGGACGAGTCCGCGAGCCTGCCGGGTGAGATCAACGGGAGCAGTCTGACAACCCGGGCGAATTCCAATCTCTGGACAGACGTCGAGAACGCGATCCAGGAAATCGTTAACGGACAGGCTGGCGAGACCAACGACGTCGATGCCCCGGATACCGGCGACGCCGCCCGCGTCGTGACCAGTCCCGAGGCGGGCTCGGTAGTTGTGCGAGCCAGGCCCGAAGTACTCGACCAGGTGGAGGCGTTCGTGACTAACCTGCAGCGGACCATCAACCGTCAGGTCGTTCTCGAGGCCCGCATCCTCGAAGTTACCCTGAGCGACGAGTTCGAGGCGGGCATCGACTGGAACTACATGAATAGCAGTTCGGGGGAATTCGAGGTCGAGCAGACCGAGCAGGATAATTTGCCCGGGATTTTCACTCTGGACGTCACACCCGACGGGCCATTCGAAGCGACGATCAAGGCTCTCGACGAGCAGGGCGACGTCATGGTGCTCTCCTCGCCGCGAGTCTCAACGCTCAACAATCAGAAGGCGCTGATTAAGGTGGGGACAGACAGTTTCTTCCAGACCGATGTTGAGCTGACTACAGAAACTGAAGATGGTGAAACTTCAACCGAAGTGGACCCCGAGTTCAGGTCATTCTTCTCGGGTATCTCGCTGGACGTGACGCCGAGTATCGATGGCAATGGGTTCGTGACACTACACGTGCAGCCGTCTGTCACGGATGTCACCGAGACGACCCGGAGCGTCGACAGGGGGATTGGACCACCGGCAGTATTCGAACTCGCGAGCAGCGACGTTCGGCAGTCGGATTCCATCGTCCGGGCCCGTAATGGCGATCTGATCGTGATCGGCGGTCTCATGGAGCGGCGCGAACAGTCCGTAGATTCCGCCGTGCCCGGGATTGGGCGGATCCCGCCATTCGACTTGCTTTTCGGGCGTGAGCGAAATGTCTCCCGCAAGGTCGAGCTAGTTATCCTGTTGCGCCCGACGATCGTTGGTGATGATACCTGGCGGCGCGAGATCGATCGTCAGCTGGAGCAGATGCTATGAATCGACAACTACTGCTGTTGCCCCTTCTGACAATAACCTTGGCCATCATGGCACCCACCGCGCTGGCGCAGAGCGAGGGGATGCAGCGCGCGCCATCGAGTGTTGCCGACGGCGAGCGCGCACTCAGCCTCTATCACCAGGGCAGGCGGAATATCGAGGCGGGCGAACTGGCCAGCGCCTCGCGCCAGTTCCGCGAGGCCCTGTCGCTGGACCCGGGGCTGATGGTGGCCCGCCGGGCCTATGCGCGGATCCTGATGAGTGCCGGACGGCCCGACCGGGCGCAGGGTGTCCTCACCAGGGGGCTTGAAGTAAAGCCGGGGGACTTCGTCACTGCCCGGATGCTCGCCCGAATCGCGCGGGATAATAACGACGCCGCCGTGGCGATCAGGGCGCTGGAATCCATCCGGCCGCCGGTTGATTCCAAGGACACCTACCTGCGCTCGCACCTCGCCGATCTCTACCGACGCACGGGGCAGCACGCGAAGGCCGCCGAGATCTACGCGGAACTGCACAAGGCCGACCCATCGGATCCCGCCTGGGTGCTAGGCAGGGCCACCAGTCTGGATCATCATGGGAGCCGACAGGAGGCTCGTGAGCTCTGGTCCAGTCTGCTGGAACGGGACGACATCGATCCCCAAATCCGTAACTACGGGGAAGACCGCGTCACCGCACTCCGCGATACGCAGATACCCTACGGAGGCTGACCATCGTGGCTGCCGAAAACTCAGACCGTTCGAACCGCCCCGATCGTCCCGAGCGCCCTCAGCGCCTGGGCGATCAGCTCATCGAACAGGGGATGATCACGGCCAACGATCTCAAGATCGCGCTGGAAGAGCAGAAACGCTCGGGCCAGGCCCTCGGCGAGGCACTCGTCCAGACCGGCCGCATCTCCGAACGGGCACTCAACGAGGTGCTCGCCGAACACTACGCGATCGAGCCGGTGGACCCGAACGAGTACTGGGTCGACAAGGAGACCGCCAGCCAGTTGCCGGAGGATTCCGCGCGCCGGTTCGGGGCGGCCATCATCGAGGAATCCTCGGAGAAGTTCGTGGTGGCCACCGACGACCCCGGCGATGTCATGGCCATGGACGAGATCGAGCGGATTCTGCCGAAGCCCGTGGAATTCCGGATCGCCAGCCGCCAGCAGGTCATCAACTACATCAACGCGGTCTATGCCCGGACCGATGAGCTGCAGAGCATCGCCGACGAGATCGGCGAAGAGCTCGCGGATAAGCAGGAGATCGATCTCTCCAGCCTGACCGTGGGGGCGGGCCGCGCCAGCTCACCGGCGGTTCGCCTGTTGCGGACCCTGATGGAGGACGCCATCCAGCGCGGGGCCTCGGACATCCATATCGAGCCCGAGGACAACCTGCTGCGGATCCGCTCGCGCAAGGACGGCATCCTCCACGAGCGCCTGGTGCGTCAGGGCAATATCCAGGACGCGCTGATCTCGCTGCTCAAGCTGATGTCCGGGCTCAACATCACCGAACGGCGCCTGCCCCAGGACGGCCGGTTTAACGCGCGCATCCAGGACCGCAGCATCGACGTGCGTCTGTCTACCCTGCCCCAGCAGCATGGCGAGAGCGTCGTCATGCGATTGCTCGATCAGTCATCGGGGGTGTCCTCGCTGGATCAGACGGGGATGGAGCCCGAGCTCCTCCAACGCTTCCGGCAGCTGATGAGCATCCCCAACGGGCTGATCCTCGTCACCGGTCCCACGGGATCGGGCAAGTCGACGACGCTCTACGGCGCGCTGAGCGAGATGAACAGCTCCGAGGTCAAGATCATCACGGTGGAAGATCCGGTGGAGTACGCCCTGCCCCGCGTCACCCAGGTACAGGTGCGCGAGAGTATCGGCCTCGATTTCGCCCGCGTCCTGCGCACCTCGCTGCGCCAGGACCCGGACATCGTCATGGTGGGTGAGATCCGCGATGCCGAGACCGCCGAGATCGCCATGCGCGCGGCCATCACCGGTCACCGGGTGCTCTCCACGCTGCATACCAACGACGCGGTCTCCACGGCCAACCGCCTGCTGGACATGGGCATCCAGCCATTCATGCTCGCCGCGGCGCTGCGAGGCATCATCGCCCAGCGCCTGCTGCGGCGGGTGTGCTCGCAGTGCGCGAAACCCCGGGCCGCCACCGATGATGAGGTCGCGTGGCTCGAGCGCGCGGGACATGCCAATCCCCGCAACATGCTCATCTACGAGGGTGAGGGTTGCCGGACCTGTGAAAACAGCGGCTACAGCGGTCGTGTGGGGCTGTTCGAGCTGGTGGAACTGGATTCAGGGATGCGCGAGGCGCTGCGGCACGGCGATATCGCCGAGTTCTCCAAGCTGGCGCACGAGTCGCCGACCTATACACCGATGGCCGATACCGCCGTCTCCTTCGTCGAGCAGGGGAAGACGAACGTCGCCGAGGTCGTTCGCGTACTCGGCGAGATCATCGGCGCGGAGCGCTGATCGTGCCACGCTTTAGCTATCGCGCCCGCACCACCAATGGACAGCTGATCCGCGGCGAGGTCGACGCCGACAATCAGCGTACCGCCGCCGAGTATGTCTTCAACCTCGGCGCGACGCCCCTGGCGCTCGAAGAGGAGGCCGAGGAGTCGTTCGGCGCCGATATGGATGTCGGCAAGCTCTTCGCGAAGTACTTCGGCCGCCCAGTCCCGCTGAACGAGCTCATCATCTTTTCGCGCCACTTCCGCTCGCTGTTGCACGCGGGCGTTCCCGTCACGCGTGCCCTGCGCGGGCTCGGCGAGAATGCCAACCATCAAAAGCTCGGCAGTGCGCTCTACGAGATCGCCAATAGCCTGGAGGGCGGTTCGGCGCTTGCAAACAGCATGGATCAGCACCGCGACGTCTTCCCGCCGCTTTTCATCCACATGATTCGAGTGGGCGAGGAATCCGGCCAGCTCGAGACCGCGCTCGCCAGAATGGCGGAGAACCTCGAACAGGAGCGCGTCACCCGCGATCGGGTCAAGTCCGCCCTGCGCTATCCGACATTCGTGCTGATCGCAATCGCCGCGGCGTTCGTCGTGGTCAACATATTTGTAATCCCGACGTTCGCACAGCTATTCGAGAGCATGGATGCCGAGCTGCCGGTCACGACCCAGCTGTTGCTCGGGCTATCGAACTTCACCCGGAACAACGGGACGATACTGCTTGGCGGCACGATCGCCGTCGTTTTCGGGATACGCACCTATCTGCGCACCCCGGCGGGTAAATTCCAGTGGGATGCCGCGAAGCTGAAGCTGCCCATCGTCGGCCAGGTACTCAACCGCGCCCTGCTGGCGCGCTTCGCGCGGACGTTCGCCATGGCCCTGCGTGCCGGTGTGCCATTGCTCACCGCCATCGATTCGGTCGCCGACGCCACGGACAACGATTATGTCAGCGGCGGCATCCGTAGCCTGCGAACCGGCATCGAGCGCGGCGAGAGCCTGCACAGCGTGTGTCAGAAAAGCGGGCTTTTCACGCCCATGATCCTGCAGATGCTCGCCGTCGGCGAAGAGACCGGTCAGCTCGCGGATCTGATGGACCAGGTCGCCGACTTCTACGAGAGCGAGGTCGAGTCCGATCTAAAGCGCTTGCCCTCCTACATCGAACCGATCATGATCGGATTCATAGGACTGCTCGTCGCCGTCCTCGCCGTCGGCATCTTCATGCCGATCTGGCAGATGAGTTCCAACATATGATCGGGAATAACAAAGGCTTCACACTACTCGAGATCGTCATCGTGCTGGTGATCCTCGGGGTATTTGCGGCGCTTGGATTCCGATCGTTCAGCGGCGGTGGAAGCGCTACCGATCTGGCTCAGGCCGAAGACATAGTTATCGCCGAGCTGCGCAAAGCGCGCTCACGGGCAGTCCACCGATTACCACCAAGCAATGACCCCGACGCCGCTCAAGTCGCGGATCTCGAGGGGGAGATCGGTGCCCTGAACGACCGATTAGGCACCTCTATGGAGGTTTGTCCCGTAAAAGTGCGTTTTACTGTCGGAGACGCCAGCACTAGAAGCGTAAAAGAGATCTCTTGTGACGAAATTTGCGAGCCGTGCGACGAAGGAAAGTCTGAGTACAGAGTATCGTTGACGCCGACCGAGGGAGATCCCCGGATAATTTGCCTCAACGGTCAAACGGGCCGAGTGGACCGAGCACCATGCAACTGAGTAACGCATCGCACCGCCACAGAGCGTCCAATAGAGAGTCTGGGCTGACACTCATCGAGCTTGTCATTGCTCTTGTCATCATCGGCATCAGCAGCGCAACCATCGTAAGGCTAATGGTTATAAGCCTGGATGCTTCCGAAAATAACCAGAGTTATGCGGAAGATCTACGAGCTGCGGAAACCTGTTATGAGACCATCCTTGCGGTCTACGAAGAACAAGGAAACGTTCCAGGTGAGTGCTTTAAGGGGACTTTCGACAATACCGCATTAAATAACTGGGCGCCTGGCGACCTGTTCTTTGATAAGAACGATAACAAAATCTGCATAGACACGTCTTCATGCGGAGAAACAGCGGAACAGATTGATAACGAATTCGCGACAAAATTTACTGTTCCAATTCGATCTAACCAAAAGCTCGAACTGATCGTGCCAGTTAATGAAGATACGAATCAAAATGGCAATGGCAATGGCAATGGGAACGGGAACGGGAACGGGAACGGGAACGGGAATGGGAACGGGAATGGGAACGGGAATGGGAATGGGAACGGGAACAACAATAATTGCCCAGGTGAAAGCGGGACGACTGGGAATAAGAAAGGATGCTAGAATTTCGTTTGTCGATCATCTCAGGTAGGAAAAACAGGATGGGTGTCGCGCGCTTCATACATAACGCTGAAGACGGCGTCACACTCATTGAGATGGTCGCCACTATCACTCTATTGGCAGTCATCGGCGGATTTATCGGGCAACCGTTGATTAATTTGATAGAGACGAAATTCGTGATCGATGAACAAACCGATCAAGAGGCCGATATCGAGTATGCCTTATCGAGGGTCGCTAACGATATCCGATTCAGTTCAGGGATACCAACTTGCCCTACCAGTAATGCAATTGAGATTCCCGGCAGTGCAGGCCTTGTAGAGTATAAATATCGTGGAACGGACTTCGTGATTGTAAATAAAGAGTTCGAAGAAGGCGAGGTATTGTTCAGTGTTATTGACAAGGACGAGCCATATAATTTTTATTGTGAACGCCTCTTAGAAACTCCGAGCACTAATCTTTACGAACTAATCCTGAAACTTGACGGTGAATCCCACTTAGTTAGAGCTACGCCGAGGCAATAAAAGATGAATCGAAGTACAGATTACGAAATTGCCGGTCGTGCGAAACAAAGCGGCTCCATCATGATTGTCGCGATAGTATCAATCTTAGGCGTCGGCGCTGTCGCCGCTGGTACAAACGCGTTACTGACTCAAAACGCTATTACCGTGAACGAAAAGACAAGGGCGCTTCACGGGAATAGCGTAGGGGATTCGGTACGTCTGCTTAATGATGGCGGAGTAAATATAGATGCCAATGCCAACAATACGCGACCGAATGACATTGAAAGGGTAATGTACCCAGGGGCTAATTTCAATACACATGCGCAATCGAATGCTGCAACCCCAGGCTTCGATTACGATGGCTACATAGAAATTAACAACGCGCAGTATGGATACAGTATAGGAGAAAGCGGTCTTGATCCTATAAGGACAGAAAAACAACTTCGAGACCGAATGAAATCTTCCCCGGATAACTCTTGCTCAATCGACGAATTCGATAATGATGAGGGTGATATCGAAATCGATATACTGTGTGACGATGATGCTAAGGAACTTTCGTTTACGAAGGCACTCATCTTCGGAGATGAAGGCGCAGATGGGGCTGGAGAAGTCGACTTCGCAATAGACAATTCTGAAAACCTCGACTCTATAGTAATTAAAGATGGTCTCTTTTTTAACGGAGAAGATTTCGATATCGAGCTGGATGATTTCAAAGGCGATCTTTCTATTAGCGGCCCTATTAACATCAAGAAAACCGATGGTGACGCGGAATGGCCTTTCGATATGGAGGGCATTGGCGACATTACAGTTGGCGGAGGAGTTCTCTTGGAAGGGGACGGTGCTGATATTATCGACAATGAAATAAAGTCTAGTATAAGCATGAATGGGCCGCTTATAATTACCGCGACCGATGGGGATGCTGTAGTTGAATTCGATATAAAAGAAGGTGGAAGCATCAGTGGTTTAAAGGGCGTGCTGATCGACGGAGAAACAGCGTTGTTTAAATTTAAAGGTATAAACGATCTATTAGAAATCGACGGTCCTGTTATTTTAGATGCAAGCAATGGAGAAGCAAAAGCGGAATTTGAGTTTGATGGATCCGGGTCACTTAAGATTCCGGAAAAGACGGATGTTTATTCACAAAATGTGGTTTTTATCAGAAGCACTGATGACAAGGCAGAGCTCCAATTCAAACATACAGCGGATAGCGACATATCAGACAGCGTGGTCATGGGCGCCCCTGTTCTGCTCGAGGGCAATAACGGAGACGCCAAAATACAAATCCAGGGGGAGGACAAAGAAAATTCCGTGTCTGTGAAATTTTTGGAAAAGGTTTTTCTGAAAGGAAACAAGGCAAAATTTGAGGTGAATGAGCTCGAGAAAGGTCAAACAATTTTTTCCAATGGCGCTTACTTCGACAGCATAAGCCACGATGAAGATGTCAAGTTTGAATTTGAGGAGCTGAATGAGTACGATTTGGTTTTTGACGGAGGCATATTTTCGGATGATTATATACGTTTCGAACTAAGTGATATCAGAAAGTCGTACTATAATATTGGGGGTGGTGGTTCGAAGCCGCTTCATAGAAACTATAGGGCCACTGAAAAGGATGTTAACCCATCCAGTTCATTGGACAATCCGCCAGAGATTTCAGATGAGACGCTCGAAAGCCTTGAAAAAGAGATAAAAGAAGAAATCCCTGATCGTCCTAACGGGTCGGTTAGCATCGGCCGTATCGCTATCCCGGAATTGGAATGACCTTTATCTTTCCCGTTTTCCTTGGGGCTCTTGTCGGCAGCTTCTTAAACGTAGTCATCTCCCGCATCCCCGCGCAGATCGACTACGCCGAGCGGCAGACTGACTCTGCATCCGGTGATAATGCACCTCCCCCCGGCATCGCCTGGCCGGGCTCTCACTGCCCCCACTGCAAGCACCCGATCCGCATCCGTGACAACATCCCCATCATCAGCTGGCTGCTGCTCCGTGGACGCTGCCGCGATTGCGATGCCCCGATCTCGCCCCGCTATCCATTCACCGAAGCGCTAACGGCGATTGTCTTTGCCGCCGTTGTCGCCTGGTACGGCATCGAGCCAATCACCGCCGTGCTCCTGCTGCTCAGTGGATGGATGATCGCGATGGCTATCATCGACTTCGAGACGCATCTGCTGCCGGATGCCCTCACGCTGAGCGGCCTCTGGATCGGTTTGCTCGTGAGTGTCGGGACCGACTTCATTACCCCGACGATGTCGATCATCGGCGCCGCAGCCGGGTATTCATCGCTATGGCTGATCAATGCCGGCTATCGGTTGCTGCGGGGCATCGAAGGACTGGGGTACGGCGACTTCAAGCTCTTCGCCCTGATCGGCGCCTGGGGCGGGCCGGAGGCGCTGCTCGCGACGATCCTGATCGCCCCCATTGCCGCGTTGCTGATCATCTTGGCGCAGGCGCCGTTAATGGGTATCGACGGCCAGCGGGAGATCCCCTTTGGGCCCTATCTTGCCGTTGCCGGGTGGATTGCGATAACCGCCCCGCCCTCTCTCGCTGTCTATCTCCCGCCGTGGGGATAGCTAGTCGGTGAGTTCGAGGCGGTTGCGACCGCTGTCTTTGGCCCTGTAGAGCGCATCGTCCACGCGCCGAAACCAGGGTCGGGTACCCTCACCATTGCGATATTCGCCAACTCCCAGCGAGACCTCCACCTTCGGGAGATCCGTCCCCTCGGTGGCGGCGGCGATGCGTGTCCGCAGTCGCTCGGCAATCGCGCTGGCGGCATCGCGATCGGTTCCCGGCAGAATCACCGCAAACTCCTCGCCACCCCAGCGAACGAGGTAATCCTGCGAGCGCAGACAGCTCTGAGCGGCCTCCGTCACCGCTTTCAATACCTCGTCGCCCACGTTGTGGCCGTAGGTGTCATTGACCGCCTTGAAGTAATCCAGATCGAAGAGAATGAGTGAGGCGATCTCTCCGCTGCGGTCCGCGTTTGCAACGGCCCATGCCAACACATCATCGGCGAACTTGCGGTTATAGACACCGGTGAGCGGGTCATGCGTAGCCGCCTGCCAGAGTGCCTGCTCGAATGCGTGTTGGTTCGTGCGATCACGGATCACGATCAGGACGCCCAGATAGTCGCCGGACGGCGTTGTCAGGGCCGTCACCGCCAGCCGGATATTGACCGGCCGGCCGTTCACCTCGATCAACGCATAGCGCGTCGCGGTTCCGGGTTCGCCCTTCTCGATGACTTCATGGATCAGCGCACGAAGGTCAACGGATTCGGACGAAACGCGATGATCCCGGGGCGCGGTAACGCGGGCGTCCGCCAGCGGCGCCAGCCATTCCGCCCAGTCATTGCCCTCCAGCACGGACTCGGAATCCAGACCCAGGATACGAATAGCCGCCTGATTCAATCGGGTCACGACGCCGGACGGATCGATCGCGATAATCGCCTCGTCGATACTCTCGAGGATATTCCGGTTGATGGTCTCGGTATGGACCTCGCGGGTGACCTCGTGCTGGACGGCGGCGTAGTAGCGCTCGCCGGTCACGTCATCACTGATCGGCGAGATGGCCCAGCGAACGATGTACGGCTCACCGTTCTTGCGATAGTTGACCGTTGTACCGTCGAAGGAGTCGCCGCCCTGGAGATTGGTATCGAGCCGGTGGATGACGCTGCGATCGGTCGCCGGTCCCTGCAGGATGCGCGGTGTCTGGCCGATCAGTTCATCGAGGCCGTAGCCCGTCATGGCGCAGAATGCCGGGTTGGCATAAACAATGACGTAGCCGCCGGAGTGATGCTCCGTGTGTGTCACAAGCACTGCATCGTTGATCTGCTCGATCAGCTTTGCAATGACAGACTGCGCTATCTGGTCAGCCATAACATCCTTTGTTGAGGGCACCGCCCGTAACACTTAAATTCCGCGTGCGTCCCTTATATGGGATAAATTTGTCGACGGTTAGGGTACCCTTCCGGCCCTGACAAACCAATCACTGGCGACCGGAGACCGCTTACTTGTTGACGATACTGAGAATCTGCTGGCGACGTCTGCGCAGCCTGCGATGGATACAGATTGCTCTGCTCGAACTCGTCCTCGTGGTCGGGTTTGGCGTGACGTTCGCTTTCTATCTCGGCTACCAGCAGCAGGTGCGGAGTGAAACGGAACGGACCGAGACCACCATCGAGCGGGTTGCCCAGTTGCTGGGTGAGCGCAGCGCGGAGAGCGTCGTGTTTCGGAATCTGCCGGAAATCCGTCGGGAGATGCGGCTGCTCGAGACATTGCCGCGGGCCGGAGCGGTCCAGGTGCGCGATCGCGACGACAAGCTGCTGGTCAGCGCACAGCGCCGTGGGTACGCGCTGGAGTACGACAGCGCGGCAGAAGAATCAACCTCCCCCGGAGAGTTGGGGTTCAGCGGGGCTTTTCCAGCGCTGTCGTACACGACGGCCATTACCCTTAACAGCCGCCGTGTCGGAACGCTCGAGCTGACGACCGATGCCGAGTATATCCAGGACACCCTCGACCGGCGGTTCTGGCGTTTCATGCTGGAATCGTTCGTGCTCTGGTGCCTGCTCGGCATCATCGGCACTTACCTGTTCGTTCAGAGCCGGTTCGAGAACCGGCTCCGCAAACAGATCCAGACCGATCCGATCACCGGTGAGCTGTCCCGGTTCGGCTTGCAGGAGCTGTACGGCGACGGTGTCCGCTATCGGGGCGCCGCCCTGCTTCTGATCGATGTCTACAACATCAAGGCGATCAATAACAGTCACGGCATCAGCACCGGCGATCGGGTACTACAGGGGATCGCCCGCGTGCTGCGCTCGACACTCGGCCCCGGGGCGACGATCGCCCGTCTCGACGGTGATGACTTTGCCATCCTGTTACCGGCGCACCGCTGGGCATTCGTTCGTCAACTCGGTGACACCATTGTGAGCGCCATTCAGGAAATGCGCATCGATGGCGCCGATGATGTCGGGAAGATCGAGATTTGCGGTGGCGGCACGCTACTCGCGCCCGATGACGCGCTCTCGGAGCGGCTCTCCGAGGCGGATCTGGCAATGCGGCACGCCAAGGAGCGGGACTGGAAATCGATCGTCTGCGCGGATGCGGCCTTTATCGCCAATTCCCGGAGCAGCGGCGCCTTCGTTACCGACCGCGACATCCGACAGGGACTCAAGAACGGCGAGTTCAGCTACTACATCCAGCCGCTGGTGAATGCAGAAACAAACCGGTTCATCGGCTACGAGGCCCTTATTCGGTGGACCTGCGAGGATGAAGTCCGCTCGCCTGCCATTTTTCTCGACCGGTTACGGGAAATCCTCAAGGACGAGGACTTCTACGCCTATGTCATCGCGATGCGTCGCGCGCTGACCGAGCGGGTCGCTCGTAGCGGTGTCGGCCTGCTGTCCTACAACATCGGACTGGAGGATCTCCAGCGCATTGATGACCCCGCGCAGCTGCTGCACGACTTCGGCGCCGACAACGATCACGGCCTTCGCGTGATGATCGAGGTGACCGAACGCGGCCTGCCGCAGTATCTCGGCGACGATCTGACCGATCTCAAGACCACCTGGGCGAAGCTGAC
This sequence comes from Spiribacter vilamensis, assembly GCF_004217415.1. Classification (NCBI taxonomy): domain Bacteria; kingdom Pseudomonadati; phylum Pseudomonadota; class Gammaproteobacteria; order Chromatiales; family Ectothiorhodospiraceae; genus Spiribacter; species Spiribacter vilamensis. Next base: position 874,395 of record NZ_SHLI01000001.1, read on the forward strand.
CGATAACCGCACGCTCCTCGCACTGGATGACTTCGGCGCACTGGAGAGCAATCTCTACCGGCTGCGCGAGCTCGATATCGAGTACGTGAAAATCGACAAGGCACTGATCACGGCCATCACCGAGGACGCAAAGTCGCGTGCCATCGTCGGCTCCATCGCGGATCTCTGCCGGGTACTGGATATCCAGGTGATCGCGGAAGGGATCGAGACAGCAACCCAGTCAGAGATGGTGAAAGAGCTCGGCATCGCCATCCAGCAGGGCTTTTACCTCGGCCGCCCACAGCCGCCGGAGATTTATCTGGGGTAATGGATGCCAGCTATGGCCGCTAGGCTGGATTGATCCGTGGGGTCAGTACTGGTAGATACCACCAATGGAACCACCGGAGACGTCGTAGCTCGTGCCATCGAGATACTGGGCGTATTCGATAAATACCGAGAAACGGTCTGTCGGGGATACCCGGGCACCGATACCGTAGGACGTGTCACTCTCCCGCTCTTCCGCAATGCCTCCGGCATTTAGAAACTCGACTTCACCATGCGTGAATCCCGCGAGGCCGTAGAGAGAAAAACCCTCCGCAAGCGGAATACGCCCCACGCCATAGGCGCCGTACAATGAATTCAGGTCTACATCGCCGGTTGTTCCGTAGCCACGGGTGTCCTCATCGGTAATCCCCGTTCCTATCCGGAACTCGAAGCCAAGATAGTCCGTGAGGTTGTTACCGAAATGGGCGATAGCGATGGTGGGGGTTGCGCCGGAGGTTCCATCGACATCGACGTCCATAGCTCCGACGCTGAACCCCATATACCCCTCCCCGATCTTTTCCTGCGCCAGCGCGGGCGAGACAGAACCAGCGAGCGCCATCACCAGGGGGAGCGTTTTATTGATATGCATTGGATGCATCTCCGTTGCGTGTCGGTATGTTCACAATGGAGGATAGCGTTTCCGTTACGGTGGCGGCACCCTCCAGGTGAGAGGCGCTTCGTCGTCCACCAAGTGTTCTACCGTGGCCGCCCGGCGTCTCCGTTGTTAGCTTTCCCCGACCCTTTGCACACGGCCAGTACACACTTTTTGATGTGTATGAGGAGTGTGCAAGCGGTCAGCAATAGGCGAATTTCCATAGCCGCTTTTTTCCCAGTGGCGGGATAGAATATCGAAAAATAGGTGGTCTCCAATGGAGAATCCTGGCTTCCTCATCATCGGCGGTGGTGTGACCGGACTTGCACTCGCCCTCGAGCTCGCACGCCAGGGGCGATCCGTCACGCTGGTGGAGGCCGCGGAATCACCGGGTGGCAATGTCCATTCGGTGACAGAGGACGAGTGGCAAATGGAGCTGGGGCCCAACACCCTGCTCTGTACGCTCCCCCTGTATCGACTGATTGACTCGCTGGGACTGGTGGACGAGGTCATCTTTCCACCAACCGCCAGCAAGAAGCGTTATGTGGTCAATGACGGGCAGCCTGTCGCGTTGCCGAGCGGCGTCCTGTCCGCACTGACGCATCCACTCCTCGGTTTCAAGGCGTGGGGCCACCTGTTGTCCGAACCTTTCCGTGGATCCGCCGCCCACGAAGAAACGCTCGCTGCGTTCGTCGAACGACGCCTCGGTCCGCGTGTCCTCGAGCATTTCGTTGATCCGTTTGTTTCCGGCGTTTACGCCGGTGATCCTCAACGCCTGTCGGCCCGGGCGGCCATGCCTCGGCTCCACCGGCTGGAACAGCGGCATGGATCGCTACTGCGCGGCGGCATCACGGAAATGGCAAGCGCCAGGGCGCAGCGTCGGCAGGCGCGTATCGATGGTTTTCCCGATCACTGGCGAGGCAATCTGGTCAGCTTCCCGAAGGGCCTGGCCACCCTGACCCGGGCGATGGCGAATGAATTCGCGCACTACCCCGAAGCGCGTCTGGTCACGGGTAGCGAGGTGAAATCCATCCATCGGGACGAGAGCGGGTGGCAGGCCGTGGACCAGCACGATCGGTCTTTTCACGGCCATGAGGTGGTTCTCACTACACCCTCGTCGGTCAGCGCGAAGCTGCTTGAAGACGTGGATACCGACCTCCAGGCAGCTCTGGATGAGATCGTGTATCCGCCCCTCGCGGCCGTAGCACTGGGGTATCCGCGCGACGCTATTTCGCATCCGCTTGACGGTTTCGGCATGCTCATCCCCAGCAGAGAAAACCGGCAGACACTGGGTGCGCTGTTCTCCTCGACGCTGTTCCCCGCCCGGGCTCCCGAAGGGCATGCGCTTCTCACCTGCTTCATTGGCGGCCGCCGGAATCCTGGCGTCATGGCACAGCCCGATAATGAACTGATCAGCATCATCAGTACGGAGCTGGGCGAGATTCTCGGTATTCAGGGAACACCCGTGTTCTCACGAGTGAAGCGCTGGTCGGAGGCCATTCCGCAATACGAGGTTGGGCATCTCGAGCGGATCGAGGCCATCAAGGCAAGGGTGGCCAGACACCGCGGATTGCACCTGGTCGGCAACTGGCGTGACGGTATCAGCGTCGGTGACTGCATCGACAGCGGCCAAGCCATGGCCCGGCGGCTGCAGATGACGGTTTAATCAGCGGGGGTAATCAAGCCGGTCAGCCCCACGATTCACGGGTGGAAGCAGGCCGATCACCGCCACGGGTATGACGGCGATATAGGGCAGGAACACGGTGGCTGACCAGAACGGATTGATCCCTGCCTCCCGGCAACGTCGGGCACCAGTCGCCAGTTGCAGCCAGATCGGGCCGACCCACAAAGGCGAAAGCAGGATGACGATCGCGAGGAAGGTAAGAGGATGCATGTCAGGGGCGGTCGCACCAGCGACGATAATCGGCACCATCACGGCCCCGATCAGTAGATTGATCACTGTAACCGCCCAGTAGACCTCTCGCCTAGACTCACCCTCAAAACTGAAATACTGACGCACGGCACGGACCCCTTACTGCTCACGCTGTTTGTTTGAGAAGGGAAGGTTAAACGATTCAGCCGGGGCGGCTGCAACCGCTGCAGGCAGCTGCGGGCAATTGCGTCATTCGTAGACTCCCCGTCAAGTACACAATCCGAGAGTAGACACTAAACGCCCCGGGTTTTAAGGACGCTCCAGGACTCGAGAGGCTTTAGCCGTGAAAATCAAATCACGTATTTCCCCCGAGGTTCGCGAGCGCGCGGTAGGATCGGGATAAGGCCGTTACGTAGTCAACCGAAAAGATCCGGTGCGGCCGTGGAGATCCCGGAATATGCCGAGGCAAACGATGATCGTCGTCTTTGAGCACCTGTTCCACTATTTGATCGTCCTGCTTGCAGGCCTGACAGCGACGACCGCAATGGCGGACTCGGGTGTGGAGACGCTCGCCAAAGATCTTGAGCACCCGTGGGGGATGGCCTTTCTCGCGGAAGGCGAAGTGCTGGTTACCGAGCGGCCCGGGCGGTTGCTTTATCTGGACCTGGAGACTGGCCAGCGAGCGCAGGTCTCGGGCGTGCCGGCGGTGGATGCACAGGGTCAGGGCGGGCTGCTGGATATCGAACTGCACCCTGATTTCAGTGACAACCGGCAGGTCTACCTGACCTGGGCAGGTGCCTGCGGGGACGGTAATGCCACCCACCTCGGTCGAGGTCGGCTCACCGATGACAACCAGCTCGCCGACTTCGAAACCCTGTTCGTGGCGACGCCCTGTGTTGAGAGCACCAAGCATTTCGGCTCCCGCATCAGCTTTGATGGCGCGGGACATGTACTGTTCACTACCGGGGATCGCGGCGAGCGTGACCGCGCGCAGGATCTTGAAGACCACAATGGCGCGGTCATCCGGCTTCATGACGATGGCAGCATTCCGGCGACCAATCCGTTTGTTGGTCAGGCCAACGCCGAAGCGGCCATTTACAGCTACGGGCATCGTAATCCTCAGGGCGCGGCGCGCCATCCCGAGACCGGTGCCCTGTGGATCCACGAGCACGGACCTCGGGGCGGCGACGAGATCAACCTCCCCGCGGCGGGTGAGAACTTCGGCTGGCCAGAGACCACCTATGGCCGCGAGTACTGGGGGCCGGAGATCGCACCGAGCGAGAAACCGGGCACCATCCAGCCCATCCACGTCTGGACGCCCTCCATTGCCCCGTCTGGCATGGCCTTCCACAACGGGGATCTCTACGTCGGTGCGCTCGCCAAGGTCCATCTCGCGCGACTGCGACTCGACGGCCAGGAGGTGGTGAGTGAAGAGCGGCTTCTAGAGGACCGGGGGTGGCGCATTCGGGCCGTGGAAAGCGGGCCGGATGGAAATCTCTACCTGCTAACGGACCAGGCCAATGGCCGCCTTGTCCGGGTGAATCCGTGACAGACGAGATGAGTCGCTGAGTCCGTTGTCAGCTTTCCCTAACCCTTTGCACACGGCCAGTACACACGGATCAATGTGTATAGGGAGTGTGCGAGCGGTTGGAAATAGGTGACAACGCGCCTTCCTCTACCCGAATCCGTCCCGGTGGGTTCGAACTCCCAGCGTCGAGCAGAGAGGGTGGGATTGATTCGGCCCTCACGGGCCTCACCCTCCGGGCGCAGCGCTGCCGCGCCGCGTCCCAATCGCTGCGCGATTGGTCGAACCCATCATCTATTCCTTCGTGGGTTCGAACCCCGGCTTTCGTCAGACACAAAAAAAGGGCCTGCGGCCCCTTTTTCATGTCTGGCGGAGAGGGTGGGATTCGAACCCACGAAGGGCGATCAAGCCCTTACTCCCTTAGCAGGGGAGCGCCTTCAGCCGCTCGGCCACCTCTCCGATGTAAGACGCAAGAATACGGTATCGAGGGCGGTCTCGTAAACCGGGCCGTTCCCGAGCTAGCGATCGTCGTCGGCAGCGCGCTTTTCTTCAGGCGTTCCATCCTCTTCGCGGATGCGCTCGTAGATTTCCTCGCGATGAACCGTGACATCCCTGGGCGCTTTGACACCGATGCGGACCTGGTTGCCCTTGACACCCAGCACTGTCACGGCGACGTCGTCGCCAATCATCAGGGTTTCACCGACCCTGCGGGTCAGAATAAGCATTCCGACATCTCCTCGTTGTTATTGCGACCGCCTCAATGTCGGACTCGCATTCCCTCGCGTAATATCCGGTATAGCTTATCCAGTACTACTATTTTTTGATTGTATATTCTATGACCCGGACTGTCTCCCCTGCGTTCAGCCCAATTATGCGCCTCTGACTAGACCGATTGACCTTCGACGCTCACCGTATTGCCACTGCGATCATCCAGCCCAAAGGCCTTGTGGAGCGCGCGGGTTCCCACCTCGAGGGATTCCTCGTCGGTTACCACCGAGATCTTGATCTCGGAGGTCGAGATCATCTGGATGTTGATCCCCTCCGCCGCCAGCGCCTTGAACATGCGGCTCGCCACGCCGGCATGCGAGCGCATGCCCACGCCGACCAGCGAGAGCTTGCCGATGCTGTTGTCACCGAACACCTCGCGGGCGCCGAGCACCTCGGCCTGCTTGCGCAGAATATCCAGGGCCCGATCGTATTCGGTCTTGTTCACCGTGAAGGTAAAGTCGGTCAGACCCTCATTGCTGATGTTCTGCACGATCATGTCGACCTCGATGTTGGCATCCGCCACCGGACCGAGGATCTGGGTCGCGATACCCGGGGTGTCCGGCACGCCGATCATGGTCAGCTTCGCTTCATCGCGATTGAATGCGATGCCCGCGATCAGGGGCTCTTCCATACTGCCCTGCTGCATATTCTTCTGTCCCTCCATCGTGATCAATGTCCCGGGGCCGTCCTGAAACGAGGACAGCACCCGGAGTGGCACCTGGTATTTGCCGGCAAACTCCACCGCCCGGATCTGCAAGACCTTCGAGCCAAGGCTTGCGAGCTCGAGCATTTCCTCGAAGGTTACTGTCTCGAGACGCCTTGCCGTGGGAACCACCCGCGGGTCGGTCGTGTAAACGCCGTCCACGTCGGTGTAGATCTGGCACTCATCCGCTTCGAGCGCCGCCGCAAGCGCGACGGCCGTGGTGTCAGAGCCGCCGCGTCCCAGCGTGGTGATCGAGCCATTCTCGTCGACGCCCTGGAAACCGGCCACCACGACGATTCGGCCTGCACCGAGGTCCTCGCGGATGAGTTCGGCATCGATGTCCTGAATCCGCGCCTTGCTGAATGCACTGTCGGTGAGGATGCGCACCTGCGCGCCGGTGAGGCAGCGCGCCGGCGCGCCCATGCGCTCGAGCACCATCGTCAGCAGCGCGATGGTCACCGTCTCGCCCGTGGAGAGCAGCAGATCATGCTCACGCGGTCGGGGCGTTGAGCTCTGCGCGGCGCCGAAGGCCAGCTCGTTGAGGCGATCGGTTTCGCCTTTCATGGCCGAGACGACGACCACGACGTCGTGGCCGGCCTCGCGCGAGGCGATCACCTTGCGCGCGACGTTCTCGATGCGTTCGATATCGGCGACCGAGGAGCCGCCGAATTTCTGGACAACTAGCGACATGGAGATCCCTTGTTACTGATTTAGTTGTTCCTGCACCCAGTCGGTCACCGACTCGAGCGCCGCGGGCAGTGCCGCCGGATCGCTACCGCCCGCCTGGGCGAAATCGGGCCGGCCGCCGCCGCGCCCGCCTACCTGGCGGGCAACGTGATTAACGAGATCGCCGGCACGCAGCCGGTCGGTGAGATCGGTGGTGACGCCGGCGACCAGTCGCACCTTGCCGTCCTGATCCGCGGCGATGACGATCACGGCGCTACCGAGTTTGTTCTTGAGCTGATCCACCGTGTCGCGCAACGACTCACCGGCGGAGTCGACCCGGGCGGCGAGCACCTTGACGCCATTCACGGTCTGCGCCGAGTCGGCGAGCTCACTACCCGCCTGGCTGGCGAGGCGCTGTTTCATGCGACCGAGCTCGCGCTCGAGCGAGCGCAGCTTGTCGATGTCCTGGTCGAGGCGCACCAGCAGGTTATCCGGGGAGACCTTCAGCTTCGCGGCCGCCTCATCCAGCGTCTGTGCATCACGCTGGACCCGCTCGACCGCCGCCGCACCGGTGATTGCCTCGATGCGGCGAACCCCGGCGGATACGCCGCCCTCGGTGGTCAGGCGGAACAGCCCTATACGACCCGTCGCGCCCACATGACAGCCGCCGCAGAGCTCGGTGGAGAGATCACCGAAGCGGACGACCCGGACCCGGTCGCCGTACTTCTCGCCGAAAAGCGCCATCGCGCCCATCCCGATGGCCTCGTTGTATTCGGCCTCGAAGATGTCAGCCACCTCATCACGCCGGATCCAGGCGTTGACCCGGGCCTCGATATCGCGCAGCTGATCGGCGGTGATGGGCTCGAAGTGGGCGAAATCGAAGCGCAGCCGCTCCGGTGCGACGAGCGACCCCTTCTGGTGGATATGCGCGCCCAGCACCTCGCGGAGCGCGGCGTGGAGGAGATGCGTCGCGGTATGATTGAGGGTGATGCGGTCACGCCGGGCGACATCAATGCGGGCATCGACGGCGTCGCCGAGGCGAAGCTCGCCACTGACCATGCGCCCCAGATGACCCCGAGCCTGGGCATATTTCTGGGTGTCCTCGACCGTGAACTCCACACCACTGGCCACCAGGTGACCGGTATCGCCCACCTGGCCACCGGCCTCGGCGTAGAACGGCGTGCGATCGAGGATAACCAGGCCGTGATCGCCCGGTGACAGCGCATCGACGGCACCACCGTCGCGATAAAGGCCGATCACCTGCGCGGCATCCTCGCGGACGTCGTAACCGCTGAACTCGGTGGTACCACCGAAATCCGCCGCTCCGCCGTATTCGGCGCGGAATGTACTCGCCGCCCGGGCGCGCTCGCGCTGAGCATTCATGGCGGTTTCGAAGCCCGCCATATCCAGGTAGAGGCCCTGTTCACGGACGACATCCGCAGTCAGATCCACCGGGAAGCCGAACGTGTCGTAGAGCTTGAAGACCGTTTCGCCCGGGACCGTGTCGCCACTCAGATCCGCGAGATCGTTTTCCAGCAGCCGAAGCCCCTGCTCCAGGGTTTCCCGGAAGCGCCCCTCTTCCAGCCGCAGGACCCGCTCGACCAGTTCGCGATGACTCGCCAGCTCGGGATAGGCCTCGCCCATCTCGCCGACCAGCGGTTCCACCAGGCGCCAGAAGAACACCTCGCTGACGCCGAGCTTGTACCCATGGCGAACGGCGCGGCGGATGATCCGGCGCAGGACATAGCCGCGACCCTCGTTGCTCGGCAGAACACCGTCCACGACGAGGAAAGCGCAGGCGCGGATATGATCGGCAATCACCCGCAGGGAACTGCCCTCGCGATCATCCGTACCCACAAGCCGGGCCGTCGCATCGACCAGGTTACGGAAGAGGTCGATGTCGTAATTGTTGGTCACGCCCTGGGCGACCGCGGCCATGCGCTCGAGCCCCATGCCGGTGTCGATGGAGGGCTTGGGCAGGGGCGTCAGCGCGCCGTCGGCACCGCGATCGTACTGCATGAACACCAGGTTCCAGATCTCGACGTAGCGATCGCCATCCTCATCGGGGCTACCCGGCGGGCCACCCGGCACCTCGGGTCCGTGATCGTAGAAGATCTCCGAGCAGGGACCGCAGGGCCCGGTATCGCCCATCGCCCAGAAGTTGTCCGCGGCGCCGATGCGGGCGAAGCGGGACGGGTCGACACCGATCTCGTCGAGCCAGATCGACGCCGCCTCGTCATCGTCTTCGTAGACCGTCACCCAGAGACGCTCGGCCGGCAGCCCCAGTGTTTCGGTCAGAAACGTCCAGGCATAGCCGATCGCGTCGCGCTTGAAATAGTCGCCGAAGCTGAAATTGCCCAGCATCTCGAAGAAGGTGTGATGCCGCGCGGTATAGCCCACGTTCTCGAGGTCGTTGTGCTTACCCCCTGCGCGGACACAGCGCTGCGCACTGACGGCACGTTGATAGGGACGTTGCTCACGACCGACAAACACATCCTTGAACGGCACCATGCCGGCATTGATAAACAGCAACGTCGGGTCATCGGGCGGCACCAGGGAAGCACTGGGGACGATCGTATGGCCGCGTTCGGCAAAGAACTCGTGGAAGGCCTGGCGGATGGCTGCACTGCTGTTATTCATTCGAATCTGCTTTCAAGTGTCTGTGTTCTCTTTTTCGTTCGCCGCTTCATCGAGCACGCGGTGGACCAGCTCGGCACTGAACCCCCGACCTGCCAGGAACCGTGCCTGGCGCGACCACTCGCGCCGATCGCTCGGGGCGACGCCGAAGCGCCGGCGCCACGCGGCGCGACAGTAGTTCAGCCACGTATCGTCGACAAGTTCCAGGGAGCGGTCAATCTCTGCAGCGTCGACGCCCCGCGCCTGCAAATCGGCGCGGATCTTCACGGGACCCTGTCCATTCTCGCAGCGGGTCCGTGCAAACATCTCGGCAAATCGCTGATCGCTTAACAGATTTTCCTCGATCAGCGTATCCAGTACGGCGGGGATCTCGGTACGCGAAAAGTCGCGCGCCTCGAGCTTGCGCTTAAGCTCGAGGCGCGAGTGCTCGCGGCGGGCGAGCAGGCGAATACAGCACTCGCGTATCGCCTCGGAGGAATCGGCGGGTTCGGCACTCATCGGTGTCAGGCGTTCGCCCCACCCTCTTCCGTCTCGGCGGGTGTCTCGTCATCACCGCGCAGATGAAGGAGCTTCTGGCGCAGCGTCTGATCGATGGCGTCGGTCATCTCCGGATGCTCCTTGAGGAAGTTGCGGACGTTGTCCTTGCCCTGACCGATGCGATCGCCGTTGTAGCTGTACCAGGCACCGGACTTGTCAACGACGCCATTCTTCGCGCCGAGATCGATAAGCTCGCCCTCGCGCGAGATGCCCTCGCCGTAGAGGATCTCGAACTCGGCCTGGCGGAAGGGCGGCGCCATCTTGTTCTTCACCACCTTCACACGGGTCTCGTTGCCGATGACCTCGTCGCCCTTCTTGATCGCACCGATGCGCCGAATGTCCATGCGCACCGAGGAGTAGAACTTGAGTGCGTTGCCGCCCGTCGTCGTCTCCGGGCTGCCGAACATCACGCCGATCTTCATGCGGATCTGGTTGATGAAAACCACCGTCGTCTTCGAGCGCTGGATGTTAGCGGTGAGCTTGCGCAGCGCCTGGGACATGAGGCGTGCCTGCAGCCCGACGTGCGAGTCGCCCATCTCGCCCTCGATCTCGGCCTTGGGCGTGAGTGCCGCGACCGAATCGACCACCACGATGTCCACCGCGCTGGAGCGCACCAGCATATCGGCGATTTCGAGCGCCTGCTCACCGGTGTCGGGCTGCGAGACCAGTAGCTCGTCGACATCGACGCCGAGCTTGCCGGCGTATTCCGGATCGAGGGCGTGCTCGGCATCGATGAAGGCGGCGGTGCCACCCGCCTTCTGCGCCTCGGCGATCGCCTGGAGCGTCAGCGTAGTCTTGCCGGATGACTCCGGCCCGTAGATCTCGACGACCCGGCCGCGGGGAATGCCGCCAATCCCCAGCGCCACATCGAGCGCCAGCGAACCGGTGGAGATTACCGGTATGTTGCCCACGGCACGGGCGTCGCCCATGCGCATGACCGCGCCCTTGCCGAACTGCTTTTCAATCTGGCCGAGGGCTGCGCCCAGTGCCTTCTTGCGATCTTCATCCATACCTAACCCCTGGGTCTGCAAACCGTCAATAATGCCCTGATTGTCCCACAGTACCGCCCGACCGCCCACCCCGGCGGTCGGGGTTGAGCGACCGTCAGGCGGCGGATTGCCGCATCAGCACACCCCGAAGCGCGTGCGCCACGCTCTCGCGACGAACGGCGTCGCGGTCCCCGGAGAAAATCACGGAATCGGTCACCACCTGACCCTCGGGCCAGGCCCAGGCAAACCAGACCAGGCCCACCGGCTTGCGCGTGGAACCGCCGCCGGGGCCCGCGATGCCGGTGGTCGCAAGCGCTACGCGTCGATCATCGCCGACCCGTGCACCCGTCGCCATCGCCGCCGCGGTCTCGCCGCTGACCGCCCCGAAGCCCTCGAGCGTTGCCGCCGGGACACCAAGACGCGCCTGCTTGGCGGCATTGCTGTACGTGACAACACCCTCATCGAACCAGCGCGAGCTGCCGGCCCGGTCGGTGCAGACCTTCGCGATCCAGCCCCCGGTGCAGGACTCCGCCGTGGCGAGCCGCCAGCCGGCGTCGATCAGCCGGCCCGCGACCTGCCCGACCAGCGCCTCGAGCACTTCGTCGGTGGCAGCCACCATCGAGCGCTCAGCGGACCACGGTCACCGGGCAGCCGGCGTGGTGTAACACCCGCTGGCTGACACTCCCGAGGAGGAACTCCTTGAAGCCGCTCAGGCCACGCCGGCCGATGACGATCATCGGATCATCCTCGCCGGCCGCGTGCTCGACGATGGCCTCGGCGGGACTGCCGGAGATGATCTGCTCCTGGATCTCGATGGTTGTCTCGCCCACCGCCTTGCGGGTCGCCGCGAATGCCTTCTCGGCGCTTTGGTCGCGGAGGCGATCGAACGCCTCGGGTGCGAAATACTCGAGTGCCTCGGGCCCCGGCGCCTCGGTGGGAATGCCGAACATGTCGACGGGGTCTTTCGGGAACGCGTAGACCAGCCGAACCGGGGCGCCCAGCCCCTCGGCGATACCAACGGCGTACCGGGCCGCCTCGCTGGCGCCCTCGGATCCGTCCACGGGAACAATCAGGATATCGGGTTGACGGGACATCGGTTTCTCCTCCCTGCAGTTATTTCGAGATGGCCAGTCCCATCTCGGTCATCATCGGCTCGAACACACCACCGACCAGGTAGGCGATGATCGCCGCGCCGCCGCCCATCAGCAATGTCTCCAGACCGGATCGCAGATGGCCTTCACCCAGCATAACGCCCTTGACGAAGCCGATGCCGAAAAAGGTGATCGCGGTCAGGAGACTGCTGGCTACAAAGGCCAGGTCGACGCCGATCGCCGGTGACATGAACGGCAGCAGCGGGATGGCGCCGACCAGCACGAAGGCGCTGAAGGTCCATAGCGCGGCACGGACGGGATCCGCGCCGTCAAGCTCGAGGCCATGCTCCTCGCGCAGCATGGTATCCACCCACAGCGACTCGTCGGCCGAGATGGTGTCGACGATCTCCTCGAGCACCTCGCCCTCGAAGCCCTTGCGGGCGAAAATCTGGCGGATTTCCTCGCGCTCGCCATCAGGAACATGGCGTATGTGACTGTTTTCCGTCGCCCGCGCCTGGTCAAGGGCGTCACGCTCGCTCTTGACGCCCTGGTAGTTGCTCACCCCCATGCTGAAGCCGTCGGCGATCAGGCTCGAGAGCCCGAGGCCGAGGGCAATCAGTCCCGGCAGACCGGCGCCGGCTACGCTCGCGACCACCGCGAACGTAGTCACGCAGCCATCGATACCGCCGAGTATCCCGTCGCGCAGATAGCTCGTCCGCCGCCCGGTCTCGAGCCGGTGGCGGATATCCTCCGGATGGTGGCTGTGTTCAAGCTCCGGCATTGAAGGATCCCTTGCAGGTTAGTGGCGGTCGCTGACCGGATGGACACGCAGACTCCACACCTCGGGGCCCTCATCCACCGGCGTGATCTCGAAGCGGCCCGGGTACTGCGAGTGGATATGGTGGGGCAGATACGCCGGACGCTCGCGAAAGACGAGCAGGATGTCTTCGTCGGGTTTGAGGGCGGCCAGGGTCTGCTCGACGAGCATCAGCCGGGTCTGCGGTCGGTGCAGCCGCAGATCAATGACACCGCCGGGATAATCGGCGCCCATACCGCTAGAACCCGAGCGGGGAAGTGGCGTCGAAATCGGTGGCATCGGCCAGTGCATCCGCGAGCGCCGCGTCATCCATGGCGGCGAGCTGGCCTAGTGCCTCCTGCTGGGTGTCGGCACCAATCGCGAGTTTGCGCACCTCGCCGGCCGCATCGCCCGGCCCGGCACTGAATATGAGGTAGTACGTCCCGTAGGAACCGAACAGCACATCCACACTCCACTCATTGCCGTCTGAATCACTCAATCGCCGCATAGACCGCCTCCTCGGGTGCTAGAGTCTAGCGTTTCATGTCAGGAGATTGCATGCACAGCGATACGCCGAAAACGCCGTCAACGCCCGTGGTCATGTTACTGCTGTGGCTGACCGGGCTGTATCTGCGCCTGACCGTGCTTGTCGCGCCGCCGCTGGCGCCCCACATCGCCCGGGATCTCGATCTCGGCCAGGCGGCGACCGGCGCGCTTACCACCCTGCCGATCCTGATGCTGGCGGTGGCGGGGCTCGCGGCGTCGTGGCTGATCAGCCGCATCGGTGCCCGCCGCACGCTCATCACGGGGCTTGTGCTGGTGGCCGTCAGCTCCTCGGCACGGGGTCTCGGCGATGCGCCGATGCTGTTCATTGCGACCGCGGTCATGGGCATCGCCATTGCCGGTATCCAGCCCGCGCTCCCCACCCTGCTCACCGAATGGTGGCCGTCACGCATCGCCATGGGCACCGCGATCTACATGAACGGCATGCTGATCGGCGAAGTCATCGGCTCGACACTGACGCTGCCGGTCATGCTGCCACTCGCCAACGGCGACTGGCGCCTGGCACTCGTCTACTGGTCGCTACCGGCGCTTATCCCGGCACTGAGCATTCGACTGCTCAGCCCGGTATCGCGGGCCTTCGAGAATGATACCGGCCACTGGCTCCCGGACTGGCGCCGGCCACTGATGTGGAAACTGGGCATTCTCCTCGGCGCGAGCGGTTCGATTTTCTTTGGCGTCAACGCCTACATGGGTAGCGTCCTCGGCGGGCGCGGCGAAGAGGCGCTGCTGTCGTTGGCGCTGGTGATGTTCAATACGACGCAGATCGCGGCGTCCCTCATCATGTTCAGCTTCGGTCGTCACTGGATCGGGCGCTCCCGGCCATTGATGTTGCTGATGATGGTCGGACTGGGCGGATTGGTCGGTTTTCTGTGGCTCTCCGGCTGGCCGGCGCTGATCGCGCTCGTGCCCACCGGACTCGCCGTGGGCCTGCTGCTGATCCTGATCGTCGCCCTGCCACCGCTTTACACCCGCGGCAACGCCACCGCCGCGCTGGCGGCGGGGATGTTCGCGGTCGGGGCGATCACCAACTTCTTCGTCCCCCTGCTGGGCGGCCTCGTCGGCGATATGCTCGGATCACCGCGCTTTGCGGTCATACCCATTCTGATCTACGGCCTGCTGGCGCTACCGCTGGCGCGTCAGCTGCCGGGGCGCTCGGGCTTGTCCCAGGAGTAGAAGTGCATGGGCGGGATATTGATCCACTCGCACTCGACCAGTGGCTCGCCCATCACTCGACGACCCTGATGGCAGACGGCATCGCGAAACTGGTAGGCGGTGAACCGTCCGCCCGGTGCAAGCGCCGCCCACGCCGATCGGAGAATGCCGTCGCCGATCGCCTCGGGCATGGTCGAGAACGGGATGCCGGAGAAAACGATATCCGGCGCCGGCAGGCCGTGCTCGGCGAGCAGCCCGTCGAGATCGGCGGCGCTGCCTTCCGCCACCATGAGGCGCGGATCACGAATCGTGCGAAGCTGCTCGACGAAGGCGGGATTGGTGTCGATGGCAAGCAACCGGGCATCGGCGGGCATGGCCGCGAGTACTGCCTGCGTCGTGCCGCCCGTACCGGGGCCGAGCTCGACCAGGGTGCGGGTATGGCCGGCATCGATCACCCGGCAGATGCGCTGCTCGAGAAAGCGAGAACTCGGCACCAGCGAACCGACCTCGCGGGGGCGCTTGATAAAGCCTTTGAGAAAAGTCAGTCGATCCCCCATCGTCGTCATTGGTTCGTCGCTCCCTTGATTGCCTGCCGCTCACCGGGCATTGTTCGGAAATGATTATTCGATTCCTGCGTAGCATGATGGGTCGTAATGGCGGCGACAATCCCCCTGCCGTTGCGGCGGAGACGACTTACCAGGGCTACACCATTACCGCGACGCCCAGCGAGGACCCGGGTGGCTGGCGGGTACGGGGGCAAATCAGCACCGAACAAGATGGCATGGTGAAGTCAACGACATTCATCCGCGCAGACATTTACGGCAGCCGGGAGGTCGCCGCGGAGATGACCCTTGCGAAGGCACGGCGCCTGATCGACGAGCAGGGCGCCGGCCTTTTCCAGTCGTCACACTAGGCGGGGTCAGACCATGTACTGGCCGCCGTTGATACTCAGGGTCGAACCGGTGACGAACGCCGCGCCGTCACTCGCGAGGTAGGCAACCGCCTCGCCGATCTCCTCCGCCTCGCCGAGGCGGTTGACCGGGATCTGACCGATGATCTTCTCGAGGACATTCTCCGGGACCGACGCGACCATCTCCGTACTGATATAGCCGGGGGCCACGACGTTCGCGGTCACGCCGCGACGCGCATTCTCCTGTGCCACCGATTTGGTAAAGCCGATAAGCCCCGCCTTGGCCGCCGCATAGTTGGCCTGCCCCATCTGGCCCTTCTGACCGTTGACCGAGGCGATGGAGATGATGCGGCCGAAGCCCGCCTCGCGCATGCCGTTAATCACCGCCCGGGTCATGTTGAAGGCCGAGTTGAGATTGGTGGCGATGACCGCGTTCCAGTCGTCCAGCTCCATCTTGTGCAGGGTCGCATCGCGGGTAATGCCGGCATTGTTGACGAGCACATCCACTGAACCGAATTCCTCGACTACCTCGCCGACGCCCTGCTGACAGGCCTCGAAATCGGCGACGTCCCACTTCCGTGTCGCGATACCGGTGTCACGGGTGAAGGCCGTCGCCGCCTGATCGTTGCCCTGATAGGTCGCCACCACCTGGTGGCCCGAATCGCTCAGCGCCCGAGCGATGGCGGCGCCAATGCCCCGTGTTCCGCCGGTAACCAGTGCCGTTCTTGTCATGCCCGCCCCTCCTGATATTGGGAATTACCTAACGGCACAATACCCAGCCGGAACAAAACATGGCCAGACGCACCGCAACATGGCATTCCAAATAACCGCCGAGATCGGCACAATCGCGGCTTTCAGAACCGGGTACGAAAGCACTATGAACCAGAGCGCCGAGCGCCGCGTCCGTCGACTGCAGGAACATGGAGAGCGCGGCCTGCTCGCCGGCAGCCGTCACGGGCTGGAGAAAGAGAGCCTGCGCGTGACCCCGACCGGGCAGATCGCTCAGACGCCGCATCCACCGGGGCTGGGCTCGCCGCTGTGTCATCCGGAGATCACGACCGATTACTCCGAGGCGCTGCTCGAGCTGGTCACGCCCGCCTACACCCGCGGCGATGACGCCCTACGGCACCTCGCCGAGCTGCATCGCTACACCGTCGACCAGATCGGCGATGAACTGCTCTGGACCACCTCGATGCCCTGTGTCGTTGGTGGTGACAAGAGCATCCCGATCGCCGATTACGGCCACTCCAACATCGGGCGCATGAAAAATGTCTACCGCCACGGCCTGGACTGGCGCTATGGACGGACCATGCAGGCCATCGCCGGCATCCATTTCAACTTCTCGTTCAGCGAGGCGTTCCTGCGCTCGGTCCAGCGTCGAGAGGGCGATCCGCGGGATTTCGCGACGTTCCGGTCGGATTTCTACTTTCGCCTGATTCGCAATTTCCAGCGCTACGGCTGGCTCGTGCCGTATCTGATGGGGGCCTCGCCGGCAATCTGCAAATCGTTCACCGGCGGGCGTAACCTCGATTTCCAGTCATTCTCCCCCAACACGTTCTACACGCCCTATGCGACCTCGCTGCGCATGAGCGACATCGGCTACAAGAACAACGCCCAGGCGGGCCTCGAGATCGACTACAACGACCTCGACGCCTATGTCGCGAGCCTGCGCTCGGCGATTAGCACCCCCGACCCCGAATACGCGCGTATCGGCACCCGCGTCGACGGCGTCTGGCGGCAGCTGAACACCAACGTGCTGCAGATCGAGAACGAGTACTACAGCTTCGTGCGCCCCAAGGCCATCGCGCAGTCCGGCGAGCCGCCGACGTGTGCGCTCAACCGCGCCGGCGTCGAGTACGTCGAGATCCGGGCACTGGACCTCAACCCCTTCAACCCGGTCGGTATCGACGCCGACCAGGTCGCCTTTCTCGAGACGCTGCTGGTTTTCTGCCTGCTCCAGGACAGTCCCCCCATCGACGCGCTCGAGCAACACCATATCAACGCCAACCAGGGCCTGGTCGCCCGCGAGGGCCGCGATCCGGACCTCACGCTCTACCGTGGCGATGGCGATCGGGTCGGCCTACGGCAGTGGGCGCGCGAGCTCTTCGATGCCATGGAGGCACCCGCCGAGCTGCTCGACGAGGTGCATGACGATGGCCGCTACCGCCGTGTCCTCGATGCCTACCGGGAGTCGGTGGAAGACGCCGACAAAACCCCCTCCGCCCGGGTACTTGCGGAGATGCGCACTCACCGGGAGGAATTCGTGGAGTTCGCGCTGAGAACCTCGGCCGAGCACATGGAGACGATCCGGGACTGGCCGCTCGATGAGGCGGCAAGGGCCCGCCTGAGCGAGGAGGCCGCCCGCTCGCTCGCCGAACAGGCGAGTCTCGAGGCAAGCGACGAGCCCTCCTTCGAGGCCTTCGTCGAGGCCTACTTCGCGCAGGAATCGACCAACGGTCGTTGAACGCGGCTCGGCCCCCCGGCAGTGTCGGGGGCATGCCTGCATCGCTTTCACTCGCCTCGATCGGACTTTTCCTCGGCTCAGCGCTGGCGTTCCTGGCCGTCGTGACGGGACTCGCTCCGGCCATCCGGCGCTATCGATGCCATGTCCGCGAGACGGCACAGGGTGATCTTCGTGCCCAGTTCATCAATCTACCGGCGCGCACGCTCCTGCAGCTCGCGCTCGGCCTCGGCCTGGTCCTGACGCTCTCCACCGCGGTAGTGCTTCCCTGGCCTTTGCCCGCCATGGCGGGCCTCACCGGGCTGATGCTGCCGCGTCTCGCCGTGCGCACCATTCGTCAGCGCCGCCGCCGCGGGATTATCCGCCAACTGCCCGATGCCCTGCAGGCGCTGGCAGGCTCGCTGCGGGCCGGCACCAACATCGGCCGCGCCATGGAGCTCGTCTCGAGACGACAGCGCCCACCGCTCAGCGAGGAATTCGGGCTCATGCTGAGCCGCCAGCGCCTCGGCGAGGAACTTGACACCGTCCTTGCCGGGTTCGCCGACCGGGTGCCCTCGGAGGAAACGGCGCTGTTTCGCAACGCCGTGATGATCTCGCACCGCGTCGGCGGTGATCTTGCCCACACCCTCGACACCCTCGCCGAGACCCTCCGTGAACGTGCCCAGGTCGAGGAGCGCATCGCCGCGCTGACCGCTATGGGCCGGATGCAGGGACGGGTGATGTGCATCCTGCCGTTCGGCATCGGCGGCATGCTCTACCTCCAGCAGCCGGTGATGATGCAGCGGCTTTTCACCGAGCCCCTCGGCTGGGGAGTGATCGGCATCGTCGCGATCGCCATGACCCTGGCGGTGATCTGGATCCGGCGACTGGTAGCGATCGATGTCTGAATCGGCACCGTTCATTACGGTCGCGCTGTTCGGCGTGGCCGCTGCCGCCGGCATCACGGGCGTGGCCGAGCTGCTTCGACCCGGTCAGTGGCGGCATGCCGATCCATGGCGCGACCCCTCACCGCGGCTTTTCCGACTCCTGCTGCCGATGGCGAGGGCACTCGCCGAGCGCATCCGCCCCGAGCGCTGGATGTCGACACGCGATCTGGCGGGGCGACTCGACCGGGCCGGCATGGGCTATGCCGTGCTCGCCGAGGAGTGGATGGTGCTGCGCGGATTGACGGCCCTCGCCGCCGTCATCGTTACACTCGCCCTCCAGCCGGCACTGCGCGAGAGCGGCTGGGACGGCCCCGGATCACTGCTCGGCGCCGCACTCCTCGGCGGCGTCTATCCGGCAATCTGGCTCCGCGATCAGGGCCTGCGCCGGCAAAAACGGATCGCCCGGCAGTTTCCGGCACTGCTCGAACTGCTGGGCCTGTCCGTCCGGGCGGGAATGAGCTTCAGCGCGGCGCTACCGCAGTGCAGTGCCCATCTCGAGCGGGGCCCGCTACGCGAGGAAATGCAGCGCGTCGATCGGGAGATCCGCACCGGCGTCCCTCGCCTGCAGGCGCTCGAGCGCATGGCGAGCCGGGTCGATCTTGGTGCCGTGCACGGGTTTGTCGCCGCCATCGCCCAGGCGGATGAGACCGGCGCCGCGATCAGCCAGACCCTCACCGATCAGGCGGCACAACGCCGTCGCGAGCGGTTCGCGGCCGCCGAGAAGAAGGCCAACGAGGCCCCGGTCAAGATGCTCGCGCCGCTGGTCGGGCTGCTTTTCCCGGTCACCTTTCTGATCATCGGCTTTCCGATCGCGATGCAGTTCCTCGAAGGCCGGCTGCTGTGAGCCCGCCCGTCGCGGATCAGTCCACGATCGCGCTACCGATGGAGACCGGCGTGCTGCGCATTCGTATCACCCTGGCCGATCGCTTCCTCCCGCGGCTGATCGGGCTGCTGGGGCAGGCGACACCACCCCCGCCCGGCACCGGACTCCTGCTGATCTCCCGCGGCGGCGTCCATACCGTCGGCATGCGTTATCCCATCGACATCCTTGCACTCGACCGGACCCTGACCATTCTGCGCGTCCATCACGCCGTTGCACCGGGTCGATTCCTGCGCGCCCCACGGGGAACCGGCGCCACCCTGGAACTGGCCGCTCACAGCGTTCCACCCGGTCTTATCGGCCATCGCTTCCACTCCGAAGAGGATCTCGCATGATCATGCACCGACCGGCGCGCCTCGCCCT
The DNA here is from genome assembly GCF_004217415.1 of Spiribacter vilamensis. Lineage (NCBI taxonomy): Bacteria > Pseudomonadati > Pseudomonadota > Gammaproteobacteria > Chromatiales > Ectothiorhodospiraceae > Spiribacter > Spiribacter vilamensis. Next base: position 894,131 of record NZ_SHLI01000001.1, read on the forward strand.
GATCGTCCCGATGCTCCTGCTCCAGGGCTGCCTCGCCCTGACTCCGAACGGGCCACCTTCGGTCATCGAGACCCTCGCGGCTGCGGACAGCGCCCTCGAGCGCGGCGACATCGAGCAGGCGCGAATGGGCTACGAACGGGCCCTCGAACAGTCACCGGCACTGGTATCACCGCATTTCCAGCTCGGGATTATCGCCTATGGCCGCGGCGACGACCCGGCCGCGCTGGAGCACTTCGACGCCGCGCTCGAGCGCGACCCGGGGCATGTACTCGCCACCTACAACCTCGCCGTCGTTCACCTGCAACAGGCCCGTTCACTGCTCGACCGCCACGAGCGGCTGGCGCCGATCAGCGCGGGGCGCCCCGATTTAATCCGGATCCGCCAGGCGATCGGGGCGCTGGGGCGATCGGCGGCGGGCACCCGCGAGTGAATGGCCGGCCTTCTCACCGGCCTCCTCGGCATTGCCGCCCTGCCGCCGATCGCCCTTTTACCGGCCGGACTGATCTGGCTGGTCCCGTGGCTAATGGCACTGCATGCCTCCCCGCCGCGGCGGGTCGTGGAGACGCTCGTGGCCATCGGCCTCCCCGCCGGATTCGCGATCGGCCCCGTCGTCATCGCCGAGCCGCGACTCACGCTTGTCGTGATCGGTGCCACTCTGACCCCGTTCATCCTGACAGCCCTGCTCGCGACGGATCGACGCGGTCGAGGCTCGCCGGGCCGGCTGATCATCGCGGTCATCGTGCTCTGCGGACTCCTCGCCGGAGTGCGCGCACTCGGCCTCCCGCTCTCGCTCAGCCTGTTTCTGCCGACGGGTTTCATCCACCTGCCCCTGATCGGCGCGGGCGGGATACTGGCCTCGGATCTCGCCATCGGCCTCCTGCAAACGGCGCTCGCCATTTTACTGCACCACCGGCGGGCCCGAGCGATGACGCCCGCCATCGCGGCCCGGTTTACCGTGGCCCTGTTTGCACTGCTGCCGCTCGCCCTGGTCCAACCGCCCGTCGCGACCACCGATGACGCCGAGCGCGCGCGGATTGCGGTTATCCAGACCAACATCACGCCCCGGACCCGTCACCAGGCCATCGCGGACGGCGGACTGGAAGGCCTCAAGGCGCGCCAGCAACACCTCGCGCGGACCGCCGGGCAGCTGGATGCGGACTGGATCATCTGGCCCGAGGCCGCGTCGCCGGGGTTTCTCGGGCCGGACTGGCGAGTCACGGACTCATCGGCAACCCACCTGCGTCATGGCTACCGCTACCACCGGCCCGGCCGTGTCGAAAGCGAGGTCCGGCTATCCGCCGGCAGCGGGGATGAGGATGCCACCGGGCGGCGCTGGGGTAAGCATTACCCCCTGCCCTTCGCCGAGCGCGATCTGAGCCCGGTGCATCAAATCAATACCACTCCGCCGGACATCGATGCCCTCGAGGTGCTGATCTGCTCCGATGGCACCCACCCCGGCGCTGTGGATCGGGCCGCCGCACGTCGACCACGGGTCATCCTCAACCCCGCGAGCGTCGCCTACCTCGGATCGATCCCGCTGCCCGGAATGCACCAGCGCAGTGTTCACCTGCAGTCGGCGCGGGTCGCTATCGCCATGATCGTCGTCGCTAACGCCGGACCGAGCGCGGTGCTCTACCCGGATGGCAGGAGACGCGTCCTCGCCGCGCCCTATACGAGCGGAGTGGCGGCGCTGCCACTGCCCGATCGCTACATCGCCAGCGACCAGGACCCGGGCGTTCTCTATGGCCTGCTCGCGACCGGCTTTGTGGCCCTTGGCGGCAGCCGGCGAATGCGGGCCCGATCCCCGGCTCGATCATCGCCCCGCTCCGCATGGCCGGTCGTCGGCCTCGCGGCCGCATCAATCGGCATCGCCATCGTCCTGCAGCATCGATCGCTGGAGAAATTCAGTAGCGCAGCAACGCCGGCGCTGGCAACGCCCCTCGAGACTCGCGCTATTCACTCACCCGCGGCCGGACACCGCGGTAGCATCGCCCTTCTGGCGCGGGAGTTCGGGGTCGCGACGGACTGGCAAGCCGTCCCCGCATCGGTGGACGCGGCCATGGGCTGGCTGTGCCGCCAGACGGGACTGATCCCCATGGACCCAATGGCATCATCGATCCGCCCGCCGGCGTTCGGACTGCAGCAATCCACGACCGGGCTTCGGGCCGTGCGCTGGCGCGTCGGCGCGCAACCCATCGCCTTCGATGCATCGACCGCAGAATTCCAGGCGATTGAGGCTGATGATCCGGCCATTCACTGGCTCGCTACCGCCCGAACCCTCGACGACTGCCGTTCGGTCATCGCCCCCGAATAGCCGACTGGCGGTACTTCGCGACGCCGGCGATCGTGTCCAGTCTGGTTGGCAACGGCTCATTGCCGGGAGTCACGTCAACCAGGGAGGCGCCATGATCGTTCAACACCCGCATCCAGGCACAGGGCTCAAGAGCCGCCATCGCCAGCGCGGACAGGGCATGTCCGAGTACATCATCATTACCGCACTGATCGCCGTCGCCGGCATCGGGATCTTCTCCGCCTTCGGCGATACGATCTCGAGCCAGGCCGCTGCGATGGCCCGCGAGATGGCCGGTCAGGACGGTAGCGATCAAATCGACCGGGCCGATGATCATTCCGAGCGCGCCGCTAGCCGTGCCGATCAGGAAGACACGCTGCAGAGTTTCGATGCGCAGAACTGATCCGCAGCGCGGCCAGGTCCTGCCGGTGGTGCTTGCAACGCTTGCCCTCGCGGCAGCGGCAATCGCCGTCAGCCACCGCGTCGCCCGCGGCGTCGCCCAGGAATCGGCGGTGGTCAACGCCGCCGATGCGGCCGCCTACAGCGGAGCCGCCTGGACCGCGCGCCGGCTCAACCTGATCGCCTATACCAATCGCGCGCTCATCGCGAATCATATCGCCGTCGGCCATGCAGTCGCCTATATCAGCTGGTTGCGATACACCGATGATGCCGTCGAACAGATCGAGCGCTACGCCCGCTTTATCCCCTATGTCGGCCCCGCCGTTAGCCAGGCCGAACGGCTCCTGTCCAAGGCGACGAAAGTGTCGGCGCACACGACCGGTCTCTACATCCGCGGGACGGATGCGTACCTGGATATCCTGACCACCACGCAGTACGACGCCCGAATCGGGCTGCGAAAAGGCAAGGTTGACGAGGCCATGCGTCGTGTCGTTCATCGCCACGACGAGCAATTCAAGATCAATGACGCCGACGCCATCGATGCCATCCCGGCGCCGTACGAGGCTGGCATGGACGCGCGGCTTTTCGCCGAGCGGTTCTCGAGCTACCTCGCACTCGATTCGGTCGGCCCCGGAAAGGACGACGGTTACTTTCAGCGCCTTCTGTCGGCAACCATCGATCGTGATCGCGGACTGAGTCGCTGGTTACGGGGACCGGCACGCCGCGGGCGCCCACGCTATGGTCGCGGCGGCCGGAAATGGAATCACTCCGTTTTCCATACGGTTCGGTTTCGCAAACAGGGCGTCACCCAGCAGCCCCCTCTGCCGGATGCCGGCGGCTGGCGATCGGGGGACCGGCTGCAGGTGAGCTTTTTCAACCCGGCCAAATTCAGCTGGGGATCCTGGGCGACCCTCGCGAGCGGGCGGGCGAGCGCCGATGGTCTCGGCGGCAACTACCGAGGTGTGAGCAAATATACACGTCTTGAAAATCCACCCGCAGACAAGAAGCTGCTCCGGATCCCGGCACTGGTCACCGCACCGCTTCCGGGCGCTGATGACGCGGATGACGCCAACGCCGTCAATGCGCATCTGAGCATCGGCGAGGTGCGCTATCGAGTGCCCGATAACTGTGGCCGCTACTGCCCGGCGCGCCACCGCCCGGCCACCCTGTTCAATCCCTACTGGGAGGCCGCTCTCAGCGAGCCGCAGTTACCGAGGCTGCCATGAGCGGCCAGCACGGAACGGCCATGACGGAATCGCTGATCGGTCTGCTCGCCATTATCCCGGCGTTTCTGGCGATGGACCATCTCGGACGCCTCCAGGACATGGAACGCGCCGCGATCGCCGGCGCACGCTATGCCGCCTGGGAGGAGATCAGCGGCCGCGGCAAAGACGATGCATTACCAATCGCCATCGAGGACCGCATCTTCGGCAACGATCACGCCCCGATCGTGGATAGGGCGCGCCTCAGACGCGAAGGCGTCAGCCAGAACCCGCTCTGGCAAGATCGCGACGGGATGCTCCGCGACACCGACGCGGATGGCATCCAACGCCAGGACGGACGCAAGCGCGGGAACTCCAATCTGCCCGAGCCCGGCACTGCCGTCCGCAACATCGCCTACGGTCAGTCCATCCCCGATGTCATCGAGGCCACCGGGCTATCCGGTGACATGCTCGGATTACCCCGGGAGACGCTCGTCGGCCATCGGCTACGGATGGGCGCCCGGCCCCGCCTCGAGGAGGGTGACCGAAACCCGCCGCTCGTCTTCGAGGCGCAGGGGGCTATTTCGCCGGGGCACTGGCAGGCCGGAAGTGACCGTGCCTACCAGCGACGGACCGAACGGATCGTCGCGAGTGAACCCGTCGATACGCTATCCAAACCCGCCCAGGCACTGGGCGGATTCTTCGTGTTCAAGGAGGGACGCTATGCCCGCTCGACCGACTTCGTACCCCGATCCGATCTTTTCCCGACCCGGCATTGACCGACCGCAATGGCGCAGCTCCTTCGTGTCGGGACTCGCCACCGGCCTGCTGGCGATCTCCGCGACAGCGATCGGCAACGACTGCGCTGACGAGCTTCGCACCCTCCCGCTGCCCGCAGATGCAGCCGAGGTGTATCGCGACGGTCAGGTTGTATTTGGCGGCAGAAAGATGTGCCAGCTTGCTTACAAGACGGAGGAATCCATCGACATGCTCACGTCGCGATACGAGGAGCACTGGGAGCACAAAGCAGGAGATCTGTTCAGGCACGGAACCGGCGATAACGGCGACGCGATTCTGACGCAATCGGGAGGTCCCCGGGAGCGCTACATGGAGATTCAGCGCGACGGGTCGGGTCATGCAGTGATGGTCAACATCATCGCGAATCCCGGCGCGGACGTAACATCCGTTAAGCCTTACATCCCGCTGCCGGACAGCTTCGAGGTGTTCACGCAGCAACGGAATCGCGATGGATTCACTGTGATCGCCCATACCTCGCTGGCATCCGAACCCGCGATCGAGCGGGTTGTGGAACGACTGGAGAGTGCAGGCTGGCGTGTCGATGATAATGGCCCCAGCCAATTGCTCGGATACCGGTTCGCGGCCATGAGCCGTGGCACGGATACACTCGACCTCGCTGTTGCCGGGAATGAGGAGGGGGCGCAGGCCACAATTCACGGCGTTGTCCCGGTATCGACCGATGAGTAGTGCCGAATACCTCGCAGTAGCGGCCGGTCTCGTCGGCGTATGGTCAGGCGTTGATCGGGTCATTAAGGCCCTGGGGAGCCACGGCGACGGCGTTCTCTGGACCCTCGCGATCCCCCTTTAGTCCGGATGCCTGGAGAGATCCGTCATGAATCCCATAAAACGCGGTGTGCTGCTGGTCACCGGCGCCTTGATAGCCGGCGGTGCCGGGATCTGGTTCGGCGACCGCCATCTCGAGCAGCGAGCCAGTGCACTCGAGGCCGAACTGCGATCGGACCATGCCACACGCGCGGTGATCGTCGCCCGCGACCATCTGCCCGAGGGCAGTCGGCTGACCCGGGATGGCGTTGCCATTCGCGATATGCCGGTGAAATTCACTCATGACAGTGCACTCGCGGCACCCGACTGGTCAGGCATCGCTGGACGGACGCTCAAGCGCGAGGTTGCTGCCGGCCGCGCGATTCTGCCCGCGCATGTCCAGGACACGGATCGGGCACGACTCGCCGAGCAGGTCAAACCGGGGGATCGCGCCATCACCATCCCGGTATCCGGCGGTGCGGAGATCGCCGGCCTGCTCGGGCCCGGGGATCGGCTCGATCTGATGCTGACTTATCGGAATGACGGCGAGCGCGAGACCGTTCCGCTCCTCGCCGATATCCCTATCCTTGCCACCGGCTCGGAGCTGGGTGACGCCGGCACACCCCGAGGCCCCGTCCGGTATGACGATCTCACGCTGGCCGTCTCGCCGCTGGAGGCGGCACGGATCACCCACGCACTCGCGATCGGGGATATCCATGTCGTCCTGCGTTCCGATACCGACAACGCGCCGGTGGATGGCTTTCGCATCGACGCCGCGGCGCTCATCGATACCGGTCCGGACGCCGATCCAGGCAACGCCCCACCGGATATCGAACTGATCATCGGAGGCCAGCCATGAGCCGCCCCTGTCACCGACACCTGATCGCCCGCATCGCCCTCGCCGCCGGGCTGCTCTGGAGTCCGCTGACGGCCGCCATCGAGGTCGCCATCGGCCACTCGCGGATCGTCGAGGCGAGCGATATCACGCGTGTTGCCCTCGGCGACGGCGCCCTGGCGGAGGTCGAGGTGCTCGGTGATGGCGATGGTGTCCTGCTGATGGGACGGGCCGCCGGCCGCACCGATCTGCGACTCTGGTTGGGGAATGGCGAATCCCGGCATTTGCCGGTGATCGTCCGGCCGTCATCGGCGTCGACCCGTGATCCGCAACTCGAGGCACTGGCGGCGCGGATCGGCGGCGTCACGCTCGAGCGCACCGCGGATGAGTATTTCGTCACCGGCCAACCGGCAACGAAGCGCGACCGGCAGCGCTTCGAGACGCTCATTGCCGCCTACCCGGCACTCGGCGATTTCACGGATCCGCTGTCGATGACGGAGACACCCACGGTGCAGGTCAAGGCGCGGTTCGTGGAGTTGCGCAAATCCACGCTGCGCGAGATCGGCCTGGACTGGGCCACGCAGTCGCCGGCGATCAGCTTCGCCTATGCCTCCGATCTCGAGACCAACGATGTATTCCGCGGCGAGCTCGGCGAGTTCCTGCCGTCCAACGCCCTGCCGCTCGATATCGGCAAGGGGAACGGCTATCTCGGCGTCGGCCTGAGCCTGACTGCCATGATCGATCTGCTCGGTCAGTCCGGCGAGGCACGGGTCATCGCCGAGCCCATGCTCTCGGCGCTGAGCGGCACATCGGCCGAGTTCCAGGCCGGTGGCGAGGTGCCCATCCCGATCCAGGGCGCCGATGGCGCGCCCTCGGTGACGTTCAAGGACTACGGGATTCTGCTCAAGGTCGCCCCTCGGGTGGGCGATGACGCACGGATTCGCACGCGCATCGAGGTGGAGGTAAGCGATGTGGACGAATCCGTCACGGTCCTCGGCGTCCCCGGGTTCTCGGTGCGCAATGCAGTCACGGAGATGAGCGGCGCGAGTGGCCAGACACTGCTCATTGCCGGGCTCATCGACGAGCAGCAGTCGCGCGCCGTCAGCGAGGTGCCGGGACTCGGTCAGCTCCCGGTCATCGGCCGACTGTTCCGCTCGGAGCGATTCCAGAACCAGCAGACCGAACTCGTCGTGCTGATCACGCCCACCCTACAGGACGAACCTGCCGCGGCGACGCCTCGCGACCCCGCAGGTCGGTCCGCCTCCCGTCGCCTGCCGCTTGAGGAGATCCGTTATGAGTGAGCTCGAGCTCGTCCACCGATTCGGGGATTACTCCCCCACAACCCTCCCGCTCCACCGGGGCGCTCGCTACGCGATCGGCAGCAGTCGTCGCTGCGACCTGCGCATCAGCGGTAGTGGCATCGCCCGCCGCCATGCCGAGCTGCGTGTCGACGAGTACGGCGTGCATATCCGTCTGCTTGCCGGTCGCAAGGAGATTGTCTTCAACGGCGAACCGGTCCGTCAGGCCGGCCCCCTCGCCGCCGGTGATACCCTCAGCCTCGGCGATGCGAACTGGCAGATCCGTCAGGCCGCATCCGACACCGTCTGCGAGGTCGCGGAACCCACGCCCACGCCCATTACAGCCGCATCGCCACAGGCGCCCGTTACCCCGGTTGCGCCGCGGATCTCACCCGATCTCGTGCGACGCTTCCAGGAGGGCATCAGCCAGCGACTCGATCTGTATCGCCGCGATATCCTCCAGACGCTCTCCGCGCAACGGCTTCGCGAGGAGGCCGCGGCCACGGCGTGGCAATTGATCGAGGAGGGAGAGCTCACGCTGCCCGCCGAGGTCGATGCCGAGACCGCCGTCGCCGCGGTGGTCGCCGAGACCGTCGGGCTCGGGCCGATCGAGTCACTCATGGAAGACCCGGCGGTCAGCGAGATCATGGTCAACGGCCACGAGCGGATCTATGTCGAGCGTGGCGGGCGGCTCGAGAGAACGGCGCTGGAGTTCAGTTCGGCCGCCTCGCTCGACAGCGTCCTCGATCGCATCGTCTCGCCACTGGGTCGACGACTCGACGAGGGCTCGCCCCTGGTGGACGCACGGCTGCCGGACGGCTCGCGGGTCAACGCCATAATTCCGCCACTGGCGCTTAACGGCGCTACGCTCACCATCCGACGCTTCGGCGACGAGCGGATCGGACTCGACGACCTGATCCGCTTCGGTGGACTGGATCGCGAAATGGCCGACTTCCTGCGCCTGTGCGTGCACCGGCGCCGCAACATCCTGATCGCCGGCGGCACCGGTACCGGCAAGACCACCGTACTCAATGCCCTGTCCGAGGAGATCGACGAGTCGGAGCGCATCGTCACCATCGAGGACTCCGCCGAGCTTCGCCTGCAACAGGACCACGTCGTGGCGCTCGAGTCACGACCGCCGAATATCGAGGGCAGTGGCGCCATCCCGATCCGCGACCTGGTCCGCAATGCGCTTCGCATGCGGCCCGACCGGATCCTCGTCGGTGAGTGCCGCGGCGGGGAGGCCCTGGACATGCTCCAGGCGATGAATACCGGCCACGACGGGTCACTGACTACGGCCCACGCCAACACCCCGCGTGATGCCCTCGCCCGACTCGAGGTAATGACACTGATGGCGGGCATGGATCTGCCGGCGCGGGCAATCCGCGATCAGATCGCCGCGGCAATCGATATCGTGGTGCAGCTGACGCGATTCGGCGATGGCGCGAGGCGAATCACGGCGATCACCGAGGTGGCGGGAATGGAGGGCGACCGGATCCTGCTCACCGAGCTGTTCCGGTACGACGACGGGTTTCATGCCACCGGCCAGATGCCGGCGTTTATCGAACCGACACCGGCATCGGTGAGCGGATTTACATGAAACCGAGTTCGAGTCGCGCAGTCTCCGACATGCGATCCTGGGTCCAGGGCGGATCCCAGGTAAGTTCGACCTCGGCGGCCTCGATGCCGCGCACCTGCTCCACGGCGGCCTTGATCATGATCGGCATCTGCCCGGCCACCGGGCAGGCGGGGGAAGTCAGCGTCATGAGCACGTCGACGAAGCCCTCCTCATCCACTTCGACTTCGTAGATGAGACCGAGCTCGTAGACATCCACCGGGATTTCCGGATCGTAGACGCTGCGCAGCGCGGCAACGACACCTTCGCGAAGGGTCTCGACCGGGGGACGTTCCACCATGCTCTACTCCGTGCGTTGACCGTCAGGCGAATCCAGCGCCGCCTGCAACGTGTTCCATGCGAGCGTCGCGCATCTTACCCGCATCGGGTAATCGCGAACGCCGGCGAGTGCCTGGAGCTTTTCAAGCGCCGAATCGCCATCCACCGACAGTTCGCCCCCGCGACCGCTCACCAGGCCCTGAAACCGTGCGCTGATGTCCCGGGCCTCGTCCAGCGTGCGGCCCATCAGCACCTCGGTCATGATCGACGCCGTCGCCATTGATATGGCGCATCCCTCGCCGTCAAACCCGATATCCTCGATCCGACCGTCCCCATCCAGCCGCAGCTCGACATGCACCCGATCGCCACAGAGCGGATTCTTGCCGTCCGCGCTGTAATCATGGGGCTCCACGGCCCGGAAGTTCCGGGGCGAGCGGTTATGATCAAGCACCACCGCCTGATAGAGCGCCGAGAGTTCGGTCATGATCAGGCGAGCAGCGACTTCACCTTGGTAAGGCCATCAACCAGCGCGTCGACATCGGCGCGGTCGTTGTAGAGCCCGAACGAGGCCCGTACCGTCGCCGGCACGTTGAACCGTTCCATCAGCGGCTGGGTGCAATGATGACCCACACGGACCGCGACCCCCTCCATATCGAGAATCGTCCCCATATCATGGGGATGGATCCCGTCGATGACAAAGGAGATGACGCCGGCCTTGCCGGGCGCGGTGCCGATCACGTGCAGATCGTCCCACGACGCGAGGCGCTCGTTGGCGTAGGCGAGCAGCGACTGCTCGTGGGCAAGGATCGACTCGCGCCCGACCGATTCCATGTATTCAAGCCCGGTGCCCATGGCGATGACGCCGGCAATGTTGGGCGTACCGGCCTCGAACCGCTGCGGCGGCGGGGCATACTCGCTGCCCTCGAAGGTGACCGTGCGGATCATGTCGCCACCGCCCTGGTAGGGCGGCATCGCCTCGAGGAGCTCGAATCGCCCCCAGAGGATCCCCGAGCCGCTCGGCCCGTAGGTCTTGTGCGCCGAGAACGTGTAGAAATCCGCGCCCATGGCCTGGACGTCCACCGGCATGTGCGGCGCCGACTGGGCCCCGTCCACGAGCACCGGAATCCCGCGCTCGTGGGCAAGCGCGGTGATCGTCTCCACCGGGTTGATGGTCCCGAGCGTGTTGGAGACATGCACAACGCTGATAAAGCGGGTGCGCTCGCTGATCCGCTCGCGCAGGCCGTCCATGTCCAGCGAGCCGTCATCGAGCACCGGCGCCACGACCAGCCTTGCGCCCGTGGCCTCGGTCACCAGCTGCCAGGGCACGATATTGGCGTGATGCTCCATACCGGTGATGAGCACCTCGTCTCCAGGCTGGAGCTTCGGGCGCACGAACGACTGGGCGACCAGGTTGATGGCCTCCGTCGCACCGCGGACGAACACCACCTCGCGCTCGTCGGCGGCATTGATGAACCGCTTGACGGTTGCCCGGACGTTCTCGAATGCCTGCGTCGAGCGCTGCGAGAGCTGGTATACGCCGCGATGAATGTTCGCGTAGTACTGCTCGTAGCATTCCCGCTCGGCGTCGATCACGCACTGCGGTTTCTGCGCGCTCGCGGCGCTGTCGAGGAATGCCAGCCGCCGGCCGTTCATGGGCTGCTGCAGCACCGGGAAGTCGGCCCGGTACTGCGCCATTTCCGGACCGCTCACGGCACCGGTGTCATCGATGGGATGTGCGCTCAAAGGATCTCCCCGATATCCGCGTCTTCCACGCCCAGCCGGCGCATCAAAACGCCCCGGACATGGCTGCGGACACCGTCAACCTTAAACATGTCAACAATCTCGCCGGCAAAGGCCAGGGTCAGCATGCCCTTCGCCCCCTCGGCACTGATACCACGGGTGCGGAGGTAGAACAGGGCCTGCTCGTCGAGCTCGCCCACGGTCGAGCCATGGGTGCACTTGACGTCGTCGGCAAAGATCTCGAGACGCGGGTTGGAGTGGGCCAGTGCGCGCTTGCCGAGGATCAGGTTACGGTTTTCCTGCACCGCGTCGGTTTTCTGCGCGCCCTCGAACACCTTGACCAGGCCATCGAACGACGTCTCGGAGCGATCCTGCAGGATGCCCTTGAAACGCTGGCGACTGAAGCAGTTCCCCTCGCGGTGGTTAAACCAGGTGTGGAAGTCGACGAACTGGCGATCCTCGGTGAGATAAATACCGTTACAGTCGATCTCGCCACCCTCGCCCTCGAGGTCTGCCACCAGGTCGACACGCCCCAGGCGGCCACCATCGGCGACGAAGGCACCCCGGAGCGAGGTATTCCGCTTCGCGACCAGGTTGACCGTGCCGATGTTCATCACCGCCGCGCCGTCTTCCTGCAACCGGCTGTAGTCGAGGATCGTGTTGTCACCGGCGCTGAGTTCGCTGACCGGGCAGACCAGTGTGCTGGCCTCGTCATCACCGATGAAGCGCTCCACGACGCGGACTTCCGCACCCTCCTCGGCCTCGACGACCAGCCGCGGATAGACCGCCCTGCCATTCGCCTCGGCCGTGATGACATGCGTCACCGCGATCGGTTTCTCGATCATCGCGCCGCGCGCAACATGGATGTAGGCACCGTCCGCGAAAAAGGCGGTGTTCAGGGCAGCGAACGGGTGCCAGTCGATATCCACCCGATTACCCAGCGCGGACTGCAGTCGCTCCGGTGCACTGTCCTCGTACTGGCTGAGCGGGGTCACGGTCAGACCCTTGGCAAGATCGGAGAGATCCGACAGGTCGGCCGCCAGGCGCCCGTCCACGAACACGAGGTGGTAGCTGTCACCCAGATCACCGAGGCGCTCGACGAGTGCCTTTGGCGCGACACCCTGCGAGTCGGCCACCGGGAACTCCGCGCTGGTCACCGGCCGCAGGTTGGTCTTGCGCCAGGCCTCCTCGCGCGGGCCGGGAAAGCCGCGTGCCTCGAAGGCGTGGATACCGCGCTCGTGGAGCGACCGGAGCCAACTCGGGCCGGTGTTCCCGAGCTGCTCGAATGCCGTTAGGTAGACGCTCTTTGCTTCCGCTACTGCTTCCATCACTGATGCTCCTCGCAAACTCAGGCCGCAGCCTCGTCGAAGCCCTCGTAGCCCTTCTCTTCCAGCTCCTCGGCCAGTTCCTTGCCACCGGTCTTGACGATCCGGCCATCCACCAGCACGTGAACCACGTCGGGGACGATATGCTGGAGCAGGCGCTGGTAATGCGTGATCACCATGAACGAGCGCTCGCCGTCGCGCATCGCATTGACGCCCTCGGAGACGATCCGCAGCGCATCGATATCGAGGCCCGAGTCGGTCTCGTCGAGGATGCCGAGCTTCGGCTCAAGCACCGACATGTGGAAGATCTCGTTGCGCTTTTTCTCGCCACCCGAGAAGCCCTGGTTGACGGGGCGCTGCAACAGCGTCTCGTCGAGCTTCACGCGCCGGGCCCGCTCGCGCACCATCTGGAGGAACTCCATCGCGTCGATCTCGGGCTCGCCCTTGTGCTTGCGCATCGCGTTGACGGCGGCCTTGAGGAAGTAGGTGTTCGACACGCCGGGGATCTCGACCGGGTACTGGAAGCCCAGGAATACCCCTTCACGGGCCCGCACTTCCGGGTCCATCTCCAGCAGATCCTTGCCGTTGTAGAGGACTTCGCCCTCGGTAATCTCGTAGGCCTCGTCGCCCACGAGCGCCTTGGCGAGCGTGCTCTTGCCACCACCGTTGGGCCCCATGATCGCGTGGACCTCACCGGTGTCCATCGTGAGATCGAGCCCCTTGAGGATTTCGGTCCCCTCCACGTTGACGTGGAGGTTGCGAATTTCCAGCAATGCCATGTCTGACTCCTGAAACAGATTCGTTGGTTGCGTTGACAGGGGATGGGTCGGCAATCAGCCGACCGAATCCTCCAGCGTAATCTCGAGCAGCTTCTGCGCCTCGACGGCGAACTCCATGGGCAGCTCGCGGAAGACTTCCTTGCAGAAGCCGTTGACGATCAGCGAGACGGCGTCCTCGGCGGAGATTCCCCGCGACGTGCAGTAGAGGATCTGGTCCTCGCCGATCTTCGACGTCGTCGCCTCGTGCTCGAGCTGTGCCGTCGAGTTGTTGACGTCAAGATACGGGAACGTATGCGCGGCGCAGTCCGGTCCCATCAGCATCGAGTCACACTGCGAGTAGTTGCGCGCGTTCTGCGCGGTCGGCGTCATCCGCACCAGGCCGCGATAGACCTGCTGGCCTTCCTGCGCCGAGATCCCCTTGGAGACGATCGTGCTCTTCGTGTTCTTGCCGATATGGGTCATCTTGCTGCCCGTATCGGCCTGCTGCGCCAGGCGTGTCACCGCGACGCTGTAGAACTCGCCGACCGAGTTGTCGCCCCGCATGACCACGCTCGGGTACTTCCAGGTGATCGCCGACCCGGTCTCGACCTGGGTCCAGGAGATCTTGGAATTGTCACCGGCGCAGAGACCGCGCTTGGTCACGAAGTTGTAGACGCCGCCCTTGCCGTTGCGATCGCCCGGGTACCAGTTCTGGACCGTCGAGTACTTGATCTCGGCACTATCCAGGGCGACCAGCTCGACCACCGCCGCGTGGAGCTGATTCTCGTCACGCATCGGCGCCGTGCAGCCCTCGAGATAGGACACGTAGCTGCTGTCCTCGGCGATGATCAGCGTGCGCTCGAACTGGCCGGTGTTCGCGGCGTTGATCCGGAAGTAGGTCGACAGCTCCATCGGGCAGCGCACGCCCTTGGGGATGTAGACGAACGATCCGTCGGTGAACACCGCCGAGTTGAGCCCGGCGAAGTAGTTGTCGTTATACGGGATGACCGTACCGAGATACTTCTGCACCAGCTCGGGATGGTTATGCACCGCCTCCGACATCGAGCAGAAGATAATGCCTTCCTCGGCCAGCTTGTCCTTGTAGGACGTCGCCACCGAGACCGAGTCGAACACCGCATCGACGGCGACATTATTCTTGACGCCGGCGAGCTGCTCCTGCTCGTGCAGCGGGATGCCGAGCTTGTTGTAGGTCTCGCGGATCTCGGGATCGATGTCGTCCAGGCTCTCCGGCCGGTCCTCGTCACGCTTCGGCGCGGCGTAGTAGGAGATCGCCTGGAAATCGATCGGATCGTACTTGACGTACTGCCAGTCCGGCTCGCGCATGGTGAGCCAGTTGCGATACGCCGTCAGCCGCCATTCCAGCAACCACTCCGGCTCGTTTTTCTTGGCCGAGATGAAGCGGATGGTGTCTTCATTGAGCCCGGGTTCTACCCGATCCTCTTCGACATCGGTAACGAAGCCAGCCTCGTAACCCTTCTGGGTAAACCGTTCAATCGTCTCAGTGCTCGCGGACATGACGCACTCCGGTAAATTCAAGCGTGTGAATAGGGCCTTGCGCATCATCGCCATCGGCGGATGACGCGTCGGCCAGCGTGATCTCAGACAGCGCCCGGAGCACAACGTCGTTGATACGACTCCAGACACCACTGATGTTGCATTGACTGCCGTACTGACAGGCCTCGCGCCCGTCCTCGATGCAGTCCGTCAATGCAATGGGACCCTCCAGCACGGTGATAATTTCCGCCACGGAGATTTCATCGGGCTGACGGGCCAGCCCGTAGCCACCCTTGGCCCCCCGGTAGGAGACCACCAGGTCGCTACGCGCGAGGTGCTTTAGGATTTTGCTGACGATCGGCTGCGGCAGCCCGCGGATCTCCGCCAGGGCTGCGGCGCTATAGCGCGCCTCGGCGTCCCTCGCCATCAGCGCGAGGATGCCGACGCCATAATCCGTTTCGCGGTTCAGCTTGATCATGGTTACGGAGTGTAACCGAAACAGGACTCTTTTGGTACATTTTAAACTGAAAAATCTACCGACGGCCTTCGGCGGCGCTGGCTGCCAGCGTCTCGATGTGCGACCAGTCCCCGGCAGCCACGGCATCCGCCGGCGTCAGCCAGCTGCCCCCCACGCAGGGCACGTTCGGCAACTGCAGGAAATCCAGGTAGTTACCGGAATGTACGCCACCGGTCGGGCAGAACCGCATGGCCGGGAATGGTCCCGAAAAGGCGTTGAGTGCGCCGATACCGCCACTGGGGACGGCCGGGAAGAACTTCACGTGGTCGAAGCCGTCGGCCTGTGCCCGCATCAGCTCGGTCGCCGTCGAGACGCCCGGCAACAGCGACAGGCCGGCGTGCTCCGCGGCCTCGACAATCGCGTCCGAATAGCCGGGGCTGACCAGGAAGCGCGCCCCGGCATCCCGTGCCGCATCAACCTGTCCGGCGGTCGTGAGCGTCCCCGCCCCCACCGTTATGTCGGGGACGTCCCGGGCGATGGCGGCCACGGCCGCCAGCGCGTCATCGGTGCGCAGCGTCACCTCGATCACCGACAGACCGCCGGCCAGCAGCGCCCGAGCCAGTGCCGGCGCCGCCGCCGCATCCTCGATGGCCACGACGGGGATCACCGGCGAGCGCGCCAGCAGTGCCTGCATGGACAGGATCACGACCCCGCCGTCGCGGGGTTGAAGGTGATCGCGCCGGTCTCGGCACTGCTCGCCGTGGCCCGAAAGGCGGCGAACATCTCCCGCCCCATCCCGTGTTGCACGCCGGTCTCGGCGGGTTCGGCCCGACGCGCCGCCCATTCCGCCTCGGGCACCTGCACCGAGAGCGTCCCGGCATCGGCGTCCAGGCAGATCCAGTCGCCATCCCGTATCCGGCCGATCGCGCCGCCACACACCCACTCCGGATGCAGATGGATGGCGGCCGGGACCTTGCCGGAGGCCCCCGACATGCGCCCGTCGGTCACCAGCGCGACGCGCTGACCGCGCGAGAGCAGCACGCCCAGTTCAGGCGTGAGCTTGTGGAGCTCGGGCATGCCGTTGGCGCGCGGGCCCTGGCCGCGGACCACGCAGACGAAATCGCCCTCGAGCTCATCGGCCCGAAACGCGGCGAGTACGGCCTGTTGATCGTCGAACACCCGCGCCGGCGCCTCGATCCGTCGGTGTTCAGCCCGCACCGCGGAGGTCTTGATCACCGCCCGACCGAGATTGCCGTCGAGCACCCGCAGGCCACCATCGGCGGCAAACGGCTCGGCCACCGGCCGGACCACGCTCTGATCGCCGGACTCCCGGGGCGCGTCCTGCCAGCCCACGCCGCCCTCGGCGAGCATCGGCTCGCGGGCATAGGCGCGCAGGCCCTCACCGGCGACGGTCGTGACGTCCTCGTGGAGCAGGCCGGCATCGAGGAGTTCGCGCACCAGAAAGCCCATGCCTCCGGCAGCGTGGAAGTGGTTGATGTCGGCCTGGCCGTTGGGATAGATCCGCGTGAGCAGCGGCACCACCCGCGAGAGCGTATCGAAATCGCTCCAGTCGACGTGCAGGCCGGCGGCACGGGCAATCGCCACCAGGTGGATGGTGTGGTTGGTGGACCCGCCGGTTGCCAGCAGCCCGACAATACCGTTGACGATCGCCCGCGCGTCGATCACCCGTCCCACCGGCGTGTATTCGTCACCGCGCGCCGTAATGCGGTTGATGCGATGCCCGGCGGCGATCGTCAGCGCATCCCGTAGCGGCGTGTTGGGATTGACGAAGGCCGCCCCGGGCAGGTGCAGGCCCATGACCTCCATGAGCATCTGGTTGGAATTGGCGGTGCCGTAGAACGTGCAGGTGCCGGGGCCGTGATAGGACTGGGTCTCGGACTCGAGCAGTGCGTCGCGCCCCACCTTGCCCTCGGCGTAGAGCGCGCGGATCTTCGCCTTCTCGTCATTGGGCATGCCCGAGGTCATCGGGCCGGCGGGGACGAAGATGAACGGCAGGTGGCCGAAATGCAGGGCGCCGATCAGCAGCCCCGGAACGATCTTGTCGCACACCCCCAGGCAGAGGCCGGCATCGAAGGTGTTGTGGGACAGGGCAACGCCCGTTGCCATCGCGATCACGTCGCGGCTGAAAAGCGAGAGCTCCATGCCTGGCTGGCCCTGCGTCACACCGTCACACATCGCCGGGACGCCGCCGGCGAACTGGGCGGTGCCCCCAGCCTCGCGCACCGCCTGCTTGAGCAGTCCGGGAAAGCGCTCCAGCGGCTGATGGGCGGAGAGCATGTCGTTATACGCCGACACGATGCCGACATTGCTCTGCTGCAGTCCCTTGAGCCGGGCCTTGTCGCTGTCCGGCGCAGCGGCGAATGCGTGGGCGAGGTTGGTACAGGACAGGCTGGTGCGGACCGGACCGGCATCCGCCGCCGCCTGCAGCCGATCGAGGTAGGCCGCGCGATCCGCCTCGCTGCGGGCCTCGATGCGCCGGGTCACCGCGGCGACCGCGGCATTGAGTGCTGGCATATCGCCTCCGTGTTGGATTGATGCGGGAGGATTTTATCGCAACCGCGCGGCGCGCGTGACATCTGCTTATGCTCAGCCGCCCCGAGACGGTATCCTCGAATCATGATTTTGCGTTCACAGCAGGAGGCGCGGTGAAATCGACCAAGCCCTTTGACCTTGTCCTGTTCGGGGCGACCGGCGATCTGGCGATGAGTAAACTGCTGCCGGCGCTGTATCGCCGCGACCGCGCCGGGCAGCTGCCTGCCGACGGGCGGATTATCGCCACGGCCCGCACCCGGCTCGACCGCGATGCCTTCATTGCCCGCGTCACGGCGGCGTTCGACGAATACCTCGAGGCGGACGAGCGCACCAACGACGACTGGCAGCGCTTCGTCGAGCGGCTCGACTTTGTCTCCATCGACGCCGATACCTCGGGCGGCTTCGAGGATCTGGCGCGGCTGGTAAGCGGGCGCGAGGATCACACCCGGGTCTTCTACCTCGCCGTCGCACCCAACTACTTCGTGGAGATCTGCGAGCACCTCCACGCCCACGGACTGGTCACGGACCGCGCCCGCGTCGTGCTGGAGAAACCCCTCGGCCACGACCTCGCCTCCGCGCGGTCGATCAGCGAGCAGATCGGCGCGATCTTCTCGGAGGATGCGATCTATCGAATCGACCACTACCTCGGCAAGGAGACGGTCCAGAACCTGATCGCCCTGCGCTTCGGCAACATGCTCTTCGAGCCGTTGTGGCGACGTGACTGGGTGCGGGATGTGCAGATCAGTGTCAGCGAACAGCTCGGCGTCAGCGGCCGTGCCGGGTTCTACGACCGCACCGGCGCGCTTCGGGACATGGTCCAGAACCATCTCCTGCAGCTGTTGTGCATTATCGCCATGGAGCCGCCGACCGATATCGGCGCCGATGCCGTCCGCGACGAAAAGCTCAAGGTCCTTCGTGCGCTCAAGCGCCTCGAGGGCCAGGACGCACTGCGCAACACCGTTCGCGGTCAGTACCGCGCCGGCGCCATCGCCGGGCAGCCGGTATCCGGCTATCTCGACGAGGAGGGCGTCCCCCCGGATAGCCGCACCGAGACCTTCGTCGCGCTGCGCACCGAAGTGGCCAACTGGCGCTGGGCCGGTGTGCCGTTCTATCTCCGCACCGGCAAACGCCTGCAGGAGCGCGCTGCCGAGATCGTCGTCAACTTCCGCGACGTCCCCCACTCGATCTTCGGCGTGACCTACGGGGCCGGACAGCCCAATCGGCTGGTTATCAAGCTGCAGCCGGACGAGGGCGTGCGCATGCACATGATGGCGAAGTCCCCCGGCGACCGGATGCAGCTGCGCCCCGTGTCGCTCAACCTCGACTTCGCCGAGGCCTTTCGGCAGCGTCCGCCGGACGCCTACGAGCGGCTGCTGATGGATGTCCTGCGCGGACGTCTGACGTTGTTCATGCGCCGCGACGAGCTGTATGCCGCCTGGTCGTGGATCGAGCCGATCCTCGACGCCTGGAACGAGGCCGGCGATGCCCCCAAAGCCTACACCGCCGGGACCTGGGGGCCTGCGGCCTCGAGCGCCCTGCTCGCCCGCGAGGATGCCAACTGGCATGAAGAGACCTGAACCCGCCGCCCGCGCGCTTGACAACGCCCAGCGATTCACCAGGGCCGACCGGGCCGCCTCGGCGCTCGCGACACGAATCAGCGAGATCATCACCTACGGTGCTCGCGCCCGCGGCCGGGCCAGCCTGCTCGTGCCCGGCGGGCGTACGCCGATCCCGCTGTTCGACGCCCTGTGCGGACTCGATGTGCCCTGGCAACAGGTGTATGTCGGTCTGACCGACGAACGTCGGGTGCCGCCGGAGGACCGCCAGAGCAATGCCCGACTGATCCGCGAGCACCTGCTTCGGGACCGGGCCGCTGCCGCGCATTTCCCCCTGCTCTATCACGACGCGGTCGGGGATCGGGCCGTCGAGGCCGCCTGCGGGGCGGCACTCGGGCTCCTCCCCCGCCCGTTCGATGCCGTGGTCGTCGGGATGGGCGATGACGGCCATATCGCTTCGCTCTTCCCCGGTGATGCGGCGCTGGCGCGCGGGCTCGACCCTGCCACCGAGGCGCCCTGCGTCCTCACGCGGGCCGCCGACCCGCCGTACGAGCGCCTGTCACTGACGCTGGCAACCCTGCTGTCGAGTCGCTGGGTCGCGTTGCTGATCAACGGCAGCGCGAAGTGGGCGGCGCTGGAGACCGCAATCGAGCGCCAGGACGCGCAGGCCTCGCCGGTCTATGCGTTGCTCAATCAGCGCCAGGTGGCGGTGAATGTCTTCTACGCGCCCTGACGCCGCGCCGGTCCTCGTCGCCGATATCGGCGGCACCAACGCCCGGGCCGCGATCGTGACCCGCCCCGGCAGCGCGCCGGACCCCGTGTTCAAGCGCCGGACGCGTGATTTCGACGGACTCGCCGAGTTCCTGGCCAGCGCCCTCGAGGAACTGGGTGGCGGCCATCGCCCGCGGTCCGCCCTGTGTGCCGTCGCCAGCCCGGTCGACCGCGATCCGATCGAGCTCACCAATGCCGGTTGGCGATTCTCGCGCGCCGGCACCGCCGATGCCCTCGGCCTCGACCGCGTCGAGTTCGTGAATGACTGGGTCGCACAGGGGTGGGCAACCACGCAGATCGGCGATGACCACCTGCAGACCATCCACCCCGGCCGGCCGGATCCGATGGCGCCCCGACTGGCGCTGGGACCGGGTACGGGACTGGGCAGTGCGCTGGTCACCCCCGGATCGACGGATTGGCAGGTCTTCGCCACCGAGGGCGGGCATATCAGCTTCGCCCCGCGCACGGCCCGGGAGTGGGCTCTCGTCGAGCGGATACAGGCACGATTCGGTCATTGCAGCGCCGAGCGGCTGGCCTCCGGCATCGGCATCGAAACGGTCTATGCGGCGCTCCATGACATCGACGGCACCACGCCGCGTCGTACCGGTGCCGAGGCGATTGCGCAGGCGGCGCTGGAGGGCGATTCGGTGTGTGGTGAGGTCATCGAGATGATGACCGCGGCGCTTGGCAGTGCCGCCGGCGATCTGGCGCTCGCGACCGGGGCGCGGGGTGGCCTTTACCTGGGCGGAGGCCTGATTCCGTTACTCAGTGACGCCTTCGACTGGGGGCTGTTCTGCCGGCGCTTTACCGCCAAGGGACGATTTCGCGACTACCTCGAATCGATCCCGGTGCATGCGATGACCCATCCGGCACCGGCACTCTACGGCCTGTCGGTCTATCTGACCCACTCGCGCATGTAGGCCCGGACCGCCGGCGTGTCATCCTGCGCTGGCAGCGTCTCGAGTGCCGCATCGACCTCGGCGTCGCCCGCCCGGGGGCGGACGCGCTCCATGATCGCCGCGAAAAACGCCTGATCGAACTCGGGATGCCCCTGGATCGTCAATGTCCGGCCCCGGCGCATGGCATACCACGGGCACTGCGCACTGGTTGCCAGGCGCTCGAAGCCGGGGGCCGGCGCGACGACCTGGTCCTGGTGGACGGCGAGGAGAGCGAGCGGGTCACCTGCCTCCCGCCCCGCAAACGCCACCTCGCACTCGACCGCATAGGTCCCGAGATGCCAGCCCATCGACGACCGACGGGTCTCGCCACCCAGTGCGGCCTGGATCAGCTGATGGCCGAAGCAGACACCGATCAGCGGCTGTTCGCGTTCGTCAATCGATCGCACGAAGGCCTTCAGCGGTGCCACCCACTCCGGCGCCTCGTGGACACTCGCCCGACTGCCGGTGACCACCCAGGCATCCGCCGACGCGGGTGTCTCCGGCCACTCACCGGCGTGGACCCGAAACCCGACGGCC
The DNA here is from genome assembly GCF_004217415.1 of Spiribacter vilamensis. Taxonomy (NCBI): domain Bacteria; kingdom Pseudomonadati; phylum Pseudomonadota; class Gammaproteobacteria; order Chromatiales; family Ectothiorhodospiraceae; genus Spiribacter; species Spiribacter vilamensis. Next base: position 915,759 of record NZ_SHLI01000001.1, read on the forward strand.
TCGATGTCCTGCCGATCATCCGTCAGCAGATTCTCGAAGAGCGAGAAATAGGATGCCCAGTCGGTGGCGAGCTCCTCGTGGAGGTCGTCGCAGAGGAGCACTCCGACGCGGATCGTACCCGCTGCGCTACTCATCACTCGATGAAGCCTTCGTCTTCGTCGTCGGGCTCGCGCGGCGCGGCAGCACGCGGCGCAGCATCCGTGTCAGCGGATTCGCATCGCCGCTATCGGTAACCACGGCGGTTTCCGCTGCTACCCGCTCGCGCTCCGCCGCAAGGGCCGCCCGACGGGCCTCACGGCCCTCGCGCAGCCGGCCGTAGAGGTAGTGCGAGAAGGCGCCCTGTGCGCCGAGCCGTTCAATAAAGCGGAGCATGGCGTCGCGGAGTGACTCACGGTGCAGGGGCTGTTGCAGCGACAGCCCGATCTCGGCCAGCTCGGCGTTCATTCGTCCCCCGGCGCCATAGGCGCGCACGAACTCGTCGAGCTCCTCAATCTGCCGACCAAGGGTCCAGCCGAGCTCGTCGGCAATCAAGAAAAACTGCTGCTCCACCAAATACTCCGCGATATACCGAAAATGCCTGATTAAGTGACAATTGTCGCGCCGCAGCATTCCCAACAACAAGCGAATAATGGGCACGATACCCGATCTTTTCAGGCATTAACCGGTCAGCACACCGATCCATTGCAACCAGAGGTAGTGCAGCGGGAAGACCAGCACAATGCTGAGTACCGCGAACCCCAGCGTAAAACGGGTCAGCGCGCCCCAGGGGACCTGGCCGAGCTGCGCACCAATCAGAATGGGCGGTGCCTGGTAGGGCAGAAGATAGGTGGAATACGACGCGGCGAGGATGGTCAATACCGACTGTACCGACCAGCCGGTTGCATTCGCGAGGGTCTCACCCAGCGGCACGCCAATGGCCGGCACCCCCGGCATCGCCGTTAAAACCGCCAGAGCGGTACCGCCGATACTGATGACCGCATAGTTGATCGCGTTCGCGGCGGGCTCGAGCGGAAGTATCGGCAGGAGCTGGGTAAACGCGGCCTCGCCGATGCCGGCGTGGGCGATCACCGATCCGACGCCGAGGATGCCCGCGAGCAACAGCAAAGGCCCCATATCCAGCGCCGCGAAGGGCTTTGCCGGCACGAGGCGGGAGGCGTTGAAAAGACAGTAGAGCGCCGCGCCCAGGGCGACCCAGGCGGGCCCGATCCCGTGCAGGGCGTCGGTTGCCCAGAATCCGAGCGCCACCAGGAGCACCAGCGCGGTCTGGCGTTGATCCCGGTCGAGTGGCGCGGGCGCGTCCCGCGCCTCGGAGCGGATGCCCGGACGATCCGGGAAGGCATAGACGAGCACCACGACCAGCAGCGCCGAGCGCACCAGGCCCAGCACCGGGAAATGCCACCACAGGTAGTCGATGTAACCGATATCGATTCCGTGCATCGACTCCATCGCCCCGGACCAGACCACGTTGGGCGTGTTGGACGGGAGGATGGCGAACGACCCCAGGTGCGTCCCGAAGATCGCCGCCAGCACCACGGCGATGCGACCGTTGGATCCCTCGTCGAAACCGGCCCGATCCGCCACGGCGACCGCGATCGGCACGATCAGCACCATTCGGCCCATGGCGCCGGGCATCAGAAAGGCGAGCAGCAGGCCGGCGCCCACGGTCGCGGCGATCAGTCCGCTGTAGCGGCCCGGCAGGCGCATCAGCAGCCGATCCGCGATGGCCTGGCCCAGCCCGGTGTGCCGGATCGACATGCCGAGGATCAACCCACCGAAGATGATCCAGAAGGCGGTCGAGGAGAACCCGGAGAAAACCACATCGGCCGGGGCGACCGCGAGGAGCATCGCCCCGAGGAAAAAGACCAGCGAGGTAATGGCCTCGGCGATCAACCCGGTGGCGTACAGGCCGATGGTGACGAAGGCGAGCGCGGTGGTCCATGCGGTACCAGCGGGGAGCCAGGCCGGCGGTGCCATGCCCGTGGCAAGGGCCACGATGGCAACGAGCAGCATGATGGCGCGGGGATAGGTGAATAGCGAAGTCATCCGGTTATTTTCCGACAGCATCGAGTGCGGCGACAAACAACTGGCCATGGCGACGGCAAAGCGCCTCCAGATCGCGGTCATAGCCGCCCCCGATCACACCGGCCAGCGGAATCCCCCGAGCGCGGACCGTATCGATGACATAACGATCACGCCGGTACAGCCCGTCATCCGTGAGATCGAGATGACCAAGGCGATCCGCCGTATGGACATCCACCCCCGCGTCATAGATCACCAGGTCGGGTTGCACGCGATCGATGACGGGCGGCAGACGGCTCGACAGCACCTCGAGATAGGCCGCATCGGTCAGGCCGCTCTCGAGTTCGATATCTTCGTCGCCGGCCGCCTTGCGCGCCGGGAAATTACGCGCCGCATGGATGGACAACGTCACCGCATCCGGCTCATCCGCCAGAAGCCGCACCGTTCCATCGCCCTGGTGGACGTCGAGATCGATGATGAGTACGCGCCGGACGCGCCGCTCGGACAACAGGATTTTCGCGGTGACCGCCAGATCATTGAGCAGGCAGTAGCCGCTCGCGTAGTCCGCATGGGCGTGATGCGTCCCGCCGGCGGCATTGAGGGCAATACCCTCGGCCAGGGCCAGCCTCGCGGCGAGCAGTGTGCCACCGGTCTCGAGCCGGATTCGCCGGATCAGCGCCTGCGACCAGGGGAACCCGCTGCGGCGCTGTGCTGCATGATCGAGTTCCCCGGCTAGCAACGCGTCCAGGTATGCGCCGGTGTGGACGCTCTCCAGAGCGGATCGATTAGCCATGCCGGGCTGATGCCAGCGGATCCGATGATCAAACGCTGCAAGCTGGCGACGCAGCACCCGGAACTTCGCCATGGGAAAGGGATGGTTGGCCGGGAGATCGAAGCTGTAGTCGGGGTGGTGGACAGCCGCCAGGGTCATTCGGCTGTGTGCACACGGTTGCGGCCAGCCCCCTTGGCCGCGTAGAGGGCCTCGTCGACACGGTTGATCCAGACTCTCAGGTCTTCATGCGGTTTGTACTGACCGACGCCCGCCGATACGGTGATCCCGCCGGGCCCATGTTCGAAATCCATGCCGGCGATGCGCTCGCGTAGCGCTTCAGCCACCTTTCCGGCGCTCCGCTGCTCCGTTCCGGGCAGGATGATAAGGAACTCCTCGCCCCCCCAGCGAACGAAATAGTCGCTCTGGCGCAGCCGCTGGACGACGCAGTCGGCGAGCGCCTTGAGGATCCTGTCGCCCACGCCGTGGCCGTATCGATCATTGATCGGCTTGAAGTGATCGATATCGAAGTAGATGAGCGAGAGCGGCACGCCCTCCTGTTCGGCAAGCCCGATTTCGCGGGTCAGTATCTCCTCACCGAATCGACGGTTGTAGGCATCGGTGAGCATATCCCGATTCGCCGCATTCCACAGACGCCGCTCGAAACGGCGTTGCACCGTATTGTCACGAACGATGACGACACAGCCATGATCGCTACCCTCGGCAACGGTCATCGGTGTTGCCGATATCTCGATATCGATCGTTCCGCCATCGCTGCGTGGCCACCGGCCGCGGTGACTCGACAACGGCTCGCCGCTCTGGATAACCCGCTCGATCGGTCGCGCGAATGCCGACTCGGTCGAATCCTGTCTCGACGCGAACAGTTCCCGCCAGTGAACACTCAGCCAGTTCCGTTCCGCCGACAGGTCGAGGAGTCTGCGCGCGGCCGGATTCAGCAAACGGATATAGCCGTTGGCATCGATGGCGATGATGCCCTCGGCGACGCTCTCGACGATGCGGTCGTTGATCTGGTTGGCTTCAACCTCACGGGTCGTCTCACGCTGGATCGAGACATAGTAATGCCGATTGGTCCGGTCACTGTAGAAAGGCCGGATATTCCAGCGGACGAAATACGGCTCGCCGTTTTTACGGTAATTAACCGTTTCCCCCTCGAACGTCTCACCGGCCTTAAGGTTCTCTCTCAGCCGATCAATGACGGCCCGATTTGTTGCCGGTCCCTGCAGAATCCGCGGACTCTGACCGATCAGCTCCGCGCACGAATAGCCCGTTTTTCGGCAGAAGGCCTCGTTGGCATAGACAATCAGCGGACCCGGCGGGTCGAGGTCCGTCGTCGTTATGAGCACCGAGTCATACAAACGCCCGATAATCCATGACGTCAGAGACGCGTCATCGGGGAGTGCCGTATCCGGATCGGCCAGGGTCGGGTTATGCAAGTGATCCACTGTTTTCCTCCAGATCGCTGTACATGACCGTGCGCTGCCCTCCCAGGGATTTGGCGCGGTAGACCGCCTGATCGGCCCGTCGTATGAGCTGGTCCCCGTCCACCGGGGCCGTCGCATCAAACACGGCAACCCCCAGGCTGCCCCCTACCTCGACCGTGATGTCGGCCGCCTCAACATAGATTGCTCGGCTGACTGCCTCCAGTATACGCTCGAAGACGCGGTGGTCGGCCTTGTAGTCGCGCACCAGGATCAGGAACTCGTCGCCGCCGAAGCGGGCGACGGTGTCCTCGTCCCGGAGTGTTTCTTCAAGGCGTTCACCGAGACGAGCCAGTACCTGGTCGCCCGCCTGATGTCCGTAGGTATCATTCACCGGTTTGAAACGATCCAGATCGAGCATGCAGACCGCGAAGGTTTCGCCCGAGCGTTGTGCCTGCGCGGAGGCCTGGCCCAGCCGATCGCTCAGGAGGCGTCGGTTCGGCAACCCGGTGAGCAGGTCGAAATTGGCGAGACGCTTGAGTCGCTGTTCGTAGAGAATCCGTTCGCTAATGTCATGTAATACAGCGACATGCCGCACTGTCTGAAATGATTTGTTATTAAGCGTGGTTGCGTATACCTCGACATCCAGATCGTCGCCTTCCCGCGAGCGGAGGCGAACATCGCCCCGCCACACGCCCCCACCATGGTCGAGGGTTTCGATAATGAGCGGAAACACTGCGTCACGCTCGGTCGGCGGGAACAGGTTGCCAGCCAGCTGTCCCTCCAATTCGGTGCTCGAGTAGCCCAGCATGACGTTTGAGGCACGATTCACCTCGACGATGCGATGCTCTTCATCGGTGATGATAATCCCGTCCTCGGTGGCGTTGAACACCTCGGCGGCCTGTTCCAGGCGGCCATTGGCCTCTCGCACCTCCGTCACATCCTCGAGATAGCCATGCCAGGTCACTCCGCCATTGGCGTCCCGCGCCGGCGTCGAGCGTGCATGGAGCCAGCGCTCACCCTTGACCGGATGATCGATGGGATAGGTAAAGTCGAACTGCGATAGCTCGTTGGCAGAGCGCTGGATCGCCCGGTCCAGTTCTCCGCCATAAGCCGATCCGGATTTGTCGAGTATGCTGGCGGGATTGGCTATCGCCTCTTCGGCGGAGCAACCCACGACCTCGTCAACCCGCTCCGAAACAAACGGGAAGACGTACTGGCCGTTCTCGTCGATACGGAACTGGAAGAGTACGCCGGGGACATTGGGAGTGAACTCGCGAAACTGCTCGTAGAGCTCGCGTTCCGCCTCGGTCAGCCGATGCCGGGCCGTATCATCGATATGCGTACCGCTAACCCACTCGGGCTCGCCATCGGCAGTCCATGTTCGGACCTGACCGCGATCGTAGACCCAGATCCAGTGCCCGTCGCGATGCCACATGCGGATCACGACCTCGAAGAAATCGATTTCACCCGCGAAATGCCGCTGCATCTGGTGCCGCGCCAGTACAAGGTCGTCGGGGTGGACCCGCTCGTTCCAGGTATCAATGCTGGTGGGCTCGAGTTCCGCCAGGGAGTGCCCGAGCATTTCCGCCCAGCGCTCATTGAAATGGGTGCGACCGGAGGGGACATGCCACTCCCAGGTCCCTGCCCGTGTGCCAGCAACGACTCCCTGCAGCCGGCTAAAGAGCCAGTTCAAGCGTCGGTTCAGACGACGCTGACGATAATAGAAAAGACCGATCAGCCCGAGCAGAACCAGCACCAGACCCGCAAGCCCTGTAATAATCACCACGCTTAACCAGTAGCGGTCCCATACATCGCCGAGGTTAAAGGCCGGTTTCTCATCGAACGGCGGTATGCGCAGATCCTGCATGAGCGTGCGGACAACGCCGTAATCCGCCGGCAGCGCAAATCCCTGGATACCGGCATCCGGATCAGCGGGATCCAGCGAGTAGAGCGCGGCCGCCACCGCCTTCCGCGCCGCCTGCGAGAGCCCTCGGCGCGCCGCGACAGGCCACTCGGGGAGCAGCCGGGTTGAGGCCACGTGGGGAAACATCGGATAGACAACGGGTTCGATGACCCGTATCTGCCCCGGGTCTATCCGTCCCGCATCCACCAGCGATTCGAGGACCCCTGTCCGGATAAACCCCGCATCGGCGCGGCCGTCGAGGACTGCATCCACGACTTCTCCCTGGCTCTGCGGCGTACGGACGAAATCGATGGCGTCGAGGTCGATTCCCCGCTGCTGGAGTGCCCAGGCGTTGGGTAGATACCCGCCCGAATGATCGCCACCCATAATGGCGACGCGCCGATCGCGGAGGGATTCCCGGGTACGCAGGTCGGAGGACTCGGCCCGGCGAATCAGCACGCCACCCGCGCGCGCTGCGCCGTGACGATCGATGCCGCGCACCAGTGTCGCGATCGGAGAGCCGAGCACCGATGTCTCATGGAGCGTTGCGTAATGGGCGGGGTTCGCGAGGACCAGATCCACCTCCTCTCGCCGAATCGCCTCCGGCCCTCGATCAGGAGGAAGCACCAGCAGCCGAAGCCGGAACCGCTCTGGCAGGGAGTCGTTCAGTCGATCAATGACCGACGACCATTGCTGTCGGACAGTCGCTTCGTCGCGATATTCAAGCACCCCCAGCGTCAGGGCAGTATCCGCTGCATGGGCGGCCGGGATAGGGCCGACGCACAGCAGCAACAAAGCCAGTGGCAGAAAGAGCAAAGGACGCTGGCGCACCACCATCAGGCTTGACGGCCCCTGTCCGGTAGATAGTGACGCTCAAATCCATCCGCCTCGATCGGTCGACCAAGCAGAAAGCCCTGGAGCTGATCGCAGTTGTATTCAATCAGCCACTCTCGCTGGCGCTCCGTTTCGACACCCTCCGCCACGATCACCAGGTCCAGTGCCCGGGCGAGTGCAATGGATGACGCGAGGATCGACACCGCTTTGCCATCCGCGTTGTCGATATCGGCGACAAAACAGCGATCGATCTTGAGCGTGGACAGCGGAAGCGCCTGCACGTAGCGCAGTGATGAGTGCCCCGTCCCGAAATCATCCAGCGCCACTCTGATCCCCGCTGCCCGGAACTGCCGGAGATTGGCGTGGACGGTCTTTGAATCGCCGATGTTTTCGGTCTCGGTCACCTCGATTTCGACACTGCGCTTGTCGACACCGTGCCGATCCAGTCGCTCGAGCATGTCCTGGGCGGCGTGTCCGGCAATCAGGCTAAGCGCCGAGACATTGATGGAGAGATCGAGGCGGCAACCGCGCCGCTGCCACTCGGCCAGCTGGCGACCAGCGCGATCAAACACCAGGCGATCGAGCGTACAGACAAGACCCGCACGCTCGGCGAGCGGGATAAATTCCGCGGGGCTGATATCACCGAGCGACGGGTGTCGCCAGCGCAGCAGGACCTCGGCGCCGCAGACGCAGCCATCGCGAGCGCTCAATCTGGGCTGGAACACAATTCGGAGCTCATCACCATCGACCAGCGCGTGCTGCAACGCCTGGGTCAAAGTGAGCTTTCGCTCAAGCGCGGCACGCATCTCCCGGCTGAAGCACATGACACGGTTGCGGCCCTCTGCTTTAGCCTGGTCGACGCCGATGTCCGCGTTCTCCAGCAGTGCCGCCCGGGTTCGACCATGGGATGGCGCAACGACGATGCCGACGCTGGCTGTCACCAACAGATCGTAGTCATCAATCGGATGGACCCGGCGAAGTGCGTCGAGAAACGCCTCGCCGCGCTGCATCAGATGCTCTGTCGACCCGGAGGCCACGAGCACGGCGAATTTGTCACCGGTTAACCGGTACAGCGTCTCGCCGGTACGGCACTGCATCGAGAGACGCTGCGCGATGGAGCAAAGCACCGCGTCCCCCACCGCAAACCCGAGTGCGTTGTTGATGTATTTGAGGTTGTCGATATCGAGGCAGACCAGCGCAAAGGCGGGCCTGACCGCCGGAGCCGCACCAACCTCGGCATCGATATCCGCCTCCAGTGCGTCCCGGTTCTTGAGCCCGGTCAGTGGATCCAGCGCCAGGTTGTGACGGTGTTCCTCGAGGGCGCGGGTCGTCTCCTCGACATCCATTCCCAGCCAGCCGACGAAGACTGCGCCCGCCATATTGATCGCAAAGATGAGCGGTACGGTCTCGGCGAGCGCAACCTCCCGGGGCGTCGCCCCGAAGCCCACCACTGCAAGCAAAGGTAGAGACAGGAGAACACCGGACAGGACCTCGCTCCAGGGCGAGGTCAGTGCTACACGGGGCCGGATCCAGCCCGCAAGCAGGCCCGCGCCAGGCGCGGCAATAAAAGCCATTGTCGTCGCACCGGGGACGAGTGACTCGACATCCGTCAGCAGCCGTGCGGGTAACACAATGGCGAGGGCGGCGATAGCGCCCCATCCACCGGCAAGCAGCCCGGCCAGACCCGTGAACAGGATCGCTGCATTGAGCAGTAGACCGGGAGCCGCCTCCAGCGGCTGATGCAAAACCAGGAGGACGGCAACGCCCAGGATACCGCCCAGAACGAGCTGCCGACGCGTCGCGCCCAGCAGCCCCCGTCGGACGTGATCGCGGTAGAGCATTGCCATACCGCCGAGCATCACCACACCGCTGGCCGCGCTGGCCACGACCGGCGCGAGGGACAGGGTGCCCGACACTAGGCCTTATCGCCCAGCGCTCGTATGTGCTCGGGGAGCCGGTCGTGGGCGCCGTACATGAAATGGTTTTCCATCCGCTCGGCGAATCGCGCCGCCACCGGCGTCCGTCCCACCGCCATGGCCACCTCGCGGATATGCATGGGTGAGGCACCGCAACACACGCCGAGGTAATTCACGCCCATCTCGTGGGCGGCATGGGCGAAGGCACCCATTTCATAGCGGTTGCAGTAGAACGGATCGAGTGCGGTCGGGAAAGGCCGGCCATGGGGAGAAGGACAGCTGCAGGACGACGACTCGGTCAGACTGAAGAAGGTGGGCTCTTCCTCGGTGGTGCGGTAGGTCACGGGCAACGCCGCCACATGGCAGCTCACCGCCTCGCGGATCGCCTTGATCCAGGGCAGCATCGTATCCGGACCGCGGAAGCAGTTCATGCCCACCACGCTGGCACCGGCCTGCTCGAGGTCGAGGCAGGTCTCGACGATCCCGGGGCCGTCCATCATCCGGTTTTCGGCCATGGGCGCGAGCGTGATCACCGCTGGCAGCCCGTGGTCACGGATCACGTCGAGGGCCGCACGCGCCTCGCCGGCGTAATAATAGGTCTCGGCGATAATCAGATCGGCGCCCTCTTCGACCGACCAGCGCACCATCTCATCGAACATGGTGCGGACTTCGTCCTGCACCTGCGGATCGTCCGGATCCCAGATATTGCTGTTGGAGATGTTACCGGCCATCAGGTTACCCGGCTGCTCGTTCGCAACGCGGCGGGCGATCTGGAGTGCGGAGCGGTTGAGCGGCTCGAGCTTGTCCTCTTTGCCGATCACGCGCATTTTCTCGCGATGACCGTTATAGGTGAATGCCTGGACGATATCCGAGCCGGCATGCTGGAAGTCGCGGTGCAACGTCTCGAGCGCATCCGGTCGAAGCAGCGCCACTTCGGGAACGAACTCGCCAGCGGAAAGGTAACCGCGTCGTTCGAGCTCGAACAGAAAGCCTTCGGCACAAATCAACGGCCCCTCGTTGAGCCGATCCACCACCACATCATTCGTCATCGCGACATCCTTCCCTCATCCGCATTGCGGATATCAGCACTAATTTCCGATGAGTGTATAACACGGACGATCAGTGCTTCATTGATTTCAGGGAAATCGGACGATCGGCAGGAGCGGGAAAGTAGCGGAGTCACTGGATATCTTGATGATGGTCGGGACGGCAGGATTTGAACCTGCGACCCTCTGCACCCCATGCAGATGCGCTACCAGGCTGCGCTACGCCCCGACTGATTGAAATGATACAACAGCTTCCGCCTGCGGGCCAGCCACCACCGCCCAGTGGCCTCAGCGCTTGAGTTCACTCAGCAGTGTCTCGAGCTCGGTGCGGATCTGCCGAACCACCTGTTGGCGCTGATTGCTGTCATCGCGGGCCGACTCGCCCGAGAGCTGTTGCCGGGCGCCGCCGATGGTAAACCCCTGCAGGTACAGCAGGCCGCGGATCTGGCGGATCAGGATGACGTCCTGGCGCTGATAGTAGCGACGATTGCCGCGTCGTTTAACCGGACTGAGCTGACTGAACTCCTGCTCCCAGTAACGCAGCACATGCGGCTTGACCGCACAGAGCTCGCTGACCTCACCGATCGTGAAATAGCGCTTCGCCGGGATCGGCGGCAGCGCCTCGCTACTGCTCGTGTCCGGCATAGGCCTCTACCCGGGCCTTGAGCTTCTGCCCCGGCCGGAATGTGACGACGCGACGCGCAGAGATCGGGATCTCCTCGCCCGTCTTCGGGTTTCGACCGGGACGCTCGCTCTTGTCACGCAGATCGAAGTTGCCGAACCCCGAGAGCTTCACCGGCGTGCCTGCCTCGAGGGCCTGGCGAATCTCCTCGAAAAAGCTCTCGACCAGTTCTTTGGCCTCGCGCTTGTTCAAGCCTACCTCCTCGAAAAGCCGCTCGGCCATGTCGGCCTTGGTCAGCGCCATGCCTGCCCTACTCCCTCAATTCCGCGTTCAGTGTCTCGTGCAGCGAACGGACGACGGCCTGCTGCACCGCATCGATCTCATCATCTGTTAGCGTGCGGGAATTATCCTGCAATATCAATCCCATAGCGAGGCTTTTACACCCGTCGCTGACACCTTTGCCCCGGTAGACGTCAAACAGGGCAACGGAATCGAGCACCCGCCCCGCGGCAGCGGTAATGCAGTCGCGCACCGCATCCGCGGAGACCGACTCCGCGACGACAATGGCGAGATCACGCCGGATGGACGGATACCGGGAAAGGGGTTTGAACGCGGGTAGCGAGCGGTGATGGAAGACCGATTGCTCGAGTTCGAACAGATAGACGGCCCCGTCCAGATCCATCGCCCGGGCCTGCTCCGGATGCAATGCACCCACCCAGCCAATGGTACGCTCGCCACTGACGATACGCGCCGACTGCCCCGGATGGAGGGCCGGATGCGCCGCCGACTCGAACCGGCAGGCGTGCGCCGGCCCCGTCAGCGCAAGCAACCCTTCGACATCGCCTTTGATATCGAAAAAATCCACCGGGCGATCGGAATGATCCCAGTGTTTGGGCGTTGCCGGACCGGTCAACACACCGGCAATGACCGGCGTCTGCTCGAGCGCCCCGAGGGCGCCGCGGAAGCGCAGACCCGCCTCGAACAACCGGACACGCGGCATCTGGCGGTTGCGATTGTGCACCACCGCCCGGATCAGACCCGGCCAGAGGGAGCTTCGCATCACGTCCATATCGCTCGAGAGCGGATTGGCGAGGGCCAGTGGCGGGTGTTCGGGGTCGAGCCTTGCCTGCAGATCCGCGGGTACGAAGCTGTAGGTAATCGCCTCGTGGTAGCCCCGGTCCACCAGCAGCGATCGCAACCGGCCCAGCGCTACACTCGATTCGGACTGTGCAGGGATCGACGCCGGCAGGGCCGTACGCGTTGAGGGGAGTCGATCATAGCCATGGATCCGCGCGATCTCCTCGATCAGATCGACCTCGCGGGCGATGTCGAAACGCCAGCTCGGCGCCTCGACCCACCAGGTATCACCGTCGGCCCTCGGCGGCATGCCAAGGCGGGTCAGCGTCTCCTCCATCGCGGACGGCTCAATCGCCGTTCCGAGCAGTGCGTTCGCGCGCGCCGGGCGGACGCTGACGGCGCGGGTCGCGGGCAGGTGATCGGGGTCCACCGCCTCGATGACGGGCCCCGGCTCACCGCCGGCATGGGCGAGGATCAGTGCGGTCGCGCGCTCGATGGCATCGCGACAGCGCTGCGGGTCGACCCCGCGCTCGAAGCGGTGCGAGGAATCGGTATGCAGTCCGTACTCGCGGGCACGACCGGCGATGGCGGACGGGGCGAAGAACGCCGCCTCGAGAAACAGATCGGTGGTGCCCGCGCTGACGGCCGTGTCCTGTCCGCCCATGACGCCGGCGATGGCGACGGGCCGATCATCGTCGGCAATGACCAGGGTCCCCGCCGCCAGGGTCACGGACTCGCCGTTCAACAGCGTGATCGACTCCCCCTGACGCGCGTGACGCACCCGGATACCGCCGTCGAGGGCCTCGAGATCGAAGGCGTGCATGGGCTGACCGAGTTCGAGCATCAGGTAATTGGTGATATCCACCGTCAGGCTCAGCGGACGGATACCGGCTCGCCGCAGGCGCTCTGCCAGCCAGACCGGCGTCGCAGCATCGGGGTCGATCCCGCGAATGACGCGCCCACAGTAGCGCGGGCAGTCGGTCGGCTGCTCGAGACGGACCGGCCGGGTGACATCATGCACCGCATCCACCGGATCGGCGTCCGGCGCCGTTACCGGATGCCCCGTCAGTACGCCCACCTCCCGGGCGACGCCGGCCATGCTCAGGCAGTCACTGCGATTGGGCGTGAGCTCGACCTCGATCACCGCATCATCCAGATCCAGCCACTCGCGCAGGTCCTCGCCCACGGGCGCATCCGCCGGCAGCGGCATCAGTCCGGCGCTCTCCTCGGAGAACCCCAGCTCCTTCGCCGAGCAGAGCATGCCCCAGGACTTGACGCCCCGCAGTTTCGTCGCCTTGATTTTCATGTCGCCAGGCAGGCGCGCACCGACACGGGCGAAGGGCGCCTTCAGCCCCGTTACGGCATTGGGCGCACCGCAGACGACGGCCTTCGGTTCGCCACTGCCATCTTCCACCGTGCAGACCTTGAGGCGCTCGGCGTCCGGGTGGGGCTCGCAGAGCGTTACCTCACCGACCACTACGTCGCTGAAGGCGGGCGCGGCGGTTTCCACCGAATCCACCTCGAGACCGGCCATGGTCAGGCGTTCCGCCAACTCGCGGGTCGACGCCGGCAGGGCCACCCATTCACGCAACCAACGTTCGCTGATTCTCATGCAGCGCTCCTAGCGAAACTGGCGCAAAAAGCGCAGATCGTTCTCGAAAAAGATTCTCAGGTCGTTGACGCCGTAGCGCAGCATCGCCAGCCGCTCGACGCCCATGCCGAAGGCGTAGCCGGTGTAGCGCTCGGCATCGATGCCCGCCGATTCGAAGACCGCCGGGTGGACCATGCCGCAACCCAGGATCTCGAGCCAACCGCTGCCGCTGCAGACCCGACAACCCTCGCCGTGGCAGAACATGCACTCGACATCCACCTCGGCCGAGGGCTCGGTGAACGGGAAGTAGGAGGGCCGGAAGCGCAGCGCCAGATCGGCCTCGAAAAAGCGCCGCACGAAATCCTCGAGCACCGCCTTGAGGTCGCCGAAGGTGACGCCCTCGTCCACCAGCAGACCCTCGACCTGGTGGAACATCGGCGTGTGGGTCAGATCCGAATCGCAGCGATAGACACGGCCCGGGGCGATCACTCGCACCGGCGCACCCTCCGCCTCCATGACGCGGATCTGGACCGGCGAGGTATGGGTGCGCAGGAGGTGCCGGGCATCGAAGTAGAAGGTGTCATGCATCGCCCGCGCCGGGTGATCGGCGGGGATGTTGAGGGCCTCGAAGTTGTGGTAATCGTCCTCCACTTCGGGGCCTTCCGCTACCGCGAAGCCAACGCCGCGGAACATCGATTCGATGCGCTCGAGCGTCCGGGTGATGGGATGCAGCCCGCCCGGCGGCTCGCCGCGACCGGGCAGTGTCACATCCACACGATCCGCCTCCAGGGAGGCGTCAAGCTCCGCCGCCTCCAGCTCGGTACGGCGCGCCTCGATCCGCTCGGCGACCCGCTGCTTGGCGGCGTTGATCGCCTGCCCGGCCGCCGGGCGCTCCGACGCGGGCAGTCGACCCAGCGACTTCAGCTGTTCGGTAATCTGGCCTTTCTTGCCCAGGTAGGCAACGCGGACCGCATCCAGCTCGGCGACGCTACTGGCGTCGTCGACGGCCTGCTCGGCCCGCTCGGTCAATGACTGGAGCGCGTCACTCATGGTTATTCCCGTTGCAGACAAAAAAAAGGGGAAGACAACGGCCTTCCCCTGCTGGCCGTCCCTTGCCGGGACGTTTACGCCAGCGCCGCCTTCGCGCGCTCGGCAATCGCGCTGAAGCCGGCGGCATCATGCACCGCCATATCGGCGAGCATCTTGCGGTCCACCTCAATCTCGGCCTGCTTGAGACCGTTCATGAGCCGGCTGTAGGACAGCCCGTTGATACGGGCCGCGGCGTTGATGCGCTGGATCCACAACGCGCGGAACTCGCGCTTGCGAACCCGGCGATCCCGGTAGGCGTACTGGCCGGCCTTAATGACCGCCTGGTTAGCTACCTTGAACGTCTTGTGACGTGCGCCGTAGTAACCCTTCGCCTTGCCGAGGACCTTCTTGTGGCGGCGGCGTGCAGTGACGCCACGCTTTACTCTGGCCATCTTCAGAATCCTCTCTGTTCAGTTTAAATCAGCTGTAGGGAAGTAGCCGCCGAATCATCGGCGTATCCCGCTTTGCAACCAGTGTGGTCGCTCGCAACTCCACCTTCCGCTTCGCATCCTTTTTGGTCAGGATGTGGTTGTGGAAGGCATGCGCCCGCTTGTAACGACCGCTCGCGGTCTTGCGGAAGCGCTTGGCGGCGCCACGGTTCGTCTTCATCTTCGGCATGAACCGCTTCTCCGTTGCCACAAAAAAGAACACCCGGCGAACCGGGCGCTCACCCGACGGAGGCCGAAACCTCCGCTATTTCCCCTTGCGGGGAGACATCGTCATCACCATCAACCGGCCTTCCATCTTGGGCCGCTGATCAACGGTGGCATCGTCTTCCAGATCTTTCTCGACCCGCTGCAACAGCTCGAGACCCAGCTCCTGGTGAGCCATCTCCCGGCCCCGGAAGCGCAGTGTAACCTTTACCTTGTCGCCTTCCTCGAGGAATCGCTTGAGATTACGCAGCTTGACGTCGTAATCGCCCACGTCCGTCCCGGGCCGGAATTTTACTTCCTTGACCTCGATCTGCTTCTGCTTCTTCTTGGCAGCCTGTTGTTTCTTGGACTGCTCGAACTTCCACTTGCCGAAGTCCATCACCCGGCAGACGGGCGGGTCGGCGTTCGGGTCCAGTTCGACCAGGTCCAGACTCACGCCCTGCGCCCGACTGACAGCCTCGTCGGTACCGACGATACCGACCTGTTCGCCGTTTTCGTCGATCATCCGGACACGGGGGACCTGAATATCCTCGTTGATCCGCCGGTTCTCACCGGCGCCGGGCTGCTGGCGACGCGCCCCCGGCTTTCTGCGTATAGCGATGCTTAATCCTCCACAAGCGTTCGGCCCAGACGGGCAACATCCTGATTGAGACGCTCCATGAACGTCTCCAGCGGCATGGAACCGAGATCCTCACCGATCCGTGTACGGACCGCAACCTGTCCCGATTCCCGCTCCTTGTCACCGACGACTGCCATATACGGCACTCGACGAATCGTATGCTCACGGATCTTAAAGCCGATCTTCTCGTTCCTCAAGTCACACTCCGCCCGGAATCCCCTTTCAGTCAGGGACTTCTGAATCGATCGGGCGTAATCCGCGTGGCGATCGGTGATGTTGACGACCTCGACCTGGGTCGGCACGAGCCAGACCGGCCAGTCGCCCCCGTAGTGCTCGGTGAGGACGCCGATGAACCGCTCGAACGATCCGAAGATCGCGCGGTGGAGCATCACCGGCACTTCCCGATCGCCGCTTTCAGCGACGTATTCCGCATCGAGCCGGCCCGGCATGGAGAAGTCCACCTGCATGGTCCCGCACTGCCAGACCCGGTTGAGGCAGTCGCGCATGGCGAGCTCGATCTTGGGCCCGTAGAAGGCGCCCTCCCCCGGGTTGACGGTGAACGCCATATCTTTCGCCTGGAGCGCGTGTTCGAGCGCCGATTCGGCCCGATCCCAGAGGGCGTCCTCGCCGACGCGCTTCTCCGGCCGTGTAGACAGTGCGACCTGGACCTCGTCGAAACCGAAGTCGTGATAGACGCTGAATGCCAGATCCAGAAAAGCCGACACCTCGTCCTGGAGCTGGTCCTCGGTACAGAAGATATGGGCATCGTCCTGCGTGAAATTGCGCACGCGCATCAGCCCGTGAAGCGTGCCGGACGGCTCGTTGCGATGACAGTTGCCGAACTCCGACAGGCGAAGTGGCAGATCGCGATAGCTCTTCAGCCCCTGGTTGTATACCTGGACATGGCAGGGGCAGTTCATGGGCTTGACCGCGTAGTCGCGGTGCTCCGAGTGCGTCGTGAACATGTCCTCGCGGAACTTCTCCCAGTGACCGGAACGCTCCCATAGGCTGCGGTCCACCAGCTCGGGCGTCCGGATCTCCTGGTAGCCATGCGCCGACAGGCGCCCACGCAGATAGTCCTGCAGCGTCGTGTAGATACGCCAGCCGTTGGGATGCCAGAACACCATGCCCGGGGATTCTTCCTGGATGTGGAAGAGGTCCTGGCTGCGTGCGATACGACGGTGATCGCGCTTCTGCGCCTCCTCGAGGAGTTTGAGATGCGCCTTCAGGGCCTTGCGATCGCCGAATGCCGTCCCGTAGATACGCTGCAGCATCTCGTTGTTGGCGTCGGCGCGCCAGTAGGCCCCCGCCAGCTTGGTGAGCTTGAACGCCTTCAGGAACCGCGTGTTGGGCACATGCGGGCCGAGGCACATATCCACGTATTCCTGGTGATGGTAGAGCGCCATCGAATCGACGTCGGTCAGGTTCTCGACCAGCTCGACCTTGTAGTTCTCGCCGCGCTCGCGGAACAGCTGAAGCGCCTCGTAGCGCGGTGTCACGCGCTTGACCACATCGTATTCCTGGTCGATCAGCGCCGCCATGCGCTGCTCGATTTGCTCCAGATCTTCCGGGTGGAAGCCGGCGTCGTAGCGGATGTCGTAATAGAAACCGCCCTCCACCACCGGGCCGATCGCCATCTGTGCCTCTGGATAGAGCTGCTTGACCGCCTGACCGAGCAGGTGGCAGCACGAGTGGCGGATAATTTCGAGACCTTCCGGATCTTTTGGCGTAATGATCTGCAGATCGGCGTCGGTATCGATCGGATCACAGGCATCGACCAGCGTGCCATTAACGCGGCCGGCGACCGTCGCCTTTGCAAGGCCGGCGCCAATATCCTGTGCGACTTCGAGAACGGATAACGGAGTGGCGTAGTCGCGCTGACTGCCATCGGGAAGGGTGATAAGGGGCATTCAAGGCTCCACAGTGGTGACCCATACCAGAGGCCACTTGCATTGATCAGGGGACAGGATGTGGTAGGCGCGAGTGGATTCGAACCACCGACCCCCACCATGTCAAGGTGGTGCTCTAACCTACTGAGCTACGCGCCTGTCGTCAGGGGCGAAAGTATAGCGGCATTGGGCGGATTTGCCAAAGGGTTGAAGACCCAATGGGTCCATACGCTGCTTTGACCAAAACCTGCTGGCCTACAAGGCAGAACGCGAACGCGTTAGCCAGGAGGCAATGGACGAGCTGACTGAGGAGACAGGGCCTGGATGTGGGGTACTGACGTGCGTTTTGCCGTGGCATCCGACACTAAGGCTGGTTCAGGTCACTCTTGTATACCCCCCTTTCACACCATCTTTTGCCAACACCCACTGCCAGAGTTGAATATTACGAGCACGAAAAGCGCCGGCACAGGAAAGTAGATAATAACGCCACATTCGGTAGAAGCGCTCGCCAAGCTCAGCCTGAAATTCAGGCCAGGCCGCTTCAAAGTTCCGGCACCACGCCAATAGCGTTTTATCATAGTCGGCACCGAAGTTATGCAAATCTTCCACCACGAACAGCTCGTCCACCGCATCACCAATCTGGCCAAGCGAGGGCAATTCACCGTTCGGGAAAATATACTTGTCAATCCACGGGTCAGGGTAGGAATTGCGCAGATTCCTGCCAATGGTATGCAGTAAGAAAAGCCCACCCGGGTTCAGGCAACGGTGGGCGACCTCCATAAAGGTACGATGGTTTTTCGATCCAACATGCTCGAACATGCCAACGCTGACGATACGATCAAATTTTTCATCTATTTCCCGGTAATCCGTCAGGCGAAAATCCAGCTTGAGATGAGGGTACTTCGCTGTGGCCCACTCCACCTGTTCTTTTGAAATGGTCATGCCTACCGCCTCTACCCCGTAATGCTCGGCCGCATAAGCCATAAGGCTGCCCCAGCCGCATCCGATGTCCAGCAGGCGCATGCCAGGCTGCAACTGCAGCTTGCGGCAGATCAGATCCAGCTTGGCGAGCTGCGCCTCCTCCAGATTACTTGCATCTTTCCAGTATCCGCAGGTGTAGGTCATGCGGGAGTCGAGCATGGCGCCGTAGAATCTGTTTCCCAGATCGTAATGGCTCTTGCCAACCTCCCAGGCACGTTTTTCAGTTTGCCGATTCAGATACTTGGTTTTGAGGATATGGGGGAGGATTTTAGTCGGCTTGATCTGGTCGGGAATTTTGCCGCTGAGCAGTTTATAAAAGAATTCGTCCAGCTCATCTACTTCCCAGGCGCCATTCATGTAGGCCTCACCGAAACCAAGGTTACCCTGAGCCATGGCTGCCTCGGGTACGCCGTGTGCATTGAAACGAATATCCCACGGTCGAGACCCACCAATCTTTATATCAGCTTTTGCCAGTAAATCCGCCGCGAACTGATGCGTCTTTTTGTCGGGGTCAAAAAAAGCGACACTGGATTTTTCTGTGCTCATCACTACCGCCGTTGCCGCTGGTCTCAAACAGACTGATCGACGCCGCCGGGATTCTGCCCGGCGGGGTGCACCGGGCTTGCGCGTTCGACGGTTGCAGGCATCTGCACCCGGCTCCATTCGGCCCACGATCCCTCGTAGTTTTGCACGTGTACAAAGCCCGCGATCGTTAGTGCCAGAACGGTATGCGCGGCGCGAATGCCACCCTGGCAATAGGTAATGATTTCAGCCTCCGGCCGTAACCCGAGCAGCGTGAAGTGCGCGCGCAACTCATCTGCAGACCGGAAGCGGCGGGTGGCGGGATCAAGGCAGTCGGTCCAGACCATATGCAGGGCGCCAGGAATGTGCCCGGCCATAGAGGCTTCGGTTGGTGTGGCACGCAGCCACTCCGCATCCCCGCGCACGTCGACAATCTGCCGATCCGGGTCGTCTATCGCGGCGCGCACATCCGCCGTTTCGGCAAGGTATTCCGGGTTTGGATATGCTTTGAACGCCCCCGGTTCCGGAGCCGGCGGGGCTTCGTCGGTCCTGGGCAGCCCTGTCGATATCCAGTTGTCCCAACCGCCATCCAGAACAACCGCGTTGTCGTGGCCGTAGTAGCGTAGAACCCACCACAGCCGCGCACCGAACAGGTTGTTACCGTCGTCATAAGCCACCACCAGCGTGTCCGGCCCGACACCAAGCCGGGCCATTTCCGCTGCGAAATCCTCGGGGTCTATCACCCGACCGGATTGGTGCAACAGCGGAGTAAGCATGAGTTGCCGCGCGCCGGGGATGTGCGCCTCGGCATAACCGTCGCCCTTACGGGCATCGACGATCACCAGCCCCGGCGCGTCCAGTCGTGCGGCCAACCAGTCGCCACTGACAAGGGGCGTTTCGGGCATGTCCGCCGTTGCAGTCCTCACACCAATTCCTCCTGATGCCCGACAAGCGCACGCAACTTTGCGGCTCCGATCGGGTCTTCAGCGAGCATCGGAACAACCGCGTATCGGGAACTCAGGGTTGTTTCGACCCGGGTTATTTCCGATGCCTCTGTTGCAGCCCGTGCAACCAGCAGTGGATGGCTGGTCTCGGTGGCTGCCAGGCTGGCGTTGACCACCCAGGCGTAAGGCGTGATTTCCGCTCTTTTCAGATCGTCCTGTAGGCGCGCGGCTTCCAGCACCGGTGTGGTTTCCGGCAGGGTCACGATCAGCACTTTGGTCTGCTTCGGATCCTGCAGACGCATCATCGGTGTCACCATGTTTGCGCTCGTCTCTCCGGCATGACGCATGATGTCCCGGTGGTACGAGCCGGTTGCATCCAGCAGCAACAGTGTATGACCGGTCGGGGCCGTATCCATGATCACGAATTTATGCCCGGCTTCGCGGATGGTTCTGGAGAAAGCCTGGAACACCGCGATTTCCTCGGTGCAGGGTGAGCGCAGATCTTCCTCCAGCATCTTGCGGCCCTCCGCATCGAGGCTGGCACCACGGGTCGCCATGATGTGATCGCGATAAGTCTGGGTTTCCACCTCGGGATCAATGCGACTGACGGTCAGGTTGTCGACATCGCCCGCAAGGGTTTCAGTCAGGTGAGCAGCCGGGTCGGTTGTGGTCAGCAATACCTCGTGGCCACGGGCGGCCAGCTCTACGGCAGCGGCTACTGCGATCGTGGTCTTGCCAACCCCGCCTTTGCCCATGGTCATCACCAGGCCCTTACCATCGGCCTCAATGTCATCAACCAGGCGGGAAAGGGGGGGCAAATTATCCAGAGCACGCCGGGGTGTCCCGGAGCGCATGGTTTCAACCGGCTGATTCATTCGCCGCAGGGCATCCAGCCCCACCAGGTTTTCAGGGCGCAGGTAGAAGTGGCTTTGCGGTAAACCCGCGAGATCTGAATCGACTTCTTCCACGGCGGTGCGCTCACGCTCAATCATACTGGCGGCCAGAGCATCGTCTGAACCCTCAGCCGGCATCATGCCGTTAATGGCGAGATGCTGATTGCGTATGCCGATATCGGCCAGCTCCCGGTGGGTTCGCGCGGCTTCCGCCATTGAACTTGTCCGGGGGCGGGCCACCAGGATGAGACGGGTCAGGTACTCGTCAGAAAGGCTGTCGACGGCGGCCGCGTAGCGCTCGCGTTGCTGCTCCAGCCCAGCCAGGGGCCCGAGGCAGGAGGCGTCACCCCCGGTTTCCAGGAACCCGGTCCAGGCACCAGGTAACTTCAGCAGCCGTATGGTATGGCCGGTGGGCGCGGTGTCGAAAACAATATGGTCGTAGCGCCCGATCAGTGCCTCGTCCGTGAGCATGGCAGTGAACTTGTCAAACGCGGCGATCTCGGTGGTGCAGGCCCCCGAGAGCTGTTCCTGGATGCTGGCAACAGCCTCCTCTGGCAGACGTTCCCGTACGGGACCGAGGATCCGTTCACGATACTCTTCCGCCGCCGCTTCAGGATCGATTTCCAGTGCTTCAAGCCCAGCAACATCGGGAATCGGCTTGATGTGATTACCAATGCGGGTATCGAACACCTGGCCGACATTGGATGCCGGATCGGTACTCACCAGCAACACTTTCTGCCCCGCGTCCGCAAGGTTAACGGACGTAGCGCAGGCCAGTGAGGTTTTACCAACGCCCCCTTTGCCGGTGAAGAATACGAACTTAGGTAGATTATCGAACATTTCCGTCATCCTTAGCAGCAGGAGCTTTTCGTGTTTGATGAGCAGCACGGCGAGGCTGATGCGGCGCTATCCTGATCCTCAAATGCCAGACTGCTCCAGGCAGCCAGCTCCTCGCGTGAGGGAAAGCGCGCCCTGGAAACCATCTCACCATCCACCAGGATCGCCGGTAGACCATCGCTTCCGGAGGCCTGTATTAACGCGTTCACTTGCTCATTGATCGTGAACTCTGCGGGCTCCTGGCTCAGGTTGATCCGCCGCACGGTCACGCCCTGGCTCTGCAGCCAGTCCAGGTCGGCGGCAAACGTTATTACCTGTTGGTCGACGTCGGCGCCACAAACGCCGGTTGAGCAACACATGGGTGGGTCATAAACGGTGACTGTCGTCATTTCCATATCCTCTATTCTTCGCGTCGGTTTTAATCAATTGCCCTCTTCAGGCACCAGCAAAACGGGCACATCCAGCCCGCGGCAGGCCGCCTCGGCCACACTCCCCAGAAGCAGCTGCTGCAAAGGATTGCGCCCCCGCTTGCCAAGCACGAGGAGGTCCACGTTTTCCGCATTGGCTATCTCGGTCAGCGCGCGACGCGGATCACCCTCCGCGACACGGGTCTCAAGCGATGCAATGCCTTCGGAGAGCTCCGCCAGATGAGACTTCGCCTCGGCGACGGCACTGCTCTCGCTCCCGGCGTCATCGAGCACCGTGACGGCCAGCGCCCTCTGCGCCTGCCCGGCCAGATCGGCGAAAACCGCCTCCGCGGACTTCGCGGCTGTTGAACCATCCGTCGCCAGGAGAACGGTTCGATCGCTTGCCAGGCATTCCTCGCCCACGGGCTCCAGCCATAGCGGCAGTCCTGCCAGTCGAGCGGTGTCAAGCGCGATACTGCCGAGGAAAAACTCATGGAAGCGGCTCTGGCCCCGGCTGCCGATCAGCAGCAGATCAGCGCCGGTATCATCAGCGGCCGCGACCAGCTCCCCCCCGGGCTCGCCGGTTCGGATCTGCCAGTCCACATCCAGACCCGATGCCCCGAGCTGTTCGGCCTCCTCCGTCAGGCGCTGCTCGTACCAGGCCCGGTGGCTTTCCTCGGGCACTGCTGGATAGCGGCTGCTCAGTACATACACCAGTGTTGCGCGTTCCAGCCCCGAATCCCGTAATGCCTCGACCCGCCGGCGAACACAGGGCCAGGCCGGTGAAAAATCGATTCCGATCAGTGCGTGCTTAAACATCACTCTCTCCTTAGCTACTCGCCTGCGCTTCCGGGAAATACCCGCGCGTCTGATTGGCGATCCAGACCAGCCCCAGCATTAATGGCACCTCGACCAGGACGCCGACCACGGTGGCCAGCGCCGCCCCGGACTGCATCCCGAATAGCGAGATCGCTGCCGCCACGGCCAGCTCGAAGAAGTTGCTGGCGCCGACCATCGCGCCCGGGGCCGCCACGCTGTGGGGCACGCTCCAGGCCTTGGCCCAGCCGTAGGCGATCGCAAAGATCAGGAAGGTCTGAACAATCAGCGGCACCGCGATCAGGACGATGTGCAGCGGGTTTTGCAGGATGACCTCGCCCTGGAATGCGAACAGCAGCACCAGCGTCAGGATCAGGCCAACGGGTGTCACCGGGCCCAACCGCTTCATGAAGACGTTGTCGAAGTAATCGATGCCCTTGCTGGCGATTACGTAGCGGCGCGTGGCGTAGCCGGCGGTCAGCGGAATCACGATGTAGAGAAAGACCGACAGCCCGATCGTCTCCCAGGGAACGGTCATATCCGAGAGCCCCAGCAGGAACATCACGATCGGCGCGAACGCGAACAGCATGATGAGATCGTTGAGTGATACCTGCACCAGGGTGTAGGCGGCGTCCCCCCGCGTGAGGTAGCTCCAGACGAAGACCATGGCGGTACAAGGGGCTGCCCCTAGCAGAATCGCGCCGGCCAGGTACTCACGGGCCAGGCCCGCCTCGATCAGTGGTTCGAAGAGCACGACCAGGAAGAACCACGCAATGGCGAACATCGTGAAAGGCTTGATCAACCAGTTCACCGTCGTGGTGATAATCAACCCCTTGGGCTGGCGACGTACGCCCGCGATGGAATCGAAATCCACCTGCACCATCATCGGGAAGATCATGGCCCAGATCAGGATCGCGACCGGGATTGACACCTGTGCGTACTCGAAACGCGACAGCAGCTCGGGCACCACGGGCGCGAACTGGCCCACGGCAATGCCGGTCACGATCGCCAGCGCCACCCACACCGACAGGTAGCGCTCAAAGAGGCCCATGCCCTCCTTGATATCCGGGGAATTATCAGTCTTGCTCACGCTTAACCTCCATCAATTTCTCGGTAAGCCCGCCCAGGTCCCGGGAAGCCAGCACGGCCCGGAGCGTGTCCCGGGTGCCACTCACCCCGACGCCCCTCCTGCTCCAGCAACAACAGGCTGTTGGGTCGGGTTATGTCTGAAAGCGCTCAAAAGCACGTCTCAAATGTCAGCGTTACCCGTATATATGTATATGCGTATGTAAAGATAAGCAGATTCTCAGGTGACCAGGCGCTATGTCAATATCCGTTTGCCGTGGATGTGATCTTTCCCATCCCCAGTGGAAACCTCGGTAACTTGCAGACTGGAGGTGAACCATGGCGACGACGATCAGGAACATGACCAGGAACAGGTAGCCGCGCTAGAGCGCCGAGCATCGAACCAAAGCCCCGCACTTGCTGAGGGGGTAGGTATCGCCGCCACGGCCCACGAGACGCCGTTCAGCCGGGCGGTACCGATGAGGCTGCAGATAAACGCCACGCTTTCCCCGCCCCGGTCGGAGCCGGCGAAGAGGTAGTTCCTGCGTCCCTGCGGCACGGTACGTAGCGCCCGATAGGCGGCGTTGTTGTCGATCTTCGTGCTTGCGTCGCAAGTGCGCCTAGCAACCGGCTTCCTGAGCGCAGCCCGTCTCGCAGAGCGCTCGGAAGCCCGAGTAACCGCCGGCCTGCAGTGCCCTGATTAGCGCCCGAATGCGACGAACAACTCTCATGGCCTCGAGCGCGTGACATTGAGAAACCGACGTGACCCACCTATGTGCACACATGTGGGCGGTTAGCTTGTCACTGTATTTACAACCGCAAATGCGCGCAAAGGGGAAAATTGAGTGGTGCTCAGTTTCAATCGCTCGCTAGAGAGCTGTCATCCGTGCCTAAGCTGCGCGTTTGCCAAAGAGGTGGAAAGCCCTTGGAGAGCGCACTACATCATCCGATTTTTATCACGCGACAGATCAATGTCCACGCCGCCGGCCGCCATGATGTCGCGCAGCAAAACGATGATACCGGCAACGCAGAGGAACAGACTGAAAATCAACGCGACGGTCTGAACATGGCGTAACACAAAGAAAAACCCGGGCTTTTCGATGGGGATCCAGATAATCGGCGCCATTACGCCCAGTAGAAAGATGAAGGCATAGAGGAGATAGCGGATAAACTCCACGGGGACTTTGCGTATCGTCAGGCCGTAGACCAGCACCGCGACGATCAGCACGCTCGCCGTGGCCTGAACCACGATCATGGCGCGGTCCTGGATAAAGGCGATCCGGCCTTCTTCGTAAGCCACCGCACCCACTTCACCGAAAACGGTCACCAGCGCGAGATTGATCAGCAGGAACAGCAGGCAGAGGCCGTTGGGGAGCCACAGCATCGGATCCTGCCGCTGCATTCGGAAGCCACCGATCCACCACCAGGTACCAGCCCAGAGGGGTAAGGCCAGCGTGTAGGTTGCAATGGCGATCATCTGGTGCATAAACACGCTCCATCCGTCCAGTCGTTCGTCGTTGAGGTTATCATCGAGTTTTCATTATGACTGGACGAAATCACCATGCTTGAATGGCTACCTCCCCTGGTTCTGATCGGTTCGAGCCTTGTGCTCGTGTCGGTGCTGACCAGTGTGCTGGCCTTTCGTATTGGCGCGCCGCTCTTGCTGTTTTTCCTGGCGATTGGCCTGATCGCCGGTGAGGACGGACTGGGGGTCGTCTATAACGACTGGTCCGGGGCCTACCTGATTGGCAGCATGGCGCTTGCCATCATCCTGTTTGACGCAGGCTTCGGGACCAAACTCCGCTACTTCAAAAAGGCGGCGGCGCCGGCGCTGACCCTGGCCACCCTCGGGGTCCTGATCACCACCGGCTTTGTCGGCGTTGCTGCACACGTCCTGTTTGGTCTGCCCTGGACCCATGCCCTGTTACTGGGGGCGATTGTCAGCTCCACTGACGCCGCGGCGGTGTTCTACCTGCTGCGCGTGGGCGGGATTACGCTGAGAGAGCGCGTGCGGGCGACACTGAGCGTGGAGTCGGGCTCCAACGACCCGATCGCGATTTTCCTGGTGACCGCGCTGGTGGAGTTGATCCGCGCACAATCCGCCCTGGGAGAGCTCACCTTTGAGGTGTTGACGGGCTTCGGGTTGCAGATGGGAGGCGGGATCGGCGTCGGCCTCGTCGGCGGATGGTTACTGGTGCGGCTGATGAACACCATCGACCTCGAGGCCGCGCTCTATCCCATTCTTGTGCTCGCAGCCGCACTGCTGCTGTTCGGCGCGGCGAGCCAGTTCGGCGGCAGTGGCTTCGTGGCGGTATACGTCGCCGGCCTGGTGGCGGGTAACCACGCTGTCCCCCATCGAACGGCACTCCGGCGCTTTCAGGATGGCACCACCTGGCTTGCCCAGATCCTGATGTTTCTGGTGCTGGGCCTGCTCGCCACACCCTCGGACTTTCCCGCGGTGATACTGCCCGCAATGGGCCTTGCGCTTTTCCTGATGTTCGTCGCACGGCCGATTGCCGTGGGGATCTGCCTGCTGCCCTTTCGTTTCTCGCCCAAAGAGACGGCGTTCATTGGCTGGGTGGGGTTGCGCGGGGCGGTGTCCATTCTGCTGGCGATCCTGCCCTTTCTCGGAGGGATCGAGAATGCCCAGCGGTTTTTCAACGTCGCCTTCATCATGGTGCTCACCTCGCTGCTGGTGCAGGGGTGGACCATCAAGCCCGTAGCGCAGCGACTGGGGTTGATCGTGCCCAGACGCCTGGGGCCGGTGGAGAAAATCGAACTGGAACTGCCCGGCACCGCGCATCATGAACTGGTTGTCTATCACGTAATGCCCGAGAGCCCCATTGTTGGCGGGGCGCGCCTGCCGCGCTGGGCCCGTCCGGCGCTGGTGCTCAGAGACGGCCGATCCATGCATTTTCGCAAGGCCGGCTATTTGCAGCCCGATGACTACATCTACATATTCATGTCGCCCCAGTACGCCGCGGCGCTGGATCACCTGTTCGCCGGCAGTCCCCGGCAGGAGGTATCGGCGCGGAAGTTTTTCGGCGACTTCGCCATCGCCACCGACGCCCCGATGAAGGCGCTCATCGATGTCTACGGGGTCAAACTGCCGCCAACCGCAACCAAAGTGGAGACCACCTCGGTGGGGGCGTATCTACAGTCCCGACTAAAGCGTCCCGAGCCAGGGGACCGGGTCCGCCTGGGCTCGGTGGTTTTGATTGTTCGGGCGATCGATGACAGGAACAGGATCACGGCCATCGGGTTATCCTTTGATTAGGCTTCAATGATGGAGGTTGACGACGTCCAGCCGAGCGATGCCCTCGCCTGGTCGGAGCCGGCGGCTGGCCGCGGAGGTCGGCCTGGAGCACCCCGGTGTACGCCCAAGGGCGACGAGCAACTCTCATGGCATCAAGATCGTGACATTGAGAATTCGACATGACTCACGTGTGTGCACACATGTGGGCAGTTAACTTGTCACTGGATTTACAATCGCAAATGCGCACTCAAAGAAAAAGTTGAGTTATATTCGGCTTCCGTTTTTTGCGAGATCGATCAATCCTGAAAACCTGGAGAAAAAGCATGGCCACCGAGGTATTTCGACGCACGACCCATCTGCCGCTCAAGCAAGCACGCCAGATCATTAGCGCCGCCCTGGCGGAGGCGAGACGGCAAGAACTTGAGCCCCTGACGGTGGTGGTGCTCGATGACGGCGGGCATCTCGTTTCCGCCGATAGCGAGGATGGCTCCGGCGTACTGAGGCTCCAGATCGCCCAGGGCAAAGCCGGTGCTGCCCTGGGATTCGGCGTCTCGAGCTCTACGGTCGGGGAACGCACTCAAGGCCGAGACGCTTTCGTGACTGGCGTCGCCGCTGCCTCCGAAGGTCGATTCGTCCCCGTTCCCGGCGGTGTCCTGGTCCTCGACGGGAAGCGGGAAATCATCGGTGCCGTGGGTGCCAGCGGCGATAGCCCCGGCAACGACCAGGCCTGTGTCCTGGCCGGCATCGATGCCGCGGGTCTTGGCATCGGCCTTGATGCCGCTGAGGGCTGACGGCGCGTCGGACGGCCATCGGGTTATCCTTTGACTGATGTTCAGGAAAAGCCCGACTTAATGCTTCCTGAGCCACTCCAGGAGAGCGTCGGCGGTGGCTGCCGAGGATGGCGGGTTCTGGCCGGTGATCAGCTGGCCGTCGACACGCACGTAGGACGTGAAGTCATCAGCCTTCGAGTAGATGCCGCCGCAGGCCTGGAGCGCGTCCTCCACACGATGAGGCACCACATCGGTCAGCCCGACCGCGTCCTCTTCGCCATTGGTGAAGCCCGTCACCTCGCGTCCCTTGACCAGCGGCTCATTGTCATCGGTCTTCACGCCCACCAGCACAATCGGCGCGTGGCAGACGGTCGCCACCGGTTTGCCCTGCGCGATAAAGGTCTCGATCAGACGGATCGAGTCGGCATCTTCGGCGAGGTCCCAGAGCGGGCCATGGCCACCGGGATAGAACACGGCATCAAAGTCGTCAGCGCTCATATCGCTGAGTCGATGCGTCGTGGCCAGCGCGGCCTGCGCGTCCGTATCGATCTCGAAGCGCCGCGTCGCGTCCGTGTGGCTCTCCTCCGCATCACTCGCCGGATCAACCGGCGGCTGTCCGCCTTGCGGAGAGGCCAGCGTCAGAGTCGCGCCTTCGTCCTTGAGCGTGTAATAAGGGGCCGCAAGCTCTTCAAGCCAGAAGCCGGTCTGGCGACCGGTGTCTCCAAGTTGATCGTGCGAGGTCAAAACAATCAGAATCCGTGGGGTCATCAATTACTCCCTTGAGAGAATCCGCGTATGGAAGCGGGCGGCTGCTACCGCCGCTATCGATTGATTTGGGGGCTCGCCAACGGGAAAACAAGAGAGACTCGAGGACAAAGCCCACAGCATGACCTCAAAGCCTGACCTGGACAGCCCGGAGGCCATCCACGCCCTGGTGGAGGGCTTCTACGAGCGCCTGCTCAACGACCCACTGATGCGCCCGGTCTTCATGGAGACCGCAGGGATCCGGATCGAGGACCACTTGCCGACGATCGAGGCGTACTGGCGCAAGATGCTCCTCGGCGAGAAGGGGTGCTATACCCGCAACATGGTGGCGAAACACGAAGCGGTCCACGCAAAAGGTCCGCTCAGGCCGGAGCATTTCGAGCGCTGGAGCGAGCATTTCCACCAGACGCTGGATGAGCTTTTTTCCGGTCCGATGACGGATCGTGCCCATCTGCTGGCGGACCGGATTCTCGTGAATCTCCAGCGCCGGCTGCTGGGTTGAGTCTAAATTCAGGCGGCGTTTTTCAGGGTCGCCATGTCGATCACGTAGCGGTACTTCACCTGGCTCTTCTGCACCTTCTCGTAGGCATCGTTGATGTTGTTGATGTCCAGCATCTCGATGTCGCAACGCACGTCGTGTTCGGCGCAGAAGTCCAGCACCTCCTGGGTTTCGGGCATGCCACCGATCAGTGAGCCCGCCAGCACGCGGCGCTTCAGCACCAGGTTGCCCGCGTTCAGGGTCGGATCCACGGGCTCCAGCAGACCCACGAGGATATGGGTGCCGTCATACTTGAGGCAGGCAAGGTAGGGGTTCAGGTCGTGCTGCACCGGCACGGTATCGAGCATGAAATCGAACGTCTCGGCCGCGTCCGCCATCTGCTGATCATCGGTAGAGATAATCACGTGATGGGCGCCCTGATTTTTCGCCTCGGCGACCTTGTTTTCGGACCGGGTAAAGATGGTGACTTCCGCCCCCATGGCCCGCGCGAACTTAACGCCCATGTGCCCGAGGCCACCCATGCCGATCACACCGACCTTATGGCCGGCCTTTACGCCGTAGTGACGCAGCGGTGAGTAGGTGGTGATGCCGGCGCAGAGCAGCGGCGCGGCGGCGGCCATTTCCAGTTTCTCGGGGATACGCACCACGAAGCGTTCGCTGACTACGACCTTCTCGGAATAACCACCCATTGTGATGGACCCGTCGTGGCGGTCCTGGCCGTTATAAGTGGCTGTCATCCCGTTGAGGCAGTACTGCTCCAGCCCGTCCTGGCAGGCCTCGCATTCGCGGCAGGCATCGACCATGCAACCGACGCCGACACGGTCACCCGCCTGGTAGTTACCGACCTGATCGCCGACGGCTGTCACGCGGCCCACGATCTCGTGGCCCGGCACCAGCGGATACTGGGTGACTCCCCAGTCGTTGTGCGCGAAGTGGATGTCGGTATGGCAGACGCCGCAATAATCGATCTCGATGGCGACGTCATCCGCCCTCAGTTCGCGGCGGTCGATACCGTGCGGCGCGAGACCGGAGTCGGGTGCGGTGGCGGCGTAGGCTTTGGTGTTGGTCATGGCTGTCGTTCTCTGTTCCGAATGAGTTCCAGTTTAATCCCATCAACGCTGCGCTTGTCGGTCGATCCAGTCAAACCGTGTGATTGACATCTGCAACCCGGCGACTCGTGGTATCGTCCATACGCAATACTGCTGACGGAATTGCGATGACTGTCTCCTCCCCCATCATGCTGGGCCTGATCGGCAGCCTGATTGCCGGTTCAATGACCGCGGTCGGCGCGACACCTGTCCTGTTCGGGCGCGTGCCGTCCCGAGCCATCCGTGATCTGTCCCTGGGTTTCGCCGCCGGCGTCATGCTCTCGGCCTCGTTTTTCTCGCTGATTGTCCCGGCGCTTGATGCCGCCGAGATCCGTTACGGAAACGCCGTGACACCCGCCGGGATCGTGTGTATCGCGATCCTCCTCGGAATGGGTGCCGTTGCGCTGCTCAATAACCGCCTGCCCCACGAGCATTTCCGCACCGGTCGCGAAGGCCCCGAGTCGGTGTCACTGCGCCGGGTATGGCTGTTCATCATCGCGATCACCATCCACAACTTCCCGGAAGGTCTTGCAGTCGGCGTCGGGTTCGGCTCAGGCGGCATCAATGGCGGTCTGCCGCTTGCCATCGGCATCGGACTGCAGAATATGCCGGAGGGACTGGCGGTTGCCGTCTCACTGCTCGGCGAGGGCTATTCACGCCGCCGCTCCTGGACGATTGCCGCACTGACCGGCATGGTCGAACCCGTCGGAGGCATGCTGGGTGCCGGCATTATTACCGTGTCGGAACCGCTGCTCCCGTGGGGGCTGGCGTTTGCCGCCGGCGCCATGCTCTATGTCATCAGCCACGAGATCATTCCCGAGACGCATCGCCGTGGCCATCAGGACAAGGCAACACTGGGCCTGTCCGTCGGACTGGTGCTGATGCTCTTCCTGGACGTCAGCCTCGGGTAGAACCGTTCGCTTCGCCATAGCCACCCGCCGTGGGTGTGATGACGGTAATCGCCTCGCCCGCTTCGATGCGGGTCTGGGCGCAGGCCGCCAGCACCTCGTCGCGGCCGTCGTTGCGGCGGACGAGTGTCCGACCCGAACGCCCGGCGCTACCCCCGGCGATACCCAGCGGCGGCCGGTCGCGGTGCGAGGAGAGGATGGCGCAGTCCATGGCCTCGAGGAATCGCAGCCGGCGATGCGTGCCGTCGCCGGCATGAAAGGCTCCGCGGCCGCCCGAGCCGGCAACCAGCGAGAAGTCCTCCAGCAACACCGGAAAGCGAAGCTCCAGCACCTCGGGATCGGTCAGGCGGGAATTGGTCATGTGCACGTGCACGCCGTCCGTGCCGTTAAACCCGCGTCCCGAATTCATCCGGCCCGCGGGTGAGCCCGAGCAGATCGTCTCGTAATACTGGTAGGTGTCGTTGCCGAAGGTCAGGTTGTTCATCGTGCCCTGCGAGTTGGCCATCGCCCCGAGCGCCCCGAACAGCGCGCTGGTGACATGCTGCGAGGTCTCGACATTGCCCGCCACCACGGCGCGCGGGTAGGCCGGTGCGAGCATGCAGCCCTCGGGGATGTGGATTCGCAGCGGTTCGAGACAGCCCGCGTTCATCGGGATCGGCGCCTCAACCATCACGCGGAACACGTAGAGCACCGCGGCCCGGGTGACGGGCTCGGGCGCGTTGAAGTTGTTGGCGCGCGCATCGCTGGTGCCGGTGAAATCGATCAGCGCCTCGCGGGCGTCGTGATCGACGCTGATCCTGACACGGATTGTCTGGCCGGTATCGGTCGGGTATTCGTATTCGCAATCGCTCAACCCGCCGATCAGGCGGCGGACCGACTCGGCGGCGTTCTCCTGGACATGCACCATGTATGCCTGCACCGCATCGAGCCCGTATTCCGCGACCATGTGGCGCAACTCGGCGATACCGCGTGCATTGGCGGCTACCTGCGCCCTCAGATCGGCGATGTTCTGATCCGGGTTGCGGCAAGGGTAGGGGTGATCGGTGAGCAGCGTGCGTAGCGCGTCTTCACGAAATTGGCCACGCGCCACGACACGGACGTTATCGATCAGCACGCCCTCTTCGTCGACGCTCGTCGCCAGTGGCGTCATCGAGCCCGGCGCGGTGCCACCGACATCGGCGTGATGCCCGCGCGAGGCGACCCAGAAAAGGATCGCCTCGCCGGCCGCGTCAAAGACCGGCGTTACTACGGTGATGTCGGGCAGGTGCGTCCCGCCGTTATAGGGCGCGTTCAGCGCGAACACATCGCCGGGGTTCACATCGCCCGCATTTGACCGAATCACGGTCTCCACGGATTTTTCCATCGACCCGAGGTGCACCGGCATGTGCGGTGCATTGGCGACCAGCGCCCCCGAGGCATTGAAGACCGCGCAGGAGAAATCCAGCCGTTCCTTGATGTTCACCGATTGCGCGGTGTTCTGCAGGGCGACGCCCATCTGTTCGGCGATGTTCATGAACAGATTGTTGAACACCTCCAGCAACACCGGATCGGCCTTCTGCGCCCCGATCGCCCGATCGCGACGCATTGCCGCGTGACGGGTTAGCAGCACATGGTCGTGGGAGGTAATGGCCGCCTCCCAGCCCGGTTCCACGACAATGGTCTGATTGGGCTCGATGATCAGGGCCGGACCGCGCACCCGGTGGCCCGGCGCGAGGCGCTCACGGTGGAACACGTCCGCCTCCCGCCAGTCACCACCGGAGAAGACCGATACACGGCGATCGCTCTCCGCCTGCACGCGACTCACGGCCCAGGGTATCTCCGGGACGGCGCCGCCATCGGCCTCGCCCGCCTCCATTTCAACCGCCTCGATCATCAGGCGCTTTTCGGGGCTCACAAACCCGAACTGCGCCTCGTGCGCGGCCTCGAAGTCGACCCGGGCGGCTGCAAGATTGTGACCGTCAAAGGCGACGGGCAGGGCCGTATCCGTGCCCTCGTATTTCAGGTGCAGAGTGGCGCGCGTTGCGATCGCGTCATCGGCAACCCCCTGGGCGCGCATCTCGTCCCGAACCTCGCGGCCGAGGCGCTCCATCGCCGTATCGATCCCGGCACGGCTGCCCTCCTCCAGCGGGATCTCGAGCGCTCGCTGGCGTGTCGTGAAGACCTGGCTGAGCCCGATCCCGTAGGCCGACAGCAGCCCGGAGAGCGGGTGGACGAGGATCGATTGCATGCCGAGCGCGTCCGCCACTCGACAGGCGTGCTGCCCGCCCGCGCCCCCGAAGGAATTGAGCAGGTAGCGCGTCACGTCATAGCCGCGCTGCACACTGATCTTCTTGATGGCACCGGCCATATTCTCGATCGCGATGTGGATGAACCCCTCGGCGACCGCCTCCGGCGAGCGACCCTCGCCGGTCTCGGCGGCGATTGCCCGGAACGCCTCAACCACGGTGTCGCGGTCGAGAGGCCGGTCCTGATCGGGGCCGAAGATCGCCGGGAAGAGTTCGGGATTGAGCGTGCCGAGCATGACATTGGCATCGGTCACGGTCAGCGGGCCGCCGCGGCGGTAACAGGCCGGGCCGGGATCGGCACCGGCGCTGTCGGGGCCGACACGAAAACGCCCCGGCTCGGCATGCAGTATCGAGCCTCCCCCGGCCGCGACCGTGTGCACGCGCATCATCGGCGCCCGCATTCGAACACCCGCCACCTCGGTGTCGAGCGCGCGTTCGTAATCGCCGGCGAAATGCGCGACATCGGTCGAGGTACCGCCCATATCGAAGCCGATGACCTCCTCGAAACCCGCCACCTCGGCACTGCGTGCCATGCCGACCACGCCGCCCGCCGGACCCGAGAGGATCGCGTCCCTGCCCTGGAATCGCTCGGCCGCCGTCAGCCCGCCCGACGACATCATGAACTGTAGCGTCGGACCGGGTTCACCGGCCGCCGTCGCACCGAGGGCATCTTTCACCCGCGCCACGTACCGGCGCAGGATGGGGGAGAGATAGGCATCGACGACCGTGGTGTCACCCCGTCCCACCAGCTTGATCAGCGGCGAGACCTCGTGACTTACCGATACCTGGCCAAACCCCCGCGCGCGAACGTGATCGGCCAGCATCGCCTCGTGCTCGGGGTTGCACCAGGCATGCATCAGGACGATCGCGACGGCATCAATCCCGTCCTCCCGCAACGCCTCGAGATCGGCATCGAGGCTCGCGGTATCGAGCGGCGTCGCTACCGTGCCATCGGCAAAGAGACGTTCCTCGACCCCGATGACGCGTTCATAGAGCATCTCGGGCAGGATGATTTCCTTGGCGAAGATATCCGGCCGCGCCTGGTAGGCGAGGCGAAGCGCATCACGGAAGCCGGACGTGGTCAGCAGCGCAGTACGATCGCCCTTGCGCTCCAGCAGACCGTTAGTCGCCACCGTCGTCCCCATGCGAACGGTGCCGATCCGGTCGGGGTCGGGCGTGGCGGCATCGGCGTCGAGCAGCTGCCGGATGCCCTCGATGGCGGCATCGTCGTAGGCCTCGGCGTTCTCCGACAGCAGCTTGAGTGGGTGCAGCACGCCATCCGGGGCACGGCCGATCACATCGGTAAAGGTACCGCCACGGTCAATCCAGAAATCCCAGCGCTCATCCGCGGCCGCCATGGTCTGTCGCCCTTTGATGTTGTGCTACTTCAGCCAAACAGAAACCGGTTGACCGCGACAAGGCTGGCGGTCAACCGGTCGTAACCATGCTTTAACCGTCCTCTACATTCTTTATACTGCACTACGAATTGCACCCAGCGGGGAACGAAATCGAATATGCGCATCTACTTTTTCAGCGCACAGAAATACGACCGTGAATTCATGGAGCGGGGGAACGAGAACCACGGATTCGAGCTGGCATTCACGGAATCGCCACTCAACGCCGATACCGCCCGGCTGGCCAACGGCGCCGAGGTTATCTGCGCCTTCGTCAACGACACGCTCGACGCACCCTGCCTGCAGGCGCTGGCGGACGCGGGAGTCCGGATAGTCGCGATGCGCTGCGCCGGTTTCAACAATGTCGATGTCCCCGAGGCCAAGCGCCTGGGGTTGTCGGTGGTCACCGTACCGGCTTACTCCCCCGAGGCGGTTGCCGAGCACACCCTGGCACTGATCCTGACCCTCAACCGTAATACGCATCGTGCCTACGCCCGCGTTCGCGAGGGTGATTTCAACCTCAAGGGGCTGCTCGGGTTCAATCTCAACGGCCGCACCGTCGGGCTGGTCGGGACCGGTCGCATCGGTGTCGCCACCGCAAGGGTCCTATCGGGACTGGGCGTGCAGCTGCTGGGGTTCGACGTCTACGAGAATCCGGCCTTCGAGGCGCTGGGCGGTCGTTACGTCGAGCTCGACGACCTCTACGCCCAGTCCGACATCATCAGCCTGCACTGCCCGCTCACCGACGCCAATCACTACATGATCAACGCCACATCGATTGCGCGCATGAAAGACGGGGTGATGCTGGTGAATACCAGCCGTGGCGGGCTGATCGACACCGAGGCGGTCATCGAGGCGCTGAAATCCCGCAAGGTCGGTCACCTGGCGCTCGATGTCTATGAACAGGAAAGCGATATCTTCTTTCGCGATCTCTCCGACGAGATCCTGGCGGACGACATGCTCTCGCGGCTGCTCACCTTCCCGAACGTGCTCATTACCGGCCACCAGGGCTTCTTCACCGAGGAGGCCATGACGCAGATTGCCGAGGTCACACTGGCGAATGTGGCGGCCGTCGCCGGCAATGAGCCTTGCGACAATGAATTGACACGGCGACTCTGATCCAAGGGGCGCGCATGGACACCGCGACCACAAACGCCTTTTTCGAGGCGATCTACGAATCGGCCGACATCGGAATCTGCGTGACCGATGAAAATCGATGCTTCGTGCGGGTCAATGACGCCTATTGCACCACCTACGGGTATACACGCGAGGAGCTGATCGGGCGGCCCTTCACTACCGTCCTGCCGGAGGGTCTGCGCGAGACCGCCGGGCGCATGCACGACGAGTTCCTCGCCGGTGGCGACGAGAGCGCCGGTGAGTGGCAGGTCGTCCGCAAGGACGGGGCCGTGCGCGACATCATGGTAACCGCCGGCCGCGTCGTCATGGCCGATGGTCGTCGCTACAAGGTCACCACCGTGACCGACATCTCCGAGCGCAAGGCCACCGACCGCGCCCTGCGACAGACCGAGGGCGAGTTACGCTCACTCATTGAAAACATGCCCGATGGCGTTCTTTTCGAGGACAGCAACCGACGGGTGCGGCTTGCGAACCAGGCGCTTATCGATCTGCTACGGATCCCCGAGCGGCCTGATGCGATCGTGGGCAGCGACTGCCGGGATGCGGCGCAGGCGATAAAACCTCTGTTCACCGACCCCGAGGGCTTTGCCACAACCATCGAGGAAGACGTCGCCCACTGTGTGCCGGCGCTCGCGGAAAGACTGGAGACAATGGACGGCCGCATACTGCAACGCGACTACGTACCCATCCCGCGCGGGACCGGCGAGCCCCCCGGCCATCTCTGGCGCTACCAGGACATTACCGAGCGGATCCGTGGGGCCGAGCGGCTCGAGCGCATGGCCTACTTCGATACGCTGACCGGCCTACCCAATCGCTTCCTGCTCAATGACCGGCTGGAGCAGGCCATGATGCGACTCAATCGTTCGTCGCACCTGATCGCGGTCGCCTATATCGATCTGGACGGGTTCAAGACGATCAACGACCGGCATGGCTACACTCGCGGGGACTGGGCGCTGACCGGTATTGCAAGGCGTCTGCGCCAGAACCTGCGCGAGAGCGACATCCTCGCCCGGGTGGGGGGCGATGAATTCGTCGTCGTTCTTGATGGACTCAGGAATCGTGCGGACGGTGACAGGGTCATCAACAATCTCCACGAGACCGTGACTCGATACACCGAATCGAGGGGATATCGGCTGGCGATGACCGCCAGCATCGGCGTGACGTTCTACCCGCAGACAGAGCGCCTGGAGTCCGAGCAGCTGGTCCGCCAGGCCGATCAGGCCATGTATGTTGCCAAGCGCTCGGGAAAGAATCGCTACGTCACGTTCGACCCGGATCATGACCATGCCATTCGCGGTCAGCACGAGACGATTGATGCGGTCCGGCAGGCGCTGGCCGCCGGGCAGCTGCTACTCCACTACCAGCCCAAGGTCGACATGCGCTCGGGTCGGGTGATCGGTGCCGAGGCACTGCTCCGCTGGCAGCATCCGGTGCGAGGGCTTCTGACACCCGGCGATTTCCTGCCCGCGCTCGAGCGGACCGCGGCGGCGGTGGAGGTGGGCGACTGGGTGCTGGAAACCGTGGCCAGCCAGATCGTCGCCTGGCGCCGGCAGGGGTATGAGGTCCCGGTCAGTATCAATGTCGATGGTCACCAGATCGCTCAGCCCGACTTCGTCACCAAACTCGAGGACTGCCTGCATCGCCATCCGGAGATGGAGCCGAACGATCTCGAACTGGAAGTGCTCGAGAGCAGCGCACTCGATGATATCGATCGTGTCCGTGCGGTCATCGTTGCCTGCGGGGAGCTCGGGATCGGGTTCGAACTGGATGACTTCGGGACCGGCTATTCGACACTCAATTATCTCAAGCGCCTCCCGGCACCGGTGTTGAAAATCGATCAGAGCTTTGTGCGCAACATGCTCGACGATGCCAACGATCTGGCGATTCTCAACGCCGTCCAGGGTCTTGCCAGCGCCTTCTCGCGGCATATGATCGCGGAGGGTGTCGAGACGCTGGAACACGGCACGATGCTCCTGGCGCTTGGCTGCCAGTTCGCCCAGGGGTACGGCATTGCCCGCCCCATGCCCCCCGAGGCCCTGCCGTCATGGATCGATTCCTGGGCACCGCCGGCACAATGGCAATCCAGTCAGCCCGTCGACCGCGACGATCTCCCGGCCCTGTTCGCGATGGTCGATCACCGCCAGTGGATCCACGAACTCGAACAGGCCGTTTATCATCAGGGTCCGCCACCCACGCTTGAGCCGGATGAGCGCCGTCTCGGCCAATGGCTGGCGGCCAGTATCATTCCGATCTCCGAGGCGGCACTGACTGTCACCAACCGTCAGCGCCGCACCGCACTGAACCGCATCAGGTCGATTCACCAGTCGCTGTTCGCCGAAGCCGAGCTGCTTGTTACCGCCGGCACCGTACCGGATGCCGAGACCTGGCAGTCGCTCAAGACCCGTAGCGACGAGATGATTGATCTGCTATTCAACACACTCGGGCAGCAGGAACAGAGGAATGACGCCCCGCATTCCGGGCCGACTTTCCCCAACTCATAAAGCCATGCACATACAGACACTGGGGAGCAGCGGGGGTCTCGAATCCGGCAACG
Organism: Spiribacter vilamensis; assembly: GCF_004217415.1. NCBI lineage: Bacteria > Pseudomonadati > Pseudomonadota > Gammaproteobacteria > Chromatiales > Ectothiorhodospiraceae > Spiribacter > Spiribacter vilamensis. The sequence goes on from NZ_SHLI01000001.1 coordinate 954,349, forward strand.
GGACCACGGCCTTCCACATCGCCCCCGCCACCCTGATCGACGCCGGAACGGGCAGCCAGCGGCTCGAGCGGGCACAGCTCGACTCGCTGAGCGATGTCCTGCTCACGCATGCGCATGCCGACCACATCGCCGGCCTGCCCCTGCTGATCGACGCACTGTTCGATACGCTGACCACGACCGGCCGTGCGCTGAATGTCCACGCGTTGCCCGAGACCATCCAGTCCCTCAGGGCCCATGTCTTCAATAACGACATCTGGCCCGATTTCAGTCGCCTGCCCAGCGCCCGTGCCGGCGTTCTGCGCTTTCACCCCCTCACGCCGTGGCAGCCGCTCAGCCTCGCTGGCGAGGGTGATTCAAGACTGACGGTTACCCCCTTTCCGGTGGCCCACACCGTCCCCACCTGCGGCTTTTGCATCGACGACACCGACACCCGGACCGCCATCTGCGGCGATACCGGGCTGAGTGACGTCAGTATCGATGCACTGAATCGGCTCGCGCCGCTGACGGATCTCTACATCGAGTGCGGGCTCAGCAACGCGCATGACCGGCTCGCCGAGCAGGCCCGCCATTTGACCCCCGACCGGTTGACCCGATTGCTCGGGGCGCTCGACGTTCAGCCGGAGCGGGTCTGGATTACCCACCTCAAGCCGCTGCAGCGCGAGGCGATTATCGAGATGCTGCGGGCGCAGCTACCACCCAGCCTGTGCTGGGCACTGGCATAACGCAGTACATCCGCGTCACTCGCCCTCGATCTTCATGCCGAGCGTCTCGGTGAGCGGCGCGTTGACGAAGGGGACGCGCTGCAGCTCCGTTACCCCCACCGGCTGTTCGGGTGAGAACCCGACGTAGAGCCGCTCGCCGCCATCGAGGAAATCGGCAACCTCGTCACGAATCAATCGCGCATCGGAACGGTTCATGAACCCGCCCGCCACATTGAGCGCACCCTGGGCCTGCATGGACAGGACCTCCCGACCGCCCATCCGATCGGCGATCATGTCGAGCGCCCCGTCATCGGTGTACTGGAGCGAGAAGTGACGGATGCCAACGCTTCGCTGCAACGTCCCGAGCATCCGCGTCATTGCCTGGTTATCGGCGGCCTCCATGTCCTCGAGCGTCTCGAAGGGAACCCCCGTCAGCGCTGCATCGATCTCGATCCCGCCGGCATCCCCCATCTCGAGCGCCATGAGCATTTCGAGATCACCGGCCTCGAAATCGCTTTCAGCGGACAGGCTCGAGTCCAGGCTGACGCGATTCGAGTCGAATGCCCGGAAAATCGCGGCGTAGCCGGGACCGAGCTCGTTCAGCGGCCGGTTGTCGGGTTTCAGCAGGTGGAGGTCCTCCATGCTCACGGCCATGCGCGTGATCCGGCGACCTTCGACTTCCAGGTCGTCGACACCGGCCCGGGCCAGGCCCGCAATCACCTCGCCATTGGTATAGGTCAGCCCCTCGACCGACCAGTCAGCCGCGGCCGACATGTCGATATCGTCGGGGAGTTCGGCCGTAATGCCGGCAATCGCCGGGAGGCTGACCGCTCCCATCTCGGCTGAGTCCAGCGCGACGCTCTGCCCCTCGAAGTCGCCGCCGCCAGGGCCCTTGATGCGAAGCTCGCCGTCCGTGGCGCGAAGCGCATAGACGATTCCCGCATCAATCGACTCGAGCGACAGCGTGCCGACCTCGAGCCGTGCGTCATCCTCGTCGATCGTCATTCCGGTGAGCTTCATCGGCCCGGTGGTGAGTCCGGTAATCCGCTCCTCGATCGCCGTCCGTTCAGCCTTGCCAGAGGCAAGCGTGACGAGGAACTCGGCATCCGCGTACGAGAGATCGTTCACCTCGAACCGATCGATGGTCACGTCCTGGTCCAGCGCGGCGGAGGCGATGGTGATATCCCGCGCCCGGAGCGACTTCACCCGCTCCTCGCCGGGCGTGAGGGTGAGGGAACCGATCGAGAGCCGGGAATCGGTCCGATCGTTGCTGATCGCGACATCGCTTAAAACGGCGCTCTGCGAGAGGGGCTGGCCGTCGATGGCGGCCGCGGAGACATCAACGCCGGCATTCACCGCCTCGATACTCGACTGGAAGTTGCCGAACGCCGCCTCGGCACTGGACTGTGCGGCCGCGGAGAGCGCCGCATAACCGCCGATGGCGATCACGACAACCAGTGCGCCACCGATCCCTGCCCGAGTCATGTTCCTGTTACTACTACTGTTCACTATCACCTCCCGTTTGCCGGCAATTATAGGCCACCGGCACCGGTATTGCTCTCCCACTTCCGCACCCACACACTACCGTCGAAATTAAAACTTCCGGATAGGGAAACAGGCCGTTGAAGAACACCACAATCACCCTCCTCGATGGCGGCATGGGCCAGGAACTCCGCCGGCGCAGCCAGAAGCCCGCCTCGCCGCTCTGGTCGACGCAGGTCATGCTCGATGAGCCCGAGCTCGTGACCGCGGCGCATCGCGATTTCATTGACGCGGGGGCCGAGGTCATTACCGCCAACACCTACGCCGCCACGCCGCCGCGCCTGGAGCGCGACGGGCAGCCCGACTGGTTCGAATCACTCCATGCCGCGGCACTGGACGCGGCCCACCGGGCCCGGGACGAAGCCGGCCGGTCGGCGCGCGTCGCCGGCTGCCTGCCGCCGCTGGTCGCGAGCTATCACGCGGATGTCGCGCCGGATGATGCGACATGCCTCGATGACTACCGGCGGATCGTATCCGTGCAGGCGAGCGGGATTGATCTTTTCATCGTCGAGACCATGTCGCTGACCCGCGAGGCCGTCGCGGCCACCCGGGCGGCGAGGGAGAGTGGCCTGCCGGTCTGGGTGGCCTTCACGGTGGATGACGAGAATGGCCATCAACTGCGCTCCGGCGAACCCCTGATCGATGCCGCCCGGGCCGTGATCGACGCGGGCGCCGAGGCGGTAATGGCCAACTGCTCTTTCCCCGAGGCCGTGACGAAGGCCATGTCGGATCTAAGCGGTCTCGGCGTGCCGTTTGGCGGTTATGCCAACGGGTTTACCGCGGCCGCCAACCTCCAGCCCGGGGGCACCGTGGACGCCCTGACCGCACGCGAGGAGCTCACCCCCACGGCCTACGCGGTCCATGTCCGGGACTGGATCAACGCCGGCGCGACGCTCGTCGGCGGCTGCTGCGAGATCGGCCCGGCGCATATCGCCGCACTGCGGGAGATGCTGGACACCGAAGTCGGTTCGCCCTCCTAGGGGACGGCCCCGACCTGCAACCCCTCGCCCTGCGCCACCAGCCAGCCGGTGTCGAGCAGGGCCTGTACCCGGGGCTGCAGCCGCTCGCGGGCGTTGCCGGTGAGCCGGGTAAACCCGATGGCATGAATGCCCGCGTTCATCGCCGTCTCGCGATCATCGGCATCGCCATCGAGTACGACGCGGAATAGTGCCAGCATCAGCTCGTCATCGCTCACGTACTCCAGTTGGCGCGTTTTCTCCGGCGCGGCCCGCCAGTCCCGGTACGACGGTTTCAGGGCCTGCTCCGGCCGCGCCACGCGGCCTGCCTGCCACTGCAGCGACGGCGTCGCCGAGAGCGCTTCGAGGCGTTCCTCGATGCGCGCCCGAATCCGCGAGCCGAGGCGGCCGACGCCCGCGGCATCAAGCAGCCGATCCGCGAGCACGTCGAAATGCACCGGCCCCTCGGCATCGACCACCTGCTCGATGGCGGTATCGAGGGCGGCGTCGGGAATGGCGTGGAAGTCGTCGTAACCACCCAGGCCAAGCCGGACGGGATCGACCGATTGATAGGGCCTGATCGGCAGCAGATCGGGCATCCATCGCGTCGGCGCCGCCAGCCGGCCGGGATGCAGTCGCGCGGCGGACGCATCGGGATCGGGCCGGCGCAGCACTTGCTCATGGAGGGCCACGGCGGCCACCAGGCCCCCCGGCTGATTCGTCGTCGTCATGACTCCCCCGCCACCGTCAGCTCCACTCCCAGCGACTCGACCAGCACATCGAGCATCGCATCCTGCAGGATCGTCCGCTCGCCCAGCGCAAGGCAGGCGTCGTCAATGGCGAACACCGCCTCGGTCCGCATCGTGTCATCCACCCGATCGGCAAAGGCGCGGGCGATCTGATGGAGAACGCCCAGAATCGGCGCCGGATCGTCACTGTCCCGGCTGTCCCCCAGCCAGTCCTGCAGTGACCGGGCGGCGACATTCACGTCTGCCAGCAGCGATGGTGTGAACGGGTCATCCGGGACGGTGGCTGAGGCCATCGCCGGGTCGAGGGTCGATTCACCCCGCCCCATCACGGCGGTCAGCGCAATGAGTGCCGCGAAGAGATCGCGGAGCGGTTCGCGCGTCGGGTCGACGTCCTGTGCGGCAAGGACCCGCTCACCCGCCGGCGCGATCTCCGTCATCTCGAACGCAATACGCTCCCGGGCCTGCTGCGCCTGCTGCCAGCGACCCACGCCCCACTGCACCACCACGGCAACCCCCCGCCCCAGGAGCTTCGCGCTCCAGCCGATCCCGGCAAGCACCAGGTAGACCCCGTTGATGGCGGCCGCCTTCTGCCCGCGCAGTTGCACACCGGCAAACTTGGCCGATGAACGACCGGGACGGATCCAGTTGACCGTACCGATCCCGGTTTTCGAGGAGACGCTGACACCGCTTTTCGACAGGTTGAAACGTGCGGCATCCGAGCCATACCGCCCGCGGAGGACGAAGCGGCCATTCTGCATGGCGATCTGCGTGTTCTTCGCCAGCCGGGTGGATACCCGCACTCCCTGGCTCGTGTTGCCGGTCAGGTTGATGCCCGCGGCCTTGACATGCGCCCGCAGCGCCACGCCTCCGGTGCGGCTCGCCCGCAGGTAGCGCCCGGTGTGCTCGATGCGCTTTTGCCGGCCGTCGCGATCCTTTTCGCCGAACTTGAACAAACCCATCAATTCCCACGACACGCCGTGCGTGCCAGCCGATCGGTCAGCGCATGTAACTGATCCCGGTAGCCCGTCCGGCCCGACGGATGGTCGGGGTCGGAGGTCATGACCACGGTCATCGAGAGACTGGGGATCACGTAGAGCATCTGCCCCCCGTAACCCCAGCCGTAGTAGCCCTCATGGCCGGCGAAATCGCGGATAAACCAGCCATAGCCATAGCCATCGTTGGTCCATCGTGAGCGCCCCCGGATCTGCCAGCTCGCATCGACCCAGCCCCCGGGAAGGAGGCGCTGGCCCGACGCCGTCACGCCGTCGCGTCGATAGAGCTCACCCAGTGCCAGCAGCGCCACCGGTCGCATGGCCACCTGGTTACCGCCAAAGGCAATGCCCTGCGGATCGGTGATCCAGTCCACGACCTCGACACCGGCCGGCGCCAGCCAGCGGTTGGCCAGCGTATAGCTCGCGTCGCCGGTGCGGCGCTCGAGAATGGCCGAGAGCAGATGGGTATTGCCGGTCGAGTAACGCATCTCGCCGCCCGGGCGGCCCGACATGGGTTGATCGAGCACCGATTCCACCCAGTTATTGCTGGCGACCCAGGCGCCGTAGTTCTCGCCGGAGGTACGCTCGAGCCCCGCCTGCATGGCCAGCAGATGGGCAACGCTCAGGTCGTCGAGGCGCGGGTCCGGTTGCGGTGGCAAAGCATCGGGCAACAGATCGGCAACCCGGGCGTCGACGCCCGAGAGCACACCCCGCTCGATCGCCGCTCCGACCACGGCGGCGATCAGCGTTTTGGACGCGGATTTGACATTGGTCGCGGCATCGGGCGACACGCCGCGGTAGCCCCGGGCGATGACGGATTCCCCCTCGATCGCGACATGGAGGGTTCGCAGCGTGTCGAATCGCTGCGCTGATTCCGCCACCTCGACCAGTCCGCTTTCATTGACCCGGCAGTCCAATGCAGCCGCCGGTGAGGCGAGCAATAAAGCCCCTACCAACATGAACACCATCACCGTAACGATCCCGTGAGCGCTTGCCATCGCGGGAGACAATAGTCTAAAAAGATCTACATGGCGAAAGGATTTGGCAGCGAAGATGCCGCGCAGGACGAGATCGAGGGCGCCGTCGGTGATGCGGTCCGGCGCGCGCAGGACGCCCTGCCCCACGGCGTCAGCCGGACGCGCTGCGAGGAATGCGACGCCGTGATCCCCGAAGGGCGTCGTAACGCCCTGCCCGGGGTTCGGCTCTGCGTGCAGTGCCAGGAGATCCAGGACCAGGCACAGGGCCCGCAATCGGCCTATAACCGCCGCGGCAGCAAGGACAGTCAGTTACGCTGACGGCGGGCTCCAGTGCGCCCCGAACTCATCCACCGGAATCTTCAGATAGCGCAGTCCGTTGGCCTCCGCCGGCGGGAAGTGACCGGCGCGGATATTCACCTGCACGGCGGGCAGGATGAGCACGGGCATCGGCAGCGTGGCGTCGCGGGCCTCGCGCATGGCGACGTAATCATCCTCGCTGACGCCATTGCCCAAGTGGATATTGCCGGCCCGCTGCTCACCGATCGTCGTCAGGCACTCGGGGCCGCGCTCGTCGGTGCCGTAATCATGCAGGACGAACAGTCGGTGGCTGTCCGGTAGGGCATCGAACAGCCGGTGGATCGAGCGGTAGAGCTCACGCGCGGAACCCGCCGGGAAGTCACAGCGGGCGGTACCGGCATCGGGCATGAACAGCGTGTCACCGACAAACACCGCATCACCGATGACATAGGTGATGTGGTCGCTGGTGTGCCCCGGCGTGTGGAAGACCTGCACCGGCAGCTCACCAATAGTGAAGGTCTGCCCGTCCGCAAAGCGCTGGTCGAACTGGCTGCCATCGACACGGAAGTCGTCACCGAGGTTGAAGAGCCACGCAAAGCGCGTCTGCACCTCGGTGATCCGCTCGCCAATGGCGGTGGGCGCGTTGAACACTCCCTGGAGGAACGGCATTGCCGTGATGTGATCGGCGTGGGCATGGGTCTCGAGCAGCCAGTCGACGGTGAGCCCCTCGGCCCGGACGATTTCCACCAATTGCTGCGCCGTTTCCGTCCCGCTGCGGCCCGACTGCGGATCGAAGTCGAGGGCCGGATCGATAATCGCCGCCCGGCGACTGACCGGATCCCACACCACGTACGAAAAGGTATGGCTGGGCGGGTGGAAGACGGATCGGACAATCGGTTTCACGGGCCGGCGACTCCTGATGGGTAGATGTCCTGCACTGTAGGAAACCCGGTGCCGATGGCCAAGCGATTCCGTTTGGCCGCCTGACCTTCGCCTATTCCACGAGATAGCCGATGTAATACAGCAGGATGAAAAAGAACGTGAACGGGGCGCACATCCAGATCTGCCAGTCCGGCCACTCCCCAAAGGAAAGGCGATGGATCCCCCCAGGGACGTGCCCGACCACCAGTCCGACCAGCAAAGCCGTAAGGTTGACAACCAGCACCTCGCCGACCCAAGTGCTCCATGGATTCCCGTCGCGCGGATAGAAACTGAGCCACACCGGAACCATCAGCACATAAATGAACAGTAACTGATTGAATTTCCTATTCAGCATCTCTCTAGTCCTCGTCGGGAGGCCGTCCCAGCAGGGCGGCGACGGATTCGTTATGGCGCCGAACGGTGTGATCACCCCAGTAAATGGACGCACCCCAGCAGATAAACGGAATAATCCCGGTTCCCACCGTGCTCAGTGCGATCACTATCAGTAGTAGCGCCCCACCCGCGCTCGAGTAGAAAAGCCCGAGGGGACCGAATGCCACGGTGAGAAGAGCCGATGTCGTACGGGACTTGGTGCGCAGATTCATTGCAATAAAGACACTGATCGATGCTGGAAGATTCAGGCTATCGTGCGGAAGGTGACGGTTGAACCTGAAACAGGACTACCTGTTCCTGATTCACTTCGCCCGGGCGTATGCGCTGGCCGCCTACAAGAGCCGGTCGCTCGCGGATCTGCGCCAGGCCCACGAGGGATTGAAGGCCATTGTCGATCTCGAGCTGGGCCTGCACGTGGATTATTGCCGGGAGTGGGGTATCAGCGAGACCGAACTCGAGGCACTGCCAGAGGCGCGAGCTACCCTCGCCTATACCCGCTACGTGCTCGACACCGGCCATCGCGGTGACCTGCTCGACCTGCATGTGGCGCTGGCACCGTGCGTGATCGGCTATGGCGAGGTTGCCGACTGGATCAACCAGCGCCCGACCACCGTGCGCGGCGAGGCCAACCCCTTTGACGCCTGGATTGGCATGTACGAGAGCGAGGAATTCCGGGCCGCCATGACGGCCGAACGGGAGTGGATCGACGCCCGGCTGGCCGGGGCCACACCGGAGCGGTTCGACGAGCTCGTCACCGTCTTTCGTGACGCCACTCGGCTCGAGATCGACTTCTGGGCGATGGGGCTGGAGGAGCGGGAGTAGCCGCTTAACGCAGGCGGTAGGCCACCGGCACGGTAAGCGTCATCTGCTCGCCGGGGACGGCATCCGGCATCGCCGGGAGCGGGTTGGCGCGCTCCATCATCCGCCGGGTCGCGCGGTCGAGGATCGGATGATCGGAGTTGGCACCGATCCGGTAATCCAGGATCTCGCCGGCACGGTTGAACGTAAAGGTCACCTGAGTCGTGCCCTCGTGACGCTGTTGTCGAGCGCGGCGGGGATATTCCTTGTGGCGCGCGAGGTGGGCCTGGATGCGGTCCGTGTAATCGGCCTTTGCTCCCGGATCGCCGCCGGCACCGCTGTCGTCTTCTCGATCCGTGCCCTCGCCAACCTGCTGGCCGGATTGGTCACCACTGCCCGACTCCCCGACCTGATCGCTGACTACTTCCTCGGGAGCCTCGTCGGAAGCAGTTTCGGCCGGTGCTGTGGTAGCTGTTTCGGTTGTTTCAGTGGGTGCTGTCTCGGCCGAAGCTGGCTTCACCGGTTCTGCGCCTGTGCGCTCGTCCACCGCCACGGCGATCTGCGGGTCGTCGGCGTCCGCGGCCACCGGCGCGACCGGCTCCGCTTTGACGGCTTCAGTCCGGGCGTCTTCTGGCTTCGTGACGGCCGGCTCGACGGACTCCACTGGCTCACGCGCCGAATCCGCCTCGGCATTCTCGGGCTCCACGGCCTCCGCGCCCGGCGGCGTCCCGCCGGTCTGTCCCAGGCCGACCTTAATACCTCCAGTGCCGGGCGCTTGGGCACCGGTCTCGGGTTCGTGCCACAACAGCACCATGACGACGGCGACGTGAATAATGAGCGCCACCACCACGCCCACCAGGGCCGGCCAGCGCGCCCCCATCCTCACTCACTCCCCGTCACGGTGAGCAGGTCGATCCCCTCGGCGCCCGCGTCACGTAGCTGCTCCATGATGGCGACGACGCGGAGCGCCGGCACCCGCCCGTCGGCCTTGACCCGCACCTGCCGATTGCTGCCGGCATCGAGCATAGTCAAGACGGTGTCCGAGAGCGCTCCCATCGCCACGCTCTCACCGCCCACCGCCAAGCGCTGATCGGTGCCCACGAGCACGGTTATCCGACCGGCCGGCTCGGTCTCGCTGCCGGAGCTCGGCGGTTCGATGGCGAATCGGTCGCTGGCCGCCAGCTGGCCGGCCACCATGAAGAAGATCAGCAGCAGGAACACGATATTGATCAGCGGCAGGATGCGCTCGTCGTCGCTGATCCCGCGATGTTGCGGCTGGACGAGATGGCGGCGACGGGTCATTAGCGTCCGTCCCCGATCAGCGAGACGTTATCGATATCGGCCGTGTCGAGCCGGTCGAGCACATCGACCGTGCGCTGCAGTGACACCCCTTCGGCCGGTCTAATCAGCACGCGAAGATCCGGGTCGGTGTCGGTCTGTTGCCGCAAGCGCTCCACCAGTGACGGCAACTCGATGGCCTTTCCGGCCAGGCGCAATCCACCGGCCCGCACCTCGACCAGCATGGCGCCGGTCAGGGCGTCGCCGCTGCCCGCCCGCTGTGGCGGGTCCAGCTCGATGGCGCGCCAGTCCAGGAAGCTGGAGGCGAGCATGAAGAACATCAGCAGGATGAACACCACATCGATGAGCGGGGTCAGGCTGATGAGGTTGCGTCGGCCGCGGGGTCTATTCGCCAGACGCGGCGCGGGGCTTCTGGCCACCGTCATCGCTCGTCCCCTCCGCCAGATCCGGGGTGAATACGCGGGTCACGGTATCGTCCATGGCGTGGGCCAGGCGCTCGATCCGGCGCTCCAGCCAGCCCAGCAACGCGACCACCGGAATCGCCACCGCCAGACCGATGGCCGTGGTCAGCAGGGCCTGCCAGATACCGCTCGAGAGCACTGCCGGATTGACCTGGTTACCCGCGTTCTCCAGCTGCTGGAAGGCCTCGATCATGCCCAGCACAGTCCCGAACAATCCCAGCAGCGGTGCCAGCGAGCCGATCAGCTCCAGCGCACGAAACCCACCGCGCAGGCGCTCGAGGACCTCGCTGCCGTAGCGCACCACCTCCTCGCGCACGTGTCCTTCGTCGAGACCGCGAAGGTAACCCCGAAACGCGCGTGCCAGGCTTTGCGCCACCGGCCCCGCATCGGCCGCGGCACGGGTCAGGGCATCGTCGGATCGGCCCCGCTGCCACAGCGCCAGGGCCTGCTCGGCATCACGCCGCTCGGCGATCCGGGCGATGCGGAACTGGATGAGCTTTGTGACGATGATGCTGACCGCCACCACCGACATGATCAGCAGAATCATGGCCACCACCCCGCCGGCCTGCAGGATTTCCAATGTTGCCTCGTCCATTGCCGGTTGCCTTATTCCACGAACGCTACGTCACTGCGCGAACTCACCAAGACCTCTCCCGCGCAGTCCGGTGCCCCGCCACAGTGAGTCACGCCGTTCAGAAGGATCCGATTGATCTCGCTGCATGCGGTGCCCTCGATACGAAAGACCTCCACGCGGGTTTTGTCGGCTGGCAATGGCCCGAGCTCCACCGCCAGGTGCTTGCTGATAATACCGTCGCCGTCGAACATCACCAGATCGAGCTGGAGGCTCTCCAAAGCCTGGTCCTGGCTGTTATTGGTGACCATATAGGCCTTACAGCTGTCGCCATCGGCCTCGAGCTTGTTGAGCTCGACACTGACCGGCGCCGCGGCGGCGACCCCGACACCCAGCCAGGCGAGCGAGACGCCCAGTAGCATCCATTGACTCCAGCGCAGCATTGCGCCCTCCCCTTGTCGTATCACTGACACCAATAAAAGCATGGCAGCTGCTACGCGCGGCGGCCAGTGGGCGCCGAATCCAGCGATCGGGGAGCCAGGATGACCCCGCCTGCTGGGCTTCGATCAAACCCGATCTTCTCCCGGCTCCGTCCCTTGCCGTATCCGGCATAACGCACTAGCGTTCGAGGCATGGATGCAGTGATTGCTTCAACTCTCGATACGGCGCTCGTGGCGGCCCCGTGGCTTCTGCTGGGGCTGGTGGCGGCCGGCATCGTCCAGGCGCTGATGCCGGCGAGCACGCTACAGCGGTGGATGGGCGGCCGCGGCATTGGCGGCGTTACCCGCGCGGCGATCATTGGTGCGCCCCTGCCGCTTTGCTCCTGCGGCGCGATTCCCACCGCGATGGCGCTTCACAAAGCCGGGGCCGGGCGGGGTCCGACCACGGCATTCCTGATCGGAACCCCCGGCATTGGTATCGACTCGCTGGCGGTCAGCTACGCCCTGCTGGGGCCGTTCATGACCCTCGCGCGGGCCGGTATGGCGGTTGGTACGGCCATTGTGACCGGGTTGATGGTGGCCATGACCGACCGGCACCCGATAGGTCCGGCAAGCCCGGCGGCGGCTGCCTGTGGCTGCACGAGTCAGGAAGGCTGTACTGATGACGGCGAGGCAGCCAGTGGTTTGATCCGCCGGCTCCGCGACGGGCTGCGCTACGCGTTCACCGAGGTGCTCGATGATTTGAGCCTCTGGCTCTTGATCGGCCTCGGGATGGCAGGGGTGCTGATCGGGCTCGTCCCACCCGCTACCCTTGCCGAGTTCAGCACCCACCCGGGCGCCAAGGCCTTGATGGCCATAGTGGGCATCCCGATGTATATCTGCGCGACAGCGGCCACACCGATCGCCGCCGGTCTGCTGATCGCGGGAGCGACGCCGGGCACGGTCCTCGTCTTTCTGGTAGCGGGTCCGGTTACCTCAATGGCAACGCTCGGCATGCTCGGACGTCGGCTCGGCCGGGCGGCCCTTGGTGCCTACCTCGCGGGGATTATCGGTGCGACGATCGGCGTCGGTCTGTTCGTCGATGCCGTGGCCGGCTGGAGCGGCCTGAATGTCTCGGCGCAGGTAGGTAGCGCCGCCGAGTGGCTGCCGGTCTGGCTCAAGGCCGTGTGCCTGCTCGTCCTCGCCGGATTCATGATCCGACCGGTGCGCCGGCGAATCGGCAACGTGTTTGATGGCTGACGGACGACGGCTCCATCGTTTCCCGATACTGCTCTCAGGCGCCCTCCTTTTGATCCTGACGGGCTGCTCGAGCGTTGATTCATCCGATCGCTCGGCCAACTCGCAGACAGTGGACGCGGGTACTCCCACCACGGGCGCCTTGCCCGACGGGCAGCGATACGTCGTGGATGCCGCCGCGTCGAACCTGCGGATCCTGCTGGAGGCCGAAGGTCCACTCGCGGCACTCGGCCATCCCCATGTCATCGGCGGGCCGGTGATCGAGGGGACGGTCGTGATCGCCGATCCCTGGCAGGACTCCGCCTTCCGCCTCGAAGTCCCGGTTGCAGCACTCGAGGTGGACCGTTCCGCGTGGCGCGCCATCGAAGGACTGGAGCCGGAGGTCCCCGACAGTGCCATCGCGGCGACCCGCGAGAACATGCTGGGCGAGAGCCAGCTCAATGCCGGCGAGCACCCGCTGATCCGGCTGGAGAGCCTGGAGATCACCGGACCCGAATGGCAGCCGGATGTGCGTTTCAGGGTCACGATCGCCGGTGAGACGTCGGTCCATTCGGTCCCCGTGGCGCTGGAGCGGGATGGCGACAGCCTTACCGCCACCGGGCAGCTGCGAACGCGGTTCAGCGAGCTGGGGCTAGCGCCCTACTCCGCGCTGGGCGGCGGGCTGCGCGTCGCGGACGAGATAACGATCCGCTTCCGGATAACGGGGGTGACCGCCGATGCCCAGTAGCCGCCTCATGAAGCGTTACCTCACGGTGATCCTAGTCAGTCTGACCATCGCCGCCTGCAGCCGCGTGGAAATGGCCTACGAGAATGCCGACTGGCTCGGCGCCTGGCGCATCGGCGGCTATCTCGACCTCACCTCGGAGCAGCGCGGCCGCCTGCGTGATGGCCTCGGCGCCTACCAGGCCTTCCATCGCGAGCATCGCCTGCCCGCCATCAATACGTACCTGGACGAAGTCGATAACGTCCTTGCGACGTCCGACCCCGCCAAAGCCGACGTGGACGCGCTGTTCATCGAGGGCGAGGCACTCATCCGGAACAACGTCAGTGACGTCATCCCCCTCGCCGCGGAGCTCCTTCGGGAGCTGGACAGCGAGCAGATCGACGCCCTCGAGGCGACCCTGGCGGAGGGGCGGGAGGCATACGTCGAGCGCCTGCTGGTCGACCAGGAGGAGCGCGCCATCGAGCGCACCGGGGACTGGGTAGGGCCGCTTGATGACACCCAGCGGGAGACGTTGACGCAGTGCGTGGCGGAGATGCCGGATGTGAGCGACGAGTGGCAGGCCTGGCGCCGGGAAACCGAGGAGACGCTGGTCACGATGCTGCGCAATGACGCATCACAATCCGAGGTCCAGGCGTTTCTGCGGGAATGGCTGCTCGAGGATGCCGCCCGTTCACCGGTGCTACAGGACTATCGCCAGACCAGCCGGGCGCTGTGGCGGCGCTGTACCCACCGCACCCTCGCCCTGCTCACCGCCGAGCAGCGCAGCCATGCGCGGGAGCAACTCGCCGGCTATCGTGGTGATCTGGAGACAGTGGCGGCAAGGTAGCGACCCTATAAAGGTGCAGGAGGCCATAGTGGTAGAGCTTCGGCGCTCGCTGCTGCTCTCCACTGACGAACAGCCTGCTTCAGAACGTCGAGCAGGGGGTGCTGCCGTACTCGTCGAGGGATTAACCGATCACGCATGGTCCGCCATCGCACGCTGCGCAATAATCTCCTGCTGATTGCGTTGACGGTCTGGGTGGTGCTGTTTCCGGGAAGCGGGCTTGTCTGGCGGGCCTTTCCGGATCTGCCTCCGCCGCCGGATGAGCTGGCTGCGCCGCTCTTTCATCCCGCCGCGCTGGCCTCATTGAACGACTCTTAGGTCTTATAACGACTCTACAGAGAGCCCCTTTTGTACGCCTGACCGTTGAACTGACACCGGCCGGTTTGGATTCACATGATTTAACGATAGCAGTAGTATTACCAATGCAGTATTACTAATCGAGGTTCGAGTCGTGCGTGTAACAAGCAAAGGGCAGATCACCATCCCGCAGGATATTCGGCGACTCGCCGGGATGCCCCCGGGTAGTGAGGTCGAATTCCAGTTCCGGGACGGTGAAGTCGTGTTGGAGAAAGTCGAAGTGGACCCCGTCCAGCAACGCCAACGCATCGAGGCCACCATCCGATCAGTGGCGGGTAGTGCGACGGCCGATCCCGCATTGCGGACCGACGACATCCTGCGGATGACCCGCGGCGAGGATTGAGCATGGTTCTTGTCGACAGCAATGTCCTCCTGGACATTGTGACGGGCGACCCTGATTGGCGGTCCTGGTCGGAGACGGCATTGGCCGATGCGTTGCTGACTGGCGCTGTCGTTATTAATCCACTGGTGTATGCCGAATTATCGATTGCCTACCGACAGGTGGAGGAACTGGATGCCGTCCTTGACCGGTTGCGGATTCAGCGAGCGGATCTACCGTGGGAGGCAGCCCACCGGGCAGGGCAGGCATTTCTGAAGTATCGCCGTGCCGCCGGCAGCAAGTCATCGCCCTTACCCGACTTTTATATTGGTGCGCATGCAGAAGTCTCCGGTGTTCCACTGCTCACACGCGACGCCAGGCGCTATCGAACTTATTTCCCAGCGGTGTCGCTTATCACACCTCGGTAAGGTGAGACCCCGCCAGAGACACAGGCAAATCCAATGAAAAAGGCCGTCGGCCTTGTGACGATCCTCGTCACCGGTGCCACCGGTTACATCATGGGTGCAGAGTGCCGAATCTGGAATCTGGGCACGGGGCGATATCGCCGAATACTATGCCGATCCTACCCGCGCCGAGCAGGAGCTCGGCTGACGAGCGGCGTACGACCTTGATGCGATGATGCGCGATGCCTGGCACTGGCAGCGGAAGAATCCGAGGGGGGTTGGCTCGCGGTGCGTAGGCCCCGCGATCACCTTCAGCCCTGATGTTTTGGTGTTATGCTGCACTAACACCAACCAGCTGGAGCCAATTACTCATGAGCCGACTTACCATAACGCTGGACGATGATTTGCACCGCGCGCTCAAAGAGGCGGCGGCCCGACAGGGCCGCTCGATCGGAAACCTGATTGAAGAGAGCCTGCAGCTGCGCGGCATCAAGCCGACCGAAGACGCGCAGGCACTGGTTGAGCGAGCGCGTCATCAGGCGCAAATGGACGAGGAGGCCGCGTTGACGCTTGCCACCGCCGAAGTGCGAGACGAGCGAGAGGAGCAGCCGGCGGCCTCGAACCCTGCTCGATGAGGGTCTTCGTTATTGACACAAACGTGCTGGTAGCAGGGCTCATCACCCGCGATCGCCAAAGCCCCACCGCCCGAGTGCTCGACGCAATGCTGGATGGTCGCCTGCCGTCTCTGCTCTCTCCGGCATTGCTTGCCGAATACCAAACCGTTCTGGCCCGCCCTAAGCTTGCCTCGCTCCATCGTCTGGATCAGTCCCGGATTGATGTTCTGCTCACAACGGTGACGGTCAGCGCGCTCTGGCGTGAGCCGTTGCGAACGGGTGATGCCCCCGACCCCGGTGACAACCACCTCTGGGCGTTACTCGATGAAGAATCCCGAGCTGCTCTGGTTACCGGCGATCAGCGATTGCTTGATCAGCCCCATAACCATGCACCTGTGATCACGCCCGGCCAGTGCCTGAGTATCATCAATACGTACGAATGATGGGCAATCACGCCAAAGAGAATCTCTCATGACACCTGCACTGCAGCTTGAGCACTATTTCTTCAAACGCCTTCTGGTGGACACCCGTTTGCCGGACAGCGAACAGACCCCCGATTTCGAGTACCCGCTCGAGGTGTCCACCAAATCGAAGTCGAGGTCTACGGGATCTTCCGGGCCTCCGGTGATCAGTCGCAGGACGACAAGGAGAGGGAGGTGCGCCTCACCGGGGCGCCGATCCTGTACGACGCGGCCCGCGAGCACCTGCTGGCCGTGACAGGCCGCGGGCCATGGCCCGCCCTGATGCTACCGATCGCGAGCTTTGTGCCGGAGGGCTCGGATAAGTCGAATTGAGGCTCGAATAGCGCGATATTCGTGCCGCCGGACGGATCACGGGCCAAAGTGAACTCAAAGACGAGTGCCCAGCACCTCATACCGATTGACCACACACATCTCCTTCTTATCAGCGCCGGCAACCTTGTCGATTGTTAAGTACCGCTACTCCCTTCCCCCCAACCGGCTCCGAATCTCCCCCGATGTCGGCAGGCGATAGCTCGTGCTGCGGCCGCCGCCCGGATTTGGCAACAGCAGACCGCGCTCGACGAGGCCGCGGATGTCACGCAAAGCGGTGTCAGTGGAGCACTTTGCGAGCCGAGCGTACTTCGAGGTGTTCATAAAGCCCTCAAAGCCGGCATCAAGCATGCGATTCAGCACCAGGCGCTGCCGTTCACTGACCGGCCCATCATTGGCCATTTCCCAGATCTGCGCCTTGTAGAGAACCGCCATCGACGTGCTTTCGGCGGATTCCAGCGCGCGACCCAGGCAGTCCAGAAACCAGGCCAACCATTCCGTTAGATCGGTCGACCCGCGCTGCTGGCGCTCCAGGCGCGCGTAATAGTGTCCTCGCTCCGTCTCGATCTGAGCCGACATGCTATAGAAACGATCTCGCATTCCGTCGGCGCGCGCCAGGGCCATATCGGTTATTGCCCTGGCGATCCTGCCATTACCGTCCTCGAAGGGATGAAGAGTGACAAACCAGAAATGCGCAATACCGGCTCTAAGGACCGGGTCGGTGTCATCCGGCGCTTCGAACCAGTCCAGGAAGCGCCCGATTTCCACATCGATGCGATCCGCCGCAGGGGCCTCGTAATGCACTCGCTCCTTGCCCACTGGCCCGGAGACCACCTGCATCGGCCCTGCCGAGTCCGGACGCCAGTCGGCTACCGTGATGCGCTGTATACCGGTACGACCCGTGGGGGACAGCGCGGCATGCCAGTCGAACAGGCGCTCGGTGGTGAGCGGACTGTCGAATGATCGCGTTGCATCGAGCATCATCTCGACAGTGCCCTCGACGTTACGTCCGGCGGGCACATAGCCTCCGATGTCGATCCCGAGCCAGCGCGCGATCGAAGAACGGACCTCGCGTGGATTGAGGTTTTCCCCCTCGATAGATGAGGAGGTCACGACGTCAGTGGTTAGCGTCTCGAGACTGGCCTCGCGCCGAAGCTCAAAGCCCAGGCCCTCCATCCGCCCGAGGAGCCAGCCCTGGCGATGACGGATATCCGCTAGCCGATCGACCAGGGCATCGTTGTTCCAGGTGAAAGCCGGCCAGTTAGGTTATTCGTGGATCCAGGGCATATTTACCGCACTCCCTACGGTGAATATGCCGGACATTCACCGCAGCGACAAATCGATGCAGTGAATTGGCCAGGCGGTTACTCGGCCTTGCGTCGTTTGCGTTTCCGGGCTCGTTGACGCGCCCGGAACGCCAGGAACCTGCCGGTGAGCGAGTACCCGAGCAGCGCCACGGGGCCGGCAATCAACAGGCTGCCGATGACGGTAAAGATGAGCTCGTCGCCCGGGCCCTGCAAAAACCACGCATTGGGCCTGCGGGAAATCATCGGCAAAGCGCACAGCACCCTCTCGCCTAGCTCGTGAAACCCCCAGTAGAACGGGGCCGTGGTGAACGGGTTGCTGACGAACGATGCGGCGAATGCCATCGGGAAATTCCCGGCAAGCAGGAGACAGGCCGCGAGCATCAGCGCCGTCTGGAAACCAACCGTGGGTGTCAGGCCGACGAACAGACCAATCGCCACGCCTCGCGCGATGGCCTCGGGCTCGCCTTTCATGCTGCCGGCAGCGTGCAGGGTCCGGTGCACACGGGGGTGTCGGCGGAGCCACCTCTGTGCCCTCCAGCGCAGGGCGCGTAGGCGGATAGCTAGCGCATTCAGCACTGGCGGCTCTTCCCGATCGCGTTGCTCACCACGATCGCTTCCCGACGAATACGGATATTCGCCACCCCTTTCAGTCTCGCCATCCCCGGCTCCTGTCTAATTTCTGCGAATAGTAGAGCACGCGGCGCCTGTCAGTGAGATGAACCGTAATCGGAAAGGATTGGGATGCCTGAGCACTGGCCCGAACGGGACGGAATCCGCGCAGCTAGCGTTGGTGTTACCGGGGGCCCGTTGGGCCGCTACTGTCGCCCTCGGCATCCTCCAGCGGTGGGAGATTGAATAGTAGCGACGTAAGTCCGCGATTGATGTAGTAGTTCTCCCGCCCGAGCCTTTGCTTATCCAGAATCCCGTCCGCTGCCAGCGCATCCAGATACCGGGTTGCCGTCGCCCGTGAGACACCCAGATCATGCTCGACAAAAGCGACCTTGGTGTAAGGGTGCCGAAAGATGTTGTTAATGAGGTCCTGGCTGTAGAAACGATGACGGTCTCGAACGAGGTGTTTATGGCTTTGCAACAGACTGCCAATCGCCTCGACCAGCCGGGTCGTATGCGCCGCTGTAACGGCAACTCCCCGTAACAGATAGACGAGCCAGCCTTCCCATTCACCGGTATTACGGACGTGCTGTAATTCGGCGTAGTAACGCGCCTTGGTCTGGCTGATATAGCGGCTGAGATAAAGGATCGGTGAATCCAGAAGACCGTCGCGAACCAGTGACAGCACATCAATAATCCGTCCGGTGCGGCCATTACCGTCGTAGAATGGCTGAATAGTTTCGAACTGATGATGGACGACCGCCATTCGGATCAGCGGGTCCGGCGGTGCCTCTTCATGCAGATAGCGCTCAAGCTGCGACATCAGGTCAGGCAAGCGCTCCGGCGATGGGGGCTGGTAAACCACCTCGCCGGTCTGTTGATTCTGGAGCACCGTCCCCGGGGTCTTGCGAAAGCCCGCGGTGTTGCCCTCCAGAACGGCCTGGATTTCCAGAATCGTATTGACTGTTAGCAACCCCGTGCCGCGCACTGCGTGGAGTCCGGCCTGCAAACCATCGACATAGCGCGCCACCTCTTTACTCGCTGGATCAGCCTGCTCCGGCTGGACCTGTTGGCGGTAAAGGGCATCCTGCGTCGTGATGATGTTCTCGATCTCGGAACTACTCTGCGCCTCTTGCAGGGAGAGCGTAGAGATGAGCAGGTCTTCATTGGGGATCGTCTTCGCCACCCCTTTCAGCTCTGCCAGACGCCGATGGGCAGCCACCAGGGCACGCATCACCGGTAACGTCTCGAGGCCCTGAATCGGCGGAAAGTATTCATCCATCACTAACCCCATCGCCAACTCTGGCAGTCGCTTGCTTCCTGCTCAAAAATCGCGATTATTGAGCAGGTCATCCGCGACGTTCTCACAATCCGGCGATCTTGAGTAGCATCTCGTCGGCCGCGAAGCCCTATTCAATGATCGCCACCAGTTCCGCCAGCACACGCAGATCCCCGATATCGTCCTCGGCCTCGAAAACGATGTCTTCGTATCCGGGGGCATTGGTTTCACAGCGCAGCACGATGCGGGCGTGCCGCCAGCCGTCTTCGGTTTGCGTCTTCTCGCTGTGATAGCGCTTGACGGTCAGGCCGCTCTGCGTCTCCGCGTCCTGGATATCTCGATGCTGCACAAGCACGATCCT
The DNA here is from genome assembly GCF_004217415.1 of Spiribacter vilamensis. NCBI lineage: Bacteria > Pseudomonadati > Pseudomonadota > Gammaproteobacteria > Chromatiales > Ectothiorhodospiraceae > Spiribacter > Spiribacter vilamensis. The sequence continues at coordinate 974,270 of NZ_SHLI01000001.1, forward strand.
GCCCTCACGCGTCCCGGCCGGATTAGCGCGGAACAGGCAGAGAGAGCCGTTGGGGATGGACCGGTTCATGGACTCGCCGACAACCCGCATAACGAAATGGTCGGTCTTCGCGTTGAAGGCCTCGGGCAGCACCACCCGTTGATCAGACTCTACGGGTCGGGACTGGTGGACGGGAGACTCGGCAAAGGCACCCGCCGCGGCCTTCATTTCAACGAACGGAACCGCGTTATCGGCGGGTGTGACGGCGTCAGCGTCAAGAAAATCCAGCCCCGCGGGGTCGGATTCACTGTCAGCGCCGGGATTATTCGCCGTCTGGCCGCCTTCCCCGTTACGCGCCGGTGCCGGCCGCGCGATCGCCTCGGCGGCACGCGCAGCAAACCAGTCCTGCGTCTCCCGGTCGGTGCAATACACGAAGCACCCCTTCATGCCTCGACTCATCAGCGTGCGGTAGGTGTTGCGTATGATCCGGTCGGCCTTTGCGGTCGCGGCGGCGGGGTCGTTGGCGAACGCGGTCTTGTAGCCGCGCAGCGACCGATCCGTTTTCGCGCGTTCACCCGGCTGCGTGACGACACGGCCGTCCCGCACCACCAGGTCAGGACCGATGATCACGCCCACATAGTCCATTTCCAGGCCCTGGACGGTGTGGATGCAGCCGACCTGGTCAATGGAATGGGGTTTTTCGAGGTATCGGCCCTCATCCTCTACGAGGTTCCAGGCCATGGCGAAGTCTTCCCCCGGGAACTCGATATCAACGGCGCCGGCGGTCTTTTTGCTAACCCAGTCCCAGCAATAACCGGCGACCAGTCGGGCCTTACTGCCGGCGCGGTCGAGCTCGAAGATCCGGTCCTTGAGCGCACTCGGCGAGTCCACGACCTCGAAGTGATAGGGGACGTCCTGCAGATCGTCCTGGGCCGTCGGGCGGATACCGAGTAACTGGTCCAGCCACGCCAGGTAGCCATCGGACCCGTTGCAGCGGAACTGTGACTGCAGGACGACGCGCTGCAGAGTCGCGCCCGCCCGCTCGGCCCAGTCCCGGATCTCGTCGATCGATCCGGTATCCGCCCAGGTGACCTGCTGGTCCTCGTCGATGAAAAAGATGCTCGCCTTTGCTGCGCGGATGATGTCGCGGATCTGGTTCGTGCCGGCCTTCTGGTACTGCGAGCGCTCCACGAGGCGATGCGCCTCGTCCACCACCAGGGCATCCATTTCATCGTCGGCGGCGGCGTCGTAGCTGGCCGAGCCCTTGAAGAGGTTATCGAACCGGTTTTTGCGCATCGTGCCGGTCAGCCGTGCCTGGTAGACCTGGCGCGGCGCCCGGTTGGTCGTGACGTAGTGCGTTGTGCACTCGCGGTTGATGAGTTCGACGAGCAGGTTGATGGCGACCACGGATTTGCCGGTGCCGGGCCCGCCCTCTACGATCAGGACCTGCTTGCCGCCCGTCCGCGCCAGCCCGACCACCTCGAGCGCCGCCTCGTAGGCGAGCTTCTGGTCGTCGATCATCAGGAATTCCCGATGGCCGCGCAAGAGACTGGACAGCGAGGCCGCCAGATCGCGGGAGGGCCGGATCTCGCCATGCTCGATGCGATAGAGCGTCTGGTTCCGGTCGCCGGTTTTTACGTAACGGCCGATGAAATCCCGCAGCCGCCGCGGATCGTGTTTGAGAAAGACCGGGGCCCGATCGAGATGCTCGCGGTAGTGCTCGTCGCAGACTCCATCGCGTTCAACACAATTGTGCAGGTAGACACAGGGCGCCAGCCGAACAGCCTCGTCCTCGACGGTGGCATTGAAGTCCCGAAGCAGCGAGGCGTAGCTCCAGGCCTGGTAGGACGGATGGGTGGTCTCGCGCTCGCGGCCGCCGAGCCAGGTCCGCACGATGGCGTCCTTTGACGTCGCGGTGACGTCACTCCACTGCTTGAGCTCGACGATGACGCAGACGGCCTGATCGTGCTCGTCACTGCCGGAGACGATTATATCGACGCGCTTCGAGGTCTGCGGGATGCGGTATTCGATGGCAATGCCCGCGTCATCGGGGATCGTCGGGCCCTCGAGGACGTTTTTCATGCGCAGCAGCGATTCCTCCCAGGACTTGCGCTCGCTGTCGCCGACGCCGCCCTGCCCGGTTCGCTGCATGGCCGCCAGGATCCGCTCGGCGATGCGGTTGTCCCCCACATCGCGCAGAAACCCGGGTTTATCACTGGTGTAGACGAGCATCCTGCTCCTTTGAACCGGCCTTATGTCTGGTCAAATGCATTGCAGACGATACATCCTGTCGGGGCAAGCACCAGGGACAGGGCCATGGCTGATTTCTACTCGGAAAACGCAGAGACGCTTTTCGAGCGCTACAACGCGCTGGATTTCGAGGCGGTGCATGCGGCGCTGATGCCCCTGCTGCCCAGCACGCCGGGGACGGCGCTGGATGTTGGTGCGGGTTCCGGGCGCGATGCGCTCGCGCTGGCGCAGCGAGGCTGGGAAGTGGTGGCAGTGGAACCAGCGCGGCGGCTGCGGGAACTGGGTGAGGCTTATACCCAGGGCCAGTCGGTTCAGTGGATGGATGATCAGCTGCCGGATCTGAACCGGAGCTGCGCGCTTTCAGAGCGTTTCAACCTGATCCTGCTATCTGCGGTGTGGATGCATGTACCGCCCGGGCGGCGGCAGCAGTCGCTCAGGACGCTAGCCGATCTGCTAACGCCAGGGGGCGTCCTCTACCTGACATTGCGACATGGACCGGGTGATGGTGAGCGGGCTTTCTACCCAGTGAGTCACAACGAAGTCGTCGATCTTGGCGCTCGCGAAGGCCTGGCCAACATTAACCTCAAAGCGCAGGTACCCCAACCGCTTGACCTGCAGGGCCGTGCTGCGGTCACTTGGGAGACGATTTGCTTGCAACGCCCCAGCGAGACCGACCAAAACACCGATCCGGCATAAGGAAATAGAACGCTCATGGCCGAGCACGCCCCTTCGGCAGCAACGCCCCTCCCCCGGCTAATCCGCGGCGGTGCCGATGATCCGCTGCTGCCGCAGCTGCTGACCTCGATCCGTCACGCCTCCGAGATTGAGCTGGCGGTCTCGTTTATCAAAAGCAGCGGGCTCGCCCTGATCTTCAACGCCCTCAGCGAGCGCTGCAACCAGGAAGCCCCGGTCCGCATTCGGATTATCACCAGCGATTACCTAGGCGTGACCGACGGCCAAGCTCTCCGCAACTTAATGCTGTTGGCCGAGCGTGGCGCCGATGTGCGGGTATTCGAGACTCACGGCAGGAGCTTTCATCTCAAGGCCTATATCTTTACCCGCGAGGGTGGCCATCGGGGTGAGGCATTCATTGGCTCGAGCAATATCAGCCGCGAGGCGCTCACCGCCGGTCTCGAGTGGAACTACCGGGTCGAGGAGCCCGATGCCGCCGGGGAAGCGCGGCTTGCCGAGATCCGCGAGGCATTCCAGGCGATCTTCACCGCCGATGAGGCACGTGTACTGGATTACGCATGGATCGAGGGGTATGAGCGGCGGCGTCCTGTGGACCGCCCAGCGATCGCACCGGGCAGTGATGATCATGAACTCCCCCCGCCCGATCCGACCTCGACGCAAGTCGAGGCCCTAGCCGCCCTGCGAACCTCCCGCGAGGCGGGCCACGCCCGGGGCTTGGTGGTAATGGCCACGGGCCTCGGCAAGACCTACCTCGCCGCATTCGATGCCGCGCAGGCCGGCGCAGGCCGTGTGCTGTTCGTCGCCCATCGCGCCGAAATCCTGCTGCAGGCGGAGGCCACGTTCCAGCGCGTTTTCCCGAAGGCGCAGATCGGTCGCTACCAGGGTAATGAGCGCGACACGAATGCCGATATGCTGTTCGCCTCAGTCCAGACGCTGCATCAGGCGCACCACCTAGCGCAGTTCGATCCCGACGCGTTCGAATACATCATTATCGACGAATTCCACCACGCGGCCGCCGGCACCTATCGTCGTTTACTGCAGCATTTCGCGCCCACCTTCTTGCTGGGTCTGACGGCGACGCCGGATCGTGCCGACCAGGCCAATATCCTGTCGCTCTGCGACGATAATCTCGTCTATAGCGCGGACCTGTTCGATGGGATTCGGGCGTCGCTGCTCTGCCCATTCCATTATTACGGCATCCTCGATGAGACCATCGACTACCAGTCATTGCCCTGGCGGAATCGCCAGTTCGAGGAGCAGGCCCTCGAAAACCAATTGGCCACCCGAGGCCGAGCTCGCCATAACCTGCGCGAATGGCGCGAGAAGGCCGGTCAGCGCACCCTCGCCTTCTGTGGCTCACGTCGGCATGCGGACTTTATGGCCGATTATTTCCAGCGTGCCGGGGTATCGGCAGTCTCTGTTCATGGCACCTCGGCGACCAGCCGTGATGAGGCCATCGAGCACCTAACCGATGGCCGTCTCGCGGTGGTCTTCTCGGTGGATCTATTCAGCGAGGGCGTGGATATCCCGGTGGTGGATACCGTCCTGCTGCTACGACCCACCGAATCGCCGGTGCTCTTTCTGCAACAAATCGGCCGTGGGCTGCGCCGGGCCGACGGCAAAGACCACCTGATCGTCCTGGACTTCGTGGGCAACCATCGCGCGTTTCTGAACCGCCCGCAGGCCTTGTTCAAGAGCGAGACCACAGGTGACGGTTTACGCGGATTTACCAAGGCCTACCGCAACAACACGCTCGAGCTGCCGCCCGGGTGCTTCGCCAACTACGACCTGCAGTTCATCGAATTCCTTGAAAGCCTGATTCCCGGCAATGCGGGAGAGGAATTCGAGAATCTGCGGGCCGCCCTTGGCCGTCGCCCGACGGCGACCGAGGCCTATCGTGCCGGTCTTAGTCTGAAGAAGCTGCGCGACAGCGCCGGGCACTGGTGGGCGTTCGTCGACAGCAAAGGCGAGCTGACCGAGGCAGAGGCGCATTGTGTGACCGCGCACGGTAACTTCCTGCGCGAGGTCGAGACCACGGCGATGACCAAGTCGTACAAGATGGTGCTGCTGGAGGCGCTGTTAGAGATCGACGGGTTCACCATACCGCCGACGTTGGAGGCACTCACCGCGGCGTCCGCCCGAATCTTCCACCGACGGCCCACTCTTCTCGCCGATCTGCCCCAGGCCCTGCAGTCGACTGACGCACTTGATAGCGAGAGCCTCGCCCGAGAGTGGCGCAAGAACCCGATCTACTTCTGGACCAAGGGAGATAAGGGACCGGAGGTTGATCGCTGGTTTGTTGTCGAGCGCGACCACTTTCGCCCTAACTTCGCGTTGGATGGCCAGGTCGATAAAGCGACGTTTACCGATATGGTTCAGGAGTTGGTGGACTATCGGCTCGCGCAGTATCGGCCCAAGAAAGGTGATACAGGCGGCACTACGGTCATTGCGTTTCCAGGCGGACAGCATCAATCAACGCTCCCCTACTACCCGGATCTGCAAATCGCCTGCGGGCACTTTCGTACAAGCAATCCCGAGGAACCGGAGCAGATCGGCGTGCCTGCGGGCGTTGGGCGTATTGATCCCGAGCGCCACTTCGTCGCCCGGGCCCGCGGTGACTCGATGAACGGCGGCAAGCATCCCATTCAGGATGGTGATTACCTGCTGATGGAATGGGCCACCCCGACATCCGCTGGCTCAATCACCGGCTCAACGCTGGCGTTGGAGCGTGGCGACGAGGCCGGTGATACGCAGTACCTGTTGCGCGAAGTCGTTAAGAATGGCGATGGGCAGTATTGGCTACGAGCCCGGAATCCAGAGTATGAGGATCTCCCCGCAGACGAATCCATGCGCACCTTCGCGCGACTGAAGGAGATCCTAGACCCACTCGCAATGGCGAAGGGGCAAAACTATTACCGCCAAGAGATCCCACCGCTTTTCGGTGAGGTCTTCAATGCGGCCATCTGGGAGACTGGCCACGTAGTGCTGCCTGATCGAACTCATATCCTGCTGGTAACGCTCAACAAGCAGGGCAAGCAGACTGAACACCGGTACCTGGATCACTTCATCGACGATCACACCTTCCATTGGCAGAGCCAGAACCGGACTACACCTAGAGACAAGCGCGGGCTAGAAATCGTCGAGCAATCCAAGCGAGCAACGCGGATCCATTTGTTTGTGCGTGAGCATGGTCTAGGACCAGACGGCCGAGCTGCACCATTCCGCTATATCGGAGAGGTGGAGTATCTATCGCATGAGGGGGAGAAGCCAATGGGTGTGAGGTTTCGGCTGATGTCGTAGAAGCGATAGGCCGTTTCGGAGCTGAAATACGGTCGAAATGACTGCTCTCGGTAGCTGATGCTTTCTATTTTAAGACGTCCAGTAGATCATTTTGCCGCTTGGCTGGGGTCTGTGGAGATTTTTGTGTGTGAGCCGCTCCATTGATTTCAGGCTTCAAGGATAAACCGGTCTTCGAACTGGATGGCGAGCTGCGTCTTAGCAGCATGCCACTGGACGAGCGGTTGGTTCCGTAAGCTTCTCTTTTAAGCGACACCTACCTTGACAGACAGCGCTCCCCCTCAACTGATTATCGCTTTATAGAAACTCGACTTATGAAAATCTCTCCGAAAAGCTCGCATAATTGTCGTCAACTCTGAACTCGACCTCGTTGCCCAGTGCTTCGAAATGCGCCTCACCGCACTTGATCTTCGCCTTCTCCGTCGGGCGTAGCGCATCGTAGAAGAGACTCCCTTTCGACTCCACGACGAAGTACAGGCGTTCTTGGCCATCAGTATCGACTACGACTGCCCAATCCGGATTGTACGCACCGAGCGGTGTATCGATATGGAACCAGGGTGGCAATTTGGCGTAGACCTTGATTTCGTCGTTGCGCTCGAACGCCTCCGCGAAGTTCGCCTCCACGTCGGAGTCGTAGACCACGTGGTCATACACGGACTTCTCGCTCTCGATCATGTTTCGACTGAGATACCCGAACAGTTCTTCCTGTTCAAACAGCTCTTGGGCGTAGAACTGATCGTCGCCGAGCTTCTGATACTTGATGCCATCCACGATGAACAGCTCCATTTGGCGGCGGATGATCTCCTGCACCTGCTCAACGAACTTCTGTGGGTTACCCCGGAAGTCACTCAGGCGCTCGCTCCGAACCAGGATCTCCACCAATGTGCGCCGAGTCAGGTTCGTCTCGTTCTGCAGGAAGCCGACGATATCGGGTAGCTGGAAGTCCCGGGCATCGTAGGTTGCGGGGGTCTCTTTCACCGCCTCAGCATCCACGCCTCCTCGCGTCACATCCAGGCGGGCGGTGCGCGTCACGAAACGGGCTTTGCCCACGCGAAGGTTATCGCGAATCTCCTCGGCACACCGCTCTATCAAGGCTTGTACGTCAAAGTCCACCCGATAGGTCGTGTGGTGTTTGATTCGGTCCCAGAGAGCCTTGAAGTCATCACTCAGGTAGACGGCTTTATTGAGCTTTACCTGGCGCCGATCATCCTTGTTCTGGATATGTAGCCGACCGGCCAACTTACGCAGCACTGCGGTAATTGAATCGGCGTGCTCGGACGCCTGCTCTGGGAGTGACACTTCGCCAGTCTTTAAATCCCGCCGCAGGTCATCCTGCACTTTGCCGTTGGCGTCGATATAGCCCTGATCACGCAGGTGGGCCCAGACGGTTTCTGACGCTTCAACCCCGAAGTAACCGGATTCACCTTCCTGAGTTTCCACGGGGATTCCCGCGAACATGTGCTTCTCAACAACCCCAAAGCGAATGCCCTCCTCCCTTTCGATCTCGGACTGGAGCTGTTTAGCGAAGTCCTCGTAGGACTCATTGGCCATGACGGTCAGCGTATTAACATCAAAGCCGTGCACCCGCTCACCGTCCTGGTTTACGGCCAGGCGAAGGCCTCGGCCGATCTCCTGGCGTTTTTTCATGGTGGACTGCGTCTCGTTGAGCGTGCAGATCTGGAAGACGTTCGGGTTGTCCCACCCCTCCTTGAGAGCCGAGTGGGAGAAGATAAACTTGAGCCGTACCTCAAAGCTCAGTAGCCGCTCCTTGTCCTGCATAATAAGCTGATAGGCGCCTTCATCGGCTTGGGTCTGCCCTTCGCCGCGGGAGTCCTTCAGACGCGCCTCCCCCTTGGCATCCTTCTTCTTATCTTGGGCGAAATAGCCGTTGTGCACGTCGCGGGCCTCAGTTTCCAGATCCACCTCACCAAACAGGCTCTGGTACTTGGGCTTTCGAGCAGCACGCAGGTACTCCTCCTCGAAAATCCGGGCATACTTTCCAGGTTGAGGGTTGCCGTCCTCGTCGTACGTCTTGTAGTTGGCAACGCGATCAATAAAGAAGAGGCTGAGCACTTTGATACCACGAGGCTGTAGCTTCAGCTCCTTCTCCAGGTGCTCCTCGATGGTCTTGCGGATCTGCAGCCGTTTGTACTCATCCTCATCCACCTGCCCGATGGCTTGGCCAAGACGAACAATGTCCGGCTGGCTCGTGAAGCTGACGTACTCGTTGCCCGGCTCGCAGTAAATGTCTTCGATGATGTAACCATCGTAGACGCTACGGCCGCCACTGGTATCCAGTAGATCTTCCCCACTGCGCACCCACTTCGCCTTGCGCGCCACTTTGCCGCCTTTCTGAAGCAGATCCAGCTCGAGCCTGGCGCGAATCGGGCTCTTGCGATTATCTACCTCCAGCAGCTTCACGTAGGCCTTGTTATGACTATCCTGAACTTCGATACCAGAGACCTCGATTTGCTTGACGAGCTTGCGCTCGTAGGCATCCACCGAATCGAGCCGATAGAGCATATGGTGCTTGTCCAGATGAGTCGCCGAGTACCGCAGCGTGCAAAGCGGGTTTAACGAGCGTATGGCCTCCCGGCTCTTCTCCGTGCTCGCCACACTTTGAGGCTCGTCGATAATGACAACGGGGTTCGTGGCCTGGATGAATTCGATGGGCTTGTTACCGGTCATGCGGTCGTGAGGACGATGGATAATATTCGCCTTGTCCTCTTTCTCCGAGTCCTCAAAACTGCGCCGAAAGGCGTCGATATTGATCACCATGATCTGGATCGTGTCGCTGGTGGCAAAGTTGCGGACCTGGCCGAGCTTCTGTGAGTCATACACGAAGTAATCGAACGGAGTGTTGTCGTAGAGGCCCTTGAAGTGCGGCTCCGTCATCTGGAGTGACTTATATACGCCCTCCTTGATGGCCACGGACGGCACCACAACGATGAACTTAGTAAAATCGTAACGATGATTCAGCTCGAAGACCGAGCGCAGGTACACATACGTCTTACCCGTGCCTGTCTCCATCTCCACCGTGAAATCCAGCGTATCTAGCTCGGTCGACGGGGCAACACCGTTGCGGAGTTGGATGTCTCGCACGTTCTCCAAGACATCTTCGTCCAAGAGGCGAAGCCGGTTTCCCACTCCCAGATCACCACTCTCCTGGCCGAAATTCATGGCCATCTGTGGCTCACCCTGCAACGGCGCGACGGTGAAGTTGGTCTGGCACACCTCCTGGCCTTCGAACAAATGCGTGACGGCGTCGATTGCCTCGCGCTGGTAGTCCAGACTGCCATCAAACTGAATCTTCATTTCTGACTCTCTTCTGCGTCACCACCACTAAGCTGAGCTCCCTTGCGGGCCAGGTCTTCCAAAGCTCGCATTGTGTCCTCCTCACCCTTGGCTTCTTTCAGAGAGCGGCGCCGCTCATCGAACTGGGCATATTCGTCACGAGCCTTCTGGTCCGCCACACTCTTGCGCACGCTCCCGTGGCCACTCAAGACATCACGGTCATTGAACTCCAGGAACTGGTCGAGCTTCTCCTGCCAGTCGTTGATGAACACCTGACGGCGGCGCCTCGCCTGATCTTCGGCGAAGTCCAGCCACATGGTGACGATGCGGTTCAGCTCGTTGATTTCATCTGCATTGAGGTAGTTTTTTGCCACAGTCACATCCGCTGAGCGAACCTCCCCACCCTTCCAGCTCGTGAGCCCCATATTGGGTGAAGCGTGATCAGCACGTCTGTGGATTAACTCCGGCGCCGTCTGGCCGGTCGCCGCGTAGTGGAGCTTATTCTGGACGTGCTGGAAGAAGCGCTGGGTTTCCTTGGCGCTGGGCTCATAGTCCGCGGCCAAGGCAAATATCTCTCGCACCCGCAGATACATCCGACGCTCGCTGGCGCGGATGTCGCGGATGCGTTCCAGTAGTTCGTCGAAGTAGTCGGGCACGCCAGGGCCGGGCGGGTTCTTGAGTCGCTCATCATCCATGGCGAAACCCTTGATCAGGTATTCCCGCAGTCGGTCCGTGGCCCAACGGCGGAACTGGGTACCCCGTTGACTCCGCACCCGATAGCCCACGGCAAGAATGGCATCCAAACTGTAGTGCTTAACCCTGTATCGCTTGCCGTCCGGTCCAGTAGTCAAGTAATCCTTGATAACTGCCGAGCGATCTAACTCGCCTTCTTCCAAGAGGTTCCGCAGGTGCAGGCTGATGTTCTGTTTGCTGGTCTGATAGAGCTCGGCAATGAGCGCCTGGCTCAACCAGATGGTGTCATCCTCGAAACGGCATTCGACCCGGGTCGACCCATCCTCACTCTGGTAGACGAAGAACTCGCCTCTAGACGAGGCGACATCGTCGTCCGGCCTTTCGCTACCTTCCTCACTCATGCGATCTCTCCCCGATCAAAGACTCTTTACGTCTTCGATGCCCGCTTGGCGCAGGATCTGTACGGTATTGGTCTTCACCACATCGTCGGCAAAGCCCGCATCCTTGAACACGACACGCATCACCTCGGGGGTTAGCTCGTCCTTAAGCGCCGCGATGCCCTTGACCACATCTAGATTGACGTCGTCGGCCAGGCAGACGACCAGCGCTCCGGCACCGATGAGGAAGACCGTTCTGCCGGCGATGTCGCGCTCTTTGATAGGTACGGCTAGGTCTAAGCCGTACTTAAGCAGTAGTTCGTGGAGTACGTCACGTTGCGTTCGTTTAGGCTTAATGCTGTTGATGCTACCAAAAAGGGAAGCCTCTATTTCATCTTCTTTCGGATCCCAAGGAACAATATTGCTAGCACTAAGCTTAAGCACTTTGAAACCCATGTCACGTCGATAAGACGCGCCCTCAGAAGCATTGTCCACATCTATGCGTTCAACAACTCGGCGCACTCTTTCTCTACACACCTCAGCAACCGTACTCATTCCAAGTGAAGCTGCGGCTTTGCCGTGCGGAACCTCCTCATTTATTGGCTCAGGAAGCTGAACCATAAGAAAGCGTCCAGCTTGATGATTTAATACAGCATGAGCTGTCGAACCAGATCCTGCAAAAAAATCAAGGCAAAGATCATCATCTTTGACTCCGGCAAGTTGTAGCATGCGCAGAATGAGGCTTGTCGGCTTCGTTGTGTCAAAAGGGACTTTTCCATCAAACAACGCCTTAAGCTCGTCAGAGGCCTTACGGGTAGTACCGGCGTCACGAGCAAACCAAATTGACTCCGGCGGTCGTCCTTCTTGTCTATATAGGTAAATTTTTCTAACAATTCGGCTTTCATCCTTAGAAAAAACTACTTCACCGCTTTTTATCTTTTCCTCCATCTTTTCTTTACTCCACCGCCATCCATTCTCCGGTGGATCTATCGTTTTTCCAGAAGGTGTCGTCAATTGATATATCAGGTTAGGTCGGTAAAGTGCGTTCCTCACGTCCCCTGCTCGCCAAGCACCATTTGAGTCGTCATCAGGATTCGAATAGTTCTTATTATCTTCCTCAGACCTAGGAAGCGAGTGAAGCTGAAAGTTATCGCTTTTCCTAAAGCAGAGAACATAATTGTGATGCAAAGAAAATATCCCGCTGTATCCTTTAGGTTGAACGCTGTGCTGCCACACGACACAAGCTACTTCATTCTCTTCACCAAAAATCTCTCCCATAATTTTTCTAAGATTTTCTATCTCATTATCATCTATCGAGACGAATATAATCCCATCATCCCGAAGCAGGTTGCGCGCTAGCCGCAGTCGCGGGTACATCATGTTCAGCCAGTTGGTGTGATACCGGCCGGAGGACTCGGAGTTGGCCGAAACTTTAAAGCCTTGGTCGTCAATCTGTCCCGTGTAGCGCAAGTAGGTGTCCAGGTTGTCCTGAAACCGGTCGGGGTAGATAAACTCCCCGCCCGTGTTGTAGGGCGGATCGATGTAAATCATCTTCACCTGCTTGTGGTACGACTTCTGAAGAAGCTTAAGCACCTCTAGGTTGTCGCCCTCAATGAACAGGTTCTGAGTGGTGTCCCAGTTGACCGACTCCTCCGGGCAGGGGCGCAGGGTCCCGGCGGACGGAGTCTGCGCAATCTGGCGGGCGCGTGCCTTGCCGTGCCAGCTAAAGCTGTAACGCTCGCGCTCATCCTCCACATAGTCGCCCAAAATCTGCCGTAGGGCGTCGAAATCCACCTTCCAGCGCGAGCCATCCCGATCAGATCCTTCCGCGAACGCATCGGGGAACAGTTCGCGGAGCTTGTCGATGTTTTCCTGAACGATGTCCGGCGAGGCGCCGTCTTGCTTCGGGTCCAGCTTATCCATGATCTCTCTTGCTCTCGTTTATAGCCCGGCGGTCGCTAGCTGTAGCTGTTGTTCGAGCTGCTTGATACGGGTATTGACCTCAACCTGCCGGTTGAAGCGGGTTTCCTTCTTGATCTCGGCCCGCAGCCGGGAGATTTCCCCTTCCAACCGGTGGCACTCGGTCAGCGTTTCGCGTCGCTGCTTTTGCTGCTCGGGTCGGGAAGGCACGCGAAAGGTGCCGTTCAATCGAGCGCAGGCCAGAGCAAGCAGCCTCTGGTGCCAACCGTCATATAGGGCGTAGTAATGTGACTGGGGCTGCTGGCGCAACGTCAGGCTTTGCAGAAACGCCTGTTCGATTGCCTCCGGCGCCTCGTGATCCATCCAGGCGGTAGTTTGGATCTCTTCGGCCACCACCGCCCCACGTTCTGCTCGACTGGCACGCTTATGGGCCGTGCTCACCACAAGCCCATTACTTTGCATGAGTATTAGTAACAGGGGGTACGGAATCGCCCGATGAATGATCTCGGCGAGGCGCTGAGCGCGCTTGGCATCTCGGAGCTCAACCTCAATCACCGCCAGCTCCGAATAATCCCGCTCGTCGTCCTGGTAAACGCTGACAGGCAACGTGCTTGGCTTGAGGGTGTACTGCCAGGTCACCGTCTCCACGTCATCCGTAAATGCCCGACGGTCCGCCGCTGATAGTTCTGCGTTCTCGAAGAAGAGCTTCTTGTACACCCGTTTTCCCAGGTAAGCGGCCTCGGGCAAGGCGAGGTGTTCGTACACTTGAAGCATCAGTTGGCCCCAGCGCCGTCCAGAACGATCAGATAACTCACCACTTCGAAGTCGTCCATCCCCTGGAAGCTATCACGGCTGATCACCGTCCCGCCGGGCTCAAACAAGCTCTCCACTCCGCGCTCCTCGGCTTTGCCGGTCACGGCGGCCACAGCCTGCGCCAGAAGCGCGCGGTAGTGGGCCATGTCCCAACCGTCACTTGTCGCGTGATTGAGCCGAGAGACGGCGCGCTCGTCCGGGCGGCTGCGCCCAAGGGTCAGGCGTTTCAACTGGTCCAGAACGCGCCGCGTATGCGTGCAGTTGAGCCGTACCTCGCCGTTGTCACCCACATAGACAAGGTAGTGGGGTGCCAAGGGGTATGTGGGGTCACCGTGGACGCGGGCGTTCATGTTGCGGAGGCAGAAGATCGCCCCGGGGCCCAAGTCCTCGCTCTCGATGAGATCGTCGATGGTCGTAACGGCGAATGCCCCCAACGACATGCGTTCGAGCTGCTCCCCGTGCTGCTTGAGGTATTCACCCAGATCCATCCGGTAGTCATTGAGCGTGAGGTCCGTGATGGAAATACCATCAGAAAGGTCTTCGATGCTGGGTACGTCATTCTGAAGCTGGTGGAGCTGGCGACGGCGATACTCCAGATCGTTCATCGCGTCGCCTTCGGCGTACTCTATGACGTTCTCTTCGCCGGTGGCGGAGATATCCAGAAGCACCATCCGCCCGGCGACACGGGCCTCCAGGTCGATGTACTCATCCAACTCCAAATTGGGCCAGAAGTTCGTGAGCTGGATCACCTCGTTTCTCGATCCAAGTCGATCGATGCGGCCGAAGCGTTGGATAATTCGTACCGGGTTCCAGTGAATGTCGTAGTTCACCAGGAAATCGCAGTCCTGAAGATTCTGCCCCTCGGAGATGCAATCTGTCGCAATGAGGATATCGATCTCTAGTTGCCCCTCGGCGCCCCGCTCTTTCGACAAGGGCGAGAATGCGGTGAGGATGGAGGGGATGTCGCGCCGAAGACCCGGCACGGTGCTGCGATTACCGTGGCTGTGCCCGGTGACCTTCCCTGCGCGCAGCCCCAGTGTTTCCAACGCCCAATCGGCGATCTGCCCGTAGAGGTACTCCGCGGTATCAGCAAACGCGGTAAACACCAATACTTTGTTGTTCCCCGGATTAAAGGGATTCGCCCCCTTCTCCCGCACCTGCTCTTTGAGCTGTTCCAGCTTGGCATCGCGCTCCGCGGAGACGTCCCGTGCTTCACGCAAAAGTTTTACAAGCTGCGCCTCATCTTCCTCGAGGTCCTGCCGCCAGCGCACGCGGTCCACATCCTGGATGAGCACCTTGACCTTGTTCCCCACCAGGTAAGGGTCGAAGGCTTCGTCTTCCACTTCGATGCCTTCAATACTCCACTCTTCGATGTCTGTGGCGTCGTGGTTGTCGAGCTTGTCTTTCAGATCCCGGACGCCACCCAGAAGCTTCTCTACCGTCAGCGCAAAGGCGTGGATGGAGCTCTCCATGCGTTTGAGCATATTCACCCGCATGAGATGAATCAGGCTTTCCTCGCGGTCCTTCTGCTTAAAGATAGAGCCACCGGACACCTGCATGTCGTACTTCCGGCTGTACTCCTCGAGCTTCTCCGGGAGGACGTAGCGCAATGGAGCGTAGGCGCTAAGGTGGAGCCGCCGGATATCGCGATTGATTTCGCGAAGCTCCGGGAATTGCCCCTGCAGGTCAATTGGCGGGTAGAGGTTCCTGGGTGGCCGGCGCCGAGGGAAGGCGCCGATCTCGCCCATGTCGTAGTACTTCTCGATGTGCTTACGGGACCGAGCGATCGTCAGTCTGTCCAGAAGGCTGAAATAGTCGAAGTTCAAGGCCTCAAGAAGATGCCCCGTCTTCCGGCGCTCGTCGCTTTCACGTAACCAGGCGTTAAAGCGCCTCTGGGCTTTTCCGAGCGTCGTGTCAATACTCGCAATGCCCTCGGGATAGAGCGCGTCATCGCGCCCCTCGGTAATGAAGGCGATCTGGTTCTTGAGGTCGTTCATCCGGTTATTCACCGGTGTGGCCGAAAGCATGAGGACCTTCGTCTTAACACCGGCCTGGATGATGTCGCGCATCAGTCGGCCGTAGCGGGTCAGCCCATCCTTCCGGGGCGGGTTGTTCCGGAAATTGTGGGATTCATCGATGACGACAAGATCGTAATTGCCCCAGTTAACGGTCTCGAGGTTGATCTCACCGGACATGCCTCCTTCTCGGGAGAGGTCCGTGTGGTTGAGAACGTCGAAGTTGAATCGGTCTTCCGCGAGCAGGTTCCGGGTATCGTTGACTGTGTAGAGGGCCCAGTTCTCGCGCAGCTTCTTCGGAGCCAGAACCAGAACTCTGTCGTTGCGGAGCTCGTAGTACTTAATGATCGCCAGTGCCTCGAACGTCTTCCCGAGGCCGACGCTGTCGGCGAGGATGCATCCATTAAAGCGCTCGATCTTGTCGATTGCTCCCAGCACGCCGTCTCTCTGGAACCGATACAGCTTATTCCAGACCCGGGTGTCCTTGATGCCGGTCCGGGTTTTGATGATGTTCTCTTCGTCGAGCTCGCCCAGGTAGTCCTGGAATAGGTTGTGCAAGGTCAGAAAGTAGATGAGCTCCGGAGCCTTCGTCGAGTACAAATCGTGGAGATGATCCAAAAGGGAAGCCTTCGCATCGCCTCCCTCTGCCGCTTCGTCCCAGATGGCGTTGAACCACTCAAGTAGCTGCGCGGCTTCCGCATCGCTCTGCACCAGAGTATTCATGAGATAGGCATTCGAAGTCACAACGCCAAGCCCTGAAGTCGTCAGCGCGGAACTGCCGTGAACAGCGAACTTCGTGCCGTCCGCGTTCCCGGCATAGAACAAATTGTGCGCTGGCGTCGCCTTCGTACTGCGAACCTCCGCTCGTTCTTCAATCCACTTGGTACAGCGACGAGCGACTGCAGCGGTATCCAGTCGGTTTCGTAGTCGTCGGTCTGCCTCACCGTCATTGATACAAACTGCAAGTCTCAGATGATCCTCACCAGACTGTTCGGGCAATAGCAGCCGCGTTAGAGCCGTGCGCTCTAACGCCTGCTTCACGGCGAAGTAGGCGTGCACGGAGAAGTCACCAGAGAGGCACGATAGCCTCCCTCCCTTCTTGATACCGGTATCCAATGCCTCTTGGACTGTGCCGTGCCTTCGGTTGTCTATGAGCATCACACCCCCAAGGTCCAATCTAATCTCAGCCGATAAAATCGCATGCTGCATTGAAACGACATATATATCGAGCCGTACGTCCAGCGCAGAATCACTTCGCTCACTCCGGACCAAACAAACAAGACGCCGATAAGAGAACCTTCAAGTGGAACCCGATTTTCGGACCAGGTGAGAAGTAAAGATTCAGAGCCTATCTGTTAGGTCCCAGACGATTGCATTGACAGCTGGCGAGTGAATCCCAGCATTAAGCTCATAGCCGCCGATAGTGCTCTCGGATCATTTCCGCCATCAATTTTCGTCGGTCGCTGAGGAATTCCTTATAGTTAGCCGCAGATACTTCAGCTATAGATTCAGGAATCGCATTTTCAACCAGATTCACTCGAAGGTTGTCGGAATCTCTGATCTCACCCAGCTTCAGCTGGCCAGTACGGCACTGCTCTTTGAGCCATGCCATATACTCCTTTGGCGGATGATCTTTGATCTTGATGTTGATCGGCGTCTCTGTCAGCGCCAGGTTTGCGACCTGATTGTAGTCGCCCGATTTCGGGTATCCATTGTTAATTAGGTGGTTCTTCGGAACGATGTGGTGTAGATCACCATGTCCTTCAATCATTTGGGCTACGGTAACTGATTTTGAAAGGAATCCGCGCCCCTTAGTAGCCACCCTCGCAGCGAGGTAGATTTGGAATGCAGGACTTCGCTTGCTGGGTGTGATTAATTGCTGAGGTAGTGCCACCCGCCAAAAACCATCGCCGAGCTCGGACTCTTCAAGCATTGCCAAGTAATCTGCAGCGCCATGTTCCGCGATGCGACGCAGATCCATCTCCCAAGTCGACTCAAAGGCGCCGACCGCCCGGCCTGTGAGTAGGGTCATAACAAACCAGCGTTTAACCAGCCGTGAGCGCTCACCCTCGACCAGGGAATGATCTTGTCGCAAGCGTAGATAGAGCGCGTAGGCAAAGTTGAGGGCGTTCTTCGAACCAATCATGCTGGCGTCAATAAACCCAGCTGATTTGATCATCATGACAAAGCCCTCAAGGTAAGTACGCCTTACTATTGCGTCAAGCGCATCACTGAATCGCTCGTAAGCATCAGGAATTCGGGACTCATCGATTTTACGCGTCTCAGGGTCCAGTCCAGACAGCTCACTGACAATCGCTGCGGCCTTGCCTCGGCTGAACCCCACCAGACCTGCTATGCGTATGACATCTGTATACTGAGGTTGAAATAGCTCGTCAGACTGGTCTTTTAGCCATTCGATCTTTTTGATGTGCTCCGTCGAGGAGAACTCCGTATCATTTTGAGAGATGTCTTCGAAGGCGTGCCCCGCAACCGCAAGATGGCAGAAGTAGTCAATCAGCTTCCGAAGGTTGCGACCCTCATCTCCATAGGTTGCGATCTTGCTCATCACGAAATCCGCGCTCGATAGAGGAACACCCTTTGCGTTGATCCGAACAAATATCTCGGCCACAGTCTCAACATCGAGATCGTCAGCCAGCGAGATCACGCCGATCTGGGCATGCTCAATCCCCGCCAGGTTTGTAAACGTCTTCTCAACCGTCTCCTGATCAACATCGGGGTTGCGCCCGAAGTACTCTTTCAGGAACGACAGCTGACTCTTGGCGGAGAAAAACGTCGAGATGTCGTGTACCCACTGGTTACTGTGTGCAATCGCTGGCGTCTTGGTCGCAAACTCCTCCGTTAACGGGTTGAAAGAGATAGCAATGCGCTGCTTCTGGTAGCGGTTTCCCACCACCTTCTGGCCGGCGATTGCTGCCCTCAAGGCGCTTACACGCTGCTGCCCATCAATAAGAATCTGCTGATGTGCAGCCACCTGACCGCCTTTGAGTTTGGCGCCCACTGACTGCCACGTGATCAGGTACCCCACCGGATAGCCGTTGTAGAGAGAGTCCATGAGGTCACGGACCTGCGACGTCTTCCAGACAAAGGGACGCTGCAGCTCTGGAATCGCGATTTTATCGCTGCGCACGTCCGATAGCACCTGGCTAATCGCGGTTTGTTTGACCTCATATTTGGCCATCTAACGTATCCCTTCGCGGTTGATGCCTACCGGTAAATGGATCTATTTCTGTAGACGAGGATTGACCTGAACGACCTAAACACCAGCTTGTTGTGTAGGCTCTAGATGAGCGAGATCGGCCTATGAGGCAAAATCTCTGCATCTTGGTCTATGGAACACTAAACCCAAACAAATCGCTCTCCGGATATCCTCTGCAATCCATCCCATCGGTAAGCCGTTAACTTCCCCGTCGGCAGCGGTTCGGTCACTGTGTAATCAACGCACGCGACCTTGCTGCTCATCGGTTGTGGTGTACCGCGCAGCCAGTAATGGCCGACAAAAACCGGCTTATCGTCCTGATAGCCCGGGAGCTCGTGTGTCGGAACCTCTTCATCGGGCAACGTTGCGCGGGTCTGCTCATCCATCATTGCGATTGAGCGATAGGTCGCTTGGCCCTCGTCCCACCAGCGCGTGCGGATATGTCGGCGCTCGTTACGTTCTTTATCGAGGAACGTCGCACCGTCCGGGAGTGGGATTTCCAGGCCTTTTAGCACCGTTTCCACGGCCTCGTAGGCTTCGCTGCCTTTCTGTGCGACTTCCGGCCACGCCCGCTCTGTCAGTCGCTGCCCATCATCGGTGAGCGGACCTAGTGTCTCCAGCGCCCAGTGGTGCCAGCAGGCATGCACAACCCGCAAAGCCTCCAGATCGAGGTAGAGCGGCAGGGTCTTGAACCAGGCAATCATCTCGTCGTGCAGGTCACTGTCCTCACCGACCTGGTCCAGGAAGGCCGCATGCTGCTGGCGGTTCTTTTCTGAGTGCGGACGCAGGCGTTCATCAGGACGATCGGGATGCGGGGTCTTGAAGGCCACGGCATTGAATTCGTGGTTGCCCATGACGGCGAGCGCTGAACCGCGCTCGATCATGCGGCGGACCAACTCGTAGGTCTCGACCTGCTCCGGGCCGCGATCGATGAAGTCACCCAAAAAGATGGCGTGCCGCTCGGGATGGCGCCAGCTATGGCCATCGTGATCATATCCAAGCTTCTGGAGGAGGGATTCCAGGCGGCTCGCATGTCCATGAATATCGCCGATGATGTCGTACATGACCTGTTCCCTGGTCCGTTGATCTGAAGGGAGCGTACTAGCCGTCCGGCGGCGGATCCAGCCCGAAAATTGGCCTTGCCATCACAGCCAGCCCTCGAGCTCAGCCACCTCACCCTTTATCAACTCCCCTGGGTCCAGAACCTGGATACGCACCTCAGTGGTGTTTTTCAGTCTGTCCGCCTGTCGCTCGCGTCCGACCCACTCTCGCAGCCGGCGGCGGGCACTATCATCGAGCTCATCCACCGTGAGGCTCCAGTAGGTCGCTGGGCGGATGTAACGCCGCGTCCGGATCCAGCCTTTCAAAACGAGTTCGTGGATGATGGCGGCGCGGGCACGGCCCTCACAGCCAAAGCGCTCCGCCTCGCCGTGTTCGGCGTACATCGACCGCAGCCATCCCTCGGTCACCCCAAAGCGGGCCGGGTCGGCGATGACGGAAGCGATATGCGAGGTCTGGACCTCGAGCTGATCGCCATCCGGCGTGATCCAGTGGGCAGGTGTAAGCGTCATCCGGTCGCCCTCCCGTGTGGCACCGAGGTGTTCTGGGCGCAATGTAATGCAGCACGACGACAGGCATCGTCGCACCAGCGGGTGCGCTATTAATAGCTGCCGTGGTTTCTGGCGTCCCCTCCCCTCCGACACTGACTGTCGCCGCCGGTGGTTACGCTTTCAACGTAGTCGGCATGGGTCGGCTGCGCCCGCCTGTCGCGACAAGGAGGCACTGTTATGCCTGGCACTCCCTCCATCGAATGCCAGACTTTCACCATTGACGGCTTCGATTACGCCCTGGTGTTGCCCGAGTGTGGCGGCCTCACGCTCGCCCTTACGAACGGCTATCTCTCTGGCCGCGGCCCATTGCGCGGGATCTACGAGGAAGACGATCCCTTTGAGAAGTGGGAGGACTATGATCCTCGGATCGAGGTTTTCGACGACATCACCCTCGGTATCAACGGCTTTCGCCTAATTCGCGAAGCACGCAATCGTATTAACGGCTGGGCGAACCGCGTGCGGCCAAGCTATTTCTTCATCTCACCCAGTACCGATCGTAAGGCCCCCGTCTATGACCGGATCTGCGCCCTGCTCGCCCGCCGCATCAAGGGCTATCACTACCAGCAGATTGAAGGCAGCCATCAGTTCTACCGCCTCCACGGGGGACACGCATGACGGATACCAATCCACTCAAAGCTACTGTCACCGAGCGGATGGAGACGCTGGCGATGACCCGCGGCCAGCTAGGCCGTCGGCTCAGCAATCGCAATCCATCCAAAGCGCTACGGCGTCTGGATGATTACCTGGCGCGGGGTGCCAGCCCGAGCAGTGACTTTACCGCTCGCCTGGCCGAGGCGCTTGAGACCTCGCCCGATGCGCTAGAAGACGCGGTCGTTGACCATCGAACGCAGCAACAGGCGCACGCCGAGACCCGATACCGTGAGACGTTCGTCGCGCATGCGGTCTGGACCACGACCCGGGAGCGACCAGGCTCGTTCGCCATGGCCGGATTGATCAACGCGCCCGCTCGTCGTGTACTCCGATTTCCCGCGGATTTGCCGGACACCGAATACGTCGCTTATTGCCGTGACAATGCGCCAGAAGGCATCCCGCTTTACGGCCACGTCACCGGGTTTGTGATCAACTACCATCCGGACCAGGCGGTGCGCTATGACCTGGAGGGCGAGCGGCTGGAGACGCTGGCGGCAGCGAAACGCGTGGGCGTCGCAGTCGCCTCGGTCTAGCCAGGTATCTGGTTACTCAAATACCAGCCTGTCGCTGAACCGCAGCATTCAGCTTCTCAACGACCGCTTCCCGCAGCCATGCCGGTGCCCGGATATCCAGGTGCGGGGCCTGTGCCATCAGCCACCAGCGCAAATCCTGGGTGTCGCTCACGGTCACGATGACATGGAATTGATCGGCTGATACCGGCTCGATGACCTGATCGTCACCGAGCGGCGACTCCTCGATATGCGACAGCACGGGCCGATCGCAGCGGAGCTCGAGGCGAATGGGTTGATCGGACAGGAGCTGGCCCATGGCGCCGGACTGAATATAGTTATCGAGATCAAAGTCCTCGCGCTCCTCCGCCGGCGCCTCTCTCAGCGTCGCATCACTGGCACGATGCAGCACGAGCTGGCGGACACCCTCCCGGCCATCGATCCGGCAGACGAGATAGATATTCGGGTCGCGCAGGATCAGGCCATACGGATGGACCCGAATCGTTTCCGGTCGGTCCCAGTGCCGCGCCTGGTATCGGAGCTCGCACTGGCGCTCGCGCAGCAAGGCCTCAGAGACGATCTCGAGCACCGCACCGTCTACCGCAGGACGCTGCGTCATCAGGCCCCGATTGATGACTCGCACCTGGTCGGGCCACTTTCCGAGTGGATGATGCTGCCGCTCCAGGGTCTGTTGTGCCTCCTCGAAGTGAGGCTTGAGGTGCCGGAGCGCGCGCTGCGGCAGCACCGGGGTGAGGTAGGCCCGGGCGAGCTCCAGCGTTAGGGCAGCAGGCAGATCCAGCGCCGGGATCATGTTCGAGGTGGCCTCCGCGTCGTAGGCCCATCCGTAGGGACGCGTGTCCTCGTCAGCAATCAGGGGAAACCAGGCGGATAAGCGGCCGAGATCACGCTGGATTGTGCGCAGGTCGACCTCGAATCCGTGGTCATGCAATCCGTCACGCAGCCGGTTGGCCGTAATCGTGCGCGGGTAGCGCGGGATCATCCGCAGCATGGTGATATAGCGGAGCGTGGTGTCGGTCATGTCGCTGCCTTTCCCTGGAGCCTGTGCGTTGAAAGCCTAATGGATATCACGTGCTACGTTGCGGGTGTGACCGGCAGTACGGACCTGCCACGCAAACAGACCGATCAACTTACGAGGCCGCCTCCAATGAAATCACTCATCGCGCTATTGGTGGGAATGCTGCTGGCCACGAGCGCCTTCGCCGAGGAAGACAGCTTCCAGGCCCTCCGCGACGGGGGCCATGTCCTACTGCTTCGCCATGCCATCGCCCCGGGGTTTGGTGACCCGACGGGATTCGAGCTGGATGACTGCGCTACGCAACGCAATCTCTCGGCAGAAGGCCGGGAACAGGCTCGGGCCATTGGCGAGCGCCTGCGTGCCGAGGGGCTCGGGGATGCCGCCGTTTACACCAGCGAATGGTGCCGTGGCCGGGAAACGGCAGAGGAAATGGCGCTCACCGAACCACAACCCCATCCCGGCCTGAACAGCTTTTTCCAGAACCGAGAGAAGCGCGATGAGATCGTTGCCGAACTACGCGATCTACTCGGCGCGCTCGCCAACGGCCCGCCGGCAGTCCTCGTTACCCATGGAGTGAGCATCCGGGCGGTGACCGGACAGGGTGTTCGTTCCGGGGAAGGGGTTGTCGTGCGACCCGAGGCAGACGGTTCCGTCAGCTTCATCGGCGCGTTTCCGCCCTGATTGTCGGACGGGTGATCGCCTGGACCACCACCGAGCGTAAGCCGGCAGACCCGGTCGTGTCGGTCGCTCCCCGTTTATCTAACCTTTCTGCACAGACTGATGCTGCGACAGTAGATTCTCCAGCACTGAAACAAGGTTTTTACCAGTTTCGTGCATTTTCATCTTGTCTTTCGATTCAAGAATACCACTCAAGTCGAACCGTTCCTCATCTTCAATGCCCGCAAATGCCATTGCCCACTCGCTAAACCCGCGAGATTCGATCGGCTCGAAATGAAGAACGGCGATATCGGAGTGGCGGTCATCCATCTGAATCTCTTCGAATAGATCCTCAAGCGTGTCTTCTTCCCCTTCAATCACCTGACAAAAGACATCGCCAGAGTAGAGCAAAGCTCCGGTCACATTGAGCGATGGATTATTCTTGTGAGCGGAAGCTAATATGTCAGCGATTTCCTCTTCAACTTCCTGACGCGGCTTTTGAATACTGTTTTTACTGATATAAGCCAGGCTGTAAAGCTGAGACATGGCAGTGCACTCCGGTGTCGTAGAATTTAGAAGCGTCCAGTTGACCCCTCTGAAGGATCCCTGGGTATTGTTTACAGAGCCCTTGCTTGTTTCAAGCCCTGACGAGGCTTTCGCTCGAATGTCTCACGTAGTCGGCAACCTCCGCAGCTGGCATAGGCCGGGAAAAATAATAGCCCTGTATCAGATTTGCACCGCAATCGCGCACCACTCGGAGTTGGTATTCATTTTCAATGCCTTCGACAATCGGAGTCAGTTCAAAAGTCGCAGCCAGGGAAAGGATACATTGAGTCATTCGAAGACTCCCCTTGCTTTCAAACCTGTTGTCACTGCCAATCTTCTGTACAAAGGATCTGTCGAGTTTTAGGTAATCAAGCGGAAGATTGTTTACTTGTGTTAATGAAGAGTAACCAGTTCCAAAGTCATCGAGCGCGATTCTGAACCCCATGTCACGCAACTTTTCTATCGTGGCAATCATCCCCTGACTGAAGGCGGAAGATTCAGTGAGTTCTAACTTGACAAGGTCAGGACTCAAGCCACTTTCTGAGATAGCCTTCTGTGCAGCGTTCAATAGCACTTCTGGATGGATAAACTGAGTCGGTGAGAGGTTGATGCTCACGCCAATCGGATTTCCGTCGTGATCATATGGCCACTGAACTGCGTCCGTGCACGCTTTTTTCAGCACCCAGCTCCCCAGAACGTCCATCACCTGGATCTTCTCTGCTGCAGGGATGAATTGGTCGGGCAATATAAATCCATGTGTTGGGTGTTGCCACCGAATCAGCGCTTCAAACGCATCGATTTTATTTTCCGTTGTGTTAATTATAGGATGATAATAAAGCTGGAATTCTTCGTTATCAATTCCACGGTGCAAATCGGCATGATTGGTCGATAGAGAAACACGTAGATTATTTTCTAGCGCATGCGCCGCTTTAGCCTCTTCCTGATACCGCTCATCGTATAAACAGTAATTTTTTCCACTCTTTTTTGCCCGATTAAGCGATACCTCGGCACAATGCAATAGCAAATCTCGAGAAATGTTAGAACCGGGCAACGATTCCGCGGCTCCAAAACGTACGTTAAGGAC
Organism: Spiribacter vilamensis; assembly: GCF_004217415.1. Classification (NCBI taxonomy): domain Bacteria; kingdom Pseudomonadati; phylum Pseudomonadota; class Gammaproteobacteria; order Chromatiales; family Ectothiorhodospiraceae; genus Spiribacter; species Spiribacter vilamensis. The sequence continues at coordinate 998,911 of NZ_SHLI01000001.1, forward strand.
AATTACTTCACCGCGCAATACTAACGGACGTTCAATGAAGTCGCGCACAACCTCGACTTCTTTATTTAAATCGAATTCTCCGGTAAACAACAAGCAAAAGTGATCTCCATGGGAGCGAGCAATCAGTTCTGTCCCGGAAGAAAACTTTTTGTTTAGACGTTTAGCAATCGTAGATATTACTTTGTCGCCCAGAGCACTCCCAATACTGTCCGTCATGGTGGAAAAACGGGAAAGTGCAAACAAAAGAACTGCCACCGGCTGTTCCAGCGATTCGTCTTTTAACTCTAAAAGACGCTTCTCCATACCAATTCGATTAGCGAGTCCGGTCAGAGGGTCGAGGTTCTGATCAGTCATTAGTTTTCTTTAGATCTATTTTAGGGGATTTGCACCTGCTGAAGATGCAGGCCAACTTTGCGCGGGAGTATCGCACACTTGTCTTTCAGTTGCATTGTTCGCTTGCGACCTGCTCAGGGACCGTCCGGTTCATTGGGGGTGCGAACATGTGCAGGACCACTTCCGTCAGCTTGTTGAGTAGTCGTCCACAGTTACCAACTGCCGGACCGATCGCGCTGGAACGGCTTTCCAGAACGGCGAGCAACGCGATGAGATCGTTACCGAACTGTCCAGGGCCTTGTCGACCGCTCGCCGCAGGGCGATCAACGCTTTCGACTCCTCCGCCAGTTCAACCGCCATGGCTCGCCATCTCCGTAATCATGAGTTGTCCTGCGCCAGCATATTCATGATGAGGTGGATGAGGGTCTCTTTCTGATCGGCAGCGGACTCGGCCACTAGCAGGGTCAGAGCAGCAAGGCCGGCGTCGTTGACCACGGGCCGTTGGGTCTCATCGAGGAGGCGGCGATTGCGGTGGAGGAAGTCCACGAACAGGAAGGCGCCGCTGCGCTTGTTGCCGTCGCTGAAGGGGTGGTTCTTGACCACGAAGTAAAGCAGATGCGCGGCCTTCGCCTCGATACTCGGGTAGGCCGGCTGGCCGAACACGGTCTGGTCCAGGTTGCCGAGGATCGAGGCGAGCCCGTCATCGCGGAGCCGGGCGAACAGCTCGGTCGCCTCCTCGCGCGCCATCAGCTCGGCCTTGAGGTCGTTCAGGGCGGCCATGGCCTCGTCGGGCGTAGGTAGGTCCCCGCCAGGCTGGCCCCCGGGCTCCTGGAGACAGCCCTCGTCGTAGCGCTGCAGCCAGAGGAAGGTACGGGTGTAGTGGCTGAGAATCTCCACCAGCCCCTGGCCGCTCCGGGCGTCCAGCGCCGGCGCGGCCGCGGCCTTACGGACGAGCTGGAGGGCGGCTTCCAGCTCGCGGGCGTTTTCCTCGAAGCGCTGGCGATTGAGGGTATAGCCCTGTACCAAGTGGTCGCGCAGGATCCGGGTTGCCCACTTGCGGAACTGGATGGCCCGACCCGAGCTTACCCGGTAACCCACTGCGAGGATGACATCCAGTCCGTAATGCCGCAGGCGGCGGCGTACCTCACGCTGCCCTTCCCGGCGAAGTACCGAGAAATCCTCGGTGGTTGCCTCTTCCGCCATCTCGCCGTCGGCGAAGATGTTCCTCAGGTGCAGGCTAATATTGTCGGTGCTGGTCTCGAAGACCTCGGCCATCTGCCGCTGGGTCAGCCAGACGGATTCCTCCAGGATCTGAACCCGGACCTCCCCGGTCTCGGCCTCGAAGATGGCGATCTCAGTCGTCTGGGTCCCCTGCTCCATGCCTTCAGTACTCGCCCCTAAAGTCGATGAGCCTGCTCAGCAGCGGCGTCGCCTGCACATTGATCGCCTGCGGGTCTGTCAAAAAGCCACCGCCCTCGCGGCGGACCATGGCAATGCCGGTGAAATCGGCAAAGCGCTCGAGGCAGCGCACGGTGTAGAGCAAACGCCAGGTCTCCTCCAGCGAACGGTACAAGGATTCCCCTTCCAGTTCGATGTCGACTGCAGGGAACGCCTGGCGAAAGGCGTCCGCGTACAACGTAGCGGGTTGCTGCCGGTGCCCGTCGAGATGAAGCAGATAGGCGGTGAACCCCCAGCCCTGCTGGATAAACGGCATTTCCGCAAAGCCGTCCTGGTACGCCCAGTTGAACTCGGTGGCGTAGGTCCGGAAAAGCCGGGAATACAGCTCCCGCTGCCCCGTGGAGGCCAGCATGGCCCGCGCCGGGCGGGAGAGGATGAACCGGCCGCGATACTTGCGCACGAACCCGGCCAGTTCGGCGACCACACGGGTGGCGTGGAGCTCGGGCGCGTCATGCTCTCCGTTGATACCGCCAATGCGGGTGTAATCGGCGTAGCCGCTCTCACCGAGAAAGGACTGCATGATCTCGCGACAGGCATTGCGCGGGAAGTTGCCCTTGGCGGTGGGTTTGAGCCCTTTGTCGCCGATGGCCTCGGCGAGCAAGCCGAACAGGTGCGCCAGCGGGGTATCGGGCTCGCTTTCAAGCACGGTGCTGACCTGCAGCACGTCCGGTGAGTCCAGCGGGAAGTGCAGTAGCCGGTACATCTGGTCAGGGGATAAGCCGCGGAAATCATCGACGGGACGACGGTTTCGTTCGCCGCAGCTGCAGGGATCATTCCGGCCGATCTTGTCTACGGGCATCGGTGCCTTTCCGAGGTGGGCGAGTGCATGACTCTGTAGCCTAATCGGAACGTAAGATAATGTCGTATCCGTTGCCAGATCCATCCACAAACCTGGCCGATGGCCACGCTTCAAGCCCTTGCCCATGCCCATGCCCCATCACCCCCTGCTCATCATCGACTTCGAAGCGACCTGTGACAGCCGTGCTCGCTTGCCCGCCGCCGACATGAAGATCATCGAGATTGGGGCCGTGCTGCTGGACGGTGACGACCAGTTGGCGGGGCAGTTCCAGTGCTTCGTGAAGCCTGTCCTCAACCCCCTGCTGACGCCCTCGCCCACGTGGAGTTGGCTTTCGAGGGGACGCTGCATCGCGGCCTCGATGATGCCCTGAATGTCGCCCGCCTGGTGCAAAACGACGAGGCATTGAAGGCGATACTGCACGGTTAGTCGAGCTCGAGGACGTCCGCGCACCTTTATCAGGGAGCGCGGTTCGGATTCATAAACATGTTGCGTTGCAACATGAAGAAAAACCTCTCATGCCCAAACAATTAACCGATCAGGAAGACATCATGAATAACGAACTCTTTAACCAGTACACCAAGCAGATCGAGACCCTTTTCATGGCCCCGGCCCGCGCCTACGCGACCCTGGCCGCCACCCATACCCAGAAGCTGATGGACGCGCAGATGGACGCCGTGCGCACCTACAGCGAAATCGGCGTGCAGCAGGCCCGCGCGGCGATGGAGATCAAGGATGCCGACGCGCTGCAGCAGTACGCGGCCGATCAGCAGTCGGTGGCCAAGGATCTGGGCGAGCGGGTCAAGGCCGACGGTGAGAAGGTGGTTGCCCTGAACCAGAACTTCGCCAACGAGGCCCGCAAGCTCGTTGAGTCGAGCGCTCAGAGCGCCTCGGAAACGACCAAGGAGACGGTCGAAGCCACCAAGAAGGCCGCCAAGGCCGGTTAAACCGCACCACCGGACGCCTGTCCGGGGCATTGAAACCGCTGGTCGCCGACCGGCGGTTTTTTTTGTTTAAAACCACCGGCGTCAGCTGCCCTTGACGGGATTGTCATCACCCGGTCACCGTCACGAATCATTCTCATCAGGAGTCGGCATGGCCTCGGCCGCCAATCCATGCACCGGTGTATGCAAGTTCCGGGATCAGGTTTGCCTGTCCTGTGGTCGTCTGCGTAGCGAGAAAAAGCGCTGGAAAAAACTCGGCCAGTCCGAGCGCCGTGAAGTGATCCGGCAATCGGCGGTCCGCCTCGAGGCACTCGGCGATCAGGTCATCCCGAGCAAGAAGGCCCGACGCAAACACAAGAAGGCTGTGGCCCGGGCACCGAGCCATCCGCCCGGCACGCCGGTGCGGGTGCAGCCGGATCAGCTCAACCTCGGCGCGCCCGACCCCCGACCCGATGCACCGCTGCCCATCGTCAACGCCGAGGCCGCGAGGGAGGCCCGCCAGCGCTGGAAAAAGGCACGCAAGCTCGCGCAAAAGGCGAAGAAGAACGCGCAGAAGGCCCGCGAGGCGGACGCCGCCGCGCGAGGGTTACCCCCCGGGTAATCGCCCCGCCGACTCCGAATACTCCGACGGGATCAGTGCGGTGGATTGCTAGGTGCTGCGCGCCGAGCGCTTCTGAGCCCGGACGCCCTCAGCCGCCCTGGATCCGACAGACTCTCTGCCGGGCGGCGGCCGGCTCGAGCCCCTCGCCGGAGGGCAGGACACCGTCGGGATCCGCGAGGAAATGGCGGATATCCGCGAGCACGGTATCGGCACCGCTATAGCGGGTGAGCATGTGATAGCCGTCGGGGTAGATGGCGGCTCGCCACGGGGCGGCCGTGGGCAGCGCCGAGAGCAGATCGCAGACCGCTACTGGCGGGATGACCTCGTCTGCCGTGCCGTACTGGATCAGCGTCGGTGGCCCCTTGAAGCGGGGCGCGCGACGCAGCGCGCGGTCCATCAGGTCGCTGACGCCCGCGATTGATTCGACCGTCGGGGCGCCGATCCAGAGCGGATCGGCCTCGAGGGCGCGCAGCACGTCGGGATCATCACTCGGCTCGATACCGATCCAGTCGTTGCTCAGCGTCAGTCCCGGCATGAAGCGGGCCGCGGTCCACAGCGCGAGGCGCTGATAGGCCGGCACGGCCGAATGCCCCCAGAACGCCGGCCCGACGAGAATCGCTGCCGCGGGATCCAGCGACGGCTGACCATCCATCGCCAGTGTCGCGACAGCGGCACCCATGCTCAGCCCTATCACGGCGATGGATGTATCGGGGTAGCGGCGCTGGAGCACACCCAATGCCCAGCGCGCGTCGCTGACCAGTGTGCCCGTCCCCGGCCAATCCCCACGCAACGCCGTCGCCCCGAATCCCCGCTGGTCGTAGGCGTACACGGCAATGCCGTCTGGCACCAGGGCGGCCGCGGTGGCTACAAGGGCACCGGCATGATCATTGAACCCATGCAGTCCGAGCACCACCACTTCGGGCGATTGCCCGGCCTCTGGCGCCGGCCCCCAGCGCCGCAGCGGCAGCGATGTCCCATCCGGCGTGACCAGACGGTGCGGCGTCGCATGATGGACGCTGGGCGTATCCGCTGGCGGTTCGGCGACCTGCCGCAGGGCGTTGGGCGCCAACTGCAAACCGGGCTCGGAAGCCATTCCCGCCGCGGCGAGCGCAAGACCCAGAACCACCACCAGCGCACGCCCCAGCCCGCTCAGAATGACAGCATCCCCCGGAAATCCGATACCGGCAATTATTGCGCCTCACCCAGCCCGGCCCGCTCGGCGGTACGACGGATCGTGTCCGCCACCAATTCCGGCGCAGCGTGGTGAGGAACATGGCCCATCCCCTCGACACGGGTCAGGTTGACGCTCTCGACTTCCTCCTCGAGACGCGCCGAGTGGTATTGCAGGCCGACCGTGGTATCCGCCTCGCCATGCACGATCTCGATGGGCAGGGTCAGCGCCGGGTAGCCGGGGTACATGGCCTCGAGATAGCCCTTGAGACTGTCCACCTGTCGCGCGTTGATCCGTAACTGGCTGGTCTGAAGCGTTAGATCAACGCCCAGATGATCGACATACCCCTCGGGCACCGGATCGGGCTCGAACACCCCGGTGATCGAGCGCTCGAGCAGGGCGCGGGGTGCGAGATTGGCGACCAGGGGCAACACCAGGCGCTGTCCGAGGAAAGAGGCGGAGAACCGATACCAGAGACCAAGCTCTCCGGGCCAGGGGTGCGATGCCGGGGCGAGGAGTGTCAGCCCTGCGACCCCATCGCCCGCCTCCAGCGCCCAGGCCAGTGCGACGGCACCGCCATAGGAATGGCCCAGCACGATCGGATCCTCGACGCCGAGTTGCCGGGCCCCGCGGCGCAGGATATCGGCCTGCGCCGATGGGCTGAGCGGACCACCGAAACGGTCCGAATACCCGAAACCGGGACGATCAAAGGCGATGACCCGGAAGTCGTCGGCCATGCGCCCGATCAGATCAAAGCTGAAGTCCCGCACATTGCTGTTGGCGCCATGAATCATCACGAGATCCGGCCCCTCGCCCTCCACGATGACGTGGAGCTGGCCCTGCGGCAGGGTCACGAATTGGCCCTCCGGGCCGTTATCGGCAGACGCCATGCGATCCTCCCGTCCCGCTGCACAGGCAGTGATCACGCTCGCCGCGAGGAGCGCGGTGGCGAGTCGAGCGATCCATTTCAGCCTAATCCGGCTCATCACTTACAAGTAGGTCTAGATCGCTGCTGGCCTTGCCTTCGTCCCGCGCACAAGACCCGAACAGCGCGAGGTCAGTCACGCCGAATTCGCGTGCAAGGTAGGGCTTGTACGCACGGAGCTGAGAAAGGATGTACGTATGCTTCATCGGTGACTGATCCTGTGTTGCCGGTTGCCTACCAGCAAGTTAAAGCCACTTTCCAGATTACCAGTCCAGCGTCTCATCGCATTCATCCACGCGAGTATCCATTCCTTCCCGGATAGACTCCCGCATGCCGGGTATCGAAACCAGGTAAAGCGTTTGCTGAATGGCCGACCAGTCGTCCTCTGATACCAGGACCGCCTTGTTTCGCTTTCCTGCGATGAGGATTGGCTGATGAGATTCTACGACCTCATCAATGAGCCGATACAGGTTGCTACGCGCCTCGGTAGCTGTCATGGCGATCATGCTTGAGCCTTTTGCCTAGTTGTCTTGCCGAAGAAGGTACGACGCAGGGTACGGGCACACAAACGATCGCTCGGTATGACAATGAATCGAGATCCACATCATCCCGCGCGCCTGCCGGATCCGTCACTCCCGATCCCCATTGACCGCCCGATATCGAACCTGAAGTGGCTCCAGTAGTTACCCTTGGCATCATACTCAATGATTCGCCACTCACCCGGCTGATTCCAGTAGATAACGAACGACTGCAGCATCGGCGCGTGGGGCCCAAGCAGTTTCCCGAGCTGTTTACCTGATCGCACGTCGCCCGCCGAGGGTGCGGTGTCGCCGTTGTGGACGGGATGGTTGTGATACTGGCGGATCTCGTCGCAGCCAAGCCGGACGATGTGATCACGCCACTTCGCCGGGTCATCCGCGGGGCGGCATCGGTACAGAGAACCGATCGAGGCGGTGACACGAACAACAACGCCGGATCGCATGAACGCGGTGACGAACACCTCGCGGCGCTCGCGGTACATGCCGACGGCCAGTGCCTCCTCCAGGCTCGTGACGCCTCGCCCGGCAAGCCCGTAGGCCTTCTTGAACGATTCGCCCTTGCGCCGCATACGGAAGGCGTCGAAGCGCGCTGCCAGCGCCTGTTCGAGTCTCGCGAGTTCAGTGCGAACCACCGAGGATCGCTGGCATGCGGCGCGATACCGCCGCGACACGACCAGGAACACCCCATGAGCGATCACCAGAGCGAAGGGCAGCGCCAGTGCAACATAGAGCAGCCGGTCCGAAGCGCTATCCGCCAGCCCGTATGCTGCAGCCACCATCAATGCCGTGGGCCCGGCCAGCACAAAGGCTTGCTGCCTGCGCAGATTCAAGCCCTCGGCGCGGAGGCGTTCGTACTGGGACAATCAAGGATCCTATTCAGTCAGGTCGCAATACCTAACCATCCAGACGCACGAAAAACCCTGCACCGGTGCTATCGAACGCCCCGCCCTTCTGAATCAGCCGTACACGATCCTCCAACGGCGCGTCGTAGAGCAGATAACTGCGGCCATTCACCTCCGCCGCCGGCGCCAGAACGCTGCTCGAGCGTCCATCCAGCCGGAATTTGGTCGGGTGATAGGCATCCGGGCTGAGCATGAAGTTGATCGCCGACATCTCCCCTTCCATGCGTGCGAAATCATCGCCCGTCTCGAATGAAACCCGGTGATAGCCCGGCAATGACGCCGACTCGGTCACCGACAGGTAGTAGGCATGATCGGCTCGATCGACGCCAAGCACCGGCAGCTCCCCCTCAACCGTTACCTCGAAGCCCAGATCGGTCCTTTCCAGCTCGAAATCGTCGACGCTCATATATTGCGTGAGGATATCCTCAACGGCACCCACCTGGGCGCGCTGTTCGTCGTCGAGCTCGCCGATATTCGAGAAAACCGCCTCGAACTCGGCCGTGACTTCCTCGCCGGCTGCGACCGCCTTGAGCTGTTCGATGGCGAGATCGATTTCCACCTCGTCCGCTTTGCAACCGGCCAGCAGCACGGCAACCATGCCCATGGTCGCGATACGGCCCAGTTTCCACTTGCGTAATCCCTGCATGATCCTGTTTCCTTCTACTGCCAGTAAGCCTTCTATCCAACCTACTCTCTCGCATCCTTCCATTGATTGGCGACAAACGTCCGTGCATCGATACCCCACAGGTACCGGAAACCCTTCAGCAGGATTAGCAGGAAAACGACGGGCATGATCACGGTTTTCAAAACGAAAAGCGCCATGATCCGCAGGATTGAGTCGATCATCGCCTCGGCGCTTTCCTGCCAGGCACCGATGTCCGTCATTTTCTTAACGGACCCGATCTTCGCCATGGCCGCCCGCCAGTAGCCCTGGTCCTCTCCGTTGAGGCGAGCGACCAGATCGGCTTTTTCCGCGTCCAGTGAGTCCAGTTCCGTCGCCAGCGCATCCAGTCGCTCAATCGCTTGTCCATGGGCCGCGCGGTTTGCCTTGACCCGTTCAACCAGTGCCTTGTGTTCCGCACTCTCGGGGAAATACCGCTCGACTATCCCTTTATCGGCCTCCAGCGCGGCCAGGTCTGCTTCCGTTTTATCCAGTGCCGACCTGGCGTCAGCGACTGCTTTGCGTGCCTCCTCGATCGTGGCGAGCAGCGCCTCCCGCTTCTGGTCATTCTGCTTGATGCGCCCCTTTACCTCCTCGGCTTCCGCTGCATCCAGCGAGCTTTCGGGATCGCCCACCGCCTGCGACATCTCGGCGGCATTCTTCTCCAGCTCCTGGCGGGTCCCCTCGGTTTTCCTGTCGATGAACGCCTGGTCGAAAACCGCGTTGAGGAAAACCGTCATGACCAGCAGGAACCTCGTCAGCACGGCCAGCGAGAAGATCTTCAGGAGGACATCGGCGTAACGGCTGCCTCGAAAATAAAGGGAAAGGATCAGGATTAGTCCCGCAAGGGTAAGCGCTATCTTGAAGAAGGGTGTCGAGACGATTTCGACGATGATTTTCTGGGTGATGAGCGAGCCGATCGCAAACCGCATGACATTGGAGCCCTCCTCGATCAGCGTATCGACCGGATCCAGCGCCGCCCCGACCTGGACAGAGGCAACCTGCGCATCGACCTCAACCGATTCGGCGACCGAAACCGCGGCGTTGGCCAGACGCAACGTGCCATACGTCGCCAGCGCCTGGACTGTTGCATCGTTAACGTAACCCTCGGTCTTGCGATCCAGCACATTGAGCCACGAGACAAGGATGACGAGGCAGATCCCGACAACGAGGATCTGGCGATTCCGCCCGTGGAAAAGCTCACTCATGTGGCTGGCTCCCCATGATCTGTCGCGCCCGCAGCATCACTCATACAACGACGGCACGCCGATAACCACCCCCACCAGGATCATCAGCACCCCGGCCACCTGGTTGACCCGCTTCAGCGCCGCGGGCGACTGGATTAACTGCCGCAGGCGGTCGATACCCACGGCGAAGATCATGTTGCCCAGAAACGGGATGATCATCGTGACGCCGACGATGACGCCGATATCGAGCCCGGTCACCCGGCCCAGATCGAAGAAACCCGGCAGCAGGCCCAGGTAGAAAAGCGCCGCCTTGGGGTTGCCGAGAATCGCCGCCAGTCCGGCGGTGAATCCGGGCCAGAACCCCGGTCGCGTCAGGCGACCGTCCGATTGGATGGCCCGATCCGCATGCCGAATCAGTTGCAGCCCCATCGCGACGAAGAAAATCGCCGCCACCCAGCGCAGAACCAGCAGGGTGTCGGAATACACCGAGATCACCCAGGTCAGGCCATGGATGGCCGCCAGCGGCCAGAGCACGTCACCTACGACAACACCGAGGGCAAGCGGCAGTGCGGCCGCAAAGCCCCCCGAGAGCGTTCGCGCCAGCAGCGCCAGCCACACGGGCCCGGGGGTGAAGAACAGCACCAGCAAGGCACCGGCATAGAGTATGAGGTCACCGGCATCAATCGTCATGGCCCGCGATGATACAGACTGGTCCGTCGACGAGGTTTCTTGTAAATGTCAGGGGTTTCGGTAACCTCGAACCTAGCCCGATTGCCAGGACAATAAACGCTGATGCATGGATCGCAGCGACATGCTGATGGAACAGGCCCCGGCGACGGGCGTTGCTGGTCGGGTGTCCTGCTGGCGCTGTTGCTATCCACGGGGGCGTCGGCCGAACCGAATTCTGAGCAACAGGCGGAAAGCCGAGCGCCGCTGATCGTCGCCCAGGATCATGCCTGGCCGCCTTTCGCTTACCTCGACGGGAATGATCAGCCCCGCGGACTGCTCATCGATCTGTGGCGGATTCTCGGTGAAGAACTGGATCGCCCCGTGGAATTCCGGCTGGTGGACTGGCCCCAATCCATCGAGCTGGTCCGTGACGGTGTGGCGGATGTGCATGGCGGGCTGTTCTTCTCCAGCGAAAGAGACGCGTTCCTCGACTTCAGCGACGAGCTGCTGCCGCTCAGCACGGCCGCGTTCACGGCCTCGGATTTGCCGATCCCTGACCTCGATGCACTGGGTAACCGGGCAATCGGCGTGGTCGCGGGCAGCTTCGAGAAAACGTTCATGCAGAGTGAGCGGCCGGATCTGGCCCTGAAAACCTATCCGAACAACGACGCGATGGTGGAGGCCGCGGTCGCGAACGAGGTCGAAGTCTTCATCGCCGACTATCCAGTGGGCATGTTTCTGCTCGCTCGCCACACTGACCCTGCGGCATTCCGCCCCCTTGAGGTGCTCTACACGAAGCCATTGAGAGTGGGCGTCAAGGCAGGTGATGAGGCGTTGACGAGCGGGTTCAACCGCGCGATAGCAGGCGTGAGCGACGAGACTCTGCGACAGATCGAACAGCGCTGGCTCCGCGGCGAAACCCGGGAAGTCGTTCCGGTGCGCCTGATCCTGACCATCCTCGGCGTTTCATTACTGGGCATCCTGCTCGCCGGCGCATCTTTTCTCCTGCTGCAGCGCCGCTGGCTCCGCCAGCAGGTGATCGCGCGTACCGAGGAATTGCGCCACGCCAACGAGCAGATCGAGGCGACCCTCCGCTTCCTGCGTCAAGTCACCGACAACGTGCCCGGCATTATCTTCAGCTTTCGACGCCCCGCCGACGGCGGACAGGACAGCTTTACCTACATCAGCGACCGGGTGACGGCATGGTTTGACCTGACGCCGGCACAACTTCACCAGGACGCCGCGCCGCTCATCCAGAGAATCGAGCCGACCGATGCCGGCACCGTTGCCCGGAACATCGACCAGTCCGCGCGCACCCTTGCCCTCTGGCGCGGCCAGTTCCGCATCCGGTTCAGGGATGGGCAATACCGATGGATCAATGCCCAGTCCATGCCGGCGACACAGGACGACGGCGGCATCGTCTGGTACGGCTATTTCGCCGAGGTGCAAGACTACAAGGAAATGGAGATCGCCCTCCTCGCCCGGGAACGCCAGTTCCGCCTGATCGTGGAGAATGCCAACGACATCATCTACACGGTCAACGCCAAAGGCCTTCTGACCTACGTCTCCCCGAACTGGACGGCGATGCTTGGCCATGCGGTAAGCGAGGTCCGGGGCCAACCACTGAAATCCTTTATATATATCGAGGACCAGACGCAGTTCCAGCGCTTCCTGCACGAGGTGCTCAGCACGGGCGAGAGAAAAAGGGAGATTGAATTCCGCGTACGACATAAAAGCGGAGAGATCCGATGGCACATGTCCAATGCCGCTCCCATTTACGATGACGAGACCGGCGAGACCCTTTACCTGGGGATTGGACGCGACATAACGGCGCGCCGGATCGCGGAGCAGGAGCAACGCTATCAATTCCGTTTCCAGCGCCTTGTCGCGGACTTGTCTGCCCACCTCGTCAGTTATGGATTCGGCAACATCGACCCGCAGATCAACTACATTCTCCGCCGCATCGGCGAGTTCTTCGGGGTCGATCGCGCCTATCTGTTCCGCTTTTCGCCTGACCAGAAGATCATGACCAATACCCATGAATGGTGCGCGCCGGAAATCCCGTCGGTTATCGAAGACATGCAGGACGTGTCGCTGGCGGAATTCAGATGGTGGTGGCGGAAGATCGCCGGCATGGTGGACAACGAGGAGGTCGCTTTTGTCCGTGACGTCGAGGCACTGCCGGAGGAAGCGGCGATAGAGCGGGAAGTACTCCGCCGCCAGCAGGTGCGCTCGATGTTCGGGGTACCGGTCAAAATCAACCAGCAGGTGATCGGCTTTTTCGGTGTCGATTCCGTGACCGCGCGCGACTGGCGCGAGGATCAGACGGATCTGTTGCTGGTCATTGCCAACCTCATGTCCGGGGCGCTGGAGAAGAACCGGCTGGAACAGGAGGTGATGAGCATGTCGATCACCGATGCGCTCACCGGCCTGCCCAATCGTCGCTACCTGGAGACTCGTCTGACGGAGAGCATCAAGAACTACTCACGTCATGGCCAGGACTTTGCCACGGCCATTCTCGATCTCGATCATTTCAAACGCATCAATGACACCTACGGGCATGGCACGGGGGACCACGCCCTGCGTCGATTCGCCGCCATTGCCCGCAGTTGCGTGCGAGGCATTGATGTTGTCGCCCGGTACGGGGGTGAAGAGTTTGTCATCGTGTTCCCTGACACCCCGCTGACTGACGCCCGGCAATCCGTTGAGCGTGTGCTCGAGCGGACACGCACCCTGACGGAACATGACGATGGCCTGCCCATGACGCTCACGGTGAGCGCCGGACTGGTCATGGCCTCGGAGCTGAAAGAGGAGACGTTGTCACTGCAGGCGTTGACCGCGGTCGCCGATGCCCGACTCTTTCGGGCCAAAAACCTCGGCCGCGATCGGATGGTGTGGGACGACTGAGTCAGCGCTCACTGAAGATCGACGGGTTCAGGACTATCCGCCCCCTACTTATAGAGCGAAATCAGTCCTCATGCCTGGCACCGCTGCGATAATCCCCGCTCGGGATCCACCCCTCCGCCAGCGGCTGGCGATTATAGCGGTAGGCCTGCACCGATAGCGCCTCGCCGGTCTCTGCCTGCCGGGCCGTGAACACATCGCGGACGTAGAGTGATCCCGCCGGATCGGCTGGATCATACTGCTCGAAGGCGTCGATCTCGGGCAGACGGGCATCGTCGACCTCGCAGACCTCGCCGTGGACGATACCGTCTCCAGCAACCAGTCCCGGGTAGCCCCCCAGATCGTAGAGCCACCCCTGCGTTGTCGCCTCGCCCAGCGAGCGGGCGTTGCCGAGCAGTTTCGCCCCCTCGAATCCCGGCCGCAGCAGTCCGTAGATAAACAGCTTCATAGCGCCCTCATAACAGTGACAGTTCGATACCGACCACGATCAGCAACCCCACCACGGCAGGCCAGACCCGCTGCATCATGACGCCGAAGATCACCGCGGGAATCAGGACCGTCAGCGCCGCCGCGATATGCGGCAACTCCGCGACGCCGCCGCCGGCCATTGACCAGACACGCGTCGCGCCGAGGAGTCCCAGCACGATGCTCAACCAGACATTACGGTTGCGTAGGAGTGTTGTCATTTCAGCGCCATTACGGTTTACGGAAGGTGAAAATGCCCCAGGTCAGATCACCGCGGTTGCCACCGTCGACCCAGTGTTGCAGCCCGCGTTTCATGCGCTCGATGTAGTCACCGCTGACGTACTGCCCGACCCTGTCCTGCTCGTCGACCAGCACTTCGCGCACACGGCCGTAATGCGCAGCAATCATCCCGCCGCGCTGATCGAAACCAACCTCCTCGAGGCCGAGCTCGCGCAGCGTGTCGCGATAGAAATCCGGGGAGCCGAGCGAGTCGAGGTGCAGACGGTCGAGGATGGGCTGCAGTCCCTCGTTCGATCGGTCATCGGCCTGCATCGGATCGCTGAAGATCAGTGTGCCTCCCGGGCGGAGGATGCGCACAGCCTCTTCCAGCAAACGGCGCCGATCGCCGCTGTGCAGGAATGCCTCCTGTGACCAGACCACGTCGAAGCTGGCGTCCTCGTAGGTCACGTCCTCGAAGTTGCCGTCGACGATCTCGACGCGATCATCAAGGGCCTGTTCGGCATTCTGCCGTCGGCCGCGCTCGTTCTCGCGCTCGCTCACGTTGAAGCCGATCCCCGGGCAGCCATATTCGCGGGCCAGGTAGCGCAGTGCGCCCCCATAGCCCGACCCCAGGTCGATGACGCGCGTGTTCGCGCCAAGCCCCGGTATCCGCCCGGCCATAACCGCATTGCTGCGCACGCTGGCCGTGTAGATATCCTCCTGTGGATACTCGTAGAGACCGACATGGATATCTTCGCCACCCCAGACGAGCGCGTAGAAATTGTCGGCATCCTCGCTGTTGTAGTAATCACGCGCGGTCTGGACCGCGGCGCTATAGCGCTTTTCATTCACGGAATCACTCATGGGGACCTCCTTTTTCTAGACCTTACGGAACAGCACGCCGAAGACCAGCAAGCCCCAGGCGACCGTCATCAGCCAGAAGCCGGAAATCGGCAGCGTGATCAGCACCACCCCGAACACGCGCAGCAGTGCGAATAGCCCACAGGCGAGCGAAATGGCCAGAATAATGAAGCTTGGAGCGGTCAGTCGCATGGCAATCTCCCGATTGGTTTTGTTGCCGCATTAATGAGTTGTCGTGCCCGTTTCAGCCCTACGCGGCGAAGCTGAGCAGTTCATCGCGAACAAGCTCGGGATGGGTCATGTGAATGGCATGACCGGCAGTCGGCAGGATGCGCAGGGTGCTGTCGGGCATATGGGCATGCATGTAGCGCCCCACGGACGGGTTGGCGAGCGTGTCCGACGCGCTCTGAAGGATCAGGCCAGGCTGCGCGACCTGCGGCAGGATCGATCGGTAGTCGGAGAAAAACGTGGCATCGGCGAACGTCCTCGCCACCAGTGGATCGGTGGAGCAGAAGCTGGCGGTCAGTTCGTCGGTCAGGCGTTGCGGGCTTTCATGCCCCATCACCAGCGGCGCCAGCTGGTGCGCCCAACCCAGGTGGTTCTGGTCCATGAGCGCGATGAGTTCGGCGAGATCCTCGCGTTCGAACCCACCGTGGTAGTCGGGCGGCTTGTTCAGGAAACAGGGTGACGGACAAACCATCGCGTGCCCGGCAAATCGCGACGGTGCCTCCAGTGCGGCCAGCAGCCCGATGATGGCGCTCACGGAATGGCCAACGAAAACCACATTCTCTAGATCGAGCGCGGCGCAGATCTCGTTCACGTCGCGGGCATATCCCTCGAGAGTACGGTAACGGGACGCGCTGAACGCCGAGAGGTCGGATTGGCCGGACCCGACGTAATCGAACAGAACCAGGCGGTAATGGTCGGTCAGCATTGGCAGGAGGTATTGCCACATCTGCTGGTCGCAGCCGAAGCCGTGCGCAAGCATGAGCGTCGTCGAACCTGTCCCGACGATATTGACGTTGTTCCGGGCGGTAATGTCTTCACAATCCTTCATGAAGCGCTCCGAATTTCTCGACGAAGCCGGACTGACGCCAGCGCTCGACCCACTCGAGCAACTCGCAGGCCCGCATGGGTCGGGCGATATAATACCCCTGCCCCCAGAGACACCCCAGATCCATCAGGGCACCGGCATGCTGAATCGTCTCCACGCCCTCGGCGATCAGCCCGCAGTCAAACGCCCCGGCAAACCCGATAACGCCGCGCAGGATCGCGCGATCACCGTCGTCGGTCAGCATGGTCTGGACAAAGCGTCGATCGATCTTGAGCGTATCGAGTGGTAGATCCCGCAAATGCCCGAGGGTGGAGTAGCCCGTCCCGAAGTCGTCCAGCGACACCTTCACGCCCATCATTCGACAGAGCTGAAGCACCCGGGCCGCCTGGCCCACGTCCTCGATCGCGCTTGATTCGAGCACCTCCAGCTCCAGGCGGTTGTTCGGCACGGCCGCGAACGCCGTGAGTGTAGCGCGGAGGTGCTCGAGGAAATCGGGGTGCTGGAGATGGTAGCCGGCGATATTCACACTCACGTGCATATCGATGCCCTGCCGACGCCACTCGCGGATCTGTTCCACCGCGCGGCGCACGACCCACTGGCCCAGCGTGATGCCGGTTTCCGTTCCATCCAGTAGCGGCAGAAACGCCGATGGCGGCTGGAGACCGTGCTCCGGGTGATTGCGCCGGATCAGTGCCTCGGCGCCCATCACCTCCCCACTGCGCATGTCCACTTTAGGCTGGTAGTAGAGCTCGAACTGGTTATCGGTAATGGCATCGCTGATTGCGTCGATCTCGGTTCGCCGATGGACATCCTTCTCGGCCTGCTGGACGTTGAAGAAACGGATCTGGTTGCGACCCGTTCGCTTAGCCTCGTACATGGCCTGGTCGGCCTGGCGGATCAGCTGATCCGGCTCGATATCAGTCGCCTGCGGATAGACCGTCACACCGATACTGGCGGATACCGACAGGGCGACGCCGTCAACCTCGAAGGGTCGAGCGATTTCCTCGAGCAGGCGCCCCAGCAACCGCCGGATCATCGACTCGCCCATCGCCCCTTGCAGCAGCAAAATGAACTCGTCTCCACCAAACCGCGCGAGAAGGTCGTTGCTGCGTAGATTGTCGCTCATTCGCTCGGCCACCTGACGCAGCAGCTGATCTCCCGCGGCGTGCCCGTGGTCGTCGTTGATGGCCTTGAATCCATCCAAGTCGATGAAGGCGAGCGCGAACGTCTGCTGCCCGGGCAGACCCGTCGCAATGATCTGCTCGAGTCGACGAGTCAGGGCATCGCGGTTGCGAATGCCGGTCAGGTAATCCTGCTCGGCGAGGTTATGGAGCAGCGAGTTCTTCTGCTCGAGCAATGCGCGGGCCTCGGTCAACTCCTGGAACAGCTGCTCGGATCGCTTCGCACTCGACACGCTCCAGTAAATGCGCGTCCCGTTCCCGTACTCGCAGCGCGCACTCACCATCACCGCGCAGGACTCGCCCGCAGCCGTCTGCAGCGTCAAGCGCAGCTCATCGAAGTAGCCATCGTGCTCGAGCAATGGCACCAGGTAGGTCTCGTACATGATCTGCGACGCCCGATTGAGGAGCGTAAACAGATCGACCTCTACCAGATCGGCACTGCGATAGCCGAAGTGGTCCTGGATGTAGCGGTTGGCATAGAGGATGCGACGCTGGCCGTCGGAGACCAGGCACCCGGTGGGGAACTGATCAATGGAGATGGACTCGGCTTCCGACATGGCCTGCACTCTCGATCGCTGGGCGTCATCAAGACTCAACACCCGTGGAGGATGCAGGAAAGACCACATGAACGCGAACCGCTGCGGCCCGGCGGACCGCAGCGCTACGACTAACTGTCGTACCAGTGGCGTGAAAGGTTGGCTTTTGCCTTGAACACCCGATCGAAGGCCGGCGTCTTGCCATGCTCGTCAAAGATCGAGCGTGCCGCCACATCCAGATCGTGGAGTATTTCGCGCTGGCCCGGCTCGCGAACCCAGCTCGTGATCCAGCCGACGACGGCGACCCTTTCACCGGATGTAACCGGCTCGACGCGGTGCAGTGCCGAAGTGGGGTACAACACGATATCCCCGGCCTCGAGCTTGATGGCCCGATCCTCGATATCGTCCTCCATCACCAGTTCGCCGCCGGCGTAGTCATCCGCGCCGGTCAACGACAGGGTGAAGGACAGATCCGTGCGATGACCATTCATGACCGGGTCATCGACGTGCGTTCCGTAGGTCATGCCACCGCGATAGCGCGACAGCAGCATCCGTGCATAGCGCTTCGGTCGGGCCACCGACTTAACCATCTCGTTGGCGTTGAGTCGGGCACGTACCTGTTCGAAGATCGCCTCCAGGCCCGGCGATTTCCGGGCCTGGAGGTTCGACTTCACGTCACGTGCATATCGGCCGGCGGTCTTGCCGCCATCCTCGTAGTCGAGCTTTTCCGCCGCCTCGCGAAGTGCGGCGAGCTCCTTTTCATCGAAAAGGTTGCCAATGACGATCGCCATCGATCAGTTCGCCCCGTTCGAGTCCAGATCGAGCGCCGCGATCTCCATGCGTGCCGCCGCGGAGTAGATCGTCGACGGGGTTATCTCGAAATCGCCCTGGCCCTGCAGGTCACCATAGACGCCATCCATGGCGTTGACCTGCGCGCGAATGGCGGCACCGACTTCCGCCACCGTCTCGTTATTGCTCGCCGCCATCTGGATCGCCTCGGTCTCTACGGCGCGGATAAAGCCCCAGCTGTCCTGGTATTCATGCAGGTTGGAGATGCCGTCACCCTTGACGGCGACGGTGTACTCCTCGCCGGCGACGCGGGTGAGCGCGACCAGGCCAGCCGCCTGCTCGGCCGTCGTGTAGTGCGTCCGGGCTTCCTCGAAGCGGGCATAGACCTGGGCGAAGAGCGCTGAAACGGTCTCGTAATCGGCCTCCGCCTCGGCGGCATCGGCAAGGGCGGTGAGGTCTGCCCGCACGTCACTCATGCCGAGCTCTTCCAGCTGCCCGGCCACGGCGCCGTACTTTTCCTTGATCGGGTGACCCATGTGAGTCTTGGCCGCCTCGAGATCACCGGCCTCATACAGCGCAACGCCGGCACGGATATGCCCCTCCATGAAACCGAGGCCGCTCAGGAAGGCGGTTGTCGGATCGAGGGAGGCACCCCCTTCACCCTCGCCTTCACCTTCACCGCCTTCGCCTTCACCGCCGGCGACTGAAGCACCTTCGTGCTCGCCTTCACCTTCGGCCTGGGCAAGCAGCATGGTGGGCTCCAGTGGCGTTTCGGCCATGTCGCCAACCGGGGCCGCCGACACGGTTCCGCTGACGGCAACGGCCGCCAGGCCGCCAATGATCCGGCGGGCGTGAACGCGGCGAACCGTACGATTAATTGAGTCACTCATGGTGTCTTCCTTGTCGATCTAATTGGAAGCTTCAAGCTAATGAGAATGATTATCACTGTCAAACGCCACGCCCGGCCGGTAGATCACCCGGATCAAGTGTTGCGAATGATTCTCATTGTGCATTAAGCTCCGCTCGTCACGTTGATGACCATCGCGACAAAGCCTGTTCAGCAAGGAGACAAACCATGACGTATTTCACCCGCAAGGCGACCATTGCGCTGGCTACCGCCACGTTCATGGGCGCGGGCTTCGTCCACGCACAAGAAGCGGATCACTTCGAGGGCAAGCCGTCGCGAACGGTGACCGAGGCACTGGAGAATCTCGAGGAAGGCAATGCGAAGCTGCGCAGCCTGCTCGAGGGTGAGCTTTCGCCCACGGAGATGGGTCGGGTTCACGAGGTCACGTACACGCTCGAGAATGCGCTGGCCCGTCTGGCAGAGGCACGCGAGAAAGCGGCCGTGAGCCTCGAGAATGTGCATCTGGCCTCCGAGCGGAATGATGTGGAGACCGTGCGCGATATCGGCGGGACCTACATCGAGGTATCGAGCGGATTCGAGCGTTAGACCGACGAATACCCTTTAAAAAGCCGGCCGATAGATCGGGATTTATCGGCCGGTATCAATTACGCCATCGAGACGTTACGGCTTGAGGCGGTTTGATTCGTAAGCTCCGCGAGGGACGACTCGATAATACCCAGGCCCTCTTCGAGCAACTCCTCTTCAATGGTAACCGGCATGAGGAAACGAATCGTATTACCGAAAAGACCGCATGACAGCAGAATCAGCCCCTTCTCGCGAACACGCTTACACAGTGCCGCCGTCAGGTCGGCATCCGGTGTCCCATCAGCGGTGACGAGATCGAACGCCGCCATGGCGCCCAGATGGCGTGAGTTCTCGACGCAATCGAATTGCTTCTCCCACTGGGAAAAACGCTTCTCCAGCTTCTCGCCCACCGCCTGGCTCTTGCCGAGAATGTTCTCCTGCTCGAACACCTCGAATACCGCCAGTACGGCCGCGCACGAGGCCGGACTGCCGGCATAGGTGCCACCCAGGGAGCCCGGACCCGAGGCATCCATGTGTTTGTCCGTCCCCACAATGGCAGAGATCGGCATACCGGCTGCCATGCTCTTGGCCATGGTCATCAAATCCGGCTCGACACCGCTGTGCTCGATGGCAAACATCTTGCCGGTACGACCAAAGCCGGACTGCACCTCATCGACGATCATCAGCATGCCGTGCTCGTCACAGATCTCGCGTATCGCCTTGAGGAAGCTTGCCGGGGCAGGATGGAAGCCGCCCTCGCCCAGCACGGGCTCGATCACAATCGCGGCGGTATCGCGCGGGTTGGCATCGGTCTTCAGTGCCATTTTCAGGCCGCGAATGGCCTCTTCTTCGCTGACCCCGTGGGCCGGCACCGGATAAGGGGCGCGAAACACGGTGCCCGGCATGCTGCCGAAATCCCCGGCGTAGGGGGCGACCTTGCCGTTCATCGCCATGGTCATGAAAGTACGACCATGATAGCTGCCGTCAAAGCAGATAACGTTGGTTTTGCCCGTCGATGCACGCGCGATCTTGACCGCGTTCTCCAGTGCCTCGGCGCCGGAATTCACCAGCATGACCTTGCCATGGCCGCGAACCGGGACAACTCCACTCAGCTTCTCGGCGACCCGGACATAGCCCTCATAAGGCATGACGGTCTGGCAGGTATGCATCATATTGCCCACCTGCTCCTGCACGGCCTTGACCACCTTCGGATGGCAATGCCCGATGTTGAGGACGCCAATCCCGCCGGCAAAATCGATCAAACGATTGCCGTCCGCATCCCAGACCAGGGCGTTCTCCGACTTATGGGCGAACTGCGGGTTGGCGCTGGCAGCGCCATTGGCCACGTACTTCTTTTTCATTTCATTTAAATGGGCATTATCCATTTGCTTTTTCCTCGTCTGTCTTTCTACTGACACGTGCCGGTAAGGATTGAGGCCTGCATGCTTCGACCTGTTTCAATCCAGCAAATTCATTGGTGTTCCTATACGTTGACCCAAGTGTACATCTGGCCGCAGGCGAGTGCGATGACCCCACCAGCGAAGCCAGGCGCGGACGCATGAGCGTCAGGCGTCGCGAAGATCCGCCCGAGTAATCGCCCGCTCCTGCGCCGCCGCAATCACCTCTGGATCCCGCGCCGCCTGCGTGCACAGATAGTCGGGATTGACCGTAATACCGACGCGCGGCAGATCCAGCCGGTCGGCGTCCCAACAGCTCGCGATCGTCGGATCGGCATGCGTGCGTTCGGTCGTATGGCCTCGGCAGGCGGTGACGAGCAAATCAAGCTCGGCCTCGCTGGCGGGCAGATCACCCCGGGCAAACACCTCGAGCGCGAGTTCCGCACCGCGCGGGCCGTGCGTGACATCCCAACCATCGGTTTCCCGACAGCTGTCATGGAAAAAGGCGAACAGCTCGATGACACGCGGGTTGGCGCCGGTGATCCCGGCGATCAACAGGCCGTTGTAGCGGACCCGATGCCAGTGATCCGGCCCGTGTGGGCTGTGGGCCGGGAGCACGAAGCGGTCGGTGGTGTGCTCGAGAATAGCCGCTCGGTCCTCGGCGGCGAGCAGGGTGGCGAGTGTCGTCTGGTTCACGGGGACTTCCTGTACCTTGAGTGCGAATGGAAACCTTTGTCTGTAACCCAATCATAAACCCGGGCGGCTTTGCGCACGAGTTGGCTCCGCGTGAGTCACAATGATCGGGAGACAGGAATAACCGACCCAATCACTGGAGGTGGACATTGCTCGGGATTCTTCACAAAGGCGCCAGGCGCGTCATTCTGCTGGCGGTAATCGCCACCCTGCTGGTGGGCTGCAAGGCCGATGAGCTCGAACTGCAGATCGACCTTACGCAATTGCGCTCGGCGGCGGCCGGCAACGAGGTCCTTCTACCCTTGAAAGCGGTTTTTACCGATCCGCGACCGCTGAACACCCGCCAGAGTGCCCAGGTGGATGATGTCTGGAGCACACTCAGTGAGTACATGAGGGTCAGGGAGTTCAAGCGTGAAAACGTCGACGGCGGGTTGCGCGTGACCATAGAGAGCGAGGTCCCGGTCCTGACCACCCGCAACGCCGATGATGCCCTGTTCGTCTCATTCACCGAATCGACGATCTTCAGCGGCCTGCATCGGGTCACGCTGGAGAGCGGTGAGCGCTTTGAGGCGCTGCAGGACGAGCTTGCATCCATCAACTTCGCACTCGATCTGGCAGAGTTCCATCCCACCACCATCGAGATCACCGGACGTTCCTCGCGACTCGTGGCGCCGGCGGCGACGGTGGAGGATGAAAGCCATCTACTCTATGACGGGACGCTCGATGGTCAATTGCGAATCCGCCAGTCAGGCGGTGCCTTCGAGCAGACCGGCCCGGGGTTTTTCGTGCGTATGGACCGCTGACAGACGACGAAGCGTGGCCATTACTCGATGATGTACTCGAGGACGATCGCCTCCGGCACGGGCGCGTTGAGTGACACCTCGAACTCACCGTCCATGATGTAGGTGAAATCACTGGCGATTTCCTCGCCGGAGGCATCATCGAAAACGGTCAGGTCCAGCCGCGCCTCACTACAGGTCGCCGAGCCGGTGATGTAGAGCTGCCCCATGCGCTCTTCATAGCTGTACTCCTCGATCTGGCAACCTTCGACGATTCCCTCCTGCGCCGACGCAACGGGGGACAGACCGAGTACCAGCAACAGCCCGGCCAGTGCCAGCCAGCGGCGCCGCCCCGGCAGGGTCATACGGGGTGTTTTGTACATAAAGCACTCCAGGTTAATGGGTTAAAAGGGGGGAGGCCCTTTCGGCCACCCCCTGGTTGCAGGATGGAATCACTCCATCTTCGACTGGATGCGCTCGGCGAGCTCCTGGTTTTCCGAGGCGGCCTGGGCGATGGAGCTGTAGGTATCAACCTCCAGCCCGGTGTCCTCGACGGCCTCGACCATCATCTCGTTGCCTTCCTGCTCGAGCGCCATCGCCTCTTCACGATCCTCGGTGGACTCGATGCGCTGGACATACTCGTTGCGGATTTCCATTACCTCGTTCTGCGCCTCGACGAACTGATCGATCTGCTCACCGGAAAAGTCCGTGCTCTGCGCGCCTGCCGTCATCGATGCCGCCATGAGGGCCGCCAGACTCAGGGAGGTAAGGGTTGTCTTGATTCGCATTGGTTGACTCCTGATATTGAGGATTAACGTCCCCGGCCATCCGGGTCACCGTCAACGGTGCAAAGACCCTGCCAACTGCGTCAGACTGATCCAGACGCGGTTTTGAGGCTACCAGTGCGAATAATGTGTGCCGTAATGACTCACCCTCTGCCATGCTGACACGGCCAGATTGGCATCGTATCGGCCGGATGCGGCTGCGTACGACGATCATTGCCCTCATCGTGCTGCCGGTCACCCTCAGCGTCGGGCTCGTGGGCTGGCTCGGGATCGGCTGGCTGGAGCGCGAGGCCGAGTCGCGCATGCGCGAGGACATCGAGCTCATCGCCCGGGCCCTGCAGCAGCCCCTCAACCGGGCGATCCGCCAACGCGAACCGGTGCTCCTGGAGGATTCGCTGCAATCGGCCTTCGAATTCGGACGGGTCTATGGCGCGCACATCTACGGACGTGACGGCGAGCTTCTCGCCGGGGCCGGTGTCGGCGAGCGCCGATTCAGCACCGAACGCACCGAGGCGCTGGATACACTCAATCCGCGCAGCGAGGGCTATGCGGCGCTGGGCGACGACCCGACCTATGCCTATTTCCTGCCGCTGACAACGCAGGGTGGCCGCATCGCCGCCATCCTCCAGATCACCCGCCAGCCGGACAGCCTCCGTCACATGGTCGGGCGCATCCGCGTTACCGGCACGGCCGCCCTCGCCGGCCTGGCGCTCCTGCTGTCGCTGATCGTCATCGTCGGTCACCGACGGGCGATCGGGACACCGCTCAATGCCCTCGCCCGCGGCATGAACCAGGTCGCGGACGGGCAGCTCGACTATCGCATCGTGCCCACCGGCCCGCTGGAAACCCGGGAGCTTGGCGAGGGATTCAACAACATGCTCGATCGCATCGAGCGCGCCACCGACGAGATCGCCGAGCGCCGCGGCACCCAGGCGAGCCTGCAGGCGGATCTGCAGGCATCGCGCAAGCTCGCGGCCGTTGGCGAGCTGTCGGCAGGCGTGGCCCATCAGCTCGGCACACCGCTGAGCGTGCTCGACGGCCGCGCCCAGGGACTGCTTCGCCGCGGCGATCTCGACCCTCGCACCCGCGAGACGCTGGAGGATATGCGGGCCGAGGTGACACGCATCAGCCAGACCGTGCGTCAGCTGATGGATTTCGCCCGCAGCCGGCCGCTACAGCGTCGCAACACTCGCCTCTCGCGGGTTGTGACCAGTGCCGTGGACCGGGTCCACGAGGACCCCACCGCCGCCGGTGTCACAATCGAGCGGCACGGCGTGGTCGATGAGGACGACGAGCCCGTCCTTGCCATCGACGGATCGCGCCTCGAGGAGGCGCTTTGCAACCTGTTGAACAACGCGGTGCAGGCCGCGCCCGACGGAACCATTCGGGTCAGCCTGTATAACGACGCCAACGACAGCCATATACGGGTGGAGGATGATGGCCCCGGCATCCCGGCATCGGAGCGGGCGCGACTCTTCGAGCCATTCCATACCACCAAGCCGGTGGGATCGGGGACCGGGCTCGGGCTCGCCGTCGCCCATGGCGTCGCCCGCAGTCACGGGGGCGAACTCACCCTCTCGGCGGGAGACCTCCCCGGCGCATGCTTTGACCTGCGACTCCCGCGACGCGAAACGGAGGCACCGAGTTGAGCGACCCGACAATAGCCACGATCCTGGTTGTCGAGGATGACCGCAGTCTGCGCGCCCTGCTGCGCGACGAACTCGAGGGCCTGGGGCATACCGTTGTCACCGCCGCCGGCGAGGCGGAGGCGCGCGCGGCCCTCCACGAGCATCGCCCCGCGCTCGTGGTCAGTGACCTGCGCCTGCCGGATGGCGACGGGATCCAGCTGCTCGAGCATGTTCGCCATGCCGGCGGCGGCCGCGAGATCGGCTTTATCGTGATCACCGGGTTCGGGACCATCGAACAGGCCGTTGACGCGCTGAAAAAGGACGCCGACGACTTCCTGACCAAGCCGCTCGATCTCGACCATCTCGGCCTGAGCGTGGGCCGCGTCCTCGAGAACATCCGGTTGCGCCGGCGACTGAGTGGCTACGAGGCGCTCCATGGCCGCGAGGGCTTCCATGGCATGGTCGGCCAGAGCGCACCCATGCAGCAGCTCTACCGCAGCATTGAGCGTATCGCCGTCACCGAAAGCCCGGTGCTGATCCACGGCGAGAGCGGGACGGGCAAGGAGCTGGTCGCCGCCGCCGTCCACGCCGAGAGCAATCGCGCCGGCAAGCCCTTCATCGCCGTGAACTGTGCCGGCGTGCCCGCCGATCTGCTCGAGAGCGAGTTTTTCGGGCATGTGCGCGGCGCCTTCACCGGCGCGGATTCCACCCGGCGCGGTCTGCTGCAGGCCGCCGATACGGGGACGCTTTTCCTCGACGAGATCGGCGAGATGCCCCTCCCGCTGCAGGCCAAGCTGCTGCGTGTGCTCGAGGATGGATCGCTGCGGCCGGTGGGCGCCGATACCGAATTCAAGGTGGACGTACGCATCGTGGCCGCCACCAACCGTGACCTCGAGCAGCGCGTCGCCGACGGGGCGTTTCGGGAGGATCTGTTCTACCGCATCGATACGTTTACCGTGACCGTGCCGCCACTGCGCCAGCGCGGTGAGGACATTGATCGACTGGCAGTGGGGTTCCTCGCCGCGGCGGCCCGCCGCCAGGGCCGCGAGCCACCCGCGCTCAGCCCCGAGGCGCATGCCGAGCTGGCCGCCCACGACTGGCCCGGCAACGTGCGCGAGCTCGCCAACGCCATGGAGCGCGCCCTCGCGTTCGCCGGTGACCAGCAGATCGACGCGACGGATCTACCCGCCCGCGTCGGCCGGACGCCGGGCGCCGCGACACCCACCCGCGGCGAAGATGATCGCTCCCTAGCCACCCTCGCCGATGTCGAAGCGAGCCACATCCGCCATGTGCTGGATGCCGTTGGCGGGAACCGCCGCCGCGCGGCGGACATCCTCGGGATCGGTCGGCGCACGCTGTATCGCAAGCTCGACTCTTCGCAATCCGGCGGTTTGTGACAATCTCACTGTAACTGTTCCAAAGAACTGTCAGGGTAGCCGATGAATCAATACCCACTGCTTTAGGACATGGCGGTTTATCTATGGCTATCGAAGTTTCGTTACTGACGGTGTTCATCGCGGCGTGGATCACGGCGATCACGACCGGGATCGGCGCCTTTCCACTCGTTTTCGCCGACCGCATCAGTGACCGCTGGCTGTCGATTGGCGCGGCGATTGCCAGCGGGCTGATGCTGGCGGCCAGTCATAGCCTGATTGGCGAGGGCAACAGCATCGGCGCCTGGCGCACGCTCATCGGCATCGCCACCGGCCTCCTGCTGATCGTGATGGCGAATCGCTGGATGGAGAGCCACGACACGCCGGATGTGGGTGACCTGCAGGGGGCAAGCGCCCGCAAGGCGCTGCTCATCGTCGGCGTCATGACGCTGCACTCGTTCGCCGAGGGCGTTGGTGTGGGCGTGTCCTACGGCGGCGGTGAGGAACTGGGCGTATTCATCACCACCGCGATCGCCGTGCACAACGTGCCAGAGGGCCTCGCGATTGCGCTGGTGCTGGTGCCCCGCGGCGTCTCGGTCTGGAAAGCCGCCGGCTGGTCGGTCTTCTCGAGCGTGCCGCAGCCCATCATGGCCGTTCCGGCGTTCCTCTTTGTCTCCACCTTCGAGCCCCTGCTACCGGTGGGGCTGGGCCTCGCCGCGGGTGCAATGATCTGGATGGTGTTCTCGGAACTCCTCCCCGACGCCAACAAGTCGCTGACACCCTCCGGCGTGGGGATCGTTATCGTGCTGTCGTTCATGGCGATGTTCGCCTTCCAGACGTTTATCCCGCACTAATCCGGCCCTTTGCACCCCCGGGCGAACATGTCCAAACTATCGCTTTGACCCTAAAAATCGGCTGGCGGAGGAGAGAACGCCATGAACCTCGGACTGATCGTTCTGATGGCCCTGCTACCCCTGGTAACAGTGGCCGTTTTCCTTGTAATGCTGCGCTGGCCCGCCAAACACGCCATGCCCCTCGCCTACGGGGTCGCGGTCGTGGTGGCACTCGGGTTCTGGGGGACGGACCTCAACATCGTGGCCGGCGCCTCGGTCAACGGCGTCGTCACCGCCCTGAATATCCTCTTTATCGTCTTCGGCGCCATTCTGTTGCTCTACACCCTGCGCGAGAGCGGGGCGATCAGCGTCATCCAGAAGGGCTTCGAGGATATCTCGCCGGACCGGCGTGTCCAGGCGATCATCGTCGCCTGGCTGTTCGGGGCGCTGATCGAGGGCGCCTCGGGCTTCGGGACGCCGGCCGCCATTGCCGCCCCGCTGCTGGTGGCACTGGGCTTTCCGGCCATGGCGGCAGTCGTCTCGGCCATGATCATCCAGTCGACGCCGGTGTCGTTCGGCGCCATCGGCACGCCGATCATCGTCGGCGTTAACGCCGGGCTCTCCGGCCAGTCGGTCACCGATCGCATGGTCGAGGCCGCCGGCATCCCCTACGCGCAGTACCTCGATCAGATCGGCATGCAGGTGGCGATGCTGCACACCCTCGTGGGCGTATTCATTCCGCTGATCATGGTGGGCATGCTGACGCGCTTTTTCGGCGCGAACCGCTCCTTTGTCGAGGGGCTGCGGGCCTGGCCGTTTGCGCTGTTCGCCGGTGTCGCGTTCGTGGTGCCCTACTATGCCGTTGCCGCTCTGCTCGGCCCGGAATTCCCGGCGCTGTTCGGCGGTCTGATCGGGCTGGCGATCGTCATTCCCGCCGCCCGTCGCGGCTGGTTCCTGCCGAAGGACACCTTCGATTTCGAGGCGCGCGAGCACTGGCAGCCGGAGTGGATCAGCACCCTCCAGGATCGTGTGCAGACCACCCGGGATGAGAGCCAGCCGCTCTCGCAGCTGCAGGCGTGGATGCCCTACATCATCGTCGCGGTCCTGCTGGTACTCACCCGCGTGGTCCCGCCCATCACCGATGCGCTGCGCGCCGATGCGGTGACGCTGTCGATCCCGAATGTCTTCGGCTCCGGTATCACCGCCGCCTCGCAGCCGCTGTATCTGCCCGGCTTCATCCTGCTGGTCAGCTCGGTGATCACGTATTTCCTGCACCAGATGTGGAACAACGGCAACTATCTGCACGCCTGGAAGACCTCCGGCCGGACCATCGTCTCCGCCGGATCGGCGCTGATCTTCGCGGTCCCGATGGTGCAGGTGTTCATCAACTCCGCCCCTGATGGCCACGACACCGTGACGGCGATTCAGGCATCGCTGGACGAGGGCGTTGCGCTGGGCACTCTGGCGCAGGTCGCAAGCATGCCGGAGATGCTCGCCCAGGGCGTCGCCGCGCTGACCGGTCAGCTCTGGCCGCTGTTCGCGCCCCTTGTCGGGGGACTGGGCGCGTTCCTCGCCGGCAGTAACACCATCAGCAACATGATGTTCTCGTTCTTCCAGATCTCCACCGCCGAGCAGATCGGCCTGGGCTCGTTCGGGGCGTCGATGGTCGTCTCGCTGCAGGCGGTCGGCGGGGCCGGCGGCAACATGGTGACGGTGCACAACGTCGTTGCGGCATCGGCGACCGTCGGCCTCCTCGGCCGGGAGGGTGATGTCATTCGCAAGACACTGATCCCCATGGCCTATTACATGGCGGCCGCGGGCCTGCTGGGCATGGCGGTCATCACCGGTGGCGCGAACCTGTGGTATGCCGGCTGGCTCGGCTTCCTCGGGGTTGTGCTCGTGTTCATGCTGACCAATCGCGGAGGCAGATAAGCGTGGCCGTCATAACCTGTATCGATGATCTCAAGCGGCTCTACAAGCGTCGCGTTCCGAAGATGTTCTACGACTACTGCGAGACGGGGAGCTGGACCGAGCAGACGTTCCAGGAGAACAGCAGCGACTTCCAGTCGATCTATTTCCGCCAGCGGGTGGCCATCGACATGACCAACCGCACCACGGCAAGCCGGATGCTGGGCGAGGACGTGAGCATGCCGGTGGCGCTGTCGCCGGTGGGGCTGACCGGCATGCAGCACGCCGATGGCGAGATCCTTGCCGCAAAGGCGGCGGAGGAATTCGGTGTCCCGTTCGCCCTCTCGACGCTGTCGATCTGCTCGATCGAGGATGTCGCCGCGGAGACCACGAAGCCATTCTGGTTCCAGGTCTATACGCTCTCGGATGACGACTTCATGCGGCGGCTGATGGAGCGGGCGCGGGCGGCCAACTGCTCGGCGGTGGTCATCACCCTGGATCTGCAGGTCCAGGGCCAGCGCCACAAGGACCTGAAGAACGGGCTGAGCGCGCCGCCCAAACTCACCATCAAATCCATTGCCAACCTGGCCACCAAGGTGAACTGGGGGCTGGAAATGCTCGGCGCCAAGCGCCGGACCTTCGGTAACGTGGTGGGCCACGCGAAGGGTGTGACCGATTCCAGCTCGCTGTCGTCATGGACGGCGGAGGCCTTCGATCACTCGCTGGACTGGAACCGCGTCAAGGAATTGATGGACATGTGGGGCGGCAAGGTCGTCCTTAAGGGCATCATGAACCGCGAGGACGCCGAGCGCGCGGTCGAACTGGGCGCCGACGCCATCGTGGTCTCCAACCATGGGGGCCGCCAGCTCGACGGCGCGTTGAGCACCATCCGCGTCCTGCCCGATATCATCGAGGCGGTGGGTGATCGCATGGAGGTGTACTTCGACAGCGGCGTACGCTCCGGCCAGGACATCCTCAAGGCCCTTGCCCTGGGGGCCGACGGTGTAATGATCGGTCGCGCCTGGGTCTACGGCCTGGGGGCGATGGGCCAGGACGGCGTCCGCAAGGCGCTCGAGGTCCTGCACAAGGAGCTCGACACCACGATGGCACTCTGTGGCCACCGCGACATCAAAGAAGTCGACCGCAACATTCTGCATGTCCCGAAGGATTTCGAGGGACGCTGGGCCGACTGAGCCGGGAGGAGAGGAACATGAGTGCGACGGACGATCTTGTCGAGCGGCTGCAGGCCATCGCCGGCGAGGACCATGTATTAACCGATACCGCCGCGACCCGGCCCTACCGCACCGGCTATCGCTCGGGCAGTGGCGAGGTGGCGGCCGTGGTTCATCCCGGCACGCTGGTGGAACTCTGGCAGTGCACCCGCGCCGCCATCGAGGCGGGGGCCGTGATTGTTCCCCAGGCCGCCAATACCGGGCTGACCGAGGGCTCAACCCCGAAGGACAGCTACGACCGCACCGCCGTCGCCATCAACGCGATGCGCATCAAGGGCCTGCAACTGCTTGGTGACGCCGACCAGGTCATTGCCCTGCCCGCCGCCACCCTGTTCGAGCTGACCCAGACCCTCGCACCCCATGGCCGCGAGCCACACTCGGTGATCGGCTCCACCTCGCTGGGGGCCACCGTGGTGGGCGGTGTCTGCAACAACTCCGGCGGTGCGCTCTGCCGGCGGGGGCCCGCCTATACCGAGCTGGCCGTCTATGCCCGCGTCAACGGGAACGGCGAACTCGAGCTGGTCAACGAACTGGGCATTGATCTCGGCGAGACCCCGGAGACCATCCTCGATCGGCTCGAGCGCGGCGATTATCGCCCCGAGGACATCGACTGGAACGCCGGCAAGGCGAGCGATGACGGCTACCCCGAGATTATCCGCGGCGCCGACGAACCCGGCGCGGCGCGGTTCAACAACGATCCCCGCCTGCTGCATGGCGTCTCCGGCAGCGCCGGCAAGGTCATGGTGTTCGCGGTCCGCATGGATACCTTCGAGCAGGAATCCGATGTGCGGACGTACTACATCGGCAGTAACGATACCCACCAGATGGCGGAATTCCGGGCCCGGTTCCTGCGCGAGGCCTCGAAGCTGCCGATCACCGCGGAGTATCTGCATCGCGAGCTGTTCGACGTGGCGCGTCGCTACGGCAAGGACAGCTTCCTGATCATCAAAAAGCTTGGTACGGCCCGCCTACCGAAGGCGTTTAAACTCAAAAACCGGATCGATGCGTTCTTCCGGCGGTTGCCACTACTCCCCGCCCCGATCACCGACCATGTCCTCCAGCGCCTGTCATGGCTCGCCCCCGATCCGCTGCCCGAGCGCGTGGTGGAGTGGCGCGACCGCTTCGAGCATCACCTGATCCTGCGCGTCAACGGCGACATGGTCGAAGAGACCGAGGGCTTTCTACAGGAATGCTTCCCCGATGCCTGGTTCCGGTGCACCGCCGATGAGGGTGAACGGGCAATGCTGCATCGCTTCGCCGCCGCCGGCGCCGGTGTGCGCTACCTGACCATCCACCACAAGGAGGCCGAGGACATCCTCGCGCTGGATATCGCCCTCGCCCGCAACGACCGCGACTGGTTCGAGGCGCTCCCCGAGTCCATCACCCGCGACCTGGTGCATCGGCTCTACTACGGGCATTTCTTCTGCAACGTCTTCCACCAGGACTACGTGTTCCGGAAGGGGGCCGACGTCGAGGCCCACAAGGCGAAGATGCTGGAGATCCTCGACGAGCGTGGTGCCGAGTATCCGGCCGAGCACAACGTCGGCCACCTCTATCCGGCTAAGCCGCCGCTCGCGGCGTTCTACCGCCGGCTGGATCCCACCAACAGCTTCAATCCCGGCGTCGGTAAACTCCCGCGGGCGCCCTGGTACGGCGAGCCGACCGAGGCCTGATCAGGTCCCGGTCGGTTCGGTATCGAGGCCGAGGTCGAGGATCGGCGCGCTATGGGTCAGGGCGCCGGCGGAGATGATGTTGACACCGCTGGCGGCCATAGCGGCCACGGTGTCGCGGCTAACCCGCCCCGAGGCCTCGGTGACGGCCCGACCGTCAACTCGACGGACGGCCGCCGCCAGCGTCGCCGGATCCATATTGTCGAGCAGCACGACATCGGCGCCGCCGGCGAGGGCCTCGTCAAGCTGATCCAGGGTGTCGACCTCTATCTCGATCTTTACCAGGTGCCCGGCGGCGTTGCGGGCCCGCGCCAGTGCCGGTTCGATGCCGCCGGCCACGGCGATGTGGTTGTCCTTGATGAGCATCGCATCATCCAGCCCGAAGCGGTGATTGACGCCGCCACCGGCGCGCACCGCGTGCTTTTCCAGGAACCGCAGACCGGGCGTGGTCTTGCGGGTGCAGGCGATGCGGGCGGGATAGTCCGCCACCGCCTCCACCAGCTGTGCCGTCGCCGTGGCGATGCCGCTCAGATGGCAGAGCAGATTGAGGGCAACGCGCTCGGCGGCCAGGATCGCGCGCGCCGGGCCGTTCACTGACAGGACCATCGTCCCCGGTTCCACGACCGACCCATCGGGATGAACAATCTCCACGCGCACAGCATCATCCACCAGCGTAAACGCCAGTGCGGCGGCGGCCACCCCGGCGATACACCCGGACTCGCGGCTGCGGATAACGCCCTCCATCATCGTGTCGGCCGGGATGACCGCGTCACTGGTGATATCGCCGGCCCGGCCCAGATCCTCGGCCAGCGCCGCGCGCACGACCGGTTCCAGTTGCAGGCGGGGTATTTCGGGGAGCTCCATCACGACTGGCCTCCCGCCGCCTGTGCCGGTTGGGGCACCACCGGCCATTCCGCCTGCAGATCATCCAGCGTCAGTGTCATCCGCGGCGGGATGGGTGACTGCGACTGCGGGAAGTCGCGACGCAGGTGCCCGCCCCGACTCTCGCAGCGCCGTTGCGCCGCCGTGGCGACAAACAGCGCGGCCAGGGCGTGGTCGGCCTGGGGATCGCCCGGATCGAACGCCACCACCGACAGCGCATCCATCGCCCGGGCCAGCCCGTCGTTGTCGCGAACGACGCCCACCGAGCGACTCATCAGGGCGCGGATCCAGGGTGCAACCCGGGGCGCCGTCGGCGTCACCGGCGTGATCTCATCGGTCGGCCGGTGCATCTCCCTGGTATCCGAAATGGCGATGTCTTCGGCGATCCAGCGCGCGAACACCAGGCCCTCGAGGAGCGAATTGCTGGCCAGCCGGTTGGCGCCGTGCAGCCCGGTACAGGCCACCTCGCCACAGGCCCACAGGCCGGGTACGCCCGTCCGTCCGCGGTCATCAACGGCAATGCCGCCCATGTGGTAGTGCGCCGCCGGCCGAATCGGAATGGGTTCGGCCGCCGGGTCGATGCCCGCGGCCCGGCAGGCGGCATGCACCGCCGGATACCGATGGGGGAAGGCCTCGCCGATGGCCTCGCGACCGTCGAGGTAGACGCTATCGCCGGCATTCAGTGCCGCGTGGATCCGGCGTGAAATCACATCGCGCGCCGCCAGGTCACCGCCGGGCGTATCGGCCATGAGTGGCTCGCCGTCTGCATTCACCAATGTTGCGCCCTCGCCGCGCAGCGCCTCGGTGGCGAGCGGCATGGGATCGCGCCCGACCGCCATCGCGGTGGGGTGGAACTGCACGAATTCGGCGTCCGCGACGGCGGCACCGGCCCGCGCCGCCATCGCGACGCCGCGACCGACGGCGCCGAGGGGATTGGTGGTCTCGGCGTAGAGGCCGCTCAGGCCCCCGGTCGCCAGCACCACCGCCCGTCCGTGGAGCGGGCCCTCATCGAGGTGGACACCCTGCACGTCGCCGTCCGCGGTCAACAGGCTATGGACCGGGGTGTTCTCCCGAATCGTGATGGACGGCGCCGATCGCGCCTGGCCGATCAGGGCATTGAGAATGGCCACGCCGCTGCCGTCGCCACCGACATGGGCCACCCGGCGACGTCCGTGCGCGCCCTCGAGGCCGAGGGACCAGTCGCCGTTGGCATCGCGGTCGAAGTTCGCGCCCCACTCATCGAGCTGGCGGAGGCAGTCCGGTGCCGCCTCGGTGACCGCCCGGGCGATCGCCGGGTCGACCAGTCCGACGCCGGCGGCCTCGGTATCGGCCTGGTGCAACGCCGGTGCGTCATCGTCGGCCACGGCGGCGGCGATACCGCCCTGCGCCCAGGCAGTGGAGGTGTTCTCGCGCAGCGCACTCGCGGTGAGGACGATCACCGGCAGTGGCGCGAGCCGGAGCGCCGTCGCCAGCCCGGCGATCCCGGCCCCCACGACAATCACGGGTCGGTTCGTCATGGCGCCCTCCTTCATCGGACTTCGAGCATCCGTGTCACCGCCTCGCGCGCCCGATCGGCGATTGCCGGCTCGATCTCCACCCGCGGCGCCATCCGCTCGAGGGACTGGCGGATCTTCGGCAGCGTAATGCGTTTCATGTGCGGGCACAGGTTGCAGGGCCGGATGAACTCCACGTCTGGTACCTCGGCGGCGACGTTATCGCTCATCGAGCATTCGGTGACCATCAGTACGCGTCGGGGCTTGCGTGTCGTGACCGCGTTGATCATCTGCGCGGTGGAACCCACCGTGTCAGCGGCCTCCAGCACATCCGGCGGGCACTCGGGATGGGCGATGACCATCAGGTCATCATGGGCCTCGCGGTACTGACGGATCTCGTCGCCGGTGAACCGCTCGTGCACCTCGCAGTGCCCCTTCCAGGAAATGATCTCGACATCGGTCTGCAGCGCGACGTAATGCGCCAGGTACTCGTCGGGCAGGAAGATCACCCGATCCACACCCAGGGACTCGACAATCGCGACGGCATTGCCGGAGGTCACGCAGATATCCGATTCGGCCTTCACCGCCGCCGACGTATTGACATAGGTGACCACCGGGACACCCGGGTAGCGCTCACGGAGGCCGCGGATATCGTCGGCGGTAATGGATTCGGCCAGCGAGCATCCCGCGGCCAGGTCGGGGATCAGCACGGTTTTCTCCGGGCAGAGCAGCTTCGAGGTTTCCGCCATGAAGTGCACTCCCGCCTGCACGATGACATCGGCATCGCTCTCGGCCGCCTTGCGCGCCAGCGCCAGGGAATCGCCGACGATATCCGCCACGCCGTGGAAGATCTCCGGCGTCTGGTAGTTATGCGCCAGGATCACCGCGTTGTGCTCGGCCTTGAGCCGGTGGATGGCGTCGATCTCGGGCTCGAGGACGGGCCACTCCATCGGTGGGATGACATCCTTCAACCGTTCCTGAGCCGCCGCCGTCTGTTCCATTACCGCTGCCACCGGGAGCTCCTTATGCTCTAACTGAGCATTAATTGCGCCTAAAGATTTTCCCTTATGCTGCGTTTGAGCATAAGCGCAGCGGCAGAGTTCAATCAACCCTGGCTGCGAGCGATTCGCCCCGTCGCTTTCACGCCAACACCGGGGGCCGGCCGCTCCAGGGTCACCGCCGGCCGGAAGCGCATCAGCCGGGCCGGCCGGCCCCCGGTCTGCGTCTCGTGCTCGCCGGTCTCTTCCACCAGCTGCTGGCGCTCGACCAGGCGCCGGAAATTCTGCTTGTGCAGGCGGGTTCCGGACAGGGCCTCCGCGGTGCGTTGCAGCTGGAGCAGCGTAAACTGCGGCGGCATCAGCTCGAACAGCAGCGGGCGGTACTTGATCTTGCCGCGCAGCCGTCCGACGGCGGTCGCGAGGATCCGCCGATGATCGGTCGCCATGGGGCGATCGGGCCGCCCGTAAACGTCCACCGGTGGCGTCAGCCCCTGGTCATGCCAGGCCTCGGAGATCAGGCGTGCGCCGTAGAGCAGCTCATAGCGCTCGAGCGAGCGCTCCTCGTCCCAGGGGGCGGCGCCGTTGGCAAAGGTGAGGCGCAGGCGTTCCGCCCGCCGTCGACGCTTTTGCACCGTCGGCGCGGCATCGACCCAGCTGCCGAGGCCGTCGAGCAGCGTGTCCACCACGGGAGGGCGCTCGGTACGCCAGTCCTCCCAGGGGAGATAGTCGTACCACGGCTGCCAGTCGGTCTCGGGGCTGGTCTGCAGGTCGGCATCGTGGACCAGGGCCAGGTAGGCGACAGACACCGGTCGCACCCCCTCGCCGGATGTCGTCTCGCCATTAAAGCGGTCACGATCCGCGAAGGTATAGAGCTGCTCCATGTAACCGAGCTTGAGCCCGGTCTGGTACTCCACCCAGCTGCGCAGCCCCGCCTGGAGGGTCCGGTGATCGGGCTGCAGGGGCCCGCACGGCAGCGTATCCGGGCCACTGGTACCGGATCGGACGGTCAGGATGCAGGGATCGCCATCGACCATGGCGACGATCACCGCCGTGAGATCGACCGTCGCCGGGCTGGCGCCCTGATTCAGCTCCATTACGCGCTGTCCCGATCCGGCTCGCCCAGGGCATGGCGCTGCAGCCGCTTGACCTCGTCGCGTAGCTTGCCGGCCTCCTCGAACTCGAGGTTGCGGGCGTGCTGGTGCATCTTCTGCTCCAGCTCCTTGATGCGCTTCACCGCCTGGGCGGTAGTCAGATCGGCGTAGGCCCGGGCCTCGTCGGCCACCTCGGCGTAGTGCTCGGCACTGTCCGGGGCGCTGGCGCCGCCGCGCTGCATGACATCGGCGATGGCCTTCTGGATGCCCTGCGGCGTGATCCCGTGTTCCTCGTTATGCGCGATCTGCTTCTCGCGCCGGCGTTCGGTCTCGCCGATGGCCTTGGTCATGGAGTCGGTCATCTGATCGGCGTAGAGGATGGCGCGGCCGTTGACGTTTCGCGCGGCGCGGCCGATCGTCTGGATGAGTGAACGCTCGGCGCGCAGGAAGCCCTCCTTGTCGGCGTCGAGGATCGCCACCAGCGAGACCTCGGGGATGTCCAGCCCCTCACGCAGCAGGTTGATGCCCACGAGCACGTCGAACGCCCCCAGCCGCAGGTCACGGATGATCTCGGTGCGCTCCACGGTATCGATGTCGGAGTGCAGGTAGCGCACGCGCACGCCGTTTTCCGACAGGTACTCGGTCAGGTCCTCGGCCATGCGCTTGGTGAGCGTGGTCACCAGCACGCGCTCGCCGATCTGGCTGCGCTCGTTGATCTCGCCGAGCACGTCGTCCACCTGCGTGCCCGCCGGACGGACCTCGATTTGCGGGTCGACCAGTCCGGTGGGCCTGACCACCTGCTCGGCCACGGCGCTGGAGTGCTGCTTTTCATACGGCCCCGGTGTTGCCGAGATGTAGACCCGCTGCGGGGCGATCGTGTCGAACTCCTCGAACTTGAGCGGTCGGTTGTCCAGCGCCGACGGCAGCCGGAAGCCGTACTCCACCAGCGTCTCCTTGCGGGCGCGGTCACCGCGGTACATGCCGCCGACCTGCGAGACGGTGACATGCGACTCGTCGACGAACAGCATCGCGTCGTCGGGGACATAGTCGAACAGGCACGGCGGCGCCTGCCCCGGCCCGCGACCGGAGAGATAGCGCGAGTAGTTCTCGATGCCGTTGCAGTAACCGAGCTCCTGCATCATCTCCAGATCGAACCGGGTGCGCTGCTCCAGGCGCTGAGCCTCCAGCAGTTTCCCGGCGTTCTGCAGCTGCTCGAGCCGCTCCCCGAGCTCGACCTTGATCTTCTCCACGGCGTTCAGAACCGTGTCGCGGGGCGTGACGTAGTGTGACTTGGGATAGACCGTCAGCTCCTGGACCCGGCGCAGCACTTCTCCGGTGAGGGGATCGAACCAGGAGAGCCCCTCGATCTCGTCGTCGAAGAGCTCGACGCGGACCGCCTCGTCCTCGGATTCGGCGGGAAAGATATCGATCACGTCGCCACGGGCCCGGTAGTTGCCACGCGAGAAGTCGTAGTCGTTACGGGCGTACTGGAGTTGTGCGAGCCGCCGGAGGATGTGGCGCTGATCGACCTGCTCGCCGACCTTCAGGTGCAGCACCATCTCCAGGTAGGCGCTGGGATCGCCCAGTCCGTAGATCGACGA
This sequence comes from Spiribacter vilamensis, assembly GCF_004217415.1. Taxonomy (NCBI): domain Bacteria; kingdom Pseudomonadati; phylum Pseudomonadota; class Gammaproteobacteria; order Chromatiales; family Ectothiorhodospiraceae; genus Spiribacter; species Spiribacter vilamensis. The sequence continues at coordinate 1,036,901 of NZ_SHLI01000001.1, forward strand.
CACCGAGGCGACGATGATGGTGTCGCGCCGCTCCACGATGGCCTTGGTCGCCGACAGCCGCATCTGCTCGATGTGCTCATTCACCGAGGCGTCTTTCTCGATGAAGGTATCCGACGACGGCACATAGGCCTCGGGCTGGTAATAGTCGTAGTAGGAGACGAAGTACTCCACGGCGTTATTGGGGAAAAACGCCTTCATCTCGCCGTAGAGCTGCGCGGCGAGCGTCTTGTTGGGTGCGAGCACTACCGCCGGGCGCTGCTCTTTCGCGATCAGGCTCGCCATGGTGAAGGTCTTGCCCGATCCGGTAACGCCCAGCAGCGTCTGATGCGAATGCCCGGCCCGCAGGCTGTCGGCGAGCGTCTCGATCGCCGCGGGCTGGTCGCCGGCGGGCTCGAAGTCACTCTCGAGCTGGAAACGCAGTGTCTGGTCAGTCATAGCAATGCAGGCCCTGTCGTGTTTGGCGTATCATTCCGGCTAAATGACGGAAATGGAGATTACCCTTGGCTATCGAACTCTCTGAGCGTGTCGGGCGCGTCCAACCCTCCCCGACTATGGCGGTGACGGCACGGGCGGCGGAAATGCGCGCGGCCGGTCACGACATTATCGGACTGGGCGCGGGTGAACCGGATTTTGATACCCCGGAGCATATCAGCGCGGCCGCGATCCAGGCGATCCATGACGGTCAGACCCGCTACACACCGGTGGATGGAACGCCGGCGCTCAAGCAGGCAATCCAGGCCAAGTTCAAGCGCGACAACGGCCTCGAATACGACGCCAACCAGATCCTGGTCTCCACCGGCGCCAAGCAGAGCCTCTACAACCTGTTCATGGCGGTGATGAGCCCCGGCGACGAAGTCGTGATCCCGGCACCGTACTGGGTGTCCTACCCCGACATGGCCCTGCTCGCTGACGGCGTGCCGCGGATCGTCGAGGCGGATCAGTCGCAGCGCTTCAAGATCAGCGCGGAGCAGCTCGAGGCGGCGATCACCGATCGCACCCGGGTCGTCGTCCTTAATAGCCCTTCCAACCCCACTGGGACTGCGTACACCCGGGCAGAGTTCGAGGCCCTCGGCGAGGTGCTACGGCGCCATCCGGATATTCTGATTGCGAGTGACGACATCTACGAGCCGATCCTCTGGATGGACGAGCCGTTCTGCAATATCGCCATGGCCTGCCCCGACCTCGCCGAGCGCACAGTTGTGGTCAATGGAGTCTCCAAGTCCTACGCCATGACCGGATGGCGGATCGGTTATGCGGCGGGACCCGCCAACGTCATCGGCGCGATGAAAAAGATCCAGTCGCAGAGTACCTCCAATGCCAGCTCCATTTCGCAGGCGGCCTCGGTCGAGGCACTGAATGGCGATCAGGGCGTGATCGGCCCGATGGTCAAGGCCTTCCGCGAGCGGCACGACTTCGTGGTCGAACGCCTGAATGCCATGAAGGGCGTGAGCTGCATCGCCGGCGACGGGACTTTCTATGCCTATCCCGACGTCAGTGAGGCGATGGCCGCGATTGATGGTATCGACACGGACACGGCACTGGCTGAATACCTCATCAGCGAGGCCAACGTCGCCCTGGTGCCGGGTACGGCGTTCGGCCTGTCAGGGCATGCAAGGATTTCCTTCGCCACCAGCATGGAGAACCTGGAGAAGGCCATGGACCGGCTGGAGAAGGTCTTCGGGCGCGAGTAACCTGCGAATCAGGACGCCGCGCCGGTTGACGGCGCGGCGTAAAACGCTAGACTACTCATCGAGTTAATCAGCGATTCCCCGGTAGCTCAGTGGTAGAGCGAGTGACTGTTAATCACTTGGTCGGCGGTTCGAATCCGTCCCGGGGAGCCAAAAAACACTAGATAATCAGGGGGTTAAGCCGGTCGGCTTGCCCCTTTTTTATGCCCGAAAGGCGCTTGTCACCTGATTTGTAACCATTGGTGACAAAGGAGCATGGACGCATGCGGATCAGGCTCTACATCACAGCTTTGGTGCTCGTATCAATCAACGTCGCCGCGCCGAGTGCCGAGGCGACAGCACCCCACCCCTACTGCGACGAATATCAAGAGACGCTCAAAGAGGCGGCCGCGAAACGGCGACAGGACTATCCAAACTATGCGGGCAGCCTTTTCTTTCTCAATACCTCCACCGTTCGAGCCCTGCTTGTCCGGTGAATTGCCGAGGTAAAACCGCAAGGAGAGACATTAACTATGTGGAAAAAAACTAGTTTTATCCCGGTGACATTTCTAGCGCTCCAGGTCGCGAACGCCTCAGATTCTTCCAATAGTCCATTCGAAACAGCTCCCGGCGTAGTCGAATGCCAGAATACACCTTGCGGCGAGGCACTAGATCAATTTTCAATCGTCTGCAGAGAGGGCGATAGAGTCTCTACCCACTGGGAATACAAAGATGGTGAATACACTTACTTCACCGTGAATGAATCGACTGATTCCGAGAACGTTATATTCAGCGCAAGGCCTTCCAGAGTTGAGGTATCATATCGTTCCAACCCGAGCATCCCAGACGATAAAGAAAAATCTTGGGCACGAATAACGATCGGAACAAAAGGGGCAGAGGCAATTGATGATAATGCGATGGGGCAGCCGGATCTTATGACAATTCGCATTCGTTCCTCTATTGATTCCCCGGAAGATCGTTGGTCTGAAATAAACATCCTGAAACAAGAAGCATTTATTGGTCCAGACGGTTATTTAAGTTCGGTATTTAAGAACGAGAAAAATAGAGATGGTTGCTCTGCTGACTTCTAGCCTTTCCGAGTAATCAGTCCTTAAAGGAGTGCGACATGTTCTATACTAATAGGGCGTGCGCCAGTATTCTGAAAACCTCACCGGGAGCATGGCTCCCGGCCGGGACTAGCCGCCTTGCCATGCGGTGGCGCGCCTTACCACCCCCGGAGACCCCCGGAAACTAGTCTCCGGGACACCGCCTCAATCTCAACCGATTCTTACCGCCGAACCGGCCCGGCCATGTTTAACCAATGCAATATGGTTTCCAACCACGGATTCTTGCCGGTACCGGGAACCGTCAGCCCGATATTCAGCCGTGTATCCTGCACTCAACTCCCTGGTGCCTTGAGCAATCGCCCGTATGGCCTTGGCGTCCCAAACCAGCAGATCGCCCTTTAACTGCCCGGTGGCACCGTCGAACGTGACCTCGGACACCAGCCCCACGGCGTCGCGCTGAACGGCCTGTGAGTCCATTAGAGCGGGCGGGTGGTCGATGGTGACCGGTACGCCATTGAACGATTCGGCGCTGGCCTGTACGGCTACCGCTGGACGGTCAACGGTAACCATCGCATCGCCAGTCATGCCGAGTTCGCTCGCCATGTAGGTTTGCTGCCCCGTCCTGGCGAACGGCACTTTTCGGAACAGCTTTGCCTTCATCGCTGGCGACCTGCGAGGAAGTCATCGAACCCACCAGGGCGTCCGCCACCGTCGAGGAATTGGCTGTATTCCGTGGGCGGCTCCGGGCGTGTGGCCGGAGCGTCATCCATGCTTACAGCCCGCATGGCTCTACCCTTGAGGCGACGGAGTTCGTCATCCGTAAGGGTCAGTTCATCATGCTCGATGAAGCCGCGATGCACGCCCGCATCGAGGGCGCTATCAGTCATGTAAAAGGCGCTCATGCTGCGGCCTCCTCGTTGCTGTTTTCGGATAGGACGCGGGGCAGATTCGGCGCTGCGGCCTCCAGGGCGTCGAGGATGCTCTCGGCCTCCGTCAGCCGATCGTGCGCTTGTGTCTGGCGCTGATCTTCAGCGGCCACGGCTTCAGGGTCGGCGAGGATCGCCACCTGTTTGGCCTGATACGGCTCCAGGTGCGCTGTCACTGACTCCGGCCACACCATCACCCCATGCTCCAATTCGCACCGGGTCGCCATCGTCACGGCATCGGCCACCGTCGCCTTCTGCGTGGCGTTCCATCCGCTCGTGAGGGCAGGCAGGCGCGAAATAAGGATGGCGCCTTTGGTCTTGTCGGCGTCGAAAATCCACTGATCCTGGGCAAACCGCCCCAGCAGCATGGTCATCGTGGATCGGGCGGTTTCTCGGGGCGGGAACCTGCGGGTGCAGGCGTCTTGAATGATCGCCTCCCACGGCCCGGTGTCATTGTCACCGGTGGCCTCGATCAGTTCCTTACGGGCGCTGCGGGCTTCGGCGATGGCGGCATCGTAGGCGGGCTTTAAGGTGCGCTCGGCTTCGGCCAGGGCATCGTCATAACGGGCGGCGAGATTCATAGCTTTGTTTGTGGTGCGCATGGTTTATGTCTCCATCTGTCGAGGTTGCGGTTAGAGCATGTCCGCCACGGAAACCACCGGGCGGGTTGAGGTTGCGACTAGCCCCGCCACGGCATTGGCTCTATCGTCATGCCCGTTCGGCGGATGGTCGATACTGTCGCGCCCACCGCGGCTGGTACGGCGCTCTAGGGATTGAAACTGCAACGTCAACCGGTCGTCCGGTGGCAGTTCCACTTGGCCGGAATTGAGCGCGGCGAGGCAGTCTCTGTATAGGTCGGACTTAGGCTTGGCGGACGGTTCAACCTTGATTCCATGCCGGTTGAATTCATCGGATGGCCAGCTTCCGGCGTAGCGGTCGGACGTCGCTTTGCGAACCCCGTAAGACTTCAGCAACGCCGCATATTCCTCGACGATCTCGGCCGGGGTGCCTTTCCGGGCGCGGATGCAGTCCACAACCAGGACACCGTTATCCCGGTGGCCGATTGAAACGCTGAATTCATCGCCGCCGCCACCGGCGGGGTCGATAAAGGCCTGGTACGTCCGCCCGCGCATATACGGGATTTCCAACGGCCCGGAGCGGGTGGCGGCATCCAGCACCTCCCGTTGAATAAACGATTCGATGTCGGATCGAAACTGTGCGCCATACTCAGCGGCGGCACTGGAGGCGTCGCGCTCATACGCTTTATCAATAATGCGCTGCGGTAGGTTGGGGTTGAGATACCGGCTGCTCGCCTGTGCAACCAAAACCTCGTCACCGTCCTGCGCATAGTGCTGGCGGTAGTTATCCCAAAGCTCGCCTCGGCGAGCGTAGGGGCTGGACAAGGCCAGCAATGGCCCGCCAAGGGTCGCCAGACCGGGGCGCACTGCGTTAATGATTTCGAAGTCTGGATTCGCCGAATCCTCGCTCCTATAAAATGCTATTTCGTCGCATATGATGGCCGCATAGCTGAAACCCCTAGCTGTGCGGTAACTAGCCGTGCCCACCTCGATCACGGATCGGTTAGTTAGCTCTACGCTTTCTTTATCTTGCCGGTCGATCATCGCGGCGAGCATGGGGTTTGATTCCAGCAATCCGACCACATACCGCATGACGCTCCGCGCCTGCGCCCGGTCGGCGGCCATGCAGCGCACCGTTGCAACCTCCCCCGGTGCCAGCTTGTCGCGGTGGTCGCGAAAGGCGGCCTCGTAGACTGCTAACAGCGCCGCGCATTGGCTCTTACCACCGCGCCGCCCTACCACCTGCCATAACTCCGCGTGGGGTTGTGTGGGCGCTGTGCGGCCCGTCAGGGCGAACCAGTGTTCGGCCTCGGCATCGTCGAGGGGCAGTCCATAGAAGCCTGCGAGTAGCGCACGCCACGCGGCCCAACTGTCACCGCCAAACTGGCCACCAAACAGGGCGGGGTCAGTCATCACTTGGCGAATATCAACGGTCATGCCGATGCCTCCCGCTGGCGGAGATAATCGGTCAGGCTTGGCGCTTCACGCTTTTGCCGATCCAGCCCTAAACGCGAATAGATACCCTGGAGACTGTTAGCCGCCTGAATCCAGCGCGACACATCGAACGTGTGGCCTTTCGCTAATGCCTGCTCTTGTTGCGAAAGCCAGTACTCAAGCCACAAGGCGCGCTCGACTAGGCTGCGTTGCATATACGACAAACGATCAGCGCCGCCAAGGTCTGCACAAACTTCATCGAACCGCGCGCGCAATTCGCGGGCGATGCCGTATCGACCGTCTAGCGAATCCAGCCAGCCGGGGCGGTATTGATTCGGAATGTCGGTGTTTTTAGTGCTCATTTAGCGCCTAGTTTGCATTGCGATCGGTGACAAAATTGGTGACAAATTGCCGCCGTATGATCTTATTATCCCATTAAAACAGGCTTTTGCAATAGATTGGCGCGTGACCAAACATCACTTACTACTGTTTTTTGCGCTGGTCACGGGTAGGGGATATAGGGCGGTCGGTGTTTAGCGTCGGGGTTCTGGAGGGTTTGGCTTACTGGCGTTCGGCGAGATAGGCGGGGTTTTGTTATTGGGCGCGAAGGCGTCCAGACATCGACCGTGTGAGTTTTGTGAGTTTTTTGAGTTTTATTTCACCCTATGCCCTGATTTGTCACATGACACTTGACCCCCCTAGGTTGTAAGAAACTCACAAAAACTCACAAACTCACAACCCCCCCGGTGGAGGGGTCGGAGTATTTCATCGCTTAGAACGGCGGTTCCGGGTTTAACGGCACGACGCGCCATTGCTTCGCCCGTCGATACGTTCCGTCCTGCTCGATCCGGTAACCGTCGATCACCCGTCCAACGCGGCCCTCGATCCAGCGCCCCAGGCGGCGGGGGTTGATAACGCCCCGCTCCCCTGCGATTTCCTGCAACGTCTCGTCGAGCATCACAGCCTGTTCGTCACCGAACATGGCCCGCTTCGCTTCGTCGATAAGCGTTGCGGCCCGCACGGCGTCGGTGCCGTGGATGTCATGCCAGGTGGCAATCAGCGCCCGCAGCTTTTGCGTTTCCGGGTCGGCGTCGTAGTTTGCCCTTACCGCGTCGAGGGGATCGTCCAGGGTGACGGGTGCCAGAAACTCGTCGTTCATCCACACAACACACTGGCGGATCAGGGCGTCCCATCGCTCAAATGACCCCATCTCACCCGCTGCACGGCGTGGCGCTCCAGCCGCCATGAATCCTCGCAGGATCGTCAAGGCAGCAGCCCGATACTGGAGCCACCGATCGCGCACCCGTGCCACCGGGTCGAACGGGAATTGCAGGGTTTCGGGGCTTTCGACGCCATGATCCATCGTCGCCACCAGTACCCGCCGCGATAGATCACCGGCCACCCGTAGGTTGTTGCCGGTGGCGAGCATCAGGGTGCGCGTGGGCGCGTAGATTTCTTCAGAAACCCCCAACTTCCGATCCTTGAACCAGCTTGCGGTAAGAGCGGCGTTCAGCGCGTCCGATTTGATCGGCTCCGATATGTTGTCGAACATCATCGACGCTGGCCCGGCCATTAGCCCTGCCATGATCCGCTTGCGCTGTTCCTCGGCCTGATCGCTCCACGGGGATTCCACGGGTTCAGACCCGCCGAACCACGCGGTGGCCTTGGCGGCCTTGCTCTTGCCCGTCCCGGCCTTGTAAGCGTTCATCCCGAAACCCGGCGCCGTTTCGAGAATCGGGCGCTGCACGGCGGTCAGAATCGCCGCCATTTGCACCCCACGGCTCATGGCATCGACATACGGGAAATGGGCGAACGGTTCCCACACCACCTCAGCGGCGGCGCGGATTTGCTCTTCTGTCGGGTGTGACGGAATGGCTGGCCAGTCGTCCGGAGTACTAGCGTCGAGGAGTAACCCGGTCTCGGCGTCGTATCCGGGCTTGTCGAGCAATGAACCATCGGCTCGCAGGATCGGCCCGTTGATGATTCCGACAAGTTCCGGCATACCCCACCCGCCGCGATTGGCGAGCATACGGACGGACAAATCCCCCGGCGCGTCGCATGGGCGCCAGCCTTTCGCGCGGGCGTCGTAGCGTTGCCATGCTGCGACTTCCTCCAGGTGCGTCCGCAGCCACGGCGCCTGCACTCCGTAGATACCCCCGCCCGGTACGATTCTCACCAACTGCCCGCCGCGCTGGTACACTTCGCCCGCGTCAGTCACCAGGGCATCAGCCTCCCGCAGAATCCGGGGCATTTCGCCCGGTTGCGTCTTGATCGTGGCGCTGCTCCGAACCAGCGTGAACCGCTGGCCGCCGTGGGCATGGCTGTAAATAAACGGGCGCCCGCCGCTTTTGAGATTCAGCCACGCAATCCGGGCGTCGTTGCCGTACTGGGGTTCGAGCGGATCGGCGAAACGCTCGCCGTGCCACTTGTCCGGCGCGTCCATCACATCGGCCACCGTGATGGTCTCGCCGCTTGAATGGATCAGTTCAAAGTCGCCGTAAAGCCGATGATTCTGCACGGCTTCGACCAGCCGTTGCAGGGCTTCGCCTCCGTCGTCATCGGGCATGTTCGCCATACGATCCTTCACCCACTGATCGTAGGCTTCGCGCTGCTCAGGCTTTACGGCCTGGGCGGCTTCGGCCTCGATCTCTTTCAGGGTGCGTCGCTCGTCACTGGATAGATCGGGGAGCGTGACGGTGGTACTGATCGGGGCGGCGTTATCGTTGCGGGCATCAGGCGCGGGGCGGTACTGCTCCAGCGGCTCGCAACATGCCGCGCCCGCCGCGAAGTCCAGCCGCTCCGGCTGCCAAACCTCTTTATCCACGGGGCTTCGATTGAGTAGCGCCCCGGATGCGCTTACCGCGAAATAGCCGTATCCGGCCAGCCATAGGCGGCGGTGCAACGTGTCCCCGGCCCGTTTAATGTCTCGGGCATCGGCAACCAGCACATACAGCCGCAATCCCCCGCGGCCCTTAACCTGTTCGCCGGTATCCGTGCGGTATATATGCGATGTCCCGCTATCCCCTACCACGGCGGGGGCGGCGGTGATCTCCGGCCATACCTGTTCGATCATCGCCAGCAGCCCCGCCCTGTCGAGCGGCTCCGCGCCTTTCGGCGGATCATTATCAAGCATCATCCAGCCCGGCCCGGCTTTCCAGTCGAACCGATCCCGGATGCGTAGCAAGTCGCCATCCCGGGCGGCTTTACGGGATGCAACCGGCCCGGATTCAACCTTTGCCACGCCATAGGCGAGCGCTTGATTGGTGTCGAGCGTGGGGATCAGTTCGGCTAGATCAGACGGGCGGGCGCATGGGCGGCGCTCGTAGTGTCCACGCACCAGTTCACCGCCCGGGGTTTTGTCCAGGTTGCCGCTATCGTCGAGGGTGTACAGCTTCGACAGCCGATCCCGTGACGTGAACACGCTTACCAGCGCTGGCGAGCCTTTGCCGGTCGGGGTATGCTGATTCACAGGATAGGAAAAGGACTCAGCCCCGTCAGCGCCCGCCAGCGCGTCGGGGTTTTTTTTCGTTGGCTGCATGTTTAGACCCTCCCCGCCGCGCGCGGCTCGGTCTGCTCATGAGCGATGATCCAATCGGAAATAGACTCGCGCCGATAAAACACTTGCTTGCCGATTTTAATTCGCGGCGGGCCAATCCTCTGCGCGTGCCAGCGTTCAACTGTGCGCCTTGTGACGCCCATTTCCTCCGCGAACGTCTGGAGGCTGATTAAATCGTCTCGAATGGTCATAAAAAATCCCCGGATTCGTCGTGAATGTCGGGGACTATTTAATTAAACCCATCGCGATTAAGGCTGGGTATGTATTTGGCGCAATTATACCCCCAGCATCATGTCTGCCTTTTGAGCCGGGGCGTATTTTCTTTTTCGTGGCGATACAATTCTCCGCACGCAGCGGCTTCGCGGGCATCGTGTAGGTTATCGGTGAAAACGTCCTCCGCTCCCATTTGCGCGAATTTCTGCAACGCGTCCTCCCGGTCTAGTCCGTCGCGCTTCGCTTTTGCTCCGATTTCTCGCGCGCGCAACCAATAATTCCCGCCGTTATGGTTTTTCCAGTACTCATTAACCGTATGCTCCGAGAATGGAAAAAAGCGCGGGGCTATTTCTGCCACGCTGATTCGCGGCGCTTTTCCGGTGTCGGATCGGGCGGTGATTCCATACCCCACCGCCATATGCATGAACACGATTAACCGCAGCCGCGTTTGACGCGCTCTTACATCCTGCGGCGCACCCCTACCCTGCAACGCGGTGGCAATAATCTCTCGCGCTTCGGAACACTCCAAAACTTCCGTGATCCCCGCTCGCACCATTGCAATGAGCGGTTTCGGATCTCCGTCGCGATAGTCGGCGACCGCTGCCTCGACAATCTCGGCTGCTGTACCGATCTGCGCGCTCATGTCCGCGCCTCCGCAATCGACACCACGTTATCGTCGGCCGACTCGCCGCTAGTGATCCGCAGCAAACGGCGCTCCCATGCCTCAAGGGCGGCGCGCTTCTCGTGGTCGTACTGGTGTTGGTTATAAACGGCGACGATGCCCTGATCCGCGTGGCCGATAACCCGCTCGGCGATTTCCTGCGGGTAGCCGCAGGCGGTGACTTCGGTGCGCGCGGTACGGCGTAAATCGTGCGGCGTCCAGTGCCCCCACGTCGGCGCGTCCCGATTGCCGAGCGGTTCGGCGAAACGGTGGACGGCTTTACTCAACGCGGACACAGAAACCGGCGCATGGGGACGGGCTTCAAACACATAGCCGGACGGTTCGCCGCGACGGCGTTCATACAGCCGGGCCACCTCGTTGCGCGCGGTGTCGATGATCTCCAACGCCAACGGGGTGAGCGGGACGCGGTGCGCGGTTTCAGTTTTCCGACGCCGCTCTGCGGGGATCGTCCACACGTCGCCGCTGATTTCGTCGTGGTGCATCCCCGCAACTTCTCCGGGACGCTGGCCGGTTAGTAAGACCATTTTCAACGCCAGCGCGGTCAGCCGGTGGATACCGCAGTCCTCGGCACCAGACCAGAACGCCGCCACCTCGTCGTGATCGAGCACCCGCCGACGCTGGCGGGTCTTGAGCGCATCTTTGCGCCCCTGCGCCTTTACGTTTTTCGGTTTGATGCTGGCGGCGGGGCTGGCGTCGATGTATTCCCGATCAACACACCAGTCGAAAAAACCCTTCGAATAGGCCAGCAAATGACGGGCGGCAGTCGGTGTCTGCTCGGCTTTGTCCTCGATCATGTCGAGCACATCACGGCGACGAACGTCACGCACCTTGAGCGCGCCAAGGGCGGGCACCATGTCCCGTTCGAAATAACGCGTTATCGGTTTTTCGCTCACCAGCCCGGTGACGTGCTTGCGGATGTAGTCGGCCACGGCATCGGCCACCGTCGGGTCAGCGCGGCGACGGCGCTTTTCTTCGAGTGGATCAATACCGGAGTCGATCTGCTGGCGGATGCCACGCGCTTCATCGCGTGCCGCCTCCAGGCTCCAATCAGGCCACGCACCGATGGTCTTTCGGCGCTGTTTGCCCTCCGACGTGTATTTGAGGATGAACGCCTTGCCGCCCGCCCCCGTGATCCGCAACCCGAATCCTCGGGGCGCGTCCCGGTGGTCGTCGAACAACAACCTTTGCCCTTTCTCCGGCGGCTCCGCCCTCGCGATGTTACCGCCCTTCCCGTCTGTAAACTTCATGCCGCTGCCTCGATTTGTCACCGGATTTGTCACCAGATGAACGTGTATCGTCTGACAGGCAATGTCGCATATCGTCACTTACCATGCAACGTATAGCGCACTAAATACAGGGGTTTATATGATCGGAGCGGCGAGATTTGTCACTAATCAGGGGGTTATGAAAACCCCCTTCCGGTAACTGTTAATCACTTGGTCGGCGGTTCGAATCCGTCCCGGGGAGCCATCAAACCGCCGCTGCATCCTCGCTACCAACCCTTATCGAGTCTCACGATGCCTGCTTCATGCGGCGTCGCCCCGCCAGCGTTCCGAACAAACCTCCAACGAGCAACGCAAGCGCTCCCGGTGCCGGTACAGGGGTGGGCCCACCATCGGCAACACCGATAAGATCCAGCTCCGCTATCGCAGTCGAACCATCGGTACCGAACGCCTGGGCAATGAATATGTTGGAGCCCAGTCCCAGCGAATAGCCAGGTGAAGTAAAGCCCCCGATCGCATCGGTTGCCACATCACCCTGGATAGTCCCGTCAGGCAGGGTAATGTCCACTCGTTCAAGGCCGACCAGGTTGCCGGTTGTGCCCGAGAAGATATCGAGAAGCGCCTGCAAATCGGTCCCATCCGTGAACGTACCATTATCATCGGAGTTTCCAACGATACCGTCGGGGCCATCCGCGAGGTCCTGCATCGTGCCGACGTTGGCGCCCGGCAATGCGACGGAATTCACCGAAATACCGTTGCTGTTCGCGATATCCGCCTCGGCCGGACCGGATTGCGACTCGCCATCGGAGAACACGACCATTTGCTGACTGCGCCCGACCGTGGCATCCACACCGGTCAGAATCGCCTCCGCCTCTGTTATTCCGTCGCCGATGTCGGTCAAACCAGACGCATCGACTGAATCAATAGCCGAATTAATGAGGCTAATGTTTCCGGGAGAACTCAGTGGTGTGAGCGACTGCACCGTGGACGCAGAAGAATCAAATTCCACGATACCAACCGAGGTGTTGGTGGTCGGGAGTCCGCTTACCAGATCCCTGGCGAACTGCTGCTGCCATTCTCTACGGGTTTGCGTCGTATTACCCACGGTCTCGAAAGCGCCCATGCTGCCCGACGAATCCATAACGATTCCCAGATCCAGGCCGCTGCCTCCACTCCCCGTACCGCTTGCGATCCCTGTGGGGCTGACGGTGGTCCCGACCGGGAACATGGTCAGGTTCGCCGGCGAGGTCCAGGAGACGCTGGTGGCGGCCTGTGCCGATGCCGCCAGGCCCAGGGCCCCGACACCCGCCAGGGCACCGACCAGTAGCCAGTGCCGGGATGCAAAACCTTCGTATTGCGCCTTGTGTTTCATGATTTGCCCTCTGCTAATGCGCTGTTGTAACCCGTACGCCGTGATTTTCGATCACGCGCACTGATTAGCTAGCAAGAAAGGGGCCAATCTTTAGAATATTCTTTAAATCAGCAGTTTATGTATTTATTGCCACCGCTGAAGAGGCGATGATGTAAGAATTACCGACGCCCCGATGACGGCACCCCCGCCCAGGGGCGACTGGAAGAATATTGATGCTCTCGATCTGCAGGCTATAGAGGGAGCTCTCTGGTGTGGCACTGCCCGACCTCGCGTCTCAGGCGACCTTGATAAGCTCCAGCCAATGCCGCACCGGAATCTCCGAGGCTTCATCCAGATGCGCGAGGCAGCCGATATTAGCGGTGGCGATGATCTCGGGAGATCCGGTATTGAGATTGTCCAGCTTTTGCGTGCGTAGCTGATCCGCCATTTCCGGCTGCAGGACCGAGTAGGTCCCGGCGGAACCACAGCAGATATGAGCATCCGGCACCGGCGCCATGTCAAAGCCGATGCGCGCCATAAGGGCATCCACCCGGCCATTGAGCTTCTGGGCGTGCTGGAGTGTACAAGGCGTCTGGAACGCCACCCGGCGCGGCGCATTGTCCGCCGGCGCCAGTTGATCAGCGTGGCGCTCCAGCATCTCGATTGGATCGATGGCGAGCTCTGCGACTCGCGCCGCCTTCTCGGCATAGACCGGATCGTCGGCAAGGAGGTGGCTGTAGTCCTTGACCTGGGCGCCGCAGCCACTGGCATTGACTACGATCGCCTCGGCCCCGGCTTCGATATGCGGCCACCAGGCGTCGATATTCAACCGGATACGCTCTAGCGCCGCTTCGCTCGCCCCCAGGTGCTGGTCGATCGCTCCACAGCAGCTGACCTGCGTCGTCCTTTTGACGCCGATACCCAGATCATCCATCAGCCGAGCCGTCTGCGGGTTGATAGGCGGCTCCAGTGCCGGCTGGACACAGCCCTCGAGCATGAGCACAAACCGGGTATGGGTTGAATTCGCCGGCCACGGAGGCGCCAAACGGCGGGGACGGATTTTTTTACGCAGCGGTTGGGGGACCAGCGGCCGGGTCAGACGACCCATCGCGAGCAAGGCGCCGAAAAGCCGTGGCCGGGGCAGAACAGTGCGCAGTCCGGTGCGCAGCCATCGCTGCATTCCGTGTCGCGGCACCTGCTCTTCGACGATCTGACGTCCCAGTTCCGCGAGGCGACCATACTCGACACCGGAGGGGCAGGTCGTCTCGCAGGCCCGGCAGGTCAAGCAACGATCCAGGTGCAGCTGGACGCTCTCGGTGGGCGCCTCGCCCTCGAGGACCTGCTTGATCTGATAAATCCGACCGCGGGGACTATCCAGTTCGTCGCCCAACAGGCGATAAGTCGGACAATTAGCAAGACAGAATCCGCAATGCGTGCATTTGCGCAAAATATCATCCGCTTCCTGGCCGGCGGCGGTATCTTTAATGAAGTCAACCAGATTCGTCTGCATGTTCAGCCCATCTCCACGTCGGAATAGAGTCGACCGGGGTTGAGGATACCCTGGGGATCAAAGGCCCTTTTGATGCTCCGATGCAGGCGGCTCTGGACGGGATCAAGGGCCGGAAAGGCGTCGACGCCCTCGATTCGTCCGCGGAACAGGGTTGCGCTACCGCCCTGGGCGGCGGCCTGGGCACGAAGGGCCTCCGGGTCAGGTTGGCTCCGCAGCCAGAGTTGTTGACCGGACCAATCGATAAAAACGTGGTCGCCGAACGATGTCGGGGCCGAGGCCGGCGGCAGGGAAACCCGCCAGAGGGGCGCCTCGCCCTCGGCAAAAAATGCGTGGCTATGGTCACGAATGGATTGCCAGAGCGCATCCGCGACTGCCGGTTCCAGCGCCTCACCCTCAATGGCCGCCATCGCGTCATCGACCGCCGAGGTCGTGCCTTCGAAACGTGCGTATAACGCTCCGCCATCATGAACCATCCCGCTCAGGGGACGGCCGTTCCGCAGCCACTCCTCGCTCAGGTCATGACATTGGGCAGGCTCGGCCCGAAGCTGCAATGTTGCCCGGGCTGCCGGTGATGGAAGAACCTTGAGCGAGACCTCGGTGATAACACCGAGTGTCCCCAGGGCACCGGTATTCAGCCGCGCGACATCGTACCCTGCGACGTTTTTCATGACCTCGCCGCCGAACCGCATTAACTCGCCACGCCCATTGATCAACCGCAGGCCCAGCACCATGTCGCGAACCGCACCCCCATAGGGACGCCGGGGCCCGGCGAGTCCCGCCGCGACCGCGCCGCCCAGCGTGGCGCCACCGTCGAAGTGAGGTGGCTCGAAGGCCAGACGCTGTCCCTCGGCGTTCAGCGCGTCCTCGATCTCGGCGATCGGCGTGCCCGCGCGCGCCGTCAGCACAAGTTCGGTGGGCTCGTAGGTGATAATCCCGCGATGCCCGCTGACATCCAGCACCCTGCCTTGCACAGGATTGCCGTAGAACTGCTTACTTCCCCCGCCGATGATCGACAAGGCTTCGCCCTGCTCGGCCGCGGCCACCACCTGCCCGCGAAGCTCTTCAGTCTGGTTGGTTCCCGCCATTAAAGCCTTTCCAGCTCGGGATGAGGCAGCTCGCCGTTGTGCACGTGCAGATGGCCGAACTCGGCACACCGATTCAGTGTGGGGATGGCTTTACCCGGATTGAGCAGACCCTTTTCGTCGAAGGCCGCCTTGATACCGTGGAATTGCTCGATCTCGGCGCTGGCGAATTGCACGCACATCTCGTTGATTTTCTCGACACCGACGCCATGCTCGCCGGTTACCGTACCGCCAACTTCGACGCAAAGCTGCAGGATAGCGCTACCTACCCGCTCAGCCGCCTCGAGCTGGCCGGGCTGGTTACCGTCAAAGAGAATCAACGGGTGGAGATTCCCGTCGCCGGCATGGAAGACGTTGACCGTCTCCAGCGCCTGCGCCGCGCTGATTTCGCTGATGCGTTGCAGGACATACGCGAGCTGCTTGCGGGGGATCGTGCCGTCCATGCAGTAATAATCCGGCGAGATGCGACCGACGGCAGGGAACGCCGCCTTGCGTCCGGCCCAGAAGCGGGCCTTTTCCTGATCATCTGCCGCCAGCTGGATACGGGTGGCGCCATGGTCCCGCAGGCATTCATCAACGGCCTTTATCTGGTCGGCGACTTCTGCCTCGCTACCGTCGAGCTCGCAAATGAGAATCGCGGCGGCGTCGGTGTCATAACCGGCGTGAACGAAATCTTCAGCCGCCTGGATTGCCGCGCCATCCATCATCTCCAGCCCGCCCGGGATAATCCCTCGGGCAATCAACCCGGCAACAGCTTGGCCACCGGATCCGACATCCGCAAACGACGCCATTAGCACTTGCTTGGTCAGGGGGTTGGGCAGCAGCTTGACGGTCACCTCGACGATGACCCCCAGCATGCCCTCGGAACCATGCATCAGCGCGAGTAGGTCAAGTCCCGGGCTATCCAGCGCCTCGGACCCGATGGTCGTGATCTCGCCTTCCATGGTGATGACCTTGAGCGCGAGGACATTGTGGACGGTCAGGCCGTATTTCAGGCAGTGAACGCCGCCGGCGTTCTCGCCGACGTTGCCACCGATCGAGCAGGCAATCTGCGATGAAGGATCCGGTGCGTAATAAAGCCCGTAGGGAGCGGCCGCCTCTGTAATTGTCAGGTTGCGGACTCCCGGCTCGACGCGGGCAATTCGCCGATGACGGTCGATTTCACGGATCCGGTTGAATTTGCCCATGGCCAGGAGCACGCCCTGGGGGTGCGGGAGAGACCCACCGGAGAGGCTCGTCCCGGAGCCCCGGGTCACCACCGGGACGCCTGCGTCATAACAGAGCCGCAGCACGGTCTGAACCTGTTCAACGGTCTCCGGGACAACCACGAGACGGGGCAGTTGTTTATAGGGAGCAAGGCCATCGCATTCATAGGCGCGCAGCCCTTGCTCATGAACGATCAACCCCTGGTCCGGCAGAACCTGCCGGAGCGACTCGATGAGCGGATCAATATCCACATCGAAGCGCAAATCTTCCGCGCGGAACAATGCATTGGCCGGCATTATGCTTCTCTCCTCACTCGTTCTTTCGAATATATCTCAGGAGGTCGTGGCGTCAAACCTACTCGAATGGAGGCAGCCAGTGGCGTCCACGGCCGGCATCACTCCATGGTCGGCATGTTGAAGGCCGAACCCGCACGCACTCCCTTCGGCCAGCGCGCGGTTACCGTTTTCATCTGCGTGTAGAAACGGATGCCATCCGGCCCGTGCATATGCAGCGGGCCGAACAGTGATCGCTTCCAGCCGCCGAAACTGTGAAAGGCCATGGGCACTGGAATCGGGACGTTCACACCCACCATGCCGGCCTGTACGTCACTGGTGAATTGCCGGGCGGCGTCGCCATCGCGGGTAAAAATGGCCGTGCCGTTGCCGAATTCGTTCTCATTGACCAACGCCACTGCCGACTCATAGTCCGGCACACGGACGACACATAGCACTGGCCCGAAAATTTCGTCCGTGTAAATACGCATATCCGTTTTGACGTGATCGAAGAGCGTACCGCCCAGGAAGTAGCCATCTTCCCCCCGGAATTCCCGCTGACGGCCATCCACCACCATGGTCGCGCCCTCTTGCTCGCCGAGATCCACGTAGCGATGCACGTTGTCCCGATGCTCGCGGGTCACGAGTGGCCCCATCTCCAGACCCTTCTCGGCCAGACCATCGCCGATCTTCAAGGTCTGGACGCGCGGTTTGAGATGATCCACCAGGCGGTCGCCGATCGCGTCGCCGACCACCACGGCGACGGAGATCGCCATGCAGCGCTCGCCTGCAGAACCATAGGCAGCGCCCAGAAGGGCCTCCACGGCTCCTTCCAGATCGGCATCGGGCATGATGACCATATGATTCTTGGCGCCGCCCAGCGCCTGCACGCGCTTGCCGTGGGCGCTCCCCGTCGAGTAGACGTGCTCGGCAATCGGCGTGGAGCCCACAAAACTGATTGCCGAGACATCCGGATCCGTCAGCAGGGTATCAACGGCTTCCTTGTCCCCGTTAACGACGTTCAGCACGCCGTTCGGCGCACCGGCTTCCGTCATGAGCTCCGCGAGGTACATGGGCACCGACGGATCCTTTTCGGAGGGCTTGAGCACGAACGTGTTGCCGCACACCAGAGCCACCGGGAACATCCACATGGGGACCATGGCCGGGAAGTTGAACGGAGTAATGCCGGCACATACCCCGACGGGCTGCATCATGCTGTAACTGTCGACGCCGTTACCCACGTTGAGCGAATGCTCACCCTTGAGCAGGTGCGGCGCGCCGCAGGCGAACTCGACAATCTCGAGACCACGAGTGAGCTCGCCGCGTGCGTCCTCGATCACCTTGCCGTGCTCCCGGGTGATCAGCTGGGCGATCTCCTCGAAATGCGCCTCGATGAGCGCCTTGTAGCGGAACATGACCCGGGCACGATTGAGCGGTGTCATCGCGGACCACGTTGGCAGGGCTTCGCTGGCTGCCTGGATTGCCCGCCGGGTCATCGCGGTGTCAGCCAGAGCCAGGTGCGCGCTAACTGCGCCCTTCGCCGGATCATGAACCGCCAGGCTGCGACCGCCATCCTGCTGCAGGGTGGTGCCATTGATGTAATGATGGATTTGCGGCACGGATTCTGTCGCAGTACGAACTTCGGACATGGTTTTCTCCTCCTGCCGGGCAGTGACAGTGGTTGTCATTCCTGCTCGGCTCAATAACTTTATTGTTAGGCGGTAGTGTATCCGGCACCGACGTGTATGTGGCGAGGCAGGACGATATGGGCTGCCGCTTATGACTCTTCCCGGTTATTATTGACCCCATCCCGACACTGCCTAGAGCTTGCAGCCTTACTCACCACATTGAAGAACCGGGAGGGAGCCATGACGACCGTCACGCGCCTCGGCGAAACCATTCACCTGAGCGGCGAACTCCCGCGTATCGGTACGATCGCCCCGGATTTCTGCCTCACTCGCACGGATCTCAGCGATGCGACGCTCGCCGATTACGCAGGCAAACGCAAGGTGCTCAGCATCGTACCCAGTCTCGATACCCCGACCTGCGCCATGTCCGCCCGGCAGTTCAATGTTCGCGCCGCGGCCCTCGCAGATACCGTCGTCCTCAACATCTCGGCGGATCTGCCGTTCGCCGCCGCCCGGTTTTGCGAGACCGAGGGTATCGAGGGTGTCGAGGCGCTTTCCATGATGCGCGACCACCGTTTTGCCACCGATTACGGAGTGCTCCAGCTCGACGGTCCCATGGCGGGGCTGGCCGCTCGTGCCGTGCTGGTGCTGGACCGGAACAACCTTGTAATCCACACCGAGCTGGTCCCGGAGATTCGCCAGGAAGCGGATTATACGGCCGCCCTGGCGGCCCTCGAGACAATCGAGTAGCAGCCGGCCATCCGGCTACTTTCTCTGCGAGGCGAGATTTCGCCAGACATCATAGCTTGCAAGCAGCGCACAGCCGGTCACCACGATAATGAGCTCGATGTGCGGAACAAAAATCGGCACCACGACAAGAAAGGCGAAGAGCATAAGCAGGCTGATAATGGCCATGACCCGATCAATCATCCCGACTCCTCCACTTTGGAAGCGCACAGGCGCGTCAGCCAGCGCGCGGTTCGCAGAAGCTTCGCATCCTGCCCGTATGGACCGATCAGCTGAACGCCGATAGGTAGTCCGTTCTCTCCCGCCAGCAGGGGAAGCGTCACCGCGGGTAGTCCGCAAAAGGTCCACAGCGTCGAGAAAATCGGGTCTCCGGTAGAGTTGAGATCACGCGGCGCCTCGCCAGGTGCGGCCGGAGTCAGAATAGCGTCAAAGCGCTCGAAAAGCGGTTCGAGCGAGTCGCGCATGATCGCCTGCATATCCCGGGCCGCCAGATAATCCACCGCATGAATCGACCGGCCCTGCTCGACAAGGGCCTGGAAGGCGGCGCTGACGGGATCGGCATCGGCATAGTGACCGAGATTGCGTGCCATCTCCGCGGCCATCACCGTCGCCAGCCAGCCTGCCCCCCGGCCGAACACCTCCGGCAGTTCGGCGGCTGTGCCATGCACACCCAGGACCTCGAGCAGCTCGGCAAAGCCATCCCGGGTATCCGCATCAGTGCGATCCCAGAAAGGCGTCTCGACCATGGCAAGGTCAGGCGCCAGCGGCGGCTCCGAGAGCGTCGTTGTGAGTAATGGCCCGGGGTTCAGGCGATAATCCGGGTCGCGATCATCCGGGCCCATCAACTCGCCAGCGAGGGCAACGTCTTCGACGCGGCGGGCAAAGAAACCAACCTGATCCAGACTCGGCGCCGCACGCAGAATCCCGGTCCGCGGCACCGTACCGTAGCTGGGTTTATAGCCGACCACGCCGCAGAAAGACGCAGGCCGAATCACCGAGCCGTTGGTCTGCGTACCCACCGCGAACGGCACCATGCCGGCAGCCACCGCTGCCGCCGAGCCACTCGACGAGCCGCCCGGGGTGCGCTCGGGGTCATGCGGATTCCGGGTAGCCCCCGGATGGAAGTAGGCGAGCTCCGTGGTGACCGTCTTGCCGACGATAACCGCACCGGCGTCGCGCAGGCGTCGGACGATGCTGGCATCTTCCGTCGGCCGGTTATCCGCGTCTCGGGGTATCCCGTTGCCGGTCGCGAACCCCTGGACATCGATAATGTCCTTTAACCCGACCGGTATGCCATGCATCGCCGACAATGGCAGCCCGTCAGCACGCCGTCGATCACGCGCACGAGCCTCGAAAACGGCCCGACGCCGGTCGGTCTGGGCCCACGCATGGATTTGCGGATCGACCGCTTCGATCCGGTCAAGGCACGCCTCGGTAAGCGCCTGCGCAGAAAGCGCCCCCTCGCTCATCAATTCGAGCGCCTCACTGGCCGACAGATCGGCGGGTTCTCCCATCGCGATACGTTTAGCCATAGATCGTATCCGGTAGCCAGTAGACAAGCTGCGGGAAGTTGTAGAGCAACACCATTGCCACCAGCACGAATAGCAGAAATGGCATACAGCCTTTAAATATCTGCACTAATTGCACCGATGGCGGTGCGATCCCCTTCAGATAATAGGCTGACATCGCCATTGGTGGCGTGAGGAACGACGTTTGGAGATTGAGCGCCACCAGGATGCCGAAAAACAGCGGATCAACACCGAAAATCTCCAGCAGCGGCAGAAAGATAGGCACGAAGATGATAATGATCTCCGACCACTCCAACGGCCAGCCGAGCAGGAAGATGATGAGCTGCGCCAGGATCAGGAAGGTTAGCGTGTTCAGATTAAGCCCGGTGACGAACTCGGTGATCAGCTGCTCGCCACCGAGATACGAGAACACCGAGGAGAACGTCCACGAGCCAACGAAAAGCCAGCACACCATGGCGGTGGTCTTGAGCGTGAGATAGACCGACTCGCGCAGCCTCTCCCAGGTCAGTGCACGGTACACGGCAGCTAGCAGCAGGCCTCCAAGAGCGCCGATCGAGGCCGCCTCGGTCGGCGTTGCCAAGCCAAACAGAATCGACCCCAGCACCGCCAGGATCAGTACCGCGAGCGGCACGAACGAGGTCACGATCATGACCAGCAGCTTGCCCAGAGGAACGTCGCCGACCTCGTCATTGGTTGGTTTAGGCGCCGCCGAAGGCTGCACGATGCTGCGTATGACGATATAGGCGATATACAGTCCCGCTAGCAGCAACCCCGGCAAGAGCGCGCCGGCATAGAGTCGAACGATGGACGTCCCGGTCGCCGCTGCGTAGACAATCAGCATGATCGAGGGCGGAATCAGGATGCCCAGCGTGCCGCCGGCGCAGATTACGCCCGAGGCGAATGACTGGTCGTAGCGTGCATTGAGCATTGCCGGCAGGGCCAGCAGTCCCATCAGCGTGACCACTGCACCGACGATACCGGTCGCGGTGGCGAAGAGCGTACAGGTGATCAGCGCAGCTACGCCCATTGCCCCCGGAACACGGCGCGCAGCGATATAGAGCGTCGAGAACAGCCGCTCGACAATATTCGAGCGCTCAACGATATAGCCCATGAACAGGAAGAGCGGTACCGCGGTCAGGACCTCGTTGGCCATGACCGAGTAGGTCTGGTTCACGAACAAATCGAAGATACGGTTATTCACGAACCCTTCGATGTAGGCCTGCCAGACCTGCCAGCCCTGCTCGCCCTGCTCCACCAGACGTTCATAGCCGCGCCACATGCGACCTGCGTCGAAATAGGCGAAATACCCAAAGCCGATGCCCAGCGCCATCAGCGTGAAGGCGATCGGGAAGCCCAGGAAGATGCAGAGGATGAAAACCGCCAGCATCATAATCCCGATTTGGGGATCGGTCATCGCTCAGTCCTCCCCAGGCTCAACGGGCTCGCCGGTGACTCGTCCACGTAGTCCTTGCCACCACTCTCAAGCAGCTGATCCTCGAGCTCGGCGACATCGCGCACATCGGCCGGCCACTCACCCGAACGAAGGCAGACAAGACAGCGGCAGACCTGCGCGACCCCTTGAATGAGCAATAGCACGCCGCCGACGACCAATATCGTCTTGAAGTGGAAAATGGGCACACCGGCCGGTGAGAAATTACTCGTCTCCATGTAGCGCCACGAGCGCCCGGCATACTTCCAGCCGGCGAACACCAGAGCGAGCACTCCGGGAAGGAAAAAGATGAAATACAGTACGAGCTCGACCGTCGCCTGTATCCGCGGTCTCCAGAGACGATAGAGAAAGTCTCCGCGCACATGGGCGTTACGGGAGAGCGTGTAGGCACCGCCCATCATGAACAGCGTGCCGTAGAGGATGTAGGACATGTCATAGGCCCAGGCCGTCGGCGCGCTGAACACGTAGCGCGCCACCACCTCGTAGCCCATGCCGAAGGCCATTAGCAGAATGAGCCAGGCGAAACTGCGCCCGACCCACGTCGTGAACCGATCGATCGTGTGGATGACCTGAAGCATGGATCACTCTCAATCCCGGCGATAGAAACAGAACTGCCCCGGCCCCTCGACCGAGGCAGTCCGCCTGGCGAACTGGCCGCCTTACATGTTGAGCCGACCGGGGAAGAAGTGCTCGTAGGCGAGCTGCAGATCCGGCTGGTTCATGAGCTCGTAGAACACGGTACGCTCCACCCACTCTTTCTGGCTCTCCATCACGCGGCGCATGAAGCTGTCCTCTTCCAGCGTTGGAATCAGGGCGTCCCAGGCCTCGAGCTGAGCCGAGAGGATTTCATCAGAGGTCCGGTGCACGGTGACACCCGACTCGTCCTGCAGCGACTGGAGGTCGGACGAATAACGATCGAGTGCTGTCGCCGTATTTATCGTCGAGGTGGCCTCCACTGCGTGCAGGAGGATCGACTGCAGGTCGCTGTCGATGCTCTCGAGCATGTCGCGGTTGAATAACCACTCGAACGACTCGCTGGCCTGATGGTACGAGCCGAGGTAGTAGTTCTTGGCCACGTCCTGAGCGCCGAAGTCCTTATCGGAGGACGGATTATTGAACTCGAAGGCGTCAATGACACCGCGCTCCATGGCCGGGACGATTTCACCGCCGGGGAGCTGCGCGACCGACATACCCATTTCCTGGAGCAGATCCGCAGCAAGACCGACCGTGCGGTATTTGAGGCCCTGGATATCCGAGACGGCGGTAACGTCACTGTTCTTGAACCAGCCAAAGGGCTGCGACGGCATGGGGAAGCCGAAGTAGCCGACGACATTCAGGCCCATAATGTCCTGTGTCAGCTCGCGGTAGAGCTCACGGCCACCACCGGCGTACCACCAGGCCATCATGTTAGTGGCATCACCGCCCCAGACCGGACCGGTGCCGAACAGGGATGCCGCTTTGTTCTTGCCATACCAGTACACCGGCACGTCATGGCCGATATCGATAATGCCATCACTGACCGCATCGATCACCTGGAAAGCCTTTACAATGGCACCGGCGGGCAAAAGATCGATCTGGATGCGCCCTCCCGACATACTCTCGACCCGATCGACGTACTGACGGGCGAAATCATTCCAGATATTGCCGCCGCCCCAGGCTGTCTGCATCTTGAGGACAAGGGGTGCCTGCGCGTTGACATACGGCGCACCGAGCAGCGTTGTGCCGGCAGCGACACCACCGGCCGCGGCAAGACCGCCCTTCAGAAGTTTGCGCCGGGAACCGTCAGGCTGCTCAGAATCCCGCTTTGCGTTATTAACCGTGGAATCGGTCATCGGTTCTCTCCTCCGCTATTTTGACTTATGCGTCTCTCGGTGCACTCCCCGGCCTCGCTATTCGGAGGCGTACGTCGAGCACTGTTTTTTTCGTTCTGTTTTCACGTGATCGGTTTATCACAGGCTGTGCCAGGCCGGCAAACCATTTGTGTCGATGAGTACTAGATCGCCTTGAACTCTTTCTCACGAGTTTGACGACTCGTCCTGATTATCAAGAATGGTCAAGCCGTCTTTAGTGCGGCCTCGGCCTCGGAACGCAGCGCGTTGGTGCCCGCTGAATCAAGCATCCCGACGCGCATTCGCCGATAGAGGATATCGTCGACGTGGCACGCGCCCTCGTAATTGACCGCCCAGCCCAGCTCGGCCTGGATGTACGGCAGGTTGGCGACGAGCCGATCGGTCGTTCCCTGCTGCAGCACCACGTGCGCGCGATCGCCGTAGGCCTCCCACAGGTGTGCGGCGATATCGTCGGGCAGTCCCTCGATCGCGCCCTTCGCGGCCTGCTTATCGCCGTTGGCGCCCGGCAGGCGCAGATCGTACGTGCCACACGCACCGGCGTTGAGCTCGGGATTCGCCGCCGCCAGCTGATCCATCAGGTCTTCGGCCATGCGCCGCCAGGTGGTCCACTTACCGCCCGTCAGCGTCATCAGACCCTTTTCATTGAGAATGACGTGATCGCGACTGAGCTGCGACGTCGACTCGGCGCCGGGCTGACTCACCAGCGGCCTTAGCCCCGAGTAGGTGGCGCTGACCTCATCCCGGGTAAGCGATTCGTTAAGCCACCCGTTGACCTGCTCGATGATGTAATCGATTTCCTCGTCCGTGGCCGCCGGATCGTCGGTGAGCTCTGCCTTTTGATCCGTGGTGCCGACAATGGTCTTGCCGAGCCAGGGCAGGATGAAGAGCACGCGACCGTCGTCGGTCTCCGGCACCAGGATGCCGTGCCCCTCGGGCAGCATTTCCTTGTCGAAGGCCACATGGACGCCGCTGGATACGCTCATCAGGGACTCGGCATCGGGATCGGCCATGTGCCGGAGATGATCCGTCCACGGGCCGGTGCAATTGACCACGACCTTGGCGTTGATCGTCAGCGCCTCGCCGCCGATATGATCGGTACACCGGGCACCGCACACCCGGCCCTCGTCATCCTTCATGAGCTCGTCGACGCTGGTGTGATTGAGCACGCTGGCGCCCTGCTCGATGGCGGAGCGAACCATGGATATGCCGAAACGGGCGTCATCGAACTGGCCGTCCATGTAGCTGACACCACCCTTGAGCTGATCGAGCTTCAACGTGGGGCAGGCTCGCTGGATGGCCGCCTTGCTCTCGATGCCCGCCTTCCCCAGACGCTCGGAGCCGGAAAGCCGCTCGTAGAGCCATAGCCCGGCGTAGTAGTAGGGGATGCCCAGCCAACCCTTGACGGGCGTAATCAGCGTTAGCGGCCAGGCGAGGTGCGGCGCCATGTTGAGCATGCGTTTGCGCTCGGCCAGGGCTTCCTTGACGAGCTGATATTTGCCGATATCGAGCCCCTTGAACGCCTGCTCCAGATAGCGCACGCCGCCGTGGATCAACTTCGTCGAGCGGCTGGAGCTTCCAGCCATGAAATCCTGCCGATCCACCAGCGCGACCGTCAGGCCGCGGCTGAGTGCATCAAGGGCAACGCCCACACCACTCGCGCCGCCGCCGACAATCAGGACGTCGACATCCGCGGATTGCAAATTGGCGACGTGGGTCTGACGATCCCACGGCTCGAGGTAATCGGTAGTATCAGATTGTGTCAAAACGGAGATTCCTTCGCTTTTGTTATGGTCCAGGGCCGCATTGAATATGCGCAGTGATGAACAGCCTACGGCACCACCCACTGCCCGTTCCAGTCATCCACACGGCTGAACTGCGCGCGACGATGTCGGTGACCCAGATGCAGCACATCCATGCGCTGAATCACTAGTTCCAGTATCGCGAATGAACCGGAGTCGGGCTGGACGTCGTACGCAAGCGCCTCGGACACCGACTGCCCGGACGTTGGCGAGAAGCCGTAGCACTTCCTCGCATGCTCCGAGAGCTGCGCCCAGGTTGGCTCAATGGCGTTGCCGGTGTGGATCACGACTTCCCCCATCAGCCGCAGCTGCAAGTGAGCCGTGTTGTCCCAGACATGCACCGCCGCGTAAGGATGGGCACTGACCTCATCGACCTTATCCGCATAGCGATCCGTATAGACGCTTAAACTGGCCCGGTCCCGATCCGCGGCCCGCAACACCACCGTCCGCGCCTGTGGCATGCCCTCGCGGTCGACGGTCGCCAGCGTCGGGTGCCGTGCCGGTGCCCGGCGATCGGCAACACCCCGACCCAGGCGCTTCCAGGCCTGCTCCTGTAGCGTGTCAAGCGATCGGGCCCACTCGTGCAATTCGTCGGTCATTTATACGTCTCTCTGCGGTCGGTAAAGCGGCGCACCCGCCGGCGCCAGGCGCGGTAGCTGCCGGGCTTGAGTTCCTTTTTCATCAGCGCCTTGACCTCGTCGGGCCCCAGGCCGTGTAGCCACCGGATACTCTCGAACCGACAGTCGTCACTGAGTGCCATTTCAATGACCTCATGGGTCGTCGTATCGTCCAGTGGCTTTGCACGCATCGGAATCTTTCCCCGCTCCGGTCGTGTCATAGGTTTGATTCTAATTGTCACTGTGGAGTGATTGCATGCTCTCGGACCCGCGTGTCGCCGGAATGTTGCAGCTGATCAAGGCAGCCCTGCGCCCACCCGCCGGGGCCGGTCGCATCTCGCTGGCGCTAAGCATCGGTGCAGTGACCCACCTGCTATTTGCCGCCGGCGTCCTCGCGATGATCATCGCCATGTTCCACGGCATGAGCGTGAGCTTCGGCCAGGTCCCGCAGCCGTGGGCCTGGGCGGTGAACCTGCTGCTGATCATCCAGTTCCCGCTGGGCCACTCCCTGCTGCTGTCGCGGCGCGGCGGGCGATGGTTGTCGCGACTGGTGCCGGGGCCGCACGGCGGCCGGCTGGCCAGTACGACCTTCGCATTGATCGCCTCGATCCAGCTGCTGATCCTTTTCACGCTGTGGACGCCCTCCGGCATTATCTGGTGGCAGGCGGAAGGGACGATCTTCTGGGCAGTCTGCGGCGCCTACGCGCTGTCGTGGTTACTGCTCATGAAGGCGACCTTCGACGCCGGCCTCGAGGTCCAGTCCGGGGCACTGGGGTGGATGTCGCTACTGGCAAAGATCACGCCGCGCTTTCCGGACATGCCCACGCGGGGACTCTTCCGGCTCATCCGGCAGCCGATCTACGTCGCCTTCGCCCTGACGCTGTGGACAGTACCCGTCTGGACCCCCGATCAGTTGCTGCTGGCGGTCAGTTATACGGCATACTGCCTGCTGGCACCGCGCCTCAAGGAACGGCGTTTCAGCAGGCGCTACGGTGAGCGCTTTGCCCGCTACCGGGCCGCGGTTCCCTACGCCATCCCCGGAATTCGATCCGGTTCGGGAGACACGCATGCGGAATAATCTGGACATTTACGACGCGGTTGCCGATCGGTGGTGGTCGGACGACATCCGCTGGGTTCGAACGCTTAAAAACCTGGTCCCCGGGCGGCTCTCGTGGATGGATCGACAGTTCGACTGGGCCGATCAAACGGTGCTCGACCTCGGCTGTGCCGGTGGCTTCATGGCCGAAGCACTGGCCGACCGTGGCGCCCGTGTCACCGGCATCGATCCGGCCACCGAGGCGATCGAGGCGGCCCGGGCGCATGCCCGCGAAAACAACCGTTCGATCGATTACGATGTGGGCGTCGGCGAGTCACTGCCCTACTCTGACGGCCGTTACGACGCCGTGGTCTGCGTCGATGTGCTCGAGCATGTGCAGGATCTCGGGCAGGTGCTCGCGGAGGTATATCGGGTGTTGAAGCCGGGCGGCCGTTTCCTGTTCGACACCATCAATCGCAACGCCCTGGCACGGCTCGCGACCATCACGGTTGCCGAGGACATCCTGCGTCTGCTGCCGCGGGGGACACACGATCCGGCGCTTTTCATCCGGCCCGACGAGCTGCGGACGGCACTCGATAACGCCGGCCTGGTTGCAGGGCCCTTTACCGGCCTGGGTCCCCGCGGGATCAACCGCCGCGGGGACCTGACCTTTGGTCGCCTGCCGCTGACCGCCATCCTCTACATGGGCACGGCGGACAAGCCGGGCGACTAGACGGCGCTAGCGCGCCTCCACCTCGCGCCAGATCTGCTGGAGGAACTGCAGGTCGTCGCCCTCGAGGCTGGGCGTGAAGGTCAGCCGGTCCATTTCCTCATCGGTGGGCGTGACCGGCGGCTCCTGGAGCACCGCATCCAGCATGGGCAGAGAGGCGGCATTGGGGCTCGAGTAGTAGTTCCAGTTGGAGAGCTGCGCACCGATCTCCGCCTCGAGGATGTAGTTGATGAACGCATGCGCCAGCTCGGGGTTGGGGGCGTTGGCCGGGATCATCATGTTGTCCACCCACAGCTCGGCGCCCTCCTCGGGGATGACGTACTCGATGTCCTCGAAGCCCTCGGGGTCCTCGGTCTTGAAGAAGATGTAGTCACCGTTGAAGGTCATCCCGGCATCCACGGACCCGCGCACCAGCTGCTGCAGGATCGGCGTGCCCTGGATGAAGCCGGCGAAGTTGTCGCGCTGTTTCGCATCGAGGACCTGGCGGGCGGCGGACTCCAGCTCGTCACGACCGGTGCAGTCATAGCCGTGACCGAGATAGGCGCAGGCCGCACCGAGGCTGACCTGGGCATCCTCCGGCACCGCGAACGGCGCATCCGGATTGACCGCCGGGTCGAACAGCACCGACCAGCTGGTGGGGGCATCGCCGAGCGCCGACTGGTCGTAGACCAGACCGGTGGTCCCCCACTGGTAGGCGACGGAGTACTCGTTACCCGGATCGAAGGACGGGTCGAGGAAGGTGTCCATCAGGTTGTCGAGGTTGGGCAGCTGTTCGTGGTCCAGGGGCTGGACCAGCCCGCTGTTGATCAGCCGCGGGACGTAGTAGTTGGAGGGGACAATAACGTCGTACTGGCTGTCGCCGCCGGCCTGCAGCTTGGTGAACAGCTCACCGTTGGAGTTGAAGTAGTTGCGGACCACGTCCACGTCATGGCGGTCCTCGAACTGCTCGATAATGGCCGGATCCATGTACTGCGACCAGTTGAAAAGATAGAGGGTCTCGCCCTCGAACTGCGCGGCGGCCGGAGCCGCCGCACCGGCCAGGGTGAGGGCAAGCAGGCCCTTTCCGAGGTTGCGATGGGTCATGGTTGCGTACTCCCTTTGCGAGCGAAAAGACTGATAAGTGCGAAGATGAACACGCTGCCGATCATGAGCGTCGCGATGGCGTTCACCTCGGGGGTGACGCCCTTTTTGATGGCGCTCCAGATATAGATCGGCAGTGTCGTACTCTCGGGACCGGCGGTGAAAAAGCTGATCACGAAATCATCGATGGACAGCGTCAGCGCCAGCAGGAAGCTCGAGCCGATCGCCGGCCCGAGCACGGGCAGCAGGAAAAACCGCGCCCGCTGCCACGGCGAGGCGTAGAGATCCTGCGCCGCCTCGAACAGCTGCGGGTCGAGGGCGAGCAATCGCGCATTCACCAGCAGTGCGACGAACGGCACCTGGAAGGTGACATGCGCGATCACCATGGTCCCCAGCCCCGGCGCCAGGATGCCCAGGGTGCGATCGATGGCGATAAAGAAGATCATCTCGGCAATCCCGAAGATGATATCCGGCATGACCATGGGCAGATAAATCAGCCAGATCAACCAGCTGAGCCGCCGCAGGCGGTACCGGTAGAAACCGTAACCCAGCATCCCGCCGATGACGATGGCGATCAGCGACGAGGTGAGCGCAAGCACGACGGTGTTGAGCAGGGCATCGACGATCTCGTCGTTGCTGAACAGCTGTTCGTACCAGGTCAGCGAGAAGCCGGCGAAGCGCGCCGAGGAGTTGATGGCGTTGAACGAGAAGAACACCACCACAGCCAGTGGCGCGTAGAGGAAAACCAGCAACAGGTACCAGAACACGCGGAGCCCGTTGTTCAGTGCACCTCGCCTCACAGCAGCACCTCGCGGTCACCACCCAGCCGCCGGCCCAGATCGCGCAGCACTTTGAGCCCGAGGAGCGTGACGATGATCATGATGATCGCCCCGGCCGCCCCCAGCGGCCAGTTGCTCGCCTGAACGAACTGTCGCGCCACCAGGTTGCCGATCATGCTCGCCTTGCCACCCCCCAGCAGCTCGGTGACCACGTACATGCCGAATGCCGGGATCGCCACCAGCACGGTCCCGGCCATGAGCCCGGGCAGCGTCTGCGGGAAAACGGCATGCCGGAACACCCCCACCGGCGAGGCGAACAGATCGCGAGCGGCCTCCACCTGTTCGGTGTCGAGGCGCTCGAACGCGGCGTACAGCGGCAGCACCATGAACGGCAGGAAGTTGTAGACCAGGCCCACGATGACCGCGAACTGGGACGGGAACAGCCCCATCTGCGGCTCGGTGAGGCCAACCCAGACCGCGACGTCCGAGACCGGCGTGCCGGGCGCGAGGATATTCATCCACCCCACCGAGCGGATGACCTGGTTGGTCCACGACGGCACGACGATGGCGAGCAGCATCAGCGGACGCCAGCGCGCCGGTTGCCGGCTGATGATATACGCCGCCGGATAGGCGATCAGGATGACGATCGCGGTCGCCAGCAGGCTCTGCCAGACCGAGCGGATCAGGGTGTAGAGATTACCGGGGCTCCAGCCCAGAAAGCCGAACCCGGCGAGCTCGCGAAACGCCTGGAGGCTGACGGGCGGTGTTGGCAGGCCGTAGGGACCGTTACTGAGGAATGCCATCCCGACCAGGTAGGCACTGGGGAGGACCAGGAAGACGACGATGAAAAACACCCCGGGGGCGGTGGTGGCGAGCAGATAGCGAGTGTCGCGACGCAGGCTGGACAATCCGGTCGACCTCAGTCCGAAACGGTGGCCGTGCCGCGCGGCGACACCCCGATGCGGATGCTGTCACCCACCCCGTGCGCCGGCTGGCCGCGATTGACGCAGGTGACGAGCAGCCGCAGCCCCCTGCAGGCGAGGCGATACTCGGTGGTCTCGCCGCGGTAGAGGCGCTCCTCCACCGTTGCCTCGAACCGGTTCGCGGCCGTCTCGGCCTCGTCATCGAGCCGAATCGTCTCGGGGCGCAGGAGCAGGTGATCGCCGTCGCCGAACGTCCCCTCCAGCCGACCCAGCGCGGTATCCACCCCCGCCGCGTCGCGCCCGTGAATGGGAACGAAATTCTCGTGGCCCATGAAGCGGGCCACAAAGAGCCCTGCCGGGGCCTCGTAGATGGCATCCGGCGTGCCGACCTGGGCGATGCGCCCGGCGTTGAGCACCGCCATCCGATCGCTCATCACCATCGCCTCCTCCTGGTCATGGGTAACGAACACGAAGGTCATCCCCAGTTGCCGCTGGAGGCGTTTGAGCTCGAGCTGCAGTCGTCCGCGCAGATCGGCGTCCAGTGCCGACAGGGGCTCGTCGAGCAGGAGGACATCGGGCTCGTTGATCAACGCCCGCGCCAGGGCCACCCGCTGGCGCTGTCCGCCGGAGAGCTGGGCCACTTCGCGATCGAGCAGCGCGTCGATGCCGATCAGCTCGGCGATGCGGTGAATACGACGGGTGATATCGGCCGGATCGACACCCTGCATCTCGAGGCCAAAGCCGATATTGCGGCGCACATTGCGGTGCGGGAAGAGCGCGTACGACTGGAAGACGGTATTGACGCTGCGGCGATGCGGCGGCACTCCGTCCATGACCTGGCCGCCGATGGTGATCCGGCCGCTGTCGGGTTGCTCGAGCCCGGCGAGCAGGCGCAGCAGCGTGGTCTTCCCGCACCCGGAGGGTCCGAGCAGGGTAAAGAACTCTCCGGCTCCGACGTCGAGATCCACGGCATCAATAGCCCTGACATCGCGCTCGAATGACTTCGTCGCGGCATCAACGCGGATCGCGGACTCGGTTCGCGGTGAACCGTCGACATGATCGGCCATGCGCAACGTCCCTCGGCGGCTGCATTGCGTAGAACCCACCATTATACCGCAATTCGCGGCGATGTAACGGATCAGCGCGTTGGCAGACTCGCCTGCTCCCGGGCGAGGCGCTCGTGGGCACCGCTACAGACGATGTCGCAGAGCTCGAAAATGAACGGCGCGGTGATCTCGAAATAGGCCCGGTTACCCGCCTGTCGGCGCCCTACCAGGCCACTCGAGCGCAGCGTTGCGAGGTGCTTGGAAACGTTGGATGGACTCGCCCCCGTCATCGCCGCGATCTGCCCCACCGTCCGCTCGCCGGACTGCAGGCAGTGGAGGATGCCCAGACGCTGCGCATCGCCGAGGAGACGAAAGTAATGGGCGATCGATTCCATCGATTCGGGTTGCCCGGAGTCGGTGTCCGCCATCGAAGCGCTCCTGCGTTGCCGTGTTCTGAACCTTGAATCCATACCCTAACGGAATCCCGAGATGTTTACTATATGAGTGTATGAGCATATAGTTTCGCAACACTCACCCAACAGGAGCGGACATGGGCCGTCGGATCGCCAGCCTCGCCATGAACCACCCGCGCGCGGTCTTCCTTGCTACCCTGCTGCTGACGCTGGCGGGAACGGCGCTGATCCCGCTCATCCAGATCGATACCGATCCGGAGAACATGCTGCCGGTGGACCAGGAGGACCGGGTCCGCCACAACGCGATCAAGGAGCAGTTCAACCTCCACGACATGATCGTGGTCGGCGTGGTCAACGAGCGCGCCGGCTCCGGGGTATTCAACCCGCGGTCCCTGTCCGCCATTCATGCCCTCAGCAATGAGATCGCCGAAATCGACGGCGTGATCCGCCGTGATCTGCTCTCGCTGGCGACGGTGGACAACATCGAGCAGGACGGCCCGGGTACCATCCGCTTCGAGTGGATGATGAACAGCCCGCCGGAGACGCAGGCACAGGCCGACCGGATCCGCGAGGCGACACTCGACCTGCCCCTGTTCCGCGACACGCTGATCTCCAGCGATGGCGAGGCGACCGCGCTTTACGTCCCCATCGAGGCCAAGGACCAGAGCCATCGCATTGCCGGCGAGATCCGCACGGCGATCGACGCGCTCGACACCGACGACACCTTCCACATCACCGGTCTGCCGGTGGCCGAGGACACCTTCGGCGTCGAGATGTTTATCCAGATGGCCATCTCCGCACCGCTCGCCGCGCTGGTGATCTTTGCGCTGATGTGGTTTTTCTTCCGCTCGGTCACGCTGGTGGTCGCGCCCATGCTGATGGCCTTCGCCGTGGTGTTGACCACCATGGGGGCGCTGATCGGGATGGGCTTTACGGTCCATATCATGAGCTCGATGATCCCCATCTTCCTCATGCCCATCGCGGTGGTGGACTCGGTGCACATCATCTCCGAGTTCGCCGATCGCTATCGCCCCGAGCGCGGCGCCCGCGAGACCATGCAGGAGGTCATGGGGCATCTGTTCACGCCCATGCTCTATACCTCGATCACCTCGAGTATCGGCTTTGCATCGCTCGCGTTCACGCCGATTCCGCCGGTGCAGGTATTCGGTCTGTTCGTGGCCGCCGGGATCCTGCTCGCGTTCGTCCTCACGGTGATCTTTATCCCCGCCTACGCGGTGTTCCTGAAGCCCGAGCGGCTGCAGGCGATACAGGCATCCGGACGGGGCAGTGCACCGGCGCATACGCTCCTCGCCCGGGGACTGCAGGCGATCGGTGGATTCGCGGTCAACCAGGCCAAGCTGGTAGTGAGCGTGTTCGCCATCGCCATGGTCATCGGCTTCTATGGCATCAGCCAGATCACCGTCAATGACAATCCGATCCGCTGGTTCCAGTCCGATCACCCCATCCGGGTCGCCGACCGCGTGCTCAATGAGCATTTCGCCGGGACCTACAGCGCCTATCTGCGCCTTGAATCCGATGTCGCCGAGGATGCGCCGGCGCGGTATCGCGGGCAGGTCGAAGAACTGCTCGCCGAGGCCGATCGTAACGGCGTCGCCATCGCGGGCGACTGGGAGCAGATCCGGGAGGAGGCCTACGCGGAGACCGAGCGCTTCGACGCCGAGCTCGAGGCGCTGGGCTCAGCGGTCTCCGATCATCTGTTCGACGCCAGCGATGCAAGCCTGCCCTACTGGGAAGAGCTGCTCACGGTGATCGATCAGACCCGGGGTGACCTCAACTACTTCCAGCGCCCGGCGGTGCTCGACTATATGGCCGATTTCGAGGCCGCGCTCGTCGAGTCGGCGGAAGTCGGCAAGGTCAACAGTCTCACCGACCTGGTGCAGACCGTTCACCGCGAGCTGCGCAGCGGCGAGGACGCGGACTATCGCATCCCGGAATCCCGGCGGGCAGTGGCACAGACCATTCTGAGTTTCCAGGGCTCGCATCGACCGCATGATCTCTGGCGCATGGTCACGCCCGATTACCAGGCGGCGAACCTCTGGGTTCAGCTCACCAGTGGCGACAATCAGGACATGCAGGCGGTGGTCGAGCAGGCGCAGGCCTATGTCGACGCCAACCCGCTACCTGAAGGGGTGAGCATGAGCTGGGGCGGGCTCAACTACATCAACGTCGTCTGGCAGGACGCCATGGTCAAGGGTATGGCCCAGAGCCTGGCCATCGCCTGGGTGATGGTGGCGGCAATGATGCTGGTGCTGTTCCGCTCGCTGCGCTTCGGTCTGCTGGCAATGGTGCCGCTCACGGTCACGATCACCGTCATCTACGGCGTAATCGGACTGATCGGCAAGGCCTACGACATGCCCATTGCGGTCCTGTCGTCGCTCACGCTGGGCCTGTCGGTGGACTTCGCCATCCACTTCATCGAGCGCAGTCGCGAGTACTACCGGCAGACCGGCGACTTCGCGCAGAGCATGCGGCACATGTTCGGCGAGCCGGCACGGGCGATCAGCCGCAACGCCATCGTCATCGCCATCGGCTTTCTGCCGCTACTGGCGGCACCGCTGGTGCCCTACAACACCGTCGGTATTTTCCTCGCGAGCATCATGGCGGCCTCGGCACTGGCCTCGATCATCCTGCTGCCCGCGCTCATGAAACTCGGCCACACAACGGAGAACGCCTCATGAAAAACACACTCGGACTCACGCTATTGCTGACCGCAGGGCTTGCCGCCGGCGCGGCTTCGGCGCAGATGACCGATGCCACGGAGATCGTGGAAGCGGCCAACAAGGCCTCCTACTACGCCGGCGAAGACGGACGCTCGGCGGCACGCATGACCATCGTCCAGGGCGACGGCAGCCGTCAGCGTCGCCAGTTCACCCTGCTGCGGCAGGATGTCGCCGACGGCGGCGACCAGCGCTACCTGGTGGTCTTCAGCCGGCCGGCGGATATCCGCGGCACCGTCTTCCGCGTGGAAAAGCACGTTGGCGACTCGGATGATCGCTGGCTCTATCTGCCGGCCCTGGACCTGGTCAAGCGGATCGCCGCCGGTGACAAGCGCACCAGCTTCGTCGGCTCGCATTTCTACTACGAGGATATCTCCGGACGCGGCACCGAGGAGGATCGGCACACGCTGATCGAGACCACCGAGGACTACTACGTCATCGAGAGCACGCCGAAGGATCCGGATAACGTCGCCTTCGC
The DNA here is from genome assembly GCF_004217415.1 of Spiribacter vilamensis. Classification (NCBI taxonomy): domain Bacteria; kingdom Pseudomonadati; phylum Pseudomonadota; class Gammaproteobacteria; order Chromatiales; family Ectothiorhodospiraceae; genus Spiribacter; species Spiribacter vilamensis. Next base: position 1,072,511 of record NZ_SHLI01000001.1, read on the forward strand.
CCGCTATCACACCCGGATCGACCGCGAGACCCTGCTGCCGATGCGTACCGAGTATCAGCGCGAGGACGGCGAGGTCTATCGGCGGATGACGGTCACCGAGGTGGAGACGATTGACGGTTACCCCACCGGCACAGAGGCGCGTATGGAGGATCTGGATAGCGGTGGCCACACCGTGACGCAGTTCCGTTTCTCCGAATACGACGTCGGTCTGCCGAGCCGGATCTTCAGCGAGCGTTCGCTGCGCAATCCGCCGCGTGACTGGCTGCGGCGGGAGTAAACGCGATGCGCTGGACCAGCATAGCCCTGACCCTTGCCATTGCCGGCATGCCCCTGGCGTCGGCGGTTGGCCAGTCGAGCGGTGACGACTGGGGCGACGATCCCTGGGCGCAGGAGCAGACCGGCTGGCAGTGGTACGGGTTTATCGAGGGAGCGGTCGCGCCGCGTCTGCAGAATGACCCGGCCGTGGACAACGACTACACCCTGGGCGAGACGAGGCTGCAGATCGAGGGTGAGCGCCAGTTCGGCGATTACACCGCGACGCTCAAAGCCGATGCCTGGCTGGATGGCGTTGAAGAAGGCGGTCGCGGCGATCTGCGCGAGGCAAACCTTGCCGGCCGCCTGACGCCGCAGACCGATATCCGTTTCGGCCGGCAGATCATCACCTGGGGAACCGGCGACCTGGTCTTCCTCAACGATCTCTTCCCGAAGGATTATGTCGCGTTTTTCAGTGGCCGCGGCGATGACTACCTGAAAGCACCCACCGATGCGGTGAAGCTCTCGTGGTTCGGCGACGTGAACGTTGATTTCGTCTGGATGCCACGCGCCACGCCCAACCGGTTCATCACCGGCGAGCGGCTCTCCTACTTCAGTCCGCAGGCGGGCCGGCGCGTGGCCGCACCGCCCGAGATCGATCCGCGAGACCGTGACCAGGTCGGCGAGGACAGCGAATTCGCGCTCCGCCTCTACCAGACGATTGATGGCGTCGAGTACGCCGGCTATGCCTATCACGGTTATGACAAGCAGCCGAGTGCGTTTGACAGGGACGCGGACGAGGCCTATTTCCCGCGGCTGTCATCGCTGGGAGCGAGTGTCCGCAGGCCATTGCTCGGAGGGATTGCCAACCTGGAGACGGCCTATTACCACGGCGAGGACGGCAACGGCCGGGATCCCGACCTCCCCAACGACCAGTGGCGCTGGCTGGGGGGCTACGAGCACGAGCCGTTTTCGGATATCACCCTGGGCTGGCAGTACTCGCTGGACTGGACGCAGGATCACGATGCCCTGATCGATGCCCTGCCGAATGGCCAGCGCCGCTACGCCCCGGACGAGTACCGGCATCTGCTGACGAACCGCGTCACCTGGCAGGGCCAGCGCCAGGACCTGACGCTGTCGCTGTTCACGTTCTATTCGCCCTCGGATGAAGACTACTATTTCCGGCCGCGGGCTACCTACCGGTTCGGTGACCGGCTGACCGGCACGGCCGGCGCCAACCTCTTCGGCGGGGAGGACGACTGGACGTTCCACACCCAGCTGGAAGACAACAGCAACGCGTATTTTCGACTTCGATACAGCTTCTAGGAGGATAGACCCATGACGGTAAACGAAGGCCTGCGGGCAATGGCCGGATTCTTCATCCTGCTGAGCGTTGCGCTCGGCAACTGGGTGCACCCGGCCTGGTATCTATTCACGGCGTTCGTCGGCGCAAACCTGCTGCAGTCCGCCTTCACCCGATGGTGCCCGGCAATGGCAATCCTCAGGCGGATCGGCCTGCGCGAGGAGGCGCCCCGGGAGAGCACCTCACACTGAATGGTCCCCGAGTCTCAGGCGTTGCGTTTGTCGAGGTAGTCGGCGAACGCATCGCCGAAGTCCGGGTGCTTGACCCCGTACTCCACGGTCGCCTGCAGGTAGCCCAGCTTGTCGCCACAGTCATAGCGGGTGCCTTCGAATTCGTAGGCGAGTACGGGTTCATCCGCCATCAGTGCACCAATCGCGTCCGTCAGCTGGATCTCGCCGCCGGCGCCGGGTGTCGTCTGCCGGAGCTTTGCGAAGATACTGCCGTTGAGGATATAGCGGCCGACCACACCGAGGTTGGAAGGCGCTTCATCGGGGTGGGGCTTCTCGACAATACTGTTGAGCCGTCCCAGGCGGGGCGTGATCGCCTCGGTATCCACCACACCGTAGCGGTCGGTGCGCTCGGGCGGTACCCGCTCCACGCCGAGGATGCTCGCCACCTGCTCGTCATAGCGGGCGACCATCTGCGCAAGGCAGCCGCCTTTTTCCTCGTCATCGATCAGATCGTCGGCAAGGATCACCGCAAACGGTTCATCGCCGACCACCGGTTCGGCGCAGAGCACCGCGTGGCCGAGGCCCAGCGCCTCGGATTGGCGGATGTAGATGCAGGCCACCTCCGGCGGCACGATATTCCGGACGGCCTCGAGGCGATCAAGCTTGCCGGACTGCTTCAGCTCGGTCTCGAGCTCGTAGGCCTTGTCGAAATGATCGGGGATGCTGCGCTTGTTACGCCCGTTGACGAAGATGAGGGTCTCGATGCCGGCCTTCACCGCCTCCTCGGCGGCATACTGGATGAGCGGTTTGTCCACCACCGGCAGCATTTCCTTGGGGTTGGCCTTGGTGGCCGGCAGGAACCGGGTCCCCAGACCCGCTACCGGGAACACCGCTTTGCGGATTTTTCTTGCCATCGGCCGTTACTCTCCCTGTTCAGCAATCATTATTCTTGCCGCAAGCGTAAACGAAGCCGGCGCACCTGTCAGGGGCGTGCCGGCTTGCGCGGGGTGAATCGTGAAGGGAGACGCGGTGCTATTCGATCGCGATCGTCTCGCGCATCCCATCCAGTGTCACCTCGCCGATACCATCGACGCGCGTCATCGCATCGATACGCTCGAACGGGCCGTTCCGTTCGCGATCCTCGATGATCGCCCTGGCCGTCGCGGGGCCAATGCCGTTGATCTGCTGGAGACGATCAACGCTCGCCTCGTTGACATTGATGGGGGCCTCGCTGGCAACCGCTGCACCGGCGACGAGACTGGTGGCCAGCAGGGTTCCGAGTTGGCGGGTAAAGGTCATGACACGCTCCTGTGCTTTGCAAATGACGTGTCAGAGCCTAGCGATCGGCAGCGGCCTGCATTGTGACGGCCATCTCATTCGCGATGGATTCGACCGCCCGGGCGGGATCGGCGGCGTTGGTAATCGGTCGGCCCACCACGAGATCCGTCGCCCCCGCACGCATGGCATCCGTCGGAGTCAGGATCCGACGCTGATCATCCGCCGCCGACCCTCGCGGACGAACCCCCGGGGTAACACGTCGGAACGCCTCGCCGGTTTGCGCACGCACCCGCGCCGCTTCCTGCCCCGAGCAGACCACACCATCCAGGCCCGCCGCGACCGCCAGGCCGGTCAGCCGCGTCACGGCCTCCGCCGGCGTCCCTTGCAGGCCGACGGCGTCGAGGCTTGCCTGGTCATGGCTGGTCAGCACCGTGACTGCGGTGAGCAGCGGGCGATGTGCTCCGCCCTCGTCAATCGCCGCCCGGGCGGCTGCGAGCATTGCGGGACCGCCAAGCGCGTGGACATTGACCATCCAGACCCCCAGGTCCGCGGCCGCCCGGCAGGCGCCGGCGACCGTATTGGGGATGTCGTGGAATTTGAGATCAAGGAAGACATCCCAGCCATCACGCACCCACCCCTCAACCAACGTGGGGCCCGCCCGCGTAAACAGCGCCTTGCCCACCTTGAGGCGGCAACTCCCGGGTTCGAGCGTATCCACCAGTCTTCGGGCGGCATCAGCGCTGTCGAAATCCAGCGCCACGATCAGATCAGGCGTCGAGTTCATTCCCCCTCCGGGCCGCGGCGCGGCTTGATGCTGGCCCAGGAGCGGCAACCTGGGCACTGCCAGTGGAGCTGGCGCCCCTCGAATCCGCATTCCACACAGCGATACGGCAATCGGTTCGCAAGCAGCGCCTGTAGAAGCTCGCGCAAAACCTGGAGGTCACGCTGTCGCCGTTGATCGGCATCACCGGCGTCGATATTCAGCTCGACCAGGCGATTGAGTCCGCGAACCGACGGTCGCGCCCGCAGCTGCGTGGCGAGGAATTCCACGGCGGACGACCGCCCCTCATCCGCTTCGATCAGTTCACTGAGTTTGATGATGACCGAGACGGCAGGCTGCCTCTCGAACAGGCGGTTGAGTTCCTGGCGAAACACCCGCCGCTCGTCGAGGGCCTGGTAGCCGGCCTCGAGGCGCGGGAGCATTTCCGGGACATAATCCGGATCCTGCACGCTGACCTGCTGGCATGCCTTGATGGCGGCTCGCCAGCGTCCCTCTTCCTGCTCCAGGTCGGATATGAGCAGCGACGCCCGCACGCAGTTACGATCGAAACCCATTGCCCGGCGCAGAACCTGTCGGATCTCCATCGGATCGGCATGCTGACGCCGCAACCGCTCGGCCTGCTCGCAGGCGAACTGCGCCATTTCCGTCTGCAGGTTACGGCCATCCGTTCGCTGCAGGCGCTGGGCGATATCGATCGCCGACTCCCATTCATTCTCCTGCTGATAGATATCGAGCAGGCACTGGAGTGCCGTCACACGGAAATCGGGAAATTCCACCGCCTCCAGGAACAGGGTCTCGGCACGATCGAGCAACCCGGCGGCCAGGTAGTCCCGCCCCAGCTCGAGAAGGGCGCCGGCCCGCTGGTCCGGGGCCAGCGAGGGGCGGGCAATGAGGTTTTGATGTATACGTACGGCGCGGTCGGCTTCACCACGGCGACGGAAAAGGTTGCCGAGGGTCAGATGGGTCTCGACGGTTTCGCTATCGACCTCGACCAATCGGGTAAAGACCTCGATCGCTCGGTCCGGCTGCTCGTTGAGGAGGTAATTGAGTCCCTGGAAATAATCGGCCGGCAGGCTCGGGGGGCTGGGACGAGAGGCTGTCGACTTCCGGCCGATCCACCAGCCGGAGAGGGCTGCCAGCGGAAGCAGCAGCCAGAGCAGTTGCCACATGATCAGCTATTGGTCCGGATCGGCAACTTTCTGAGTTCGGAGACTTCCTCGCGGGAGGACGCCGCTTCCCGCCGCAGGCGTTTGAGCTGCCAGCGCTGACGCGCGAGGATGCCGAGTGCGGAGGCGAGCCCCAGCAACACCCCGAGGGCAAGCGCGAGAACCAGCCAGAGTGAGATCGGCAGTGACAACTCGCCGATGTAGAAATCGAGGGTGATGGGGGCGGAATTCAGCATTGCGAAGCTGAGGCCAATGGCCACGACAACCAGTGCCAGTAACAGCACAATCAACCGCTTCATGAGCCCTCCGAAACCGCACTGCGGCCTTTTTCGTCGACCCGTTCGCGCATCTCCTTGCCCGGCTTGAAATGCGGGACGTATTTGCCAGGTAGGGATACCGGCTCGCCAGTCCGCGGATTTCTGCCGATACGGGGTGGCCGGTGGTGCAGCGCAAAGCTGCCAAACCCGCGAATCTCGATACGCTCGCCACCGGCAAGTGACTCGCTCATCTGCTCCAGCAGTGTCTTGACGGCGAGCTCCACGTCACGCTGCGCCAGCTGCTGCTGATTCGTCGCCATCCGGTCGATCAATTCCGATTTGGTCATGGGGTTTCAACCATCGCTACAGCCCTCGCGGGCCGGACGTCGATGCGCCCGGCCCGCGATCCTGAACAAAGGCCTCAGTTGTCGTCACCGCGATCGCCCATCTGCTCCTTGAGCAGATCGCCGAGCGTGGTCGTGCCGGCCGTACCGGTACTCCCGAAGCCCTCGAGCGCCTCGCGCTCGTCCGCCTGATCCTTGGCGCGGACCGACAGGCTGATCATGCGATTGCGCCGGTCGACCGCCATGACCTTGGCCTCGACCTCGTCGCCAACCGCGACCAGCGACCGCGCATCGTCGGTACGATCCCGGGCCAGATCGGCGGCGCGGACATAACCCTGCACCTCTTCGGCGAGATCCACGACCACGCCCTTGGCATCGACCTCGCTGGCCGTTCCGGTCACCACGGTGCCCTTCGGATGATTGGCCACCCACTCGGAGACCGGATCCTGCGCCAGCTGCTTGACGCCGAGACTGATGCGCTCGCGTTCCGGGTCGACGGACAGAACCACCGCCTCGACCTCTTCGCCCTTCTGGAAGTCGCGGATCGCCTCTTCGCCGGTGTCGCTCCAGGACAGATCCGACAAGTGCACCAGGCCGTCAATGCCGCCCTCGAGACCGACGAAGATCCCGAAGTCGGTGATCGACTTGATTGTCCCGGTCACCCGATCACCCTTGTTGCGGGTTGCAGCGAACTCATCCCACGGATTGGGCTGGCACTGCTTCATGCCCAGCGAGATGCGACGGCGTTCCTCGTCGATGTCGAGAATCATCACCTCGACCTCGTCGCCGACCGACACCACCTTCGCGGGATTGACGTTCTTGTTGGTCCAGTCCATCTCGGAGACGTGGACCAGTCCCTCGACGCCCTCCTCGATTTCGACGAAAGAGCCGTAATCGGTGATGTTCGTGACCTTGCCGACCACGCGGCTGCCTTCCGGGTAACGCCGGGCGATGGCCTCCCACGGATCTTCACCCAGCTGCTTGAGGCCGAGCGACACGCGGTTGCGCTCGCGATCGAACTTGAGAACCTTGACCTCGATCTCCTGGCCGACGTCGACCACCTCGGACGGGTGCTTGACGCGGCGCCAGGCCATATCGGTGATATGGAGCAGGCCATCGATACCACCCAGATCGACGAACGCGCCGTAATCGGTGAGGTTCTTGACGATGCCCTTGATCGACTGTCCTTCCTGCAGCTTCTCGAGCAGGGCCTCGCGCTCGGCGCTGTACTCCTCCTCGACCACGGCACGGCGCGACACCACCACGTTGTTGCGGCGGGCATCGAGCTTGATCACCTTGAACTCGAGATCCTTGCCCTCGAGGTAGGTCGTATCCCGGACCGGCCGGATATCCACGAGCGAGCCCGGCAGGAACGCACGGATATGGCCGAGATCGACCGTAAAGCCGCCCTTGACCTTGCCGCTGATCTGGCCGTTGACGGTCTCGCTGCCCTCGTAGGCGGTTTCGAGGACACGCCAGGCGCGGGCCCGCTTCGCCTTCTCGCGCGACAGTTTGGTCTCGCCACCACCGTCTTCGACCGCGTCGAGTGCGACTTCCACCTCGTCGCCGACGTTAACCTCGACGTCGCCATTGTCGTTGGTGAACTGGCGCAGCGGAATGACCGCCTCGGATTTCAGCCCGGCATTGACGACGACGTCTTCGCCATCGATCGCGACGACCTGGGCGGTGACAATGGAGCCCGGCCGCATGTCGGTCTGTACAAGGCTCTCTTCAAAAAGTTCTGCAAAGCTTTCGCTCATGGGATGATTTGATCCGGGATCGACAGGCCGATCCATTTGGTTGCTTTAAAAAACAGCGCCGCGCCTGCGGCACTCCCTAGCGGAGACAGGCGTTAACCTGCTCCATGACTGTTCCGATCACCGCCTCGATCGACTGCTCCGTCGTATCGATAGTGATCGCATCCCCTGCCGGTTTCAGCGGCGCGGTCTCGCGGCGTGAATCACGCTCGTCCCGTGCCCGCAATTCCTGCAGGAGGGAATCGAGGTTAGCAGTCACACCCTGCTCCATCAACTGCTTATGACGACGCCGGGCGCGTTCCTCGGCGCTGGCGGTGAGGAAAATCTTCACCGGTGCATCCGGGAATATCACGGTCCCCATGTCACGTCCGTCCGCGACCAGGCCCGGCGGCTGACGAAACGCCTGCTGCCGGGCTTTCAGCGCCTCACGGACGGCGGGATCGGCAGCGAGCACGGACGCGCGCTCGCCACAGGCCTCGTCGCGGATGGCCTTCGCCACCACTTCGCCCTCGAGCAGGGCCGCTCCGGCGTTATCGCCCTCGACCACGAAGTCGATATCCAGCAACCCGGCGCGCTCGGCAAGCCGCGCCGAATCCCCGGGATCGATCCCTTCCCGCAGCGAAGCCAGCGCCAGCAGCCGGTAAATCGCCCCGCTATCGAGCAGATGCCAGCCAAGCACCCGCGCCACCTCGCGCGCGATGGTCCCCTTGCCGGCACCGCCCGGCCCATCAATCGTCATCACCGCCGACTGCTCGCTCATCCCGCCTGCTCCTCGCTGCAAATCGCCAATCCAGCGCCATGCGCGAGCTCGACAAACCCCGGGAAGGAGGTGTCGACCTCGGCACAGCCATCGATCGTAATCGGGCCATCGGCTGCCAGTCCGGCCATGGCGAATGCCATGGCAATGCGATGATCTCCGTGGGCCGCCACCCTGCCGCCGCGAATCGGACCGCCGACAATGCGGATCCCGTCCGGCTGTGGCTCGGCCTGGATGCCGAGCGCCGCCAGGCCGTCGGCCATGACCGCGATACGATCGCTTTCCTTGACCCGCAGTTCCTCGGCGCCGCGCAACCTCGTCTCGCCCGTCGCGCAGGCCGCGGCGATGAACACCGCCGGAAACTCGTCAATGGCGAGGGGCACGAGCTCGGGCGGAATATCGATCCCGCGCAGCGCCGCCGGCTCCACACTGACTGTCCCGACCGGTTCGCCGGCGTCGGTCTCCTCCGCCTCGACATGGATCCGTGCCCCCATGCGCCGGAGGATGTCGATCACCCCGGTGCGCGTTGGATTGAGCCCGACATTGGTCAGGGTGACCGAACCGCCGCTGGCAATGGAGGCACCGACCAGGAAAAAGGCCGCCGAGGAGATATCACCGGGTACGACCACCGAGCCGCCGCGCATCGGCGCGTCACCCGACACGCTCACATGCGGCCCGTCGACCACGACATCGGCGCCGAACGCCCTGAGCATGCGCTCGGTGTGATCGCGGCTGACCGCGGGCTCGGTTACCCGGGTCCGGCCCTCGGCATAGAGCCCCGCGATCAAAAGCGCCGATTTGACCTGGGCGCTCGCCACCGGCATCACGTAATCGATACCCCGCAGCGCGGTCGACGGCTCGATCGACAGCGGCGCCGTCCCGTCGGGACCGGTGTGGATTGTCGCGCCCATCCGGCCGAGTGGATCGGTGACGCGGCGCATTGGCCGACGCATCAGTGAGGCATCTCCCACCAACCGGCTCCCAAACCATTGTCCTGCCAGCAGACCGCTGAAAAGCCGCATGGAGGTTCCGGAATTGCCGAGGTCGAGCGCCAATGGCGCGGGCCTGAGCCCGTAACGTCCCACCCCGTCAATGCTCAGGCGCCCGGCCTGCGGCCCCTCGATGGACACCCCCAGGGCCCGCATGGCGGCAAGGGTCGCCATGGCGTCATCGCCTTCGAGAAATCCACTGACCTCGGTCCGCCCCTCGGCAATGGACCCCAGCATCACCGCGCGATGCGAGATCGATTTGTCGCCCGGGACCCGGAGCGTGCCATTGAGGGTCCCCCCGGGCTCGATAATGAACCGCCGCTTATGCATCAGCGCTCGAATCCGTGTTTGTGGGCGTCCCGGGTCTGCTTGGCGCTGCGGAACACCGCCTCCAGACCGGTGCCATCGGAGGCCTCGACCTTTTCCGCGAGCTGTTCCAGATCGCGGCGGTATAGACTCAGCGCCTCGAGTACGGCCTCGCGATTCCCGAGGCAGATATCCCGCCACATCACCGGGTCGCTGGAGGCGATTCGGGTGAAATCGCGGAACCCGCCGGCGGCGTAACCGAGGATCTCTTCGTGATCGGGGTCCCGGGCGAGCATATCGACCAGCCCGAAGGCGAGTAGATGCGGCAGATGGGAGGTGATCGCCAGCATCCGGTCGTGATGGGCCACGGACATGGTCGTAACCTCGGCGCCGGCCTGCCGCCAGAGCCACTCCACCGCTTCCGTCGCCTCGACGCGGCCCGAGGCCAGCGGCGTGAGGATCACCCGGCGGCCGTCGAAGAGAGAGGGAAAGGCGGCCTCCACGCCGCTATGCTCGGTCCCGGCGATCGGATGCCCCGGAACGAAGCCGGGCGGTGCCGCGCCGAGGGCGGTTTCGACATCGTCGACGACACAGCGCTTGGCGCTGCCCACGTCGGTGATGACGAGATCGTCATGCAGGTGGGGGCGCAGGTCGCGCATCACACCGGCCGTGGCCCCCAGCGGGACGCCGAGGACGACAAGATCCGCGTCCTCGATGGCCTCGCCGGGATCGGTGGTGTAGCGATCGATTGCCCCCAGCGCCTGTGCGCGGGCCAAACGGTCGAGACCGCGTCCCAGACCGGTGATCGTCTCCACCGCCTCGGCGCGCTTGAGTGCCAGCCCCAGGGAGCCAGCGATCAGGCCGACTCCTACCAGGCAGATCCGTCGTGGCCGTGTATTCAAGCGCACGGCCTAGGCGATGGAACGGGGATAGGAACCCAGCACTTTGAGCAGACTGGCGAGTTTCTGCATTTCGCCGAGGGCGCGCTTGAGGTCCGGATCCTCGGCGTGTCCAAGGAGATCGACGAAGAAGACGTACTCCCACATCCCCTCCGGCGACGGGCGCGACTCCAGCCGCGTCATGTTCAGGCCGTAGCGCGCCAGTGGCGCGAGTAGCCCGGCCAGGCCGCCGGGGCGGTTTTCCCGTGCGATCACCAGCGAGGTCTTGTCCTCGCCGGTGGGCTCCGGGCTCTCGTGACCGAGCACAAGGAAACGGGTGGCATTGCGGGAACCGTCCTGCATTCCCGCCTGCATGACGGGTAGATCGTAGCGCTCGGCGGCGGCCTCGGAGGCGATCGCCGCGGCGGTCTCGTCGAGACTCGCGAGCCGCGCCGCCTCGGCGGTGCTGGCCACCGGGATCCGCTCGACACCGGGCAGGTGGTGGTCCACCCACGCCCGGCACTGCGCGAGCCCCTGGCTGTGTGAGTAGATCCGACGAATCGACGCAATCTCCGCCGCCCGGGTCGCAAGGCTGTGGACGACCGGCATCTCCACCTCGCCGACAATCTGCAAGGGCGAGGACAGCAGTCGGTCGAGCGTATGCGTGACCATCCCCTCGGTGGAATTCTCCACCGGCACAACGCCGTAGGCCGCCTCGCCCGATTCCACCTCGCGGAACACCGCATCGATGTTGTCGAGCGGACTGCTCTCGATCGCATGACCGAAATGCTTGAGCGCGGCCTCCTGCGTGAACGTCCCCTCGGGACCGAGGAACGCCACCGTCAATGGCCGCTGCAATGCCAGGCAGGCCGACATGATCTCGCGGAACAGCCGGGTCGCATCCGCGTCGCTGAGCGGCCCCGCGTTGACGTCACGAATCCGTCGCAGCACCTCGGCCTCGCGGGCCGGGCGGTAGTAATCGGTTGACTCGCCCGCCGCCTGCTTGGCGTGGGCGACCTCGGCCGCGGCGGACGCCCGTTCGTTGATCAGCGCAAGGATCTGGTCATCGATCCCGTCGATGCGCGCACGGATGCTTTTCAGGCTCTCGTCGTTCACGCCTGCCCCCCTTGTCTGTCGCTAGATAACCCGGACTTTGAGGACGCCTTCGATGCCCTCGAGCCGCTCGACCACCGCCGGCGGAATCGTGCCGTCCACGTCCGCCACGCTGTAGGCGAGCTCACCCCGCGACTTGTTGTACATGTCGTCGATATTCAATCCGGCCTCGGCGAGGGCGGAGGAGATCTGACCGAGCATGTTGGGCACGTTGGCGTTGACCACGGTGAGCCGGTCGCCGTCGGTATTCCGGGGCAGGATGAGCTCGGGGAAGTTGACCGAGTTGGTGACATTGCCCGTCTCGAGGAAATCACGGATCTCGTCGGCGGCCATGATCGCGCAGTTCTCCTGCGCCTCGTTGGTCGATGCACCGATATGCGGGAGCGCCACGACCTTACTGTTGCCTTTCAGCGCCGCCGCCGGGAAATCGCAGATATAGCTGCTGAGACGGCCCTCGTCGAGTGCCTTGATAATCGCGTCGTCATCGACCACGCCGGCACGGGCGAAGTTGAGCAGGACCTGCCCTTCGCGGGCGGCCGCCAGACGCGCGCCATTGATCATGCCGCGCGTCTCCTCGATCTCGGGCACATGCAGAGTAACCATGTCGGAGGCGGCCATGACCTCGTCAACCGTCTGCGCACGGGTAACGTTCGACTCCAGGTTCCAGGCGTTGCGCACCGTGATCTTCGGGTCATAGCCAATGACCTTCATACCCAGCCCCGCCGCGGCGTTGGCGATATTGACGCCGACGGCGCCGAGCCCGATAACCCCCAGCGTGCGGCCCGGCAGCTCGAAGCCGGTGAACTGCTTTTTGCCGGCCTCGGCTTCCTTGTTCATCGCCGCGTCATCACCCTCGAGCGACTCCGCAAACGCCCAGGCGGCGCAGACGTTCCGCGCGGCGAGGAACATACCGGCGAGGACCAGCTCCTTGACGGCGTTGGCATTCGCGCCGGGTGCGTTGAACACCGGGATACCGCGCGCGCTCATCGCGTCCACGGGCACGTTGTTGACCCCTGCGCCGGCACGCCCCACGGCCTTCAGCGTATCGGGCACGTCCCACTCATGGAGCTTGGCGGAGCGCAGCAGCACCGCATCAGGGTGCTGGATTTCCGAGGAGACCTCGAAGCGCTCACGCGGTAGCCGATCCAGGCCGCGGGAGGAAATATTGTCGAACGTCAGTACCTTGTACATTTTATCTCGATTATCCGTTGCGTCGTTCAAAATCGGCCATGAAGTCGATCAGTGCGTCGACACCGGCCTCCGGCATGGCATTGTAGATGCTCGCGCGCATCCCGCCCACCGAGCGATGGCCCTTGAGCGTATCCAGGCCGGCGGCGCTGGCCTCGCTGAGGAAGGTCGCATCGAGCGAATCATCGGCGAGCACGAACGGCACATTCATCATGGATCGCGCGTCGGGTGCCACCGGATTGCGGTAGAACGCGGATTCGTCAATCGCCCGGTAGAGCTTGTCCGCCTTGCGGCGATTGATCTCGGCCATGGCCTCGAGGCCGCCCTCGTCCTTCAGCCACTGGAACACCAGGCCGGCGATATAGAGGCTGTAGGTCGCCGGTGTATTGAGCATGGAGTCGGCTTCGGCCTGGCGACGATAATCCCAGATCGCCGGCACCTGTGCACTCGCCTGGTTGAGCAGATCGTCGCGGACGATGACCACGGTCAAACCGGCGGGGCCGAAGTTCTTCTGCGCACCGGCGTAGATCACGCCGAAGCGGGAGACATCGAGCGGTCGCGACAGGAACATCGACGACATGTCGCTGACCAGCGGAACGTCACCGACATCCGGGATGTTCGGGAATTCAACGCCGGTAATCGTCTCGTTGGCGCAGTAATGCAGGTAGGCGGCGTTGGGATCGCACTGCCACTCCGACTGCGCCGGAATCGACATCGGGTCACCGCCACCGCCTTCCGCGACGACATTGACCGCGGTGTACTTGCGGGCCTCGGCGATGGCCTTTTTCGACCAGCTGCCGGTGTTCACGTAGTCGACGCTCGACGCATCGCCGATGAGGTTGAGCGGGACCGCCGAGAACTGCGCGGTCGCCCCGCCCTGCAGGAAAAGCACTCGGTAGTTGTCCGGCACGGCGAGGAGTTCGCGGAGGTCCGCCTCGGCCTTCTCGGCGATGGAGATGAATGACTTGCCACGATGGCTCATCTCCATGACCGACATGCCGGTGCCGTGCCAGTCGAGCATCTCCTCGGCGGCCTGGCGCAGGACGGGCTCCGGGAGGATCGCCGGCCCGGCACTGAAATTGTATACACGCTTCATGATGCGCTCCTGATGGTTGATTGTTTGCGAAAGACCGGGCGGGTCAGTCGTCAGCAGCCTCGGCGTCGTCCGCCGACTCGCCCAGCGCCTCGACCTTGGCCAGGCCGACCAGTGTTTCGTCCTCGGACAGGGCGATCAGCTTGACCCCCTGGGTGTTCCGACTCAGTACTGACACCTCCGCCGCGCGGGTCCGTACCAGGGTGCCGCCATTGGTAATCAGCATGATCTCGTCATCCTGGCTGACCTGCAGCGCACCAACGACGGCCCCGTTACGCGCCGAGGTCTGGATGCCGATCACGCCCATGCCACCACGGCCCCGCAATGGATAATCCGCGACCGGCGTCAGCTTCCCGTAGCCATTCTCGGTAACGGTCAGTACGTCTCCGTCCTCGAGAATCAGTGACTGGATAACGACCTGATCGGTTCCCAGGCGCACGCCGCGCACGCCGGTCGCCGTGCGGCCCATTGCCCGCACCTCGGATTCCTTGAAGCGGATCGCCTTACCGGTATTGGTCAGCAGCATGACCTCGCAGTTGCCATCGGTCACACCGACGTTGACCAGCGTGTCGTCGTCGCCCAGGTTGACCGCGATAATGCCGTTGGCACGAGGCCGCGAGTAATCCACCAGCGGCGTCTTTTTGACCGTCCCCTGGCGAGTCGCCATGAACACGAAGCGGTCGGCATCGAATTCGCTGATCGGCAGGACGGCATTGATACGCTCGTCCGGCTCGAGCGGCAGGAGGTTGACGATGGGCTTGCCGCGGGCGCCACGACTACCATGCGGCAGCTCGTAGACTTTGAGCCAGTAGCATTTGCCCCGGCTCGAGAAACACAGCAGCGTGTCGTGGGTGTTCGCCACCCAGAGCTTGTCGACGAAATCCTCGCCGCGCATCTGCGTGGCCGCTTTGCCCTTACCCCCGCGGCGTTGTGCCTGGTAGGTGTCGAGCGGCTGCGACTTGGCATAGCCGTTGTGCGACAGCGTTACCACCACGTCCTGCGGCGGGATCAGATCCTCCATGGACAGATCCAGGCGGGTCTCGAGGATCTCGCTTCGGCGGTCATCGCCGTAACGCTCGCGAATGGTCTCCAGCTCCTCGCGGATTACCTGCATGAGCCGCTCGCTGCTGGCGAGGATGTCGAGCAGATCGGCGATGGCCTCGAGGATCTGGCGGTACTCGTCGACGATCTTGTCCTGCTCGAGGCCGGTCAGCCGATGCAGTCGCAGATCAAGGATCGCCTGGGCCTGCGCCTCGGTGAGGCGATAGCCGTTATTCACCCAGCCGACGTCGGCGCCGAGTGATTCGGGCCGCGACGCCGCGGCGCCCGCCCGCGACAGCATCTCGCTGACAATGCCCGGCGCCCAGTCGCGGGCGACAAGGGCGGCACGCGCATCGGCGGAGGTGGTCGAGGCCTTGATCAGGGCGATGACCTCGTCGATGTTGGCCAGCGCCACGGCGAGGCCTTCGAGCACATGAGCCCGGTCACGCGCCTTGCGCAGCTCGTAGACGGTTCGGCGGGTGACGACCTCGCGGCGGTGGCTGATGAACGCATCGAGCACGTCGCGAAGGTTGTGTTGTTTCGGCTGCCCCTCGAAAAGCGCCACCATGTTGATGCCGAATACCGTTTCGAGCTGGGTGTGCTGGTAGAGGTTGTTCAGCACCACCTCCGGGACCTCGCCGCGGCGGAGCTCGATCACCATCCGGATGCCGTCCTTGTCGGATTCGTCGCGCAGCTCGGTAATCCCCTCAATGCGCTTTTCCTTGACCAGCTCCGCGATCTTCTCGAGCAGCCGCGCCTTGTTCACCTGGTAGGGCAGCTCCTCGACGATGATCGACGCCTTGCCGTTGCTACTGTCGTGCTCGAAACGGCAGCGTGCCCGCATCACCATCCGGCCGCGTCCGGTGCGGTAGGCCTCGCGGATCCCCTCGACGCCATTGATGATGCCGCGCGTGGGCAGATCGGGGCCGGGGATGAACGTCATCAGCGCCTCGACATCGAGGCTGTCGTCATCGATCAGCGCAATGCAGGCGTCCACCACCTCGCGCAGATTGTGTGGCGGGACATTCGTCGCCATTCCCACGGCGATCCCCGAGCCGCCGTTCACCAGGAAATTGGGCACCCGGGTGGGCAACACCTCGGGCTCCTGCTCGGAACCGTCGTAGTTGTCACCGAAGTCCACGGTTTCCTTGTCGATATCGGCGAGCAATTCATGCGCCATGCGCGCCATACGTACCTCGGTGTAGCGCATGGCGGCGGCATTGTCGCCGTCGATGGAACCGAAGTTGCCCTGGCCGTCGACCAGCAGATAACGCATGGAGAAATCCTGCGCCATGCGAACGATGGTGTCGTAGACGGCCGTATCACCGTGGGGGTGGTACTTACCGATAACGTCGCCAACCACGCGGGCCGACTTCTTGTAGGGGCGGTTCCAGTCGTTACCGAGTTCGCGCATCGCGTAGAGCACGCGACGGTGAACGGGTTTGAGCCCGTCGCGCACATCGGGTAGTGCACGGCCGACGATGACGCTCATGGCGTAATCGAGGTAAGACTGGCGCATCTCGTCTTCGAGATTGACCGGGAGGATTTCCTTGGCAACGCTGGACATGGAGGGGGTCTCGACCATCGTGAAGTTGGCTTGTTTAAAGCCGTAATTCTAACATGCGCGGGCCGCCGCGGCACGGCGACCCCGGGCTGGCGGTCAGTCGCTGTCGACGCGGCGTGCGGCCTCCACGACGACCGGTTCCACCGGCACGTCGGCCATGCCATTGCGACGGCCGGTCTCGCCGCCGGCGATCCGGTCAACCACGTCCATGCCCTCCACAACGCGGGCAAATACCGCGTAACCGAAATCGCGCTCACCGTGGTCGAGGACATTATTGTCGGAGAGGTTCACGAAAAACTGTGACGTGGCGCTGTCCCGATCGCGGGTGCGGGCCATCGACAGGGTGCCGCGCTTGTTCCGGCGCCCGTTATCGGCCTCGTTGACGATCGGGGCGCGGGTCTCCTTACGCTCGAAACCGGCGCTGAACCCACCGCCCTGGATCACAAAACCGGGGATGACACGGTGGAAGATCGTGCCGCCGTAGAAGCCATCGTCGACATAGGCGAGAAAGTTCTCGACGGTGACCGGCGCCGCCTCGCTGAAGAGCTCGATACGGATGTCGCCGGCGGTTGTCTCGAAAACGACCCGCGGGTTCTCGGCACTCGCCGCACCGGCGCCCACCGCAGCCGCCAGGGCAAGGCTCAGAGAAAGGGATTTCATGGCGATAACTCCTGTTGTTTTAGTTGGTCGGCGGATTGTCCCACATCCCCTGTCGGTTGATGCCAGCGTGCTATCCTCTAGGTCAATCGGAATTGCAGACAGCCGGCCAGGAGACCCATGCGCGAGCAGAACGCGGATCCGGATGAAATCGCCAGGTTTGATCGGGATGCGAACGACTGGTGGGATCCGCAGGGACCGTTCGCTCCCCTCCACGCCATCAATCCACTGCGCCTCGACTACATCGAGCAATGCGGCGGGCCGATCCGCGGCCGGCGAATCGTCGACGTGGGCTGCGGCGGCGGCCTGCTGGCCGAGGGCCTGGCGGAACGCGGCGCCGCCCGGGTAGACGGGATCGACCTGGCGCCCGAGACCATCGAAGTCGCCCGCCAGCATGCGCGCGACCGATACCCGGCCATCGATTACCAGGCGGTTTCGGCGGAGTCGTTCGCCGCTTCCCACGCCGGGATGTTCGATACGGTGACCTGTCTCGAGCTCCTTGAGCATGTCCCCGATCCGGCCTCGGTCATACAGGCCTGCGCCACCCTGGTGCGCCCCGGCGGATCGGTCTTTTTCTCGACCATCAATCGCAACACCCGCGCCTGGCTGTTCGCCGTTGTCGCCGCCGAGCAGGTCCTCGGCCTGCTGCCAAAGGGCACGCACAACGCAAAGGCGTTTATCCAGCCGGCCGAGCTGGGTCGCTGGGCACGGCAGGCCGGACTGGATCTGCAGGATCTGACCGGCCTCCATTACCACCCGGTGACCCGGCATTACACGCTGGGCGGCAACACCCGGGTCAACTACCTTGCCCACTGCCGACGACCGGAGGCCGCGTGACCACGGTGGACAACGACCGCGCCCACGGCGTGCTGCTCGACCTCGACGGCACGTTGCTGGACACCGCACCCGATCTTATCGACAGCCTCAACCTGCTGCGCGAGGAGCACGGAATGGCTGCCCTGCCGGATACCGAGTTCCTGCACGCGGTCGGCCACGGCAGCGTTCCGATGATTGCCCGCGGCTTCAACCTGCATCCCGGCGATCACGGATTCGATCAGCTCCGCGAGCGTTTCCTCGCGGTCTACGCCGGCCGCGTCAGCCACCGAACCCGCAGCTACGAGGGCGTCGACGAGACGCTCGCCGCGCTGGAGGCGGCCGGCATCCCGTGGGGCATCGTCACCAACAAGCCGGGCTGGCTGACCACCCCACTGCTGGCAGATCTCGGCTATGCCGGGCGGCCGGCCTGCGTGGTGAGCGGGGACAATCCGGCACGACGCAAGCCGCACCCCTACCAGATCATCGAGGCGGCACGGCAGCTCGAACTGCCACCGTCGGCCTGCCTGGTCGTGGGTGACACCGAGCGTGATATCCGGGCCGGTCGACAGGCCGGCACGCTGACGCTGGTCGCGCTCTACGGCTACCTCTCGGGCGACGATCACGTCGAACACTGGGGGGCCGACGGCCTGATCGGCGAGCCCGCCGAACTCCTGCGCTGGGTCGCCGATCCCTCGATGCCCCATCGCCAGCCGATCGCGGTCTGAACCATGGAACCGATGGAATACTGCCGGCGCAAGGTCGCGCCGGATGGATCGAGCCTTTATTACGCCCTGCTGTTTGCACCGGCCTCGACGCGCGACGGACTGACCGCCCTCGCCGCCTACCGTGCCGAGGTGCTGGAGATCCCCCGCGAGGTCAGCGACCCGGGGGTCGGGGCGGTCAAGCTCAACTGGTGGCAGGAGGAGCTCGAGCGCCTGGCCGCCGAGACGCCCCGGCACCCGATCACCCAGGCACTGCTACCCACCCTCCAGCACCATCAGCTGGCGCTGGAGGGTCTGAACGAGGTGGTCGAGGCGAGCCGTATGGACCTTGAGTACGGCCGCTACCCGACGCTTCGCGAGCTGACGCTCTATTGCCACCGAGCGGGGGGCGCCGTCGCCGACCTCGCCTGGCGGATCGGCGGCTCGACGGGCATGGATGCCGCCCCGTTCGCGCATGATCTGGCCATGGGCCTGGAGCTCACGCGGATGCTGCGGCACCTGCGCCGCGATGTCCGGGCCGGCCGGCTGTATATCCCCGAGGACGAGCTGACGATGAGCGGGCTTGGCAGCGACGATCTGCTGGCCGCCGACCGGAGCGAGGACGTCCGTGCCCTGCTGGGTCGCCAGGCCGATCGGGCCCGACGCTTTCTCGACAGCGCCATCGGTCAGCTCCCCGACAACGCGCGTCCGGAGCAGACCTACGGGCTGATCCTCGCTGTCCTGCATCGCCAGCTCCTCGAGAGCATTGGTCGCGATGGCTATGCCGTTACCGACCGGCAAGTCCACCTGACGCCGCTACGCAAGCTCTGGCTAGCGTGGCGTACCGCGCGACGGCCACATAAAGTCCACCCCCGCCCGGAGTCGTCATCGACATGATCGAGCCGCTTACCGCCACCCGCGAGACGCCCCCCACCCCCGGCCGGCTCGCCGGCCAGCGCATCCTGATTACCGGCGCCGCCGGGGAACTGGGATGCGCCCTCGCCGAACGGGTCGTTGCCGAGGGCGCCGACGCCATCCTGCTCGACAAGTCCCTCGAGGGGCTCGAGTCGCTCCATGACCGGATCGAGGCGGCCGGTCACGGGCAACCCGCGTTGTATCCGCTGGATATGATGGGCGCGGGGCCAGATGACTATGCCGAACTCGCCGGGCGACTCGACGAATCCCTCGGCGGTGTCGACGCCGTTGTGCATGCGGCCGCCGATGCCGGCGAACCCGCGCCACTGGGACTCTACGATCCGCAGGCCTGGCTGAAATGCCTGCACGTCAATATCAACGCGGCGTTCCTGCTCACCCAGGCCCTCTTGCCCATGCTGCGAACCCACCGGGGTCGGGTGATTTTCGTCACGGATGAGGCGGGCCGGACGGGCCGAGCGGCGACGGGGGCCTATGGCGTGAGCAAGTGGGCCGTCGAGGGGATCGCCGCCACCCTCGCCGCGGAGTACTCCGAGGCCCATCCGGTAATCAGCTGCAGTGTCGACCCGGGGGCATTGCAGTCGCGACTGAGGCGACAACTTTTTACCGGCGAAACGGTCGACGAGGTACCGACGGCGGACGCCGCGGCCGTAGCGCTCGCGGGGCTGCTCGACCCCGCGGGGCCCCCCGTCAACGGGACCATGTACCGCGTGGTCCTCTGACAGAGATTGCAGGCTTGTGACAAGCCTGCGCGAAGTGCAAGCATGCGCAACATTTGAACACGACTGGAGACAATTACATGGGATTTGCCCTATCGGCAATGCAGGCACGCAGTAACGCCTTTGGCCCCCAGCAGCCGATTCCGGTGCAGTACACCGGCGAGGGTAACGACGTCGCTCCACCGCTCCACTGGACCGGCGCGCCCGAGGGGACCGAGGGCTTCGCGGTGATCTGCCACGACCCCGATGCCCCCCTCATCAGCCCCGGCAGCTACGGCTTCGTACACTGGGTGTACTACAACATACCGCGGGATGTGACCGCCCTCGAGGAGGGTAGCGAGGCCTATACGCAGGGCGTCACCGACTTCGGCCGCCAGGCTTACGGAGGGCCGATGCCGCCGGAGGGACACGGCGTTCACAACTACTATTTCTGGGTGCTGGCGCTCGACCAGTCGCTGCAGCTGGAGCCCGGTCTGACGATGCGCCAGTTCCTCGAGCAGGTCGAGCCGCATGTCATCGGCATGAGCCGTGTCATCGGAACCTACGAGCGCTGAACACCCGCCCCGCCGTAAGCACACGCCGGCTGCAGGGGACACCACTCGCAGTGCGGCGAACGCGGCCGGCAGTAGTCCTTGCCCAGCGCGACGATCAGGGCATGGGCCTCGTTGAAGCGCCTCGCATCACGCGGTAGCGCGGCGTGAAAAGCCGACTGCAACGGCTCGTAACCGATATCGGGTGGCACCACGCCAACCCGCGAGAATATCCGCCGCGTATAGGCATCCACGACAAACACGGGCCGGTTGAAGCCGTAGAGCAGCACATCGTCCACGCTCTCCGGACCGAGGCCTTTCACCGCCAGCAGCGCCTCCCGGGCGGCTCCGGTTTCCATGGCTTGCAGCCCCGCCTCACCCCCGAGTTCGAGCCAGGTCTCGCAGGCGGCCGTCAGACGCTGCGCCTTGACGTTGTAGTAGCCGCTCGGGCGGATGCATTCGCGTAGCGCATCCGCCGGCGCGTTGACGATTGCCGTGGCCGAGAGCCAGTCGCGAGCGCGGAGCCGGGCGATGGCCTGCTCGACATTGCGCCAGGCGGCGTTCTGGGTCAGTACCGCGCCGACGAGCACCTCGAATGCGGTCTCGGCGGGCCACCAGTCCTGCGGGCCGAAGGCCTCGGAGAGCCGGTCCAGCAGCCCGGGCAGTTCTCCGTGTTCGATCGCCATGGCCGGTCAGCGGCGCCGGCCGCGGGGCCCGCTACCGCGAGTGCCCGGCTTGCGAGTCCCGGCGGCGGACGTTTCCGGCGTTGCATCGGCCAGGCCCACCCGGTTGGCGAGATCGCGGATCTCGCCGGGTGTCAGTGACTGGTATTGCCCCTCGCGGAGTCGTGGCGGCATCTCGTAGGGACCGTACTGGACCCGGATCAGGCGACTCACCTGCACGCCCTGCGACTCCCAGAGCCGGCGTACCAGCCGATTCTTGCCCTCGCGCACTCTGACCCGGTACCAGCGGTTGGCCTGCTCGCCGGGATCGAGGGCCTTGATCGATTCGAACGCCGCCTTGCCATCATCGAGCATCACACCGTCGAGTAGCCGCTGATAAACGCCCTCCTCGACCGGGCCGTAGATCCGCACGGCGTAGTCCCGCGCCATCTCGTAGGAAGGATGCGCCAGTCGGTTGGCGAGATCGCCGTCGGTAGTGAGCAGCAGCAGGCCGGAGCTGTTGATATCGAGGCGGCCCACCGATAGCCAGCGGCCGGACTTCGGCCGTGGCAGCCGCGGAAAGATGGTCTTGCGCCCCTCGGGATCGTGACGGGTGACGAGCTCGCCGGTCGGCTTGTGGTAGGCGATCACCTCGCGCTCGCCGGGTGACCGGGCGGCCGCGCCCACAAGCCGGCCATCGACGCGGATGCGAGCCTGGTCATCCACCCGGTCACCCAGCGTCGCGCGGTGACCGTTCACCTCGACGCGGCCGTCATCGATTTGCCGTTCCATCTCGCGGCGCGAGCCGATCCCGGCGCGGGCGAGGACTTTCTGCAGTTTCTCCGAGGTCATTCTTTCCCCTGTTCCGGGCTGTCCATCAGTGCGGGTAATTCGCTCAGGCTACTGAGATTGAAGTGATCGAGGAAGTCGCGCGTGGTGGCGAACACCGCCGGCCGCCCGGGACTGTCCCGATGCCCGGCCACCCGGATCCAGCCCCGGTCCTGCAGCGTGTTCATCACCGAGGTGCTGGGCGGTACCCCGCGAATCGCCTCGATCTCGGCGCGCGTCACCGGTTGCCGATAGGCGATAATCGCCAGCGTCTCGAGCACTGCGCGCGAGTAGCGCGCCGGTTTTTCCTCCCGGAGGCGCGCCACCCAGGGGGCGTAGCGCTCGGGGACCTGCAGGCGCCAGCCGTTCGCCACCCGCTGCAGCTCGACGCCACGATCGCTCAGTTGCCGATCGAGTCGCGCCAGCGCCGCCTCCAGGGTGGCCCGATCCGGCGGCACATCGCCGAACAAGGCCTGCAGCTGGTGGATATCCAGCGGCGTCCCCGCGGCGAGCAGCGCCGCCTCGATAATGCGCTCGAGGCCGGGATCATCCATGCGGTTGGCGGGCACGCAGGTAGAGTGGCGCCAGCGGCTCGGACTGGACCAGCTCCAGCAGCCGGGCCTTGAGCAGCTCGAGAACGGCAAGAAAAGTTACCACCACGCCGGCGCGCCCCTCCCGGGCGTCGAGCAGATCCGTCAGCACCACGAACCGATCGCCGTCGACGAGCGCCAGCGTCTCGCTCATGCGCTCGCGCACCGAGAGCGCCTCGCGCCGGATCGCATGGTGACGGTTCAACGCCGCCCGCTCCATGACCGCGGCAAAGGCGTCGCGCAGCTCGTCCACTCCGACCCGGGGCGCCGGTCCCGGCACCCGTTCCATCGATTCGGCGACGCGGGCGGGCGCCAGTTCGCGGCCCATCCGCGGCAACGCGTCCAGCCGCTCACCGGCATCACGGAACTGCTCGTACTCGCGCAGTCGGCGCACCAGCTCGGCGCGCGGATCGGGGTCGTCTTCTTCGTCACGGGCGGGCGTGCGGGGCATGAGCATCCGCGACTTGATCTCGGCGAGCATTGCGGCCATGACGAGATAATCCGAGGCAAGTGCCAGGCGTTTCCCGGTCATCAGGTCGACGTAGTGCATGTACTGATCGGTGATTCGGGCGATGGGGATATCGAGGATATCGAGGTTCTGGCGCCGAATCAGGTACAGGAGCAGATCGAGCGGGCCCTCGAAGGTCTCGAGAAACACCTCGAGGGCATCCGGCGGGATAAACAGATCGCGGGGCAGCTCGTGGTAGGGCTCGCCCCGCACCGTGGCGATTGTCATCGCTGTCGGTAGTCCAGCCCGATGGCGGCACGCACCTCCGTCATGGTCTCGCGCGCCACGCCACGGGCCCGGTCACAGCCATCGCTGATGATCTGCTGGACATGGCCCGGATCGGCCTCCAGCGCGGCCGCCCGCTCCCGAATGGGTGCCACTTCGGCCTGCATGGCCTCGATAAGCGGCTTTTTGCAATCGAGACAGCCGATTCCCGCCGACCGGCAGCCGTTCTCGACCCACGCGCGGGTGGCATCGTCGGCGTAGACCTTGTGCAGATCGAACACCGGGCATTTCTCCGGCTCGCCCGGGTCGATCCGTCGAACCCGGGCCGGATCGGTGGGCATGGTGCGGATCTTGCGGTCGATATCGGCATCCGATTCGCGTAGCGACAGGGTGTTGCCGTACGACTTCGACATCTTGCGCCCGTCGAGGCCGGGCATCCGCGGGGAGTGGGTCAGCAGCGCCTCCGGCTCGCTGAGCACATTCCGCCCGCCGCCATCGAGATAGCCCACGAGGCGCGCGCGGTCGGCGATGGTGAGATTCTGCTGGCTCTCGAGAAGGGCCCTGCCCTCGCCGAGCGCATCCGTATCGCCCGCCTCCTGGTAGCGGCGGCGCAGCGAGCGATAGAGCCGGGCCTGCTTTTTGCCCATTTTGCTGATCGCCGACTCGGCCTTGTCCTCGAACCCGGGCTCGCGACCGAACAGGTGATTGAAGCGACGTGCCAGTTCACGGGTCAGCTCGACGTGCGAGACCTGGTCCTCGCCCACCGGAACGCCACTGGCGCCGTAGATGAGGATATCGGCGCTCTGCAAAACCGGGTAGCCGAGAAAGCCATAGGTCGCCAGGTCGCGATCGCGCAGTTCGGCGATCTGATCCTTGTAGGTCGGCACCCGCTCGAGCCAGCCCAGCGGCGCGATCATCGACAGCAGTAGATGCAACTCGGCGTGCTCCATCACCCGCGACTGGATGAACAGCGTCGCGAGGTTCGGATTGACGCCGGTTGCGAGCCAGTCGACCACCATGTCCCAGACGCTCTGCGAGATCACCTCGCGGTTTTCGTAGGCGGTCGTCAGTGCATGCCAGTCGGCCACGAAGAAAAAGCAGTCGTGCGAGGCCTGCAGGTCGACCCAGTTGCGCAGCACGCCGTGATAATGGCCCAGATGAAGGCGCCCGGTGGGGCGCATGCCGGAGAGGATGCGATCGCGGCTGGCAGGGGATTGGCTCAAGATGACCTCCGCTTGGAATATTTGCCTGTGCGCATGATAGCGGATCAGGTCTCGAAAACGTGGGCATCCCCCGCGCCGCGGCGGATGACCTCCGGATGCTCGCCACTGAGGTCCACCACGGTGCTCGGCTCGAGCCCGCCGGGACCGCCATCGATTACGGCATCGACCTGTTTGCCCAGCCGCTCGCGCATATCCACCGGATCGGTCATGGGAACGGTCTCGCCCGGCAACAGCAGCGTGGTCGTGGTCAGCGGCTCGCCGAGCGCCTCGAGCAGCGCCTGGGCGACGGGATGATCGGGCACCCGGATGCCGATGGTCTTGCGCCGGGTGTGCTGGACCCGGCGCGGGACTTCCGCCGTGGCCCGCAACACGAACGTATAGGGCCCCGGCACATGGGCCTTCAGCAAACGGAAGGCGTTGTTGTCGAGCCGGGTGTAACTGCCGATATCGGAGAGATCGCGACACGCGAGCGTGAAGTGGTGGCGCTCCTCGAGGCCACGGAGCTGGCGGATCCGGTCGATCGCGGATTTCTCGCCCATGGCGCAGCCGAGCGCATAGGTCGTCCCGGTCGGATAGATGACAACACCCCCCTGCCGGATTATCTCCACGGCGCGGTGGACAAGCCGCGGCTGAGGCGTGTGGGGATGGATCTCGAAGTACTGGCTCATGGTGAGCTCCTCTGGTGTCGACACGACACAAGTATGGTAGCGTTTTTGGATAGTAACGGACGGGATGCTATGTACTACGCGATCATCAGTGAAGACGTCGACGACAGCGCGGAGCGCCGTGCCGGCGCACGCAACGACCACATCGCGCGACTCGAACAGCTGCGCGACGAGGGGCGTTTGCTGGTCGCCGGGCCGACGCCGGCGATCGATGCCCCCGATCCCGGCGAGGCGGGCTTCAGCGGCAGCGTCGTGATCGCCGAGTTCGAATCGCTCGCCACCGCCCGCGCCTGGGCCGACGACGATCCGTATGTCGCCGCCGGCGTGTACCGGGACGTGACCGTCAAACCCTTTCGCAAGGCCCTGCCATGACCGATATCCCGCGCAGCGAGCGCCCGGCAATGATCCGCGAGCGCCTCCACCGGGCCCTGTCCATCGAGTCGCTCGAGGTCGAGGACGACAGCCATCGCCACGCCGGGCACACCGGCGCACAGGCGGGTGGCGGCCATTACAACCTGCGCATTGTCAGTGACGATTTCGCGGGGCAGCGCCGGTTGCAACGCCATCGGCAGGTCTACGATGCGATGGGTGATGCGATGCGCAACGACTGCATCCATGCCCTCAGCATCGAGGCGCTGACGCCGGGCGAGGCCCAGTCACAGCCACATCATCAAAGCGAGTAACTGCATGCATTTCCCCCCGCTCAAAGCCTTCGGACTGACCATTCCGGCACTCGCCCTCACCCTCGGACTGGGCGTTGCCCAGGCGCAGGACGAGGTCGAGACCCGGGTCCTTGCCGAGATCAACGGCGAGACCATCACCGAGCGCGAACTCGATCAGCTGGTCTCACAGCAGACCCAGGGCCAGTCCGAGATCCCGCCGACCCAGCGTCGTCAGTTCCTCGAGGAGATCATCAACCTGATGCTGCTCGCCCAGGCAGGCGATGAAGCCGATATCGACGAGTCGCCCGACGTGGCCGCGCAGCTGAACAACGACCGGCGTCGAACGCTGGCCCAGGCCTTCGTGCGCCAGCTAACCGAGGACGAACCGGTGGAAGAATCGGTGCTGCGCGAGCGCTACGAGACGCAGTATGGCGGCGCGGCGCCGAAGGAGTACAAGGCGCGCCATATCCTCGTTTCCGACCGCGAACAGGCGGCGGCCATCATCGATCGGCTCGCCGACGGTGAGTCGTTTACCGAGCTGGCGGGCCAGTACTCGGAGGACGGCACCTCGCGCGACGGCGGCAACCTCGGCTGGTTCGCGCCGGGCGATATGGTCGGTCCGTTCTCGGAGGCGGTCACTGAGCTCGAGCCCGGCGCGGTGACCGACGAGCCGGTGCAGACGCGGTTCGGATTCCACGTCATCCGCCTCGACGACACCCGCGAGACCGAGGCGCCGGCCTTCTCCGATGTAGCCAGCGATCTGCGGATGAGCGTCATTAACGAGCGGATCCAGGCCGAGCTGCAGGCGCTCCGCGAGGATGCGGAGATCGACTACGAGGCCAACTGGGCGAAGCCGGACAACGGCTAGCCTACGCCACCAGCGCGGCGAAGGCGGATTCATCGAGCAGCGTCACCCCGAGCTTTTCCGCCCGATCGCGCTTGGACCCGGCATCCGCGCCCGCCACCACGTAATCCGTGCGCCCCGAGACGCTGGCGGTCACTTTGCCGCCCAGCGCCTCGATTCGGGCCTTTGCCTCGTCGCGGGTATAGGCCGACAGAGTCCCGGTCAACACGAAGGTCTTGCCATCGAGCGGCAGTGATCGTGCCGCCGAGGCGTCGGACTGCGGGTCTGGCCAGCTCACGCCCGCGGCGATCAGGGCGTCGATCACCTCGCGATTATGCGCCTGCGCGAAGAACCGTCGCACCGATTCCGCAACGACCGGGCCGACATCGGGCACTGCCGTGAGGCCCGGCTCATCCGCCGCCATCAGCGCCTCGAGACTGCCGAAATGCTCCGCGAGCGTCCGTGCCGTCACCTCGCCCACCTGGTCGATCCCGAGGGCATAGAGGAACCGCGCCAACGTGGTGTCGCGCGAGGCATCAATGGCGTTGAGAAGATTGGTGGTCGAGCGCTCGCCCATGCGCTCGAGCCCCAGTAGATCACTGCGGGTCAGCGCGTAGAGATCGGCTGCGGTGTGGACGCGTTCCCGCGACACCAGCTGCTCGATCAGCTTTTCGCCCAGCCCGTCGATATCCATGGCCCGCCGCGAAACGAAGTGCATGAGCGCTCCCATGCGCTGCGCCGGGCAGTACAACCCGCCCATGCAGCGATGCGCCGCCGCGTCGTCGATACGCGCTACATCGGAACCACAGACCGGACAGGCCGTCGGCATCTGCCAGGGGCGGGTTTCCGCAGGCCGCCGCGATTCGATGACACTGACCACCTCGGGGATCACGTCACCGGCCCGCCGCACCATGACCGCATCCGCCTCGCGGACGTCCTTGCGCCGGACCTCGTCGAGGTTGTGCAGGGTCGCCCGGGTGACGGTCACGCCGCCGACCTCGACCGGCTCGAGCGCCGCCACCGGCGTAATCACCCCGGTCCGGCCCACCGACGGTACGATCGCATTGACCCGTGTCGTGGCCTCACGCGCCGGCAGCTTGTGCGCCAGTGCCCAGCGCGGCGCACGGGCGGTGGCCCCCAGCCGTTCCCAGACCTGGCGATCGTTGACCTTGTAGACCACCCCGTCGATCTCGTAATCGAGGCCATCCCGGGCCTCGATCAGGCGCTCGCGATAGGCAAGACAACCCTCGGCGCCGCTGACGCGGGTGACCTGGTCATTGACGCGAAACCCCCACTGCCCGAGCGTTTCCAGCACACCCTCATGCGTCGCCGGAAGCGGAGCGCTGGACTCACCGGTGCCAAAGACAAACAGGGTCAGTGGCCGGCCCGCGGTCACCCGCGAGTCGAGCTGGCGGAGGCTGCCCGCCGCCGCGTTGCGGGGATTCGCGAAGGGTCGCTCGGCGCGTGCCAGGCGACGTTCATTGAGTCGCTCGAAATCCTGGCGGCGAATCACGACCTCGCCGCGCACCTCGATCCGCGCCGGCGGATCGGCGCACGGCAATCGCAGCGGCACACTGCGGATGGTACGGGCATTGGCGGTGATCTCCTCGCCGACCCGACCGTCACCACGCGTCGCCGCCGCGGTCAGCTGGCCGTCCTCGTAGAGCAGGTTGACCGACAGGCCATCGAGCTTGGGCTCGGCCATGTACTCGATTTCAGCGACTCCGAGGGTCTCGCGAAGGCGTCGGTCGAAATCGCCGAGATCGGCGTCGCTGAATGCATTGGCGAGCGACAGCATCGGTTCGCCATGGGCGCGTTCCCGGAAGGCCGCGAGCGGCGTCGAGCCGACCCGGCGGGTGGGGGAATCATCGGTCCGAAGATCGGGATAGCGGTGCTCGATATCGACGAGCTCGGCCAGAAGCCGGTCGTATTCGCCATCGGAGATCGCCGGATCGTCGAGCACGTAATACCGGTAATTATGCTGCTCGAGCTGTTCGCGAAGGGCGGCGGCGCGCTCGGCGGGCGCGACATCGCTGCCGCTCATGCGCCCCCGCTCCGCCGCCGATCGGCGAGACGCGCCCGACGTCGATACTCGAGCAGCTCCTCGCGTAGATGCTCGATGGCCTGTGTGGTCAGATCACAGCGACGGCCGTCCAGGAGCTGTCCGCCAAGGGTCTGGGCGACCCGCCGTGCGGCGGCCAGCATGAGCTCGAACGCCGCCAGACCGTCGAACGGTGCCGGCAGCTGCATGATCAGCACGATGCCAGGGGTGGTGGTTGCGCCGGGATTACCGGCATCAAACGTCCCCGGCTCGACAATGTTGGCGACGGTGAACAGCGCCACCGGACCGTCATCCGTATCGAGAGTGCGCTGAAAAACGCCCTGGGCGGTGAGCCGCAGGTCCGCCGATTCAAGGACTTCGGCCACGTCCGCGCCGTTCCACGGGCGCGCATCGGGCGCCATCACCGACAGGGCGATGATCTTCTCCTCACCCACGGCGCGGCCACGCACCTCCTCGAGATCGTCGCCCGGCGGCTCGGTCGGCTCGGTCGGCGCGGCCGGTGACGGCGCCGGCCCCGTCTCCACGACCCGCGCCGGGCCGAGGATATCGTCGTCCTGATCACTCCCGGTGAGCGGATCACCGGTGAGCGTCTCGTCGTCATCGAGCGCCGGCTCGCTGTAATGCGCGAATGGCTCGCGGTTCGCGTGCCCGCGACGGCGCCAGGGCGGCCCGTCGCGGCGCCAGTCCTGGAGCCGGGCGTAGCCATAGACCCCGGCGATGATCAGGATGCCGAGGCCCAGTAGTATCCAGCGCAATTCGTCCATTCCATGTCCCATTCCCGCTAACGGGTCTCAGGTTGCAACGCCGTCTGTCTCAACTCAAGTATCGGCGTTGGTCATTTCCACCGCCGCGGCCACATCGACTGTCACCAGTCGCGATACGCCGGGCTCCGCCATGGTTACACCGGCGAGGTGACTCGCCGCCTCCATGGTGATCCGGTTGTGGGTGATCACGATGAACTGGACGCGATCGGACAGGGTTCGCAGCAGATCGCAGAAACGGCCGACATTGGCCTCGTCGAGGGGCGCATCGACCTCGTCGAGCATGCAGAACGGCGCCGGGTTGAGCTCGAAGATCGCGAACACCAGAGCCACGGCCGCCAGTGCCTTCTCGCCCCCGGACAGCAGATGGATATTGGTGATGCGCTTACCCGGCGGACGCGCCATCAGGGTCACCCCGGTCTCGAGAAGATCCGCCCCGGTCAGCTCCAGATAGGCCTCGCCGCCGCCGAAAAGCGTCGGGAAGAGTCGCTGCAGACCGGCACTGACCTCGTCAAATGTCGCCTGGAAACGCTCACGGGTCTCGCGGTCGATGCGCTGGATGGCGTTCTCCAGCGTCTCCAGCGCGGCGTTCAGGTCGGTGTGCTGGGCATCGAGGTAGTCCTTGCGCTCGGCGAGTTCCGCCTGCTCGTCGATAGCCGCCAGGTTGATCGGCCCGAGTGCCTCGATCGCACCGGAAAGGCGCTCCAGCTCGGCGACATGATCGGATTCGCGGGCATCGCTGGACAGATCCCGCGCCACGGCATCGATCGTCACCGGCATCGACTCGAGCTCTTCGCGCCGGGTGGTGAGACGGGCCTCGATTTCGACACGGCGATGGCGGAGCGATTCGCAGGCCTCGCGGCGCTCACGCACCGCTTGTTCGGCCTCGAGTCGCTCGCGGTCGAGGCGGCGCAGCGCCTCCTCCCGATCATCCAGTGTCCGCCGCGCGTTCGCCAGTGCGGTTTCGCTCTCCGCGCGCTGCGCCAGCAGTGACTGGCGTTCCGCCTCGCGGGTTTGATCCGGATCGGCCAGCGCATCGATCGTTGTCTGTAACTCATCGACCCGCACCCGAAGGCGTTCATCCTGCTGCTCGAGTCGGGCAATCGCCTGTTCCCGGGACTGATGCGCGGTCCGGGCCCGCTCGAGCCGAAGCGCCACCGCCTGGCGCCGTTCGCGGGCCGTGGTGGCTGCCTCACGGGCGGCATCGAGGGCGGTCCGGGCCGATTGGCAATCATCGTCCACGGGGCGCCGACGCTGCGCGGCGGTATCCGCCTCGGCCCGGGCCTGGCGTTGCCTGCCCCGTGCGCCATCGAGCGCCGATGCACCCGCCGTCATCGCCTCGACCAGTTCCGCGCGCTCCGCCGACAGGCGCTCATGCTGCGCCCGGTCCGCGGCACGCCGCGTCTGTGCCGACTCGCGGCGGGCATGTGCCGCTGCCAGCTCCCGATCCAGCGCGTGCCGCCGGTCAAGCATTGCCTGGTGACGGGCATCGAGATCGTCGAGCCGGGTATCCACCACTCCCAGACGGGTCGCCGCGTCGTCGATTGCCGCCTGCGTCGACTCGATGCGATCGGTCACGACCTCGATCGCCCGGGCCCTGGCCACGACACCGGCTTGCGGATCGTCGGGGGTTGCCCGCAGGCGCAGCCACCCCCGCCCGTACCAGTGCCCCTCGGGCGTGATGACCGACGCGCCGGGTGGCAGATCGGCAAGCCATTCCCGGGCCTGTTCGGCATCCGCGGCGCCATACACCCCGCGGAGTAGATCGATCGCGGCCTCGGGACCGGCCACCTGCGCGGCCAGCGACCGCGGTGACGGAGCACTGTCGCGCGACGACATTGCCGACGGCGGGGCAAAAAGCATCACCTCGCCGCTCGTCGGCAGCGCCTGGCGGCCACCCGCCACCTCGGCATCCGTCGACTCGAGCGCCTGGAGCGCCCGCTCCAGCACCCACTCCACCGCCCGCTCCCAGCCCGGCGTGACATCGAGTTGATCGACCAGTCGCCGGCGGGCGTCAATGCCCCGATCGCTGAGCCAGCGGGCGATCGCCTGATCACTCCCCAGGGCCTCGTCCTGGAGTGTCTGCAGCGAGGTCAGCCGCGCCTGGTCACGCGTCAGTGCCGCGCGCTGCGCATCCAGCTCGGCCTGTATCGGATCGCGTTCCCCGCGTGTCTTCGCCAGGCTCTGGTCAATCATCGCCAGGCACTCGACCCGATCCGTCCGTTCCGATTCCAGCGCGTCGATTCGCTCACCGTCGTCGTCCGTGGTGTCCATCGCGGTGGTCTCGAGCGCCTGGCGTTCTGCATCGATGCGCTCGAGGCGCTGGTTCTGCTCCCGCTGGCGTGCCTCGATCTGCTCGATCCGCGTCTGCTCGAGCTCGTTCTGTCGCTCGGCATCGGCCTGCGCCCCGACCACGGCATCGCGCGCCTCCCGGGCCGCCTCGAGGCGGCGGGTGGCGGCCGTTACATCGGCGTCAGCCGCGCTCAGGACCCCGTCGGCCTCGGCAAGGCCCCGTGTCTCGGTGGCAATCGTCTGCGCCAGTGTCTGCGCCTCGCGACGGTCGTCGGCAAGGGCGGTGTCATTCTCCCGGATCGCCTCCCGGATCTGCTCGAGTTCGCGCTCACTGCGCGCCCGGGTATCGCGGTCATGCCGCAGCTGCTGCTCGAGCGCGGCGAGTGCCGAGCCCAATTCGTAATAACGGGCCTGGACAGCGTTGAGGTGATCGCTGGATGCCGTCTGTTCGGCACGCAGCGACTCGGTATCACGCTCACTGCGTCGCTGCCCGGCCAGGCGCGCCTCGAGGGCGGTCTCCTCGGCGGCCAGCTCCGAGGCCAGCGTCGCGCTGTCCGCCTCGAGCCGACGGATACGCAACAATGTCAGTTCGACCTGGCGCTGACGCTCTTCGGCCTTGAGCGCCCGATAGCGCTCGGCGGTCCGGGCCTGGTCGTTGAGACGCTCGAGTCGCCGGGCAACCTCGCCGCGCATGTCCTCGAGGCGATCCAGATTCCCGCGCGTGTCCCGCATCCGGCGCTCGGTCTCCTGCCGCCGTTCCTTGTACAGGCTGATCCCGGCGGCCTCTTCGAGATAAGCGCGGAGTGTCTCGGGGCGGGCCTCGATCAGACGCGAGATGGTGCCCTGCTCGATAATGGAGTAGCTGCGGGACCCGAGCCCGGTGCCAAGGAAGACCTCCGTAATATCACGCCGCCGGCAGCGGCTGCC
The DNA here is from genome assembly GCF_004217415.1 of Spiribacter vilamensis. NCBI lineage: Bacteria > Pseudomonadati > Pseudomonadota > Gammaproteobacteria > Chromatiales > Ectothiorhodospiraceae > Spiribacter > Spiribacter vilamensis. The sequence goes on from NZ_SHLI01000001.1 coordinate 1,105,413, forward strand.
GTTGAGGAAATAGGCGGACTGGCCATCGCGGTTGACCTGGCGACGGATCGAGATCTCGGCAAAGCCGGCGTACTGCCCGCCGAGCGACCCGTCGGCGTTGTCGAACACCAGCTCGATGCTGGCCTGCCCCACCGGCCTGCGGCTACCGGAACCGCTGAAGATAACGTCGGCCATGGAGCCACCGCGCAGATGCCTCGCAGAGCGCTCACCCATGACCCAGCGGACGGCATCGATAATGTTCGACTTGCCGCAGCCATTCGGACCGACAATGGCGGTAATGCCCGACCCGAGCACCACCGGAGTGGCATCGACGAAGGATTTGAAGCCGCTGAGACGGATTCGGTCGAGCCGCATTGCGCTCAGCCGCCGGCCACCAGGTAACGCCGGATGCGCTCGACCGCCTCCGCGAGACGATCGGTGTCGGTGGTATAGGCAAAGCGCAGGTGGCGCTCCGGAGCCGTGCGCTCGAAATCGAGGCCGGGTGTGACCGCCACGCCGGCCTGCTCCAGCAGGTCCCGTGCGAGCGCGAAGCTGTCATCGCAGAGCGCCGAGACGTCGGCGTAGAGATAGAAGGCGCCGGCGGGATGGCCGGGGATATGGAAGCCGAGCTCGCGAAGCGCCGGCAGCAGGAAATCGCGTCGCTGTCGGAACGCCTCGCGACGCGACTCGAAAATCGCCAGCGAGCGCTCCGTAAAGCAGGCCAGCGCGGCATGCTGCGCGGGTGTCGAGGCACTGATGAACAGGTTCTGCATGATCTTCTCGGCCACCGGTACCCAGTCCGACGGCACCACCATCCAGCCGAGCCGCCAGCCGGTCATGCCGAAGTACTTCGAGAAGCTGTTCACCACGACGGCATCCGGCGCATGGATCAGCGCCTGGGCCGGCATGCCGTCGTAGTCGAGCCCGTGATAGATCTCGTCCACCACCAGGCCGATTCCCCGCCGCTGGGCCAGGGCGCCGAGGCCAGCCAGATCGGCGGCCCGGGCGAGGGTTCCGGTCGGATTGCCGGGCGAGCCCACGAGCATCGCCGCCGTGGACTCGTCACAGGCGGCCTCAGCCAGTGCCGGAGTGAGCTGGTAGTCGGTCCCGGCATCGACTCGTACCGCCCGTGGAACGGCGTCCACCAGCTCCGCGAAGTTGCGGTTGCACGGATACCCCGGATCGGGCAGCAGGACATTACGCCCCGGATCGGCGAGCATGGCCATTGCCACCACCAGTGCCCCGCTTGCCCCGGGCGTGACCAGGATGCGCCCGGGATCGACCTGCACCCCGTAGCGCGCGGCATAGTGCCCGGCAATCGCCTCGCGCAGTGCCGGCAGGCCCGCCGCCGGCAGATAGCCGGTATGGCCATCGGCGAGTGCGCGCGCGCCGGCATCGCGTACCGGTGCCGCAGTGGGGAAATCGGGCTCGCCGATCTCCATGTGGATGATGTCGCGACCGCCCGCCTCCAGCTCGCGGGCCCGTCCGAGCAGGGCCATGACGTGAAACGGCTGGATACGATGGCTGCGGGCGGACAGGCTGGGAAGTGACACATCGACCTCGGGCGGCGTTTTACCCCGGAGTGTAGCAATCGTTGCGGTGGCCGTGGCATGGACCGGGCGCGCTATGATGGGGATATGGAAGACACGCCTGTCATCGGCCGATTCGCGCCCAGCCCGACTGGGCCGCTGCACCAGGGCTCGCTCATCGCGGCGGTGGCCAGCTACCTCGATGCACGTTCCGCAGATGGGCAGTGGCGGCTGCGGATCGATGATGTCGATCGCGGTCGATCGCGGGCCGCGGCGGCGAGCGCCATCCTCACCACGCTGGAGGCGTTCGGGCTGGAATGGGATGGCCCGGTGCAGTACCAGGATGATCGCCGGGAGCGCTACCAGGCGGCACTCGAGCACCTGGAGGCGGCGGGGCAGGCCTATCCCTGCGGCTGCAGCCGGCGCGAGATCGCCGCGGCCGCGCATTACGGACCGGCCGGCATGATCTACCCGGGGACCTGCCGATCCGGCATCCCGGCGGGCAAGACCGCGCGCAGCTGGCGATTCCGTGTCCCGACCGGGACACTCGCATTCACCGACCGGCTTGCCGGCGAACAGTCAATCGATCCCGCCGAGGCCATCGGCGATTTCGTTATTCGGCGTGGCGATGGCCTGCACGCCTATCACCTCGCCATGGTGCTGGATGATGCGGACCTGGGCGTTACGGATGTCGTCCGCGGGGGTGACCTGCTAACGGCCACCTTTCCGCAGATCCTGCTCCAGGACGCACTGGGGCTGCCCAGGCCGCGTTATCTGCACCTGCCGGTGGCGCTGGACGAAGCCGGGAGCAAGCTCAGCAAGACCAACGGTGCGCCGCCGGTAAGGCCCGACGAGGCCAGCCGCTCACTCGGCGATGCACTGACGTTTCTCGGCCACCCGCCGCCGACATTCCTGTCGGGCGCGCCGGTGGCCGGCCTGCTGGATTGGGCGGTGCAGCAATGGCGGCCTTCCGCGATCCCCGCACCGTAATGGAGCAATCGCGGCATCGGCGCGGGAATTTCGCCGGATGGCTTGGCATCAGGCCTTTCACACCCGCAGTATAAGGGTATAAGAAGAATCACGATTGCAACCTGTCACTCAGGAGGAGAAAACGGCATGGCCGCAGAGAAACGCTATCCGGTACCCCCGGAAACCGCCGAGAACGCACTGCTCAGCCGCGAGGCCTATTACCGGATGTACCGGCGCTCGCTGGAAGAGCCGGAGGCATTCTGGGCCGAGCAGGCGGAGGAGTTCCTCACCTGGTTCCGCAAGTGGGATCGGGTCAGCAACAACGATTTGAGCAAGGGCCAGATCCGCTGGTTCGAAGGCGGCAAGCTCAACGTCAGCTACAACTGCCTCGACCGCCATCTCGACACCCATGGCGAACGAAACGCGATCATCTGGGAGGGTGACTCGCCCGGCGTGACCCGGCACATCACCTACCGCGAGCTGCACGCGGATGTCTGCCGCCTCGCCAATGTGCTCAAACAGCGCGGCGTTTCCAAAGGCGATCGGGTCTCGATCTACATGCCGATGATCCCCGAGGCCGTGGTCGCGATGCTCGCCTGCACGCGCATCGGCGCGGTGCACTCCATCGTGTTCGGCGGTTTCTCCCCGCATGCCCTGCGCGATCGCATCGAGGACGCCGATTGCCGGACGGTCATTACCGCCGACCAGGGCCTGCGCAGCGGCAAGCCGGTCCCGCTCAAGGAGAACGTCGACAAGGCCATTGACGGCCTGGACAGCGTCCACAGCGTGATCACCGTGCGTCACACGGGTAACCCGGTGCCGTGGAACAACGATCGTGACATCGAGTACGCCGAGTCGCTCGCCGAGGCGTCGACGGACTGTGAACCCGAGGAAATGGACGCCGAGGATCCGCTGTTCATCCTCTACACCTCCGGGTCCACCGGCAAGCCCAAGGGTGTACTGCACACTACCGGCGGCTATCTCTTGCAGGCGTCGATGACATTCAAATACGTCTTCGACTACAAGGATGGCGAGATCTACTGGTGCACCGCGGACGTCGGCTGGATTACCGGTCACAGCTACATCGTCTACGGACCCCTCTCCAACGCCGCCACCAGTCTTATGTTCGAGGGCGTACCGACCTATCCGGATGCCGGGCGCCTGTGGCAGATCGTCGATGACCACCAGGTCAATATCTTCTACACCGCGCCCACCGCGATCCGCTCGCTCATGGGCCTGGGTGAAGAGCCGGTCAAGAAGCACTCCCGCCAGTCGCTGCGCGTGCTGGGCACCGTGGGTGAGCCCATCAACCCCGAGGCCTGGGAGTGGTACTACCGCGTTGTCGGTGACGAGCGCTGCCGTATCGTCGACACCTGGTGGCAGACCGAGACCGGCGCGATCATGATTTCCGCCCTCCCGGGTGCCATCGATCTCAAGCCGGGATCGGCCACCCTGCCCTTCTTCGGTGTCGAACCGCAGCTGGTCGACAACGAGGGCAATGTCCTCGAGGGCGCCACCGACGGCAATCTCTGCCTGACCCGGGCGTGGCCGGGCATGATGCGCACGATCTACGGTGATCATGAGCGCTTCATGAACACCTACCTCACGACCTATCCGGGCAAGTATTTCACCGGCGACGGCGCACGACGCGACGAAGAGGGCTATTACTGGATCACCGGCCGCGTCGACGACGTGCTCAATGTCTCCGGCCACCGGATGGGCACCGCCGAGATCGAGAGCGCCCTGGTACTGCATGACGCGGTTGCCGAGGCGGCGGTCGTCGGTTATCCCCACGACCTCAAGGGCCAGGGGATCTACTGCTACGTCACGCTGATACAGGGAGTCGAGCCCAACGACGAGCTCGAAAAGGAGCTTGCCGGCATGGTGCGCAGCGAGATCGGGCCGATCGCCAAGCCCGACGTCATCCAGTGGGCGCCGGGTCTGCCCAAGACACGGTCGGGCAAGATCATGCGGCGCATCCTCCGCAAGGTGGCGACCAACGAGCTCGACAGCCTGGGTGATACCAGCACCCTCGCCGATCCGGGCGTGGTGGATGATCTGATCAGTAACCGCGCCAACCAGTGAGCACGTCCCCCGGTGGCAGTTGATGCCGCCGGGGGCACGGGCCCGACATAAGCCCAGGACACAGGCCGAGGGAGGAAGGACGCCAGCGAACGAGTATCCACACTACCGACACAGAAACAAAAAGCGGCAGGTCCGGTAGCGACACTGTCATTCGATAAGACCGCAGGAGGAGCGGAACAATGGCTTCAGGCAAGGAACAGGCCGCGATGGCCTACTGGAAGGAGAACGTCAGACTGTTGATCACGTTGCTGATCATCTGGTTTGCCGTATCCTTCGGACTCGGCATCTTACTCGCCCCGTTACTTAACAATATCGTTATTGCGGGTTATCCCCTCGGGTTCTGGTTCGCCCAGCAGGGTGCCATTTACGCATTCATCGTCATCATTTTCGTCTACGTGTTCCGGATGAACACGCTGGATCGGAAATACGATGTCGAAGAGCAGTAACGAGGGGTAAAGACATGGATCTCGCACTCACGACTTACCTGATTGTCGGCGCCACCTTCGTGCTCTACATCGGCATCGCGATCTGGGCCAAGGCCGGCAGCACCGGCGAATTCTACGTGGCCGGCAAGGGGATCAACCCCATTGCCAACGGCATGGCAACGGCGGCGGACTGGATGTCGGCCGCATCTTTTATCAGTATGGCCGGCCTCATCGCCTTTCTCGGCTATGACGCATCGGTCTATCTCATGGGCTGGACCGGCGGCTACGTGCTGCTCGCACTCCTGCTCGCTCCCTATCTGCGCAAGTTCGGCAAGTTCACGGTTCCCGAGTTCATCGGCGATCGGTTCTACTCCAAACCGGCGCGGGTGATCGCCGTCGTCGCCCTGATCGTGGCCTCGCTGACCTATGTCATCGGTCAGATGAAGGGCATCGGCGTCGCCTTCTCGCGCTTCATGGAGACGAGCTACGAGGTGGGTCTCTTCACGGGAATGGCGATCGTCTTTTTCTACGCCGTGATCGGCGGCATGAAGGGCATCACCTATACCCAGATCGCCCAGTACTGCGTCATGATCTTCGCCTATACCATCCCGGCGATCTTCATCTCCCTGGCGATTACGGGTAATCCGCTGCCGCAGCTGGGCCTCGGTGGCACCGTGGCCGATGGTCAGTCCCTGCTCAACACCCTCGACAACATCCTTGTTGATCTCGGGTTCTCGCAGTACACGATCATGAAGGGCACGACGATGAACATGTTCTTCCTGACCATGTCGCTGATGATCGGTACGGCCGGCCTGCCCCACGTCATCGTGCGCTTCTTCACGGTTCCACGGGTGCGTGACGCACGCCTGTCGGCGGGCTGGGCACTGGTGTTCATCGCCATTCTCTACACCACCGCCCCGGCCGTGGGTGCCATGTCGTTCTACAACCTGATCAATACCGTCCAGACGGGCGAGGTCGGGGCGGAGGAAGGCAACCTGGCCTACGAGAATGTCCCCGGCTGGTTCTCGCGCTGGGAGGAAACCGGGCTTCTTGGCTACGAAGACAAGAACGACGATGGCCGCATCCAGTACTACAACGACGACAACGCGGAGTTTGAATCCACGGCGCAATCCTATGGCTGGGATGGCAACGAGCTGACGGTCGACCGCGACATCATGGTCATGGCCAACCCCGAGATCGCGGGGCTGCCCAACTGGGTGATTGCGCTGACGGTGGCCGGTGGTCTTGCCGCCGCCCTGTCGACGGCGGCAGGGCTGCTCATGGCCATCTCCTCGGCGATCTCGCACGACATGATCAAGGGCATCATCAACCCACGGATCAGCGAGAAGGGCGAGTTGCTGTCGGCACGCGTGGCAATGGGGGTCGCCATCCTCGTGGCCGGTTACCTGGGCCTGAATCCACCGGGATTCGCGGCGCAGGTGGTCGCCCTGGCGTTCGGACTGGCAGCGTCCTCGCTGTTCCCGGTATTGATGCTGGGGATCTTCAGCCGTCGGATGAATAGCGCCGGTGCCATCGCCGGTATGCTCTCGGGTCTCAGCTTCACGCTGATCTACGTGTTCGTCTTCAAGGGCTGGTTCTTCATCCCCGGGACGAACATGCTGCCGGATACCCCCGAGAACTGGTTGCTCGGCATCGGCCCGCAGTCCATCGGTGCAGTCGGCGCGATCATCAACGCCGTCGTCGCGACCCTGGTATCCCGGGCAACGGCACCGCCGCCGAAGGAAATCCAGGACCTGGTGGAAAGCATCCGGGTGCCCCGCGCCGCCTGAGCGGCCAACGAATCAGGGCGTCGATCGCCGACGCCCTGATAATGCACCCAACCCCAACCCCGGTGGCCCCGCACCGGGGTTTTCTTATAGCTGGAAGCGGACTTCGAGTTTCTTGTGCAGTCGCCGCGCCTCGCGGAAGGCCTCCTTGAGGATGCGACGGTCCATCGGGTTCACGCCCTCGGGATCGAGCCGGTTGCCCATGCGATCGCCACTGGTCGACTGGTATTGATGCTCCCGCATCCGCAGCAGCTGTACGAAGGCAAAGGAGCGCTCGAAAGCGCCGGCGTCTTCCGGGGTCAGGACATCCGCTTTGGCGAGCTCCCGGAAACGCGTCTGCGTATGCGCATCGGCGATACCCGCCTGCAGCGCCAGCACACGCGCCGCATCGACGAACGGCGTCAGACCGCGGACCTTGAGGTCGAGTCGGTGGACACCGTCATCATCCCGATCGGTCACGAAGTCGCGAAAGACCCCGAGCGGGGGTTTGATCGCCATACAGTTGCCCGCCAGCGTATGCAGGAATACCGAGTTGCCGGACGCGAGCTCAACGACCCGGCGCTGCAGCGCCTCGCCGGTAACGAGATCGCCCCAGACCGGACGGAAATCGAAGTAGATGGTCGAATGAAGGACATTCTCCGGCGTGGCACTGCCCACCAGCCGCCGGAACGTCGCCTCCCACTCCTCGAAGCTCAGGCACAGGCCGGGATTGCTGGCCATGACATTGCCCGTGCAGAGCGCGAAGCCGCAGGCGTCGAGGACCTCGTTGATGCGCCGGGCCAGGGGCAGGAGACGCTCGCGGACCGCCTCCGGCGTCTCCTCGCCCGGGTCGAAGAGGATGCCGTTATCCTGGTCCGTGACGCGGGTCTGTTCCCGGCGTCCCTCACTGCCGAAGGCAATCCACGTAAAGGGCACACCGGGGTCGCCGCGCTCGGCGAGCACCAGCTCGATGGCACGGGTGACGGTGCGGTCATTGAGCAGGGTAATGATCCGTGTGATCTGCTCGACGCCGGCCCCGTGCGCCATCATGCTGTCGATTAGTGCGCCCACCTGGCCGCGGGCGAGCACCAGCGCATCGACGTCCTCGGCACCGGTAATCGAGCGGGTGAGATGGACCAGGTTGATCCGCTGCAGGGCGAAAATATCGCGCTCGGAGATAACGCCGGCAAGGCGTCCGCCCTGATCGGTGACGATCATGTGCCGGATATGGTGCCGGGCCATCTCCACCACCGCCTCGAAGGCATAGGTCTTCACATCGAGGGTGATCGGCTCGCGGGTCATCACCGCCGCGAGCGACTCGTCGAGGTGGCTGCCATCGGCCACCACCGAGCGCAGGTCATGGAGCGTAAAGATCCCCCGCGGGCGCTCCTCGAGGTCGGTGACCAGTACGCTGCCGACCTTGCGGGCGTGCATGGCCGCCACCGCGTCACGCACCGAGGTCTGCGCCTCGCAGGTGAGTGGCCGGGCGTTCATCAACTCCCCGAGGGGCGTATCCATCGTGGTATCACCGCCGAGATTGCCGGCGGCGCGGTGCTGGATGTCCTGCTGGACCTGATCGAGCAGGCCACTCACCCCGCGCAGACAGTAGTCGCGGAACATCGGGCTCTCGCTGATCAAATGCTCGAACGCCGTCCGCGGGATGCGCAGGCACTGGGTCGGCGTCCCCGCCCGGTAGACGGTCCGCGTGGCTCGCTGACCGATCATGGCCGCCATCGGGAAGTTGTCGCCGGCACCCAGCTCGAAGCGCTCGCCTCCCGGGCGCTCGGCCCGGACCTGCCCCTCCACGATCAGGTAGAAATACGCCGCCGGTTCGGCCGTGGGCTCGAGGATGACCGTGCCGGCGGTGTAGTCGCGGACCTCGCAATGCTCCCGGAAATGCCGCTGCAGCGCGCGCGGCAGCCGGTCGAAGGGGGAATGGGAATCGAGGAAAGCGCGGATCGCCGAGGCATCCGCGCTCGCGGTGGCATCCGTCATGGGATTCTCCCGGGGCATTCGTTGACTTTGATGCCAGCGTACATGGACAAACGGCCGAGGGAGTAGCCTATACTGGCAGAAAAAGAGGAGGAGGCAGCATCCAGTGGATGCTGAATGGCTTATGGTTAAAACGATTCTAATTGTCGACCATGAATCCAATCTGACCAGTGCGCTCGGGTTCCTGCTCGAGCAGTCGGGGTTTCGCGTCGTACTCGCGAGTACCTGCGCCCAGGCGGAAGCCGCCATGAACGAGGCCTGTCCCGACATGGCCATGGTCAACACCACCCTGCCCGACCGCAGTGGTTATGACCTCTGCCAGCGTCTGCTCGCCGTTGCCGGTGCTGCCGGTCTACCCATCCTGATGCTGACTTCGCACAGCCTGCAGGTCGAGCGCGAGAAGGCGTTCTCGATGGGCGCGACCGACTTTATCGTCAAGCCCTTCGATCCGGCGACGATCCTCGGACGGGTGAGGGCCCTGGCCAGCGGAGCCGCCTGAGGGTGAGGGCGTTCCGGCTACCCCGGCTGCGCAAACGCCTCTGGGGATCGGTTGCCGTGATCGCCGCTCCGGCGGCGGTGGCGGCCCCGATGCTGAGCAGTGTCCACCCAGTGCTGGGAGGCGGCGCGGTGGGTCTCGCGTTTGCCGGCGTCGGGCTGGTGATCGACCGTCGCATCGGCCGACCGCTGAGCGCGACCGAACGCGGTGCGGGCATTATCGCCGCATCCAACCCGGGGCATCAGCTCGAGCTGAACGCTCGCCACTGGCTCGGCCGCCTGCCCGAAACCATCGAGCAGCTCGGGGGGACCGTCGCCCGCAGCCGGCGCGAGATGGAGGAAGCGGCGTCGGCCTGGACCACCCGCATCGAGGCTCGAAAGGCCCGGCTGGAAACGATCCTGCGCGAGATCCGTGAAGGGGTCGTGGTCTGCGGTACCGACGGCCGCATCAATCTCTACAACCGCACCGCGCGTGTCCTGCTCGACGGCGAACCGGCGCTGGGGCTCGGCCGCAACATCAACGAGGTGCTCAATGACGGGCCACTGCGGCACGCGCTCGGCCTGATCGAGCCAGCGGCGAACGCCACTGGCAGTGCCGACACCGAACTGGTCTGTGCGACGACCAGCGGCGAGCGACTGTTGCGATGCCGGGTCGCGCGTTTGATCACCGACGACCCCGGCACCGACGGCTTCGTCATGACCCTGACCGATGTCTCGCGCCAGACCCGGGCGGCCCTGCGCCGGGAACAGAGCCTCCGCGCGGCGGTCGAGTCACTCCGCGATCCGCTGACCAGCCTCTACACGGTCAGTGAAAGCCTGCGGCTCGCCCAGCAGGCCGATCTCGACGCCGATGCCGACCGGTTTGGTCGCATGGTCCGGGAGGAGACCCACCGCCTGACCGAGGCCTTCGCGCACCTCTCGGATGAAACCACATCGATGGTGACGGATAACTGGCGACTCGAGGATCTGCACCTCGGCAGTCTCATCGCCGGCATCAAGAAAAACCGCCAGTCAACGGGCATGCCGCGGATCCAGTGCGGCGCGGATGTCTGGGTGTCTGCCGAGCCCTACCTGCTCAGCCAGGTGATCGAGGCGCTGCTGATCCGTCTGGCCGGCGCGCTGGGCGTCTCGGCCGTCGCCATCACCGGACGGGAGCAGGGCAGCCTCGTCTATCTCGACATCAACTGGTCGGGCGATGTGATCGCCCCGGATCAGCTCGATGAATGGCTGGATGCCGGGCTGGATGACGTCGGTGGCACCGTCTCCCTGCGCGAGGTGCTGCAGCGCCACGACACCACGGCGTGGAGCCAGGCGGATCTCTCCCGCCCGGGTCGGGCCGTGTTGCGGCTGCCGCTCCCGGGGGCACCGGCGAAAACCGAGAGCCCGAGCATCATCGCCCCTCGCCCCGAGTTCTATGACTTTGCCGCGGACGAGACCGATCCGGTCCTTGCCCTGGGCGATCAGGCGGACCGTCGACTGACCGAACTGGATTACGTCGTATTCGACTGCGAAACCACCGGCCTGGCGCCGGGTCAGGGTGACGAGATCGTCTCCATCGGTGCCGTGCGCATCCACGAGGGGCGCGTCATGCACGGCGAGACGTTCGAGTTGCTGGCGAACCCGGAGCGCTCGATTCCCGCGCTCGCCACGAGCATCCACGGCATTCGCGACGAGGATGTCGCCGATGCCCCCCCGGTCGAAGAGGCGATCCGCCGTTTCCACGCCTTCGCCGGCGATGCCGTGCTGGTGGGATTCAATATCGCCTTCGACATGCGCTTTCTGCGGCTCAAGCAGCGTCGCTGCGGTGTACGTTTCGACAATCCCACGCTCGACGCCCTGCTGTTATCGATCCTGCTCCACGACCACACCGGCGAGCATACGCTCGAGGGCGTGGCGCGGCGGCTGGGTGTGGGCGTTGGCGGTCGTCACACCGCCCTGGGCGACTCCCTCACCACCGCCGAGATCCTGATCCAGCTGTTCGGACTGTTACCCGATGCCGGGATTACACGCCTCAGCGAGGCCGTCAGCGCGCAGGAGAAAATGGTGGAATTTCGCCGCCAGCAGCGCGCGTTCTAGCGCATAAAAAAACCCCGGGCTCGTGCCGCGGGGTTTTTCGATCGCCGGGCGCATGCCTGGCTGGTGCCAGCAGCTAGCCCTCGGCGCCCTCTTCCTGCAGCGCCTTGATGCTGAGCCGAATGCGTCCCTGGCGGTCGACCTCGAGCACCTTCACCCGCAGGCTCTGCCCCTCGGCCAGCTCATCGGCGACACTCTCGACACGACGATCGGAGATCTGCGAGATGTGCACGAGCCCGTCACGCCCCGGGAGGATGTTCACGAAGGCACCGAAGTCCATCAGCTTGATGACCTTGCCCTCGTAGACCTGCCCGACCTCGACGTCGGCGGTCAGCAGCTCGATCCGACGCCGCGCCTCTTCACCGGCCGCCTTGTCGGTGGAACCAATGGTGACAACACCCTCGTCGGTGATGTCGATGGTCGTCCCGGTCTCTTCGGTCAGCTGACGGATCGTCGCACCGCCCTTGCCGATCACGTCACGGATCTTGTCGGGATCGATCCGCAGCGTAATCAGACGCGGTGCGTAGGCCGACATCTCGTCGCGATGCTCGGCAATGACGTCGTTCATCTTGCCGAGGATGTGCAGCCGGCCGTCACGGGCCTGTGCAAGCGCCTGCTCCATCACCTCGCGGGTGATGCCGTCGATCTTGATGTCCATCTGCAGCGCGGTCACGCCGTTCTCGGTACCCGCCACCTTGAAGTCCATGTCGCCGAGGTGATCCTCGTCGCCGAGGATATCGGTGAGGACGGCGAAGTCATCGCCCTCCTTGATCAACCCCATGGCGATACCGGCGACCGGTGCTTTGAGGGGCACGCCGGCGTCCATCAGCGAGAGACTGGTGCCGCAGACCGTTGCCATCGAACTGGAGCCGTTGGACTCGGTGATCTCGGAGACCACCCGGACCACGTAGGGACAGTCTTCCGGCTCCGGCATGACCGCCTGAACGCCCCGCTTGGCGAGCTTGCCGTGACCGATCTCGCGACGCTTCGGCGTGCCCATGAAACCGGCCTCGCCCACACAGTAGGGCGGGAAGTTGTAATGGAGCATGAACGGCTCGCGCCGCTCGCCCTCGATGCCGTCGATGATCTGCGCGTCGCGACCCGTGCCCAGCGTGCTGACCACGATCGCCTGCGTCTCGCCGCGCGTGAAGATCGCCGAGCCGTGCGTTCGCGGCAGGCTGCCGACCTCGATATCGATCGGGCGCACGCTGTAGTTGTCGCGCCCGTCAATACGCCGCTCGCCGGCAATGATGCGACCGCGAACGATGGACTTCTCGAGATCCTTGAAGGCATCGCCGACTGCATCGGCGCTGTAGCCGTCTTCGGTCTCGGCATCTCCCACAAGCGCGGTGGTAACGTCGTCGCGGACGGCCGCGATGGCTTCCTGCCGGGCCTGCTTGTCGGCAACGGCATAGGCCTCGGTCAGCGGCTTTTCCGCCCGCTCGCGCAGCTTCGCGGCAAGCGACTCGTCAGTCGGCTCCGGCTCCCAGTCCCAGCGCGGCTTGCCTGCCTCGGCGGCGAGCTCGTTGATCGCGCCGATCGCCGACTGCATCTGCTCGTGGCCGTAGAGCACCGCGTCGAGCATGGTCTGCTCGGGCAGCCGGTTGGCCTCGGACTCGACCATGAGGACACCCTGCTCGGTGCCGGCGACCACCAGGTCAAGCTCGGAGGATTCGAGCTGGGTAAAGGACGGGTTGAGCAGGAACTCGCCATCCTTGTAACCCACCCGGGCGGCGGCAATGGGGCCCTCGAACGGGATCCCGCTCACGGCCAGCGCCGCCGAGGTCCCAATCAGTGCCGGAATGTCCGGATCCACCTCAGAGTTCATGGAGATGACGGTGGCGACGACCTGCACCTCGTTCGTGAAGCCGTTCGGGAACAGCGGCCGGATGGGCCGGTCGATGAGCCGGCAGACCAGGGTCTCTTTCTCGGAGGGCCGGCCCTCGCGCTTGAAGAACCCACCGGGGATCTTGCCCGCCGCGTAGGTCCGCTCCTGGTAGTTGACGGTGAGCGGGAGGAAACTGCGCCCGGGCACGACCTCCCGCTTACCGACGACCGTCACGAGAACGACGGTGTCGGACATGTTGACCATGACCGCACCGCTCGCCTGGCGGGCGATCTTGCCGGTTTCGAGCGTGACGTTGTGTTCCCCGAACTGGAACGACTTTTTGACGGCGGTTGGAGTCACTGAGATTTATCCCCTGGTCTCTTGTGGAAAGCCTTACTTGCGCAGACCCAGTCGTTTAATGACGGTCTGGTAGCGCTCGAGGCTCTTGCGATGCAGATAGTCCAGCAGCTGGCGGCGCTGGTTGACCAGCTTGAGCAGGCCGCGGCGGGAGTGATGGTCCTGCTTATGGGTGGCGAAATGGTCGGTGAGGTACTGGATTCGGGCGGTCAGAAGGGCGATCTGCACTTCCGGGGATCCGGTATCCCCTTCCGCACGCCCGTAATCGCGGACGATCTCCTGCTTCTGCTGAGCGCTGAGCGACATCAATGACTCCTGATTGAAAAACTGATTAACAACAACTGAATATTCTAGCCGTGGGGGCTGCGCTGAACAAGCAATCGCCGCGGCGCGACCCCATGTTCACCATCTCCAACGCCGATGCCGAGGAACACCCCGGTATCCGCATAAACCCGACACAGCTCTGTCGGCGTCTGTGTTCCGCCGGATCCGGTCGCTGCCTGGCCCTGGCAGAAGGCGGCCTCCTGTCCGACATCAAGCGTTACCGCCGGATAGTCGATCAGTCCCTGGTCGGATGTCAGCAGCAAGTCATCCAGCGCATCAGGCCCCTGCTCGCGGCGGGCCTCCAGCGTTTCCAGGTTCCACATGCCGTCACCCGGGAATGGCCCCAGCGCGGTTCGCCGAAGGGTTTCGACGTGCGCCCCGCAGCCCAGCGCCTCACCGATATCGGCGACCAGGCTGCGAATATAGGTGCCCTTGGAGCAGTCGACCGTAAGCTGCAACCGATCCGGGGCGAGGCACTCACCGGTCAGCGAGTGGATGGTGACCGGGCGCGGGGGGCGATCGACCGTTTTACCCTCCCGGGCGAGTTCGTGCAGGCGCCTGCCCTCGTGCTTGAGCGCCGAGACCATGGGTGGCACCTGCGATATCGCCCCGCGAAAGCCGGCGAGCACCGGTTCCAGCGAGTGGTTGTCGATGGCGGGGACCGGTCGCTCCGAGAGGACCTCGCCATCGGCGTCGGCGCTGTCCGTGACAACCCCGAGCCGAGCGGTCGCCACATAGCGCTTGTCTGCATCGAGCAGCCAGCCACTGATCTTGGTGGCCTCACCGAAGCACAGGACCAGCAGCCCCGTTGCCAGCGGATCGAGGCTGCCGGTATGACCGGCCTTGCGCGCATCCAGCCAGCGGCTGACCTGGCGCAGCGCCTTGTTCGAAGTGAGCCCGGCGGGTTTATCGAGCAGCAGAATGCCATCGACTGATCGGCCCTTGCGGCGCGCCATCGCCGTCGATCAGTCCTTATCGGGTGCCGCCGGATCCCCGTCCGGCTGCACGTCGTCGATCAGCCGGTTGAGACGCGCGCCGCGATCGAAGGTCGGATCGTACTGGAAGCGCAGCAACGGCACCTTGCGCAGGGTCAGCCGCCGGGCGAGCTCCCGGCGGAGGAAATTACCCGCGCCGGTCAACACACGCACCATCTCGCGCGATTCGTCCGGCTCCATTCCCAGTCCCGTCACGAACACGTCGGCATAGGAGAAATCGCGGCTGACCCGCACTTCCGAGACGGTCACCGACCCCACGCGGGGGTCGCGGACCTGGTCGCGAATGAGGCCCGCGAGCTCCTGCTGGATCTGATCACCGACGCGGCGTGCCCGCGAGAAATCCCGGGGCATCGTTACAGCGTCCGCTCGATGGTGAGGCGCTCGTAGCACTCGATCTGGTCGCCGACGCGGACGTCATTGTAATGACGGACGCCGATACCGCATTCGGTACCCGACTGCACCTCGTTGACATCATCCTTGAAGCGCCGCAGCGACTCGAGATCGCCCTCGAACACCACCACGCTGTTGCGCAGGACGCGGATCGGGTTACGCCGGCGGACGACACCATCGACCACCAGGCAGCCCGCGATCTGGCCCAGCTGCGAGGAGCGGTACACCTCGCGGACCTCGGCCGTGCCGATGATCTGCTCGCGGGTCTCGGGCTCGAGCATGCCGCTGATCGCGTTACGGAGCTGATCGATCGCATCGTAAATGATGCTGTAGTAATGCGGCTTGACGTCATTTTCCTGCGCCAGCCGGCGCGCCTTGGCGTCGGCCCGGACGTTGAAGCCGATGAGCAGCGCCTCGGAGGCGATCGCCAGGTTGACGTCCGACTCGTTGATCGCGCCCACGCCGGTCGCCACCGGCACGATACGCACCTCGTCGGTCGCCAGGTTGGTGAGGGACTGGGTCAGCGCCTCCACCGAGCCCTGGACATCGCCCTTGACCACCAGATTGACGGTCTTGATGACATCGTCCTGCGACTGGCTGAAGAGCTCGTCCATCCGCGCCGCCTTCTGGGCCTGCAGCCGCTTGTCGCGGCTCTTCTCGCGGCGACGGTCGACCAGCTCGCGCGCCTTGCGCTCGTCCTCGACCGCGAGGACCTCGTCGCCCGCCTCGGGCAGCCCGGAGAGCCCCAGGACCACCACGGGCGTCGAAGGCCCGGCCGACTTCACCCGGTCGCCGCGCTCGTCGAGCAGCGCCCGGACCCGGCCGAACTCCGTTCCGGAGATGATGGTGTCGCCCTGGTTGAGCACACCGTTCTGGACGAGGATGGTCGCGACCGGACCGCGACCGCGGTCAAGACTCGACTCGACGACGACACCCGAGGCGGGACAATCGCGGACCGCCTTGAGCTCGAGCAGCTCGGCCTGCAGCGCCACGGCCTCGAGCAGTGCCTCGACTCCCTGGCCGTTCAGCGCCGAGCAGGGGATGAACTGCACATCACCACCAAACTCTTCCGGCACAACCTCGCGGGCGACCAGCTCGTTCTTGACCCGGTCGGGATTGGCTTCCTCGCGGTCCATCTTGTTGACCGCCACGACCAGCGGGACTCCCGCGGCGCGGGCATGCTTGATGGCCTCTTCGGTCTGCGGCATCACTCCGTCATCCGCGGCTACCACCAGGATGACGACGTCGGTCACCTGGGCACCGCGGGCACGCATGGCGGTGAACGCCTCGTGGCCCGGGGTATCCAGGAACGTGAGATCGCCCCGCTCGGACGGTACCCGGTAGGCACCGATATGCTGGGTAATACCACCGGCCTCACCGGACGCGACCTTGGCGCGACGGATATAGTCGAGCAGCGTCGTCTTGCCGTGGTCGACGTGCCCCATGATCGTCACCACGGCCGAGCGCGGCTCCGCGGCGCCCTCCGGCTCGGTGGTCTGGCTGAGCACTGCCTCTTCGAGATCGTCTTCCCGCACGATGTGCGGGCGATGGCCAAGCTCCTCGACCAGGAGCACGGCCGTTTCCTGATCGATGGCCTGATTGATGGTGGCCATGACGCCCTGCTTCATCATCTCCTTGATCAGATCCGCGGCCTTGACGCTCATCCGCTGGGCGAGATCGCCGACAGTGATCGTCTCCGGCACCTGGACGTCGCGCACAACCGGGGCGGTCGGCTTCTCAAAGCCCTGCTGGAGGGCCGAGCTCGCCGCACCGGCGGCGCCGCCCCGCCGGGATCGGCGGCCACCGGCCTCGGCTTTCTTGCGCGCCTTGCCCTTACCGCGCGAGGCCTTGCGAGCGGCGCGCTCCTCGGCTTCGCGCTCGCGCTTGGCCTCGGCCTCGAGGCGCTTGCGCTCCTTGTCGTCCTCGATTTCCTTGTTTCGGGCGGCCTCGGACTCGGTCTTCTGCGAATCCGCTTCCAGATCCGCCGGGGTCTGCGCCTCGGCCGATGACTCGGCGGCTGCCTTTTCGGCCGCGCCGGTGTCCGCCTCGGTCTCACGGGCCGCGGCCGCGGCCGCCTCCGCCGCTTCGCGCTCCTGGCGCTCCGCCTCGGCCTTCGCCTCGGCTTCGGCCCTGACCCGCGCCTCTGCCTGGCGTGCCTCTTCGGCAGCGTTCACGTCTTTCTGCAGGGCGCGCTCGAGCACCTGGGCATCCTGCTCGGCGGCCTCCGCCTCGACCACGCTGCGTTTGACGTAGGTCCGCTTCTTGCGCACTTCGACATTGACGGTGCGACCGGCACCCGCACCGCGACTGCCGCGCGGTGCCCGGCGCTCGCCACCACCGGCGGGCATTTTCAGCTGACTGTGACTGCGCCGCTTGAGCGTGATCTGCGAAGGACCTCCGTCCTCGCTGTCGTCACGACGGCCATGGGTCTTGCGGATATGTTCAAGCAGTGTCGACTTGTCCGCGTCGGACAACGCGGCGTCGGGGTCATCCTGGGGTATGCCCGCCTCACGGAGCTGGATCAGCAGCCGATCCAGTGGCACGCCCGTCCTGTCTGCAAAATCCCTGACTGTGCTCTGCGCCATATTCATTACCTCCGTCCCGGCTGATCCGGGATTACTCCTGGTCCTCGCCGGTTTCGGCGAACCACGGCTCGCGGGCTTTCATGATCAGTGCCGCCGCGCGCTCTGCATCAAGACCGTCAATATCAATTACGTCGTCCACCGACTGCTCCGCGAAATCCTCCATGGTCCGGATCCCGTTCGCCGCAAGCTGCTCGGCAAGCGCTGTGTCCATTCCCTCGAGGCCCAGCAGGTCGTCGGCCGGCGCATCGGCGGCCGCCGCCTCCGCCTCGCGCTTCGCGAGCACGTCGCGGGCGCGCTGGCGGAGCGCGTTGACCAGGTCTTCGTCGAACCCTTCGACCTCGAGCAACTCGGCGACCGGCACGTAGGCGATCTCCTCCAGGCTCGAGAAACCCTCTTCCACCAGCAGACCGGCCAGCTCCTCGTCGACATCGAGATCCGTAGCGAAACTCTCGACCAGCTCGGCGGCCTCGGACTCGCTCTTCGCCTCGGCCTCGGAGGCGGTCATGACGTTGAGCTCCCAACCGGTCAGCTCACTGGCCAGCCGGACGTTCTGACCACCGCGACCAATCGCCTGCGAGAGCTGATCCTCGCCCACCGCGATGTCCATGCTGTGACGATCCTCGTCGACCACGATGGATTCGACCTCGGCCGGCGCCATCGCGTTGATCACGAACTGCGCCGGATTTTCATTCCAGAGAATGATGTCGATGCGCTCGCCGGAGAGCTCGTTGGACACCGCCTGGACGCGCGAGCCGCGCATCCCCACGCAGGCACCCACCGGATCGATACGGCTGTCGAGGGCGTTGACCGATATCTTGGCCCGCAGCCCCGGGTCCCGGGCGGCGCCGAGGATATCGAGGAGCTCCTGGCCGACCTCCGGGACCTCGAGCTTGAACAGCTCGACCAGGAATTCCGGTGCCGACCGACTGGCAAACAGCTGGGGGCCGCGGGCCTCTTCGCGCACTTCCCGGAGCCAGGCCCGCAGCCGATCACCCGGGCGGACGGCCTCCCGCGCGATCATCTCCTCGCGCGGGATGAAGGCCTCGGCATTGCTGCCCAGGTCGAGGAAGACATTGCCACGCTCGACCCGTTTGACGACACCGGAGATCAGTTCGCCAACGCGGTCGCGGTAGGCCTCGATGACCTTGGCACGCTCGGCATCGCGGACACGCTGAACGATGACCTGCTTGGCCGTCTGCGCGGCAATGCGACCGAATTCCACCGACTCCATCGGCTCTTCGATCACACCGCCGACCTCGACCTCGGGATCGATTTCGCGCGCCCGGGACAGCGGAATCTGCTGATCCGGATACTCGATTTCACCCCCGTGATCCGGATCGGCATCGGAGTCGGAGTCAGACTCGGTATCGGTTTCGGTTTCGCCGTCGCCGGAAACCGGATCTTCAACGACTTCCCAGCACCGGAACGTCTGGTACTCGCCGGTGCGGCGGTTGACCGCTACCCGCGCCGCGATTTCCTCGCTGTGGCGCTTCTGCGTCGCCGAGGCGAGTGCGGCCTCGATCGCCTCGAAGATCACTTCCTGCTCGACGCCTTTCTCGTTGGCCATCGCGTCGACTACCAGCAGAATTTCCTTGCTCATCGTCTACCGTTCTCCGATTGGAATACGCCGTCGCTCACGGCTCCAGCTCTATATGTGCGCCATCAATCGACGACAGTGGCACGACGGTACGCCCGTCGCTCGCCTCGACGATGACCCCTTCCTCTGTCAGACCCGCGAGGCGGCCGGTGACCTTGCGACGCCCGTCGATCCGCTCGCGAAGCCGGATGCGGACCGATTCGCCGGCGAAACGCGTGTAGTCCGAGGTCTTGAAGACCGGACGGTCGAGTCCGGGCGAGGAAACCTCGAGGGTATAATCACCGCTGATGGGGTCTTCGACGTCGAGGACGCCACTGACCTGGTGGCTGACGCGAGCACAGTCATCGACACTAACGCCCTCCGGCCCGTCGATGAATACGCGCAGGACCGCGTTGCCCCGACTCGGGTGGAATTCCACTCCGACGCATTCATAACCGAGCCCCTCGATAACGGGCTCCAGAAGCTCTGTGACGTGTTCAGGCGCTTTCATGTTTGGTCGTATCCGGTCCTTCCCGGAACAAAAAATGGGCCCGAGGCCCATTTCCACACCGGCTGCCGCTTTCGCGACACCGGCAAAAAAAAAGGCCGCAAGCGGCCTTCTCGAAGATGCCTAATTGGTAGCGGGGGCAGGATTTGAACCTGCGACCTTCGGGTTATGAGCCCGACGAGCTACCGGACTGCTCCACCCCGCAACCGACATCCAGAACGATATACGTCCTGCGGCTATCTTTCAAGACTCGCGTCGCCGAGAATGACGCTGGAGTCGACGCCGAAGGTCATGGCAGTAGATAAACCCTGGCAGCGCGAATACCGCGAACAGCGCCAGGTTGATCACCCAGAACTCCCACCCCTGCATCTGCAGCTGGCCCTGCGTCCGGTACTCGAGACCGGCGGCGATCAGACCCACCAGGAAGAACAGGGTCAACCACTCCACCAGGCGGATCCACTCCGGTTTGCCGCGCGCCGCCGGCGATACAACGAACGCAATCCGATCACTCAGCCACGGCAGGTTCGCCGCAATCAACGCGACAACCATTAGCAGGGTGATCGCGACGGCGGTGCTCATCGGACGCTCACAGCCCCAGCGCGGTCTGACAGATCTCGATCAGGCGATCGGGAAACAGTCCGAGCACCAGGATCAGGCCGCCGTTGACCGCTACGATGACGCGCTGACCCATGGGCGCCTGCAACGGTGCGGGCGACTCCAGGCGATCGAAGTAGACCGCTTTGAGCACACGCAGGTAATAGAACGCGCCGATAACGGCGAACACCACGGCAACCACCGCCAGCCAGACCATGCCCGTGTCGATGAGTGCCTGGAGTACCAGCCACTTGGCGTAGAAGCCGACGGTTCCGGGAATGCCGGTCATCGAGAACATCAAGAGAAGCATGACCAGCGCAAAGCCGCTGTGGCGGTCATTCAGTCCCCGCATATCGTCGATCATCTCGGCCTCGAAACCGCGATGCGACAAAAGGGTAATCATGCCGAACGCCCCACTGGCCATGATGCCGTAGCTGATGGCGTAGAACAGCGCCGCCGCATAGCCCTCGTCGGTCCCGGCAATCAGACCGAGGAACAGGAAGCCGATATGGGAGATCGTCGAGTACGCGAGCATGCGCTTGAGATTGGTCTGCACGAGCGCAAACAGATTGCCGATCGCCAGCGACGCCACGGCCAGGATAATGGCCATCCCCTGCCACTGGTCATGCATGTCACCGAGCCCGTCGACCAGCAGCCGCAGGAACAGTGCCAGTGCGGCGACCTTCGGCGCCGTACCCAGAAAGGCGGTCGCCGCGGTCGGGGCGCCCTGGTAGACGTCCGGAATCCACATGTGAAACGGCGCCGCGCCGAACTTGAAGGCGACGCCCACGAGCACGAACGTCATCCCGAAACCCATCAACAGCAGGTTGTTGCCGGCGATTGCCTGGGCGGCAATCTCATCGATGAGCAGGCTGCCGGAGGCGCCGTAGATCATCGACATGCCGTAGAGCATCATTCCCGAGGAAAGCGCGCCCAGCACGAAGTACTTCATCGCGGCCTCGGCACCGATGCGACTGTCACGGTCGAAGGCGACCATCGCATAGAGGCTGAGCGAGAGCATCTCCAGTCCGACATAGAGCACCAGGAGACTGCTCGCCGAGGCCATGACGAACATGCCCAGGTTGGCGAGGATGGCGAGCAGATAGAACTCGCCCTTGAGCAGGTCGCGCTGGCGGAGATAGTCCCGACTGTAGCCCAGCGTTGCCATCGAAAGGCCCGCCACGGTTATCTTGAGCACCGCGGCCAGGCTGTCGCTGACGTACATGCCGTTGAAGGTGATCGCGCGCTCAACGCCCCAGTGCGTGTATACGGCAAGCCCGATGCCCACCAGCAGAGTCGCCTGCGTGAGAAAGAATGCGAGCCGACTCTCCCGGCCGGGATCGAACAGATCCGCAATCAGAACAACGCACACCATGACCCCCAGCCAGATCTCCGGGGCGGCCATCGCGAATTGGGGCATTTCGAAATTCATTATCGTCCTCTGGCCAGCGTACTAGGGTGTGGGCACAACAATGCCGAACAGCGCATCCAGCGAGGGCGCCATGACGTTGATCAGTGGTGCCGGGTAGAGGCCGAACAGCAACACGACGCCGGCAAGGCTGCCCAGCAGGAGGCGCTCGCGCAGATCAACGTCGCGGAGCTTGTCGACCTCGGGATTCCGGACCTCGCCATAGACCACCCGCTTGATCATCCAGAGGCTGTAGGCCGCCCCGAGGATAAGCGTCAACCCGGCGATGGCGGCATACCAGAACCCGGCCTGGAAGCTCGCCAGAATCACCATGAACTCGCCGACGAAGCCCGACGTTCCCGGAAGACCGGCGTTGGCCATGGCAAAGAACACGAACAGTCCCGCGAACACGGGCATCCGGTTGGCCACACCGCCATAGTCGGCAATGCGCCGGGTATGCATCCGGTCGTACAGAACGCCGACGCAGAGGAACATCGCCGCGGACACGAATCCGTGCGAGATCATCTGGACGAGACCGCCCTCGAGCGCCAGCAACGCGGCATCACGACTGCCGCTGGCGGCGAAAATCCGGAAAATCAGGAAAAACGCGAGTGTTACAAAGCCCATATGGGCGATGGATGAATAGGCAATGAGCTTTTTCAGATCCTCCTGCACCATCGCCACCAGGCCGATATAGACCACCGCGATCAGCGACAGGGAGATCAGCAGCCAGTCGAGCGCCATGCTGGCTTCCGGCGCGATCGGCAGACTGAAGCGGAGGAATCCGTAGCCGCCGATCTTCAGGGTGATCGCGGCGAGGATGACCGAGCCGCCGGTTGGCGCCTCGACGTGCGCATCGGGAAGCCAGGTGTGGACCGGGAACATCGGTACCTTGACCGCGAATGCGGCGAGGAAGGCCAGAAAGACCAGCACCTGTGTGGTGAACGGCAGAGCCAGCCCGTAGAAATCCTGAATCGCGAAACTGCCAGCCTCGGTGCGCAGATAAATGAGCGCGACCAGCATCATCACCGACCCGAGAAAGGTGTAGATGAAGAACTTCAGGGTCGCGTAGATACGATTCGGGCCACCCCAGATACCGATAATTAGGAACATCGGTATCAGCATCGCCTCGAAAAAGACGTAGAAAAGGATGGCGTCGAGGGCGCTGAAAACCCCGATCATGACGCCCTCCATGATGAGGAACGCCGCCAGGTACTGCGCCGGCTTGTAGCGCACGACTTCCCAGGCGGCGATCACGACCAGCAGCGTCGAGAACGCCGTCAGCACCACCAGTGGCATCGATATGCCATCGACGCCGAGGTAATACTCGACGCCGAACGCCTGTATCCAGGACACCCGCTCGACGAACTGCATGCCGGCGACGCCGACCTCGAACCCGAACCAGAGTGCCACCCCCAGTAGCAGCGTCAGTCCGGCGACGGCGAGTGCCGTCCAGCGCGCCCGATCGGCATTGTCCCGTCCCGCGAACAGGACACCGACGCCACCCAGAATCGGCAGCCAGACCAACAGGCTCAGCAACGGCCAACCTCCCAACATGCTCAGAACCATCCCCGCCAGCTACCCACGAAGACCGTCAGCAGCAACAACAACCCGACAATCATCGCGAACGCGTAGTGATACAGAAAACCCGACTGCCCGCCACGCAGCGCCGCCGCCAGACGACCCACTGTCCGGGCCGTGCCATTGACCAGGACGCCATCGATGACGCCCTGATCACCGCCTCGCCAGAGCGCGCGTCCAAGCAGACGTCCGCCGCCGGCGAAGCCGGTGTTGTAGAGATCATCGAACCCGTACTTGCGCTGCAGGATACGGATTCCCCAGGAGAGGCGGGTATTGATGGCCGGAAGCAGGCCCGGCCGGAAGATGTAGAAAAACCAGGCGGTCAGTGCACCGGCCACGGTCAACCAGAACGCCGGGTTCACGGCGGCATGCAGGCCGAACGCAAACGGCCCGTGGAAGGATTCGGCCTTCTCGGCGAGGACGTCATTGGCGGGCGCGACCTGGATCGCGTCACCAAAGAAGTCGCCGAACAGCATCGGCTCAATGGTGAAGTAGCCGAGCGCCACCGACGGAATCGCCAGCGCCACGAGCGGCCACTCCATCACCGGCAGGACATAGCGTGGGAGGTGTTTCATGTGTTCCTTGGCGTGGGGGTCGATCCGCTCCTCGCCCCAGAAAACGAGGAAGTAGAGCCGGAAGCTGTAGAGCGCGGTAATGAACACCCCCAGCAGCACCGCCCAGTAGGCAAATTCGGCCCCGGTCCGATCGGCGAGATGAACGGCCTCGATGATCGCGTCCTTGGAGTAGTAACCGGAGAAAAACGGTGTACCGACCAGCGCCAGCGTGCCCAGCAGCATCGTGATGTGCGTGATCGGCAGATAGCGGCGCAGGTTGCCCATCCGGCGCATGTCCTGCTCGTGGTGGAGGGCGACGATCACCGCACCGGCCCCGAGGAACAGCAGCGCCTTGAAAAAGGCATGGGTCATGACGTGAAAGACGCCAGCCGCATAGGCGGAGGCCCCGAGCGCGACGAACATGTAGCCGAGCTGTGAGAGCGTCGAGTAGGCGATGACGCGCTTGATATCCGTTTGCACGAGACCGACCAGCCCCATGAAAAGCGCCGTGACGGCGCCGAGTATCAGCACGACCGACAGGGCCGCCTCGGAGAGCTCGAACAATGGCGAGAGCCGGGCGACAAGGAAAACGCCGGCGGTCACCATCGTGGCCGCATGGATCAGCGCGGAGATCGGAGTCGGCCCCTCCATCGAATCCGGCAGCCAGACGTGAAGCGGGACCTGCGCCGACTTACCCATGGCGCCGATAAACATCAGGATCGCGACAACGGTGGCCACCAGGGCCTCGTTGCCGAACAGCTGCATGGTCTGTTCCGGCGCCGCCGCGGCAGCGGAAAACACCGCTGCGTAATCAAGGCTGCCGTAGTAGGTCAGAACCGCGGCGATGCCGAGCAGGAAGCCGAAATCGCCGACGCGGTTCACCAGAAAGGCCTTGAGATTGGCGAAGATCGCCGTTTCCTTGTGATACCAGAACCCGATGAGCAGATAGGAGACAAGGCCGACCGCCTCCCAGCCGAAGAACAGCAGAAGGAAGTTGTTTGCCATGACCAGGGTAAGCATGGCGAAGGTGAACAGGTTGATATAGCTGAAAAAGCGCTGGTAACCGCGATCGTCATGCATGTAGCCGATGGTGTAGACATGCACCGCGAACGATACTGACGTGACGATCACCATCATCAGTGCAGTCAGGCGGTCGACGAGGAACCCCACCTCGAGATCGAGGTTTCCGACCACGGCCCACTGGTAGATGGTTTCGTTGAAAACGCCGGCACCGCCCCAGACATGCTGGTAGAGCACGACCAGAGACAGCAGCGCGGACAGCCCCACGGCACCCACCGTTAACCGGTGGGCATTGACCCGGCCGATGCGACCACCCGCCAGCCCGGCGACGGCAGCACCCAGCAGGGGCGCAAGAACGATGATCAGATATAACGACTTCATCCCTTAACCCCGCATGCTGTCCAGGTCCGCGACATTGATCGTGTTCCGGTTGCGGAACAGCACCACGAGGATCGCCAGGCCAATGGCGGATTCCGCCGCCGCTACCGTCAGGATGAAGAACACGAACACCTGTCCGTGAATATCCCCGAGGAAGTGCGAGAAGGCGATGAAGTTGAAGTTCACGGCGAGCAGGATGAGCTCGATGGACATCAACAGCACGATCGCGTTTTTGCGGTTGAGGAAAATACCCGCCATGCCAATGGAAAACAGCAGTGCGCTGAGGACCAGATAGTCGGAAAGCGCTAACATGAGTGCCCCGGTTGTTGTTATGAGTCGGTGTCGCGCTCGCTGCGCATACGCACCATCCGCAGCCGGTCGGCCTTGCGGGTGCGTACCTGCGAGGAGATGTCCTGGTGTTTCGTATCGCCGCGTCGACGGTGGGTCAGCATGATGGCCGCGATGATCGCGAGAAGCAGGACCAGCGCCGCGAGTTCAAAGGGATACACGTAGACCGTGTAGAGCACGCTACCGAGCAGTCGGATGTTGTTGCTCTCGACGCCGGCCGCGGCCGCCTCGGGCACCCCGCCGCCGACCTCCACGACACCGGCACCGATTACCAGCAGCATCTCGAGGACCATCACCAGCCCCACCAGTGCACCGATGGGGAGATAGCGTGCGAATCCCTCACGCATGACGGACAGATTGATGTCGAGCATCATGACCACGAACAGGAACAGCACCATGACGGCGCCAACGTAGACAAGCACCAGTGCGATGCCGAGAAACTCGGCTTCGACCAGAAGCCACAGTGCGGCGCTGCTGAAGAAAGCCAGCACCAGCGACAGCGCCGAGTGAACCGGGTTGCGGGCGGTCACCACCAGAGTGGCGGCGAACAGCAATACCGCCGCAAAGAAATAGAATATCGCTTTTTCAATCACGTCGTGCCCTCAAACCCCCCTGAGGCCTATCGATATGCCGCGTCTGCGCTCCGATCCTCGAATAGCTGCGCCTCGTACTTGTCGCCCACCGCAAGGAGATCCTCCTTGTGCATGATCTGCTCGCCGCGCTCCTCGAAGTGATACTCGTGAATCCGCGTCTCGACGATGGAGTCGACCGGGCACGATTCTTCGCAGAAGCCGCAGTAGATGCATTTGAACAGATCGATATCGTAGCGGGTCGTCCGCCTTGTACCGTCCTCGCGCTGCTCGGAGTCGATGGTAATGGCGAGCGCCGGGCAAACCGCCTCGCAGAGCTTGCAGGCGATGCACCGCTCCTCCCCGTTGGGATAGCGACGCAAGGCGTGAAGCCCCCGGAAACGCGGTGACTGCGGTGCCTTTTCCTCCGGGTACTCGAGCGTGTACTTGGCCTCGAAGAGGTGGCGACCGGTCAGCCGCATCCCCTTGAGGAGCTCGGTGAGCATGAATGTCCCGAAGAATTCCTTCACTGACTGCATTGTTGCCTACCTACCTATGAGAACCACGGGCCGACTTCGCCCAGGCTGAGCCCTGCCACCACGATCAGCCAGACCACCGTTACCGGTATGAGGACTTTCCAGCCCAACCGCATGATCTGGTCATAACGATACCGCGGGAACGTACCCCTGAACCAGATATAGAGGAACAGGAAAAAGCACACCTTGAGCAGGAACCAGACCAGGCCCGGCACCCAGCTGAACAGCGGCCCCAGCAGCGGGAGCCCCTCGAACGGCGAGTACCAGCCGCCGAGGAACATGATCGCCGCCAGACCCGATATAAGGATCATGTTCGCATATTCGGCAAGGAAGAAGATGGCGAACGCCATGCCCGAGTACTCGACGTGGAAGCCAGCGACGATTTCCGACTCGCCCTCGGCCACGTCGAACGGCAGCCGGTTGGTCTCCGCGACCCCCGAGATCCAGTAGACGATGAACAGCGGCAGCAGCGGCAGCCAGAACCAGTTCCAGATCGGACCTTCCTGGGCGCGGACGATGTCGCCCATGTTGAGACTGCCCGCCGCCATCAGAACGCCGACCAGCGCAAAGCCCATTGCGATCTCGTAGGAGACGACCTGCGCCCCGGCCCGCAATGCACCGAGGAGGGCGTACTTGGAGTTGGAGGCCCAGCCCGCGAGGATGATCCCGTAGACGCCCATCGAGGTCATCGCGAGCACGTAGAGCAGCCCCGCGTTAACGTCGGCAATGACCATCCCGTCCGAGAGCGGGAGCACTGCCCAGGCGGCGAGCGCCGGCATGATCGATAGCATCGGCGCCAGCACGAACAGAAAGCGGTTCGCATTCTGCGGCAGCACCACTTCCTTCATAAGCAGCTTGAGCGCATCCGCAAACGGCTGCAGGAGCCCGTGCCAGCCGACGCGGTTGGGGCCGCGTCGCAGCTGCATGGAGCTTATGACCTTGCGCTCGGCATAGGTCATGTAGGCGACGGCCAGGAACAGCGGCACGACCAGTGCCACGATCTTGGCCGTAATCCAGCTTAGCTCGATGAGTGCGTTCATGCGCTCGTTCCTGTCGCCGTCACTTCAACCGGTCCCACCAGGGCACCCAGGCCCTCGCTGCCCTCAACACCGGCCGGTATCCAGACACTGCCGACGGGGATGTCGGCGCTCACGGCAACCGGAAGCGTCCGGCGCTCGCCGCCCTGCTGTACGGCAACGACCTGTGTCGAATCGACGCCCAGGCGCTCGGCGTCCGCCGGGTTCAGGACGGCCGAGGCCGGGGCTGCATGATCGGTTTTCTGAAGCGATGGCGCGTGGCGGCTGAGCGAGTCGACACCGAACATGGCGGGATAGCCGATCCGGGTCAGACCACCGGCTGGCCGATCGGCGGCCGGAACGCCCGAAGACGGCCGCGCCACGCCCGACCCGGACGCCATGGCCTGGACCTCGTGATGGATCTCGTCGGGCGCCTGGTACTCGAACCCGTCCAGGTCGAGGACGTTGGCCAGCACCCGCAAGAGCCGCCATGCCGGACGGGCATCGCCCTGCGGATACCCGACACCGGCGAATGTCTGCCAGCGTCCCTCGGCATTCACAAGCGTCCCCGCCGTCTCACCCAGGGTGGCAATGGGTAGCAGCACATCGGCATGGGCGAGCAGGGCCGGCGAGTCATAGGCGGACATCGCCACCAGCGCCTCGCTCGCGGCCAGCGCCCGAATCGCTTCGGCGCCGTCGAAGAAATCGTGCTCCGGCTCCACGTTGAGCAGGAGATAACCTGCCCGGGGTGTCGCGAGCATATCGGCGGCATCCCGACCCTCGGTCGCCTCGCCGTCGGCGCGGCGACCGGGAACGGCACCGGCGAGCCAGGCCCCCGCGGTATTGGCACCCGCCGTCAATTCACCATACTCGGCGCCCGTCAGACGGGCGATCACGCCGGCGAGATAGCGCAGCTCGGCACCGGCGGGATGGCTGTCCGCCAGTCCGCCGAGCAGCAGTGCCCGTCGTCCCTCGCCGACAAGGCCCGAAGCGATGCGCTCGGCCTGCTCATCCGGTGCCCGCTCGCCGAGCCAGTCACGGAGGTCAACCGGTTCGTCGATGGCCAGGTGGCGAGCCACTGCCCGCGCCACTGCCGCCAGCGCCGTGGGCATTTCCGCCGCCGAAACCACGTGCTCGACACCGAGCACGAAATTCCAGTCGAAGGCGCGGGGATTCAGCGCCATTACGTCGCCGCCGGCGCGCGCCGCCTTCCGGAGCCGATGATTGATCAGTGGCTGGTCATGGCGCGGATAGCCGCCAATCACGAGTGCGCCATCGAGTGATTCCAGGTCGGCGATCGGTGTCTCCAGGCCCGGGAAGCCACCGGCTTCGACGCCGTCGCGGAAGTCCCCCCGCCGCAGGCGGGCGTCGATATTGTCGCTGCCGAGCGCCCGCGTGATACGGGCAAGCAGATACATCTCCTCGAGCGTGGAGGACGGAGAGACCAGCGAGCCGAGGGCATCGCCCCCGTGACGCGTGACGACATCACGCAGCGTATTGGCGGCCGCCTCGATGGCGGTCTGCCAATCGACACTCTGCCACTCGCCGTTCTCCCGGATCTGCGGCGTAGTGAGCCGCTGATCGCTGTAGATCCCCTCGTAGGAGAACCGGTCACGATCGCTGATCCAGCATTCGTTGACCGACTCGTTATCGCGCGGCACGACGCGCTTGACGGTACCTCGCACCTGGTGGAGATCGATGTTGGAGCCGAGGCAGTCATGCGGGGCGATACTGGCGTGACTGAGCATTTCCCAGGCACGCGCGGTGTAGCGGTAGGGCCGCGAGGTTAGCGCGCCCACCGGGCAGAGATCGATGATATTGCCGGAGAGCTCCGAGTGGACGCCGGTACCGACCAGCGTCCCGATCTCGGTATGCTCGCCGCGGTACATCGCACCGAGTTCCGACGTCCCGGCGATCTCGTCGAGGAAGCGCACGCAGCGCGTGCAGTGAATGCAGCGCGTCATTTCGGTGGCGACCAGCGGTCCCAGGTCCTCGTCCTGCACCACCCGCTTGCGCTCGGAAAAGCGCGAGACGCTACGCCCGTAGCCCAGCGCCAGGTCCTGCAGCTCGCACTCCCCGCCCTGATCGCAGATCGGGCAATCAAGCGGATGGTTGATGAGCAGGAACTCCATGACGCCGCGCTGCGCCTTGAGTGCCCGCTCGGAGGTGGTCTGCACGACCATGCCGTCCGCAACGGTGGTAATGCAGGCCGGCAGCGGCTTCGGTGCCTTCCGGCCGTTCATCTCGATGTCCACCAGGCACATCCGGCAGTTGGCGGGGGCCGAGAGCTTGTTGTGGTAGCAAAAGCGGGGAATGTCGATCCCGTGCTCGTCCGCTACCGAGATCAGCGATGCACCCTTGGGCGCCTCGATGGACTGCCCGTCGATGGTGAGACTGACCAGCTCGGGATTCTGAGTCTTGACTTCTGCACTCATGCGGCCGCCTCGACAATGGATCGCTTGTGATCGATATAGTATTCGAATTCATGGCGCCAGTGTTTCAGCACCCCCTGCACGGGCCAGGCGGAGGCCTCGCCGAAGGCGCAGATGGTATGCCCGGCGATCTGGCCGGCCGCCGAATCCAGCAACTCGAGATCCTCGGGGCGCCCGTTGCCCTCGTAAATCCGCTTGATGACCCGGTACATCCACCCCGTTCCTTCCCGGCAGGGCGTGCACTGGCCGCAGGACTCGGCGTAATAGAAGCGACTGATGCACAGCAGCGCCCGAACCATGTCCGTGGTCTCGTCCATTACGACCACACCGCCTGACCCGAGGGCGGAACCCGCCTCCATCAGCGCGTCGTAATCCATGGTGAGGTCCATCATCTGCTCGCCCGGGATCATCGGCATGGACGAACCACCGGGAATCACGGCCTTGAGGCGGCGCCCCTTCCAGACGCCACCGGCCATCTCCAGAAGATCACGGAAGGGTGTCCCCAGCGGGACCTCGAAATTGCCGGGCTTCTCGACGTGACCGGACACCGAAAAGATCTTGACCCCGCCGTTGTTGGGCTTGCCGAGCTCGAGGAACCAGTCCGCACCATTGCGAATGATGGCCGGGACGGAGGCGATCGTCTCGGTGTTATTGATGGTGGTCGGGCGGCCGTAGATTCCGGACTGGGCCGGGAACGGCGGCTTGTTGCGCGGCATGCCCTTCTTGCCCTCGATGGACTCCATCAGCGCCGATTCCTCACCGCAGATGTAGGCCCCTGCCCCGACGTAGTTATGGAACTCGAAATCGACCCCGGAGCCCATAATGTCCTTGCCCAGGTAGCCCGCCTCGCGCGCTTCGCGAACGGCCTGCTCCATGCGCCGGTTCGGCTCATCGATGAACTCGCCGCGCATGTAGTTGTAGGCGATCTCCGCGCCCATGGAGTAGCCGGCGATGATGGCCCCCTCGATCAGGGCATGGGGATTGAAGCGCAGGATGTCGCGGTCCTTGCAGGTCCCCGGCTCGGACTCATCCGAATTGACCAGAAGATACTTCGCACCGGGTGCGCTGCGGGGCATGAAGCTCCATTTGATGCCGGCCGGGAAGCCGGCACCGCCGCGCCCGCGAAGGTTGGCGGATTTCACGGTCTCGATGATGTCTTCCTGACTCATCCCGTCACGAAGCACCTTCTCCAGAGCCTGATAGCCACCCACGGCCCGGTAGTTCTCGAGTGTCCAGGGCTCGTCGTATTGCAGTGTCGTGTAGCAGACGTTGGTCATGACTACTCCAGGTCGTCGAGGATTCGGTCGATTTTCTCGGGCGTCAGATCGGTGTGATACACCTCGTCCACCAGCATCATGGGAGCGCTCCGGCAGGCCGCCAGGCACTCCTCTTCGCGCTTCAGTGTGATGCGACCGTCACTGGTCGTCTCGCCCAGGCTGATTCCCAGCTTTTTCTCCACATGCTCGACGATCTCGTCCGAGCCCCGGAGCATGCAGGAAATGTTGGTACATATATTGACCCGGTGACGGCCACCGGGTTCGACCTCGAACATCCCGTAGAACGTCGCCACCTCGTACACCCGTGCCGGGGGCATGCCGAGAAAATCCGCCACGGCGTCCATACGCGCACGGGGCAGCCAGCCGCTGTTGTGCTGCACGATATGCAAAGCGGGAATCACCGCCGACCGACGGCCCGCGGCCGTATCCGGGAACTGTGCCGCCCAGCGATCGATTTCCTCGCGCTCGGTGCGGGTCAGTTCGGCTTCCATCGGTTTTTCGGTACTGCTCAACGGTCCACCTCTCCGAAAACGATATCCATGGTCCCCATGACCGTCACGACATCCGCGAGCATGTGGCCGCGAACCATCTCGTCCATTGCCGACATGTGGGCAAAGCCCGGCGCCCGCAGCTTCAGCCGATAGGGTTTGTTGGCACCGTCCGAGACGATGTAGGCGCCGAATTCACCCTTCGGTGCCTCGACGGAGGCATAGACCTCGCCCGGAGGCGTGCAATATCCCTCGGTGAAGAGCTTGAAGTGATGGATGAGCGATTCCATGTCGTCCTTCATTTCTTCGCGGCTCGGCGGCACCACCTTGTGGTCACCAAGGATGACCGGCCCGTCGTTGCGATGCAGCCAGTCCGCACACTGGCGAATGATTTTCACCGACTGACGCAGCTCCTCCATCCGGACGAGGTAACGGTCGTAGCAGTCGCCGTTGCTGCCGACCGGGATCTCGAAATCCATTCGGTCGTAGACCTCGTAGGGCTGCTTGCGACGCAGATCCCATTCGATCCCCGAGCCACGCAGCATGGGCCCGGTGAAGCCCAGCTGCAGTGCCCGCTCGGGGGGCACGACCGCGACATCGACGAGACGCTGCTTCCAGATACGGTTATCCGTCAGAAGGGTCTCGAGTTCATCGATCGTCCCCTCGAAGCGGTCGCAGAAGGCCTCGATGAAGTCGAGCATGCTGCCCTGCCGATCGGCGTTCATGCGCTTGAGGTCTTTCTCGCTGCGATATTCCGAATCCCGGTACTTGGGCATGCGGTCGGGCAGATCCCGATAGACGCCGCCGGGACGGTAGTAGGTGGCATGCATGCGCGTGCCGCTTACCGCCTCGTAGAGGTCCATCAGCTCTTCACGCTCCTTGAACGCGTAGAGGAAGACGGTCATCGCCCCGACGTCGAGACCATGGGCACCGATCCACAGCAGGTGATTGAGAATGCGGGTGACCTCGTCGAACATGACGCGGATGTACTGTGCCCGCTCCGGCGGTTGAATCCCGAGCAGCTTCTCGATGGCGAGAACGTAGGCGTGCTCGTTACACATCATCGAGACGTAATCGAGCCGATCCATGTAACCGATGCTCTGATTGAACGGCTTGGTCTCGGCCAGTTTCTCGGTGGCGCGATGCAACAGCCCGATATGCGGATCGGCATGCCGCACGACCTCGCCATCCATTTCGAGCACCAGGCGCAGAACGCCATGGGCCGCCGGATGCTGCGGGCCGAAGTTGACGGTGTAACTACTGATCTCAGGCATCGGATGCCTCCTGATTGGAGGGGTCGGCGTAGCGGTTATCGTCCCGGATCACTCTCGGCACCAGCACCCGCGGCTCGATGGAGACCGGCTCGTAGACCACTCGACCCCGATTTTCGTCGTACCGCACTTCGACATTGCCGATGAGCGGGAAATCCTTGCGGAATGGATGGCCGACGAATCCGTAATCGGTGAGGATGCGGCGGAGGTCCGGATGACCGTTGAAGATAATCCCGAACAGATCGAACGACTCCCGCTCCTGCCAGTTCGCCGATGCCCACAGCGGGACAATCGAGTCGAGCATGGGGAGATCATCGTCTGCGGCAAAACAGCGCACGCGAATACGATGGTTATGCCCGACGGAGAGCAGGTGGTACACCGCCGCAAACCGGCGACCGGTGCTCTCGCGAACCGGTTGCATCCCGTAGATGCCGGTCAGACCGAGGCGACCGGTACTAAACCCGTCGACACCCCGGCTGAAACCCGTGTTGGTTGCCGCCTCGGTGATCCACTCGTCCTGCCCGTAAGCGGCATAGTCCACGCCGGCGATATCGAGCAGCTGGCTGAAGTCCAGTGACGGCTCGTCGCGCAGGCACTGCATGGCCGCATACAAATCGGACGGCGCGACCTCGATCTCCGCCTCACCGTACTCGCAGCGACTGGTTATTACCCATTCGCCCAGCGACGCCCGGGCCTTGTCGAGAACCTTTTCCGCCGTCGAAGCCATGGTGTTTCTCCCTAGCGCGCGATCGTATTGGTGCGATGGATCTTGTTCTGCAGCTGGACCACACCATAGAGCAGCGCCTCCGCGGTGGGAGGACAGCCCGGCACGTAAATGTCGACCGGCACGATCCGGTCACAGCCCCGCGTTACCGAGTAGGAGTAATGATAATACCCCCCGCCATTGGCGCAGGACCCCATCGAGATCACCCATTTGGGATCGGGCATCTGGTCGTAGACCCGCCGAAGCGCCGGCGCCATCTTGTTGACCAGCGTACCGGCGACGATCATGACGTCCGACTGGCGTGGCGACGGCCGGAAGATCAGCCCCAGCCGGTCCATGTCGTAACGCGCCGCGCCGGCGTGCATCATTTCCACCGCGCAGCAGGCCAGCCCGAACGTCATCGGCCATAGCGACCCGGTCCGCGCCCAGTTGATCAGCTTATCCGCGGATGTCGTGACAAAGCCCTTGTCGAGAGCACCTTCTATTCCCATTCCAGAGCCCCCTTCTTCCATTCGTAGAGGAAACCGACCAGGAGAACGCCGATGAAGATCGCCATTGCCCCGTAGCCGAACAGCCCGATCTGGTCGAGCACGATCGCCCAGGGGAAAAGGAACGCGATTTCCAGGTCGAAAATAATGAAAAGTATTGCGACAAGGTAATAGCGCACATCGAACTGCATGCGCGAATCCTCGAACGCCTCGAACCCGCACTCGTAGGGCGACAGCTTGTCGTGATCAGGACGCCGGGGTGCGAGGATGAATCCCGCAGCGAGCGGGACGATGCCGATCCCCATAGCGATCGCGATAAATACGAGGACAGGCAGATAGCTCTCGATCATAGGCGTATTCCACCTTCCAGTCGGAGAACATGGGCGGGATCAGGGTTGGTGCGGATGGCCGGACTCGAACCGGCACGGCTTGCGCCACTGCCCCCTCAAGACAGCGTGTCTACCTTTTCCACCACATCCGCGACACGGTGATCTTCTAACACTGAAATAGTATCAGTGTGGCCAACTTCCGGCAATGTCAGTCCGGCGCAGGTGCCGGCGCCGAGGCGTCGTCGTTACTACCGGAACCCTCGTCGGCCGGGGCCGGCGCATCCTCGCTGACCGCCGGCATTTCGGGAGCCGAGCCGTCTACCACGCTCCCGCCGCTGCTGAACGTACCCGCCATAATGGCGAGCGTGAGGCTGGTTGCGAAAAACCCGACCCCCAGCACGCCGGTGAGCCGACCCAGAAAGGAAGCGGAGCCGCGCGCGCCGAATACGGTATTGGAGGCGCCACTACCAAAGGCCGCGCCTGCATCCGCGCCCTTGCCATGCTGCAGCAGCACCACGCCGACCAACACCAGGGCAAGCCCGAGGTGGATCGCCAGAACAATCGTGTACATCAGTCAATCGATTCCGTTTTTCTGCGGGGGTCAGCCCCGCGCTGCCGTGGCACAGATGGCCACGAAATCATCCGGCTTGAGCGACGCGCCGCCGATCAGTCCGCCATCAATATCCGGCTCGGCAAGCAGTTCCGCCGCGTTGGCCGCCTTCATGCTGCCACCGTAGAGCAGTTGCATCCGCGCCGCCAATGCCGCGTCGTGCGACGCCAGTGTCTCGCGGATGAACGCATGCATTGCCTGCGCCTGCTGAGCGGTTGCCGTATGACCGGTACCGATCGCCCAGACGGGCTCGTAGGCGATCACGCCGTTACCGAGCCCTGTCCCGGGATCAAGCCGCTCGATGAAACCATGGAGCTGATTCGCCACCACGGCCTCGGTTCGGTCGGCTTCCCGCTCCGACAGCGTCTCGCCAACACAGAGGATCGGCCGCAGCCCGTGCGCCAGCGCCTGCGAGTAACGAGCCGCTATCAGTGCCTCATCCTCTCCGTAGTACTGGCGCCGCTCCGAGTGGCCGAGGATGACATAGCTCGCACCCAGGTCGGCAAGCATCGACGCCGACACCTCGCCGGTCCGCGCCCCTTCCGGTGCATCCGCGCAGTTCTGCGCGCCCAGCGCGACCCGATCGCCAAGTACGGAGCGGACCGCCGCCATGTGAACAAACGGCGGACACACGACCGTCTCGACACCCTGCGCCGGCTCCATGCCATTATCGACGGCTTGCGCCAGTGCGCGGGCATCGGCACTCAGGCCGTTCATTTTCCAGTTTCCGGCGATCAGCGGTGTCCGCATCGCTCTCCCCTATCCAAAAACCGGGAGGTTACCCATGCAAACCGGAGGAATCAATTCGCCCCGGCATCCGCGCGGAGAGGTACCCCGCAAATCGCTTCAACCTCCTCGGCAAGCGCTTTTGCCCGGGACTGAACCTGATCGGCATCGTCGCCCTCGACCATGACGCGCAGCAGCGGCTCTGTCCCCGAGGGTCGGAGCAGCACGCGCCCATGCTCGCCAAGTTCCGCCTCGAGCGCCTCGACCGCCGCCGTGATCCGGCTGTCACGCATGGGCCGACTGTTGCGAGCGATGGGGACATTGATCATGTGCTGCGGCATCCGGGTCATGCCCGCCGCCAGATCGGCAAGCGGCCGGCCGGCGTGGATCGCGGCGCCCAGCACCTGGAGCGCCGACACCGTCCCGTCACCGGTGGTCGTTCGATCGAGACAGACGATATGACCGGACGACTCACCCCCGACCGTTCCCTTTTCGGCGAGGAGCATCTCCAGGACATATCGATCACCGACCCGGGCGCGGTGGAACGCCACGCCCAGCGTCTGCAGCGCCTGCTCGAGCCCGAGGTTACTCATCTGCGTCCCGACCACGGGCCCCGCGAGCGTACCCTGTGCCGAGCGGCTGCGGGCAATGATCCACAGCAACTGGTCCCCGTCGAGCACCTCGCCGCGGTGATCAACCATGATGACGCGGTCGCCATCACCATCCAGCGCGATCCCCGCATCCGCCTGATGCTCGATGACCGCCTGCTGGAGGCCGCCGGGTCGGGTCGATCCACAGTCGACATTGATATTCAGACCGTCGGGGTGGACCCCCCGTTTGATGACCGTCGCTCCGAGTTCTTCGAACACGGCGGGCGCCACCTGGTAACCGGCACCATTGGCGCAGTCCACCACGAGTTTGAAGCCGCGGAGATCGAGCCCTGCCGGCAGGGACGCCTTGCAGAATTCGATATAACGCCCCGGCGCGTCCATGAGTCGGGTTGCCTTGCCGAGCGCGGCGGAATCAACGGTCTCCAGAGGGCGGTCGACGTATGCCTCGATCGCCAGTTCGGCCTCGTCATCGAGCTTGAACCCGTCACCGGAGAAGAACTTGATCCCGTTATCGTGATGGCTGTTGTGAGAGGCACTGATGACGATGCCGGCACTGGCGCCCAGTGTTCGGGTCAGATAGGCGATACCGGGCGTCGGCATGGGCCCGAGCAGACGGATGTCGATGCCCGCCGCGGAGAGTCCCGACTCGAGCGCGGACTCGAACATGTAATTCGACAGCCGTGTGTCTTTGCCAATCAACACCTCGCCGGACCCCTTGCGCTCACTGAGCACCCGGCCGGCCGCCCAGCCGAGCTTGAGCATGAAATCCGCGGTGATCGGTGGCTCGCCGACCCGTCCGCGAATCCCGTCGGTCCCGAAGTATTTCCGCGACATTAGTCATTCCCCCCTTGCGCCCGGACATATTCCATCAGATTGACGGCGTCCACGGTTTCCGCGACATCGTGAGCGCGCACGATCGCCGCCCCCTGCCAGCTGGCCAGTGCCGCTGCAGCGATGCTGCCGGCGAGCCGATCGGGTAACGCCCGCCCGAGAACCCGTCCCACCAGGGATTTACGCGACAGCCCGGTCAGCACCGGGAACCCCAGCTCGCCGATCACCGGCAACTGGGCCAGTAGCTGCGCATTATGCGGATCCCGCTTGCCAAAGCCAAAGCCGGGGTCCACGAGCAGTCTGGAGGCCGGAATACCCGCCCTCTGAGCGACATCAAGCCGTTGTTCGAGAAACGCGCGCACCTCGGTGACCACGTCGTCGTAGACGGGATCGTCCTGCATGGAGGCCGGCGTGCCCTGCATGTGCATCAGACACACCGGTAGCGCCGTATCCCGCGCCGCTTCCAGTGACCCGGGGCGGCGCAGGGCCATGACATCGTTGATCAACCCGGCGCCTGCCGCCGCTGCGGCCCGCATCACCTCGGGCTTGGAGGTATCCACGGAAAGTGGCAGATCGACACGATCCTTGAGCGCCTCGATAACCGGTATCACCCGGTCGAGCTCTTCCTGGACGGAGACCCCGGTAGAACCGGGACGGGTCGACTCGCCACCGATATCGATGATGCCGGCCCCGGCCGCCTGCATCGCCCGGGCGTGTTCAATGGCGGCCGGGGCCCCAATAAAACGACCCCCGTCCGAAAAGGAATCGGGGGTCACATTGAGTACGCCCATTACCCGGGGGCGGTGCAGCGACAGCAACCGCCCCCCGCAATCAAGGCTGGAGATCATGAACGACTAGTGCTCGCTGGCGGGCTTGGCCACCCCGGCGGCGTCATCCGCGGTTTCGTCACCACTGGAATCCGCAGCTCCACCACTCGGCGCCGTGCCCGACGGACCCTCCGGCTCCTTCGGCGGACGCGGCGGACGGCCGTTCATGATGTCGTCGATCTGCTCGCGATCGATGGTTTCGTACTTCATGAGCGCGTCTGCCATCGCATGCAGCGTGTGACTGTTCTCCTTGAGCACCCGCGTCGCCTCGGAATAGTTCTCCTCGACGATGCGACGAACCTCTTCGTCGATGGAATGTGCCGTCTCGTCGGAGATCTTCCCCTGACCCATCGGCAGCCCCAGGGCGTTCGTGTTGTCGTCTTCGCTGTAGGCGAGCGGCCCCATCTTGCTGGACAGACCCCACTTGGTGACCATATTGCGAGCAATATCAGTCACTCGCTCGATGTCGTTCGAGGCGCCGGTGGTCACGTGATCCGCCCCGAAGATCAACTCCTCGGCGATCCGGCCGCCGAAGAGGCCACAGATCGAGCTGTTCAACCGCTGCTTGGTGTAGCTGTAACGGTCTTCCTCGGGGAGGAACATCGTTACGCCAAGGGCACGTCCGCGCGGGATGATCGTCACCTTGTGCACCGGGTCGTGGTCGGGGACCTTGAGGCCGACAATGGCATGACCCGCCTCGTGATAGGCGGTCAGACGCTTCTCGTCCTCGGACATCACCATGGACTTGCGCTCGGCGCCCATCATGATCTTGTCCTTGGCGTCCTCGAAGTCCTTGTGATCGACCGCGCGCTTGTTACGGCGCGCGGCGAACAGCGCCGCCTCGTTGACCAGGTTGGCCAGATCGGCACCCGAGAAACCGGGACAGCCCCGGGCAATGGTCCGGGCGTTGACGTCCGCGTCCAGTGGCGTCTTGGCCATGTGCACGTTGAGGATCTGCTCGCGGCCCCGCACGTCCGGCAGCGGCACGACCACCTGCCGGTCGAAGCGGCCCGGGCGCAGCAGCGCCTGGTCGAGGACATCAGGCCGGTTGGTCGCCGCGATGACGATGACCCCTTCATTGCCCTCGAAACCGTCCATCTCGACGAGCAGCTGGTTCAGCGTCTGCTCGCGCTCGTCGTTACCACCGCCCATGCCGGAGCCACGCTGGCGACCGACCGCATCGAGCTCGTCAATGAAGATGATGCAGGGGGCCTGCTTTTTCGCCTGCTCGAACATGTCGCGCACGCGGGATGCACCAACGCCCACGAACATCTCGACGAAGTCGGAGCCCGAGATGCTGAAGAACGGCACCTTGGCCTCGCCGGCAATCGCCTTGGCGAGCAGAGTCTTGCCGGTACCCGGCGACCCCACCATCAGCACGCCGCGCGGAATATTGCCACCCAGCCGCTGGAACTTGGACGGATCGCTGAGGAATTCCACCAGCTCGACCACGTCCTGCTTGGCTTCCTCGACGCCGGCCACGTCCTTGAACGTCACCTTGACCTGCTCTTCGGACATCATCTTCGCGCGGCTCTTGCCGAACGACATGGCGCCGCGGCCGCCGCCACCGCCCTGCATCTGCCGCATGAAATAGATCCACACGCCGATCAGCAGAAGGAAGGGGAACCACGAAATCAGGATCTGCAACAGCATGCTGCGACCCTCGGGCTCTTCGGCGCGGATATTCACTCCGCTGTCCATGAGCTGGCCGACCAGCGCGCTGTTGTCGGTCTCCGGATTGTAGGTCGTGAAGTTGGACCCGTCGGTGCGCGTTCCACGGACCACCGGCCCCTTCATCGTTACCGAGTCGACCCGATCGTTTTCGATTTCGGTCAGGAACTGGGAGTACGGGACTTCCTGGGCCGTCGTGCCCTCGTTCTGGAAATTACTGAAGACGGACATCAGCACGACGGCGATGACCACCCAGAGGAGCAAATTCTTAGCCATGTCGTTCAAGACGGCACACCTCTATTCGTCAATTAATAATGCAGCCTACACCGCCCGAAAGCCTCGGGCCAGCAGGTAGACTTCCCGGCTCCGGCCGCGCGAGGCGGGGGGTTTGCGGCTTTGTACCCGGTCGAAGCGTTGGCGCATCGCCGCGAGCAAGTCGTCAAACCCCTGCCCTTGCAATACTTTGACCAGCAGCCCACCACCAGGTTTCAGACGATCCTCACAGAAATCCAGCGCCAGCTCCGCCAGGCGCATGGCCCTGGGCTGATCAATCGCCTTATGACCGGAGAAGTTGGGGGCCATATCGGAAAGTACAAGGTCGACGGGGCAATTCGAGAGTGCTTCGTCCAGCGCAGCCAGGCCTTCGTCGGCGCCGAAGTCGCCCTGGACAAAGCTCACGCCCGGCGGCGGTGTCATCTCCAGCAGGTCGATGGCGACCACCCGGCCCGATTGCCCGACCCGATGCATGGCGTACTCGCTCCAGCCGCCCGGCGACGCACCCAGATCCACCACACACTGCCCCGGCGCGAGCAAGCGGTCGCGCCGGTCGATCTCCTCGAGCTTGAACGCCGCC
The DNA here is from genome assembly GCF_004217415.1 of Spiribacter vilamensis. NCBI lineage: Bacteria > Pseudomonadati > Pseudomonadota > Gammaproteobacteria > Chromatiales > Ectothiorhodospiraceae > Spiribacter > Spiribacter vilamensis. The sequence continues at coordinate 1,146,431 of NZ_SHLI01000001.1, forward strand.
CGGGAGCGTAACCCCCGCCGTTGCGCCTCGCGGACGTAGGGGTCGTTGAAATGCTCATCCAGCCAGCGCCGGCTGCCGCCGCTACGCGCCATCGTCGTGATCCCGCAGGACGAGCCGGGTGCGCCAGGCAACCCAGCCCCCGGCGCCGAAGCCGGTTAGCGCGAGCAGCCCCAGATCCACCCAGTGGCTCATTTCCACGCGCCAGATCACCAGCAGCACGCCAATGATCAGCCCGACCACCACCGCGAGTTCGAGCTTGACCGCGTCCAGGCGGTCGAGGCTGTTACTCGTATCGGACCTCGACGATTTCATAGCCCCGGTGACCTCCCGGCGTCTGAACGTCGACCACATCGCCCTCCTCCTTGCCGATCAGCGCCCGCGCGATCGGCGACTGGACCGAGATCCGACCGTTCTTGATATCCGCCTCGTCCTCGCCACAGATCTGATAGGTCTTCTCCGACCCGTCCTCCTCGTCGGCGAGCACGACGGTTACACCGAAAACGACCTTGCCATTCGCGGGTAACGCCGTCACGTCGATCACCTGCGCATTGGAGAGTTTGCTCTCGATTTCGGCGATACGCCCCTCGATAAAGCCCTGCTGCTCGCGGGCGGCATGGTATTCCGCGTTTTCCTTGAGATCGCCGTGGGCGCGCGCCTCGGAGATCGCGTTAATCACCCGGGGGCGGTCCTCGGTCTTGAGCCGATTGAGCTCGTCGCGAAGCTGTTCCGCACCGCGCACGGTGAGCGGGGTTTTACTCATGTTCTGGCCTCCTTGTGCAGATCCTGGAGTGAACGCACGTCATCGGATTCGAGATAGCCGAGGGCCTGGCCGGTCGCCCGCGCACCGGCGATCGTCGTGGTATAGCAGACCTTGTGCTGAAGGGCCTCGCGACGAATGGAGAATGAATCGGCGATCGCCTGACGGCCCTCGGTAGTGTTGATGATCAACTGGATGCCGCCATTCTTGATTGCATCGACGATGTGCGGGCGGCCTTCAGCGACCTTGTTGATGCGTTCGCATTCGATACCGGCCTCGTCGAGCACCTCGGCCGTGCCCCGGGTCGCTACCAGCTGGAATCCCTTGCGCACCAGGTCGCGGGCGATGGGCGCGATGGCCGGCTTGTCGGCATCACGCACACTGATGAACACCCGACCGCTGCGGGGCAGGTCGACGCCGGCGGCGAGCTGGGACTTGGCGTAGGCCTCGCCGAACACCGGACCGATGCCCATTACCTCGCCCGTGGACTTCATCTCCGGGCCGAGGATGGGATCCACCCCGGGGAACTTGATGAACGGGAAGACGGCCTCTTTGACCGAATAGATCGGCGGCACCCGCTCGCGGGTACAGCCCTGGTCGACCAGTGTTCGGCCCGTCATGCAGCGGGCCGCGATCTTCGCCAGTGGCAGTCCCGTCGCCTTGGAGACGAACGGTACCGTCCGTGATGCGCGCGGGTTAACCTCGAGGATGTAGATCTCGTCGCCCTTGATCGCGAACTGGGCATTCATGAGCCCCACGACGTTAAGGCGCAGCGCCATCTCCCGCATTTGCTCGCGCAGGCGGTCGACGATCTGCGGTGCGAGGCTGTAGGGCGGCAGTGAGCAGGCGGAATCGCCGGAATGCACACCGGCCTGTTCGATATGCTCCATGACGCCGCCAATCAGGACGTCTTCACCGTCGCAGATCGCATCGACATCGACCTCGATCGCGTCGTCGAGGAAACGGTCGAGCAGGACGGGCGACTCGTTGGAGACTCGAACCGCCTCGTTCATGTACTGCGCCAGTTCGGACTCCTGGTAGACGATCTCCATTGCCCGGCCGCCGAGCACGTAGGAAGGCCGCACCACCAGTGGATAACCGATCTCGCCGGCAAGCCGGAAGGCCTCGTCGGCGCTGCTCGCCGTGCGGTTCGGCGGCTGCTGGAGGCCGGCGTCGTTAATCACGCCCTGGAAGCGCTCGCGGTCTTCGGCCAGATCGATGGAGTTCGGCGTTGTGCCGATGATCGGCGCACCGCAGGCCTCCAGGTCACGGGCCAGCTTGAGCGGCGTCTGGCCGCCGTACTGGATAACGATACCCGCCGGCTGTTCGGTCTCGACGATTTCGAGCACGTCCTCCAGCGTCAGCGGCTCGAAATACAACCGGTCGGAGGTGTCGTAGTCGGTGGAAACCGTCTCCGGGTTGCAGTTGACCATGATGGTTTCGTAGCCATCTTCGCGCAGCGCGAGGGCGGCATGGACGCAGCAGTAATCGAACTCGATGCCCTGCCCGATCCGGTTGGGCCCGCCGCCCAGGATCATGATCTTCTCGCGATCACTCGGGTCGGCCTCGTTTTCCTCGTCGTAGCTCGAGTACAGGTAGGCGGTAGCGGTCGCGAACTCCGCCGCACACGAGTCGACCCGCTTGTAGACCGGCCGCACGCCGAGGCCGTGGCGATGCTCACGTACGACCGCCTCGCCGACCCCGAGCAGACGCGCAAGCCGGGCGTCGGAAAAGCCACGGCGCTTGAGCCGCCGCATCGCATCCGCGTCAATCGTGCCGGGCTCGACGCCGGCGAGCTGGCCCTCGAGCTCGACCAGTTCACCGATCTGGGCGAGGAACCACGGATCGATCCACGTATGGTCGAATAACTGCTCGAGATCGAGCCCGGCCCGGAAGCCGTCCGCCACCCAGAGCAGTCGCTCGGGCCCTGGCTGGCGGACCTCGTGAGTCACTCGCTCAAGTGCCTCGGCACCCGGCACGACGCGCGGATCGAGACCCTCGAGACCATTCTCGAGGCCCCGCAGCGCCTTCTGGAGCGATTCCTGGAAATTCCGCCCCATCGCCATGACCTCGCCCACCGACTTCATCTGCGTGGTCAGTACGGGCTTGGTCCGCATGAATTTCTCGAACGTGAACCGCGGGATCTTGGTGACCACGTAATCGATGCTGGGCTCGAACGAGGCCGGCGTGCGACCGCCGGTAATCTCGTTGCGCAGTTCATCGAGGGAATAGCCGACCGCGAGTTTGGCCGCCACCTTGGCGATCGGAAAACCGGTCGCCTTCGAGGCGAGCGCGGAGGAGCGCGATACCCGCGGATTCATCTCGATCACCACCAGGCGGCCGTCCTCGGGATTGACGGCGAACTGGACATTGGAGCCCCCGGTCTCGACACCGATCTCGCGCAGCACCGCCAGCGAGGCATCGCGCATGATCTGGTATTCCTTGTCCGTGAGCGTCTGGGCCGGTGCCACGGTGATGGAGTCGCCGGTGTGGACCCCCATCGGATCGAGGTTCTCGATCGCGCAGATGATGATGGCGTTGTCGCTGTGATCGCGCACCACCTCCATCTCGAATTCCTTCCAGCCGAGGACCGACTCTTCGATCAGCAGCTCGTTGGTCGGCGAGAGATCGAGTCCCCGCTCACAGATTTCCGCGAACTCGTCGGCGTTGTAGGCAATCCCGCCGCCGCTGCCCCCCAGGGTGAACGAGGGGCGGATAATGGTCGGAAAGCCGACTTCCTGCTGCGCCTGAGCGGCCTCTTCCATGTTGTGCGCAATGCGCGCCGCCGGCGTCTCCAGATCAATGCGGGCCATGGCCTTGCGGAAGGCCTCGCGATCCTCCGCCATGTCGATTGCCGACTTGGTGGCACCGATCATCTCGACGCCATACTCCTCCAGCACGCCCCGCCGGTCGAGCTCGAGCGCACAGTTGAGCGCCGTCTGGCCGCCCATGGTTGGCAGGACGGCATCGGGCTGCTCGCGCCGGATGATGCTCGCGACTACCTGCGGCTGAATGGGCTCGATATAGACCGCATCCGCCATCTCCGGATCGGTCATGATGGTGGCCGGATTGGAGTTGACCAGGATGACGCGATACCCCTCCTCGCGCAGGGCCTTGCAGGCCTGGGCACCGGAGTAGTCGAATTCGCAGGCCTGGCCGATCACGATCGGCCCGGCACCGATAATCAGGATGCTTTCAATGTCGGTACGCTTGGGCATAAAAGGGTTACTACCTGCTGGAACGGGCCGCCCGGCGGGCGGCCATGAGATCGACGAAGCGGGCAAACAGCGGGGCGACGTCATGCGGCCCGGGACTGGCTTCCGGATGGCCCTGGAAACTGAAGGCCGGGGTATCCGTCAGCTCAATGCCCTGCAGGGTGCCGTCGAACAGTGACCGGTTGATCACCCGGACGTTGTCCGGCAGTGAATCGGCGTCGATCGCGAAGCCGTGATTCTGGCTCGAGATCATGACGCGGTTGGCATCGGCATCCACCACCGGGTGATTGGCGCCGTGATGACCGAACTTCATTTTCACGCTTCCGGCGCCGGCGGCAAGCCCCAGCAGCTGATGTCCCAGGCAAATCCCGAACACCGGCATGCCGGTCGCCAGAAAGCGCCGTGTCGCCTCGATCGCGTAATCGAGGGGTTCCGGATCGCCCGGCCCGTTGGAGAGGAAAACCCCGTCCGGTTCGAGCGCGGTTACCTCGTCGGGCGAGGTCGTCGCCGGTACGACGGTGACCCGGCAGCCACTGTCGACAAGCCGCCGGAGGATGTTGCGCTTGATCCCGTAGTCGTAGGCCACGACATGCCAGGGTAGATCGGCATCGGGCCGGGGCTCGCCTTCCTGTTCGCCGCGCTCCAGCGACCAGCTGCCGATTCGCCACTCATAGGCTTTGGCGGTCGTGACCGATTGCACCAGATCGCGCCCCGTCAATGAGGGGTGGGCCTGCGCCGCGGCGACCGCCGCTGCCGGGTCGGCACCGTCGCCGGCGATAATACAACCGTTCTGCGCGCCCTTTTCGCGGATCAACCGGGTGAGCCGCCGGGTATCGATATCACTGATCCCGACAATCCCGTACCGCGCAAGATAGTCGGGCAGGGAGGTTGTTGCCCGCCAGTTGCTGATCCGCGGGGGCGCATCGCGAATGATCAGACCGGCGAGCTGCGGTCCGTCGGCCTCTTCATCGAGGGGTGTCGTCCCGGTATTGCCGATATGCGGGTAGGTCAGCGTCACCATCTGCCCGTAATAGGATGGATCCGTGCAGACCTCCTGGTAGCCGGTCATTGCCGTGTTAAAGCAGACCTCCCCTACTGTCTGCCCGGTGGCACCCAGTGCCGTCCCCCGGAAAATCGAGCCGTCTTCCAGCCCCAGAATCGCCAATTGAGTCACGCCTGTACCCCGTCTGCTCGCAAAAACGGGAGGGTTCCACGGAAGCCCTCCCGTCCACTGTTTCAGTGAAAAGTTTACGCCGTCGCACATAAAACTGTCCAATGTTCAGGGCGCCTGCGTCGGTTGCATCGGGATACCGCAAAGGGCTATTCTTATCGTCTTTCAGTCGCGTTCCAGCGACTCTTCAATCCGGTCCAATTCAGAATGAATGCGCTTTCTCTTCGTCAGTTGAACAAGACGTATCCTGGCGGCATCACTGCCCTGCGCGATATCAATCTCGAGGTCACGCCGGGCGATTTCTACGGGCTCCTGGGACCTAACGGGGCCGGTAAAACGACGATCATCGGGGTGGTCGCCTCGCTGGTCAGGCCCACGACGGGCACCGTCGAGGTGTTTGGTCACGACATCATCAAATCGCCCTGGGACGCCAAATCGAATATCGGACTTGTCCCCCAGGAGTTCAATTTCAACCAGTTCGAGACGGTCGGTCAGATCGTGACCAACCAGGCGGGGTTCTACGGAATCGACCGCGCCACCGCCCGCTATCGGGCGGAGAAGTACCTCCGCGAGCTCGACCTCTGGGACAAGCGCAATGCCACCTCGAGGTCGCTGTCCGGCGGCATGAAACGCCGCCTGATGATCGCGCGTGCGCTGATCCACGAGCCGCAGCTGCTGATCCTCGACGAGCCGACGGCGGGTGTCGACATCGAATTGCGGCGGTCGATGTGGGAATTCCTCCGACAGATGAATGAGCGCGGAACCACCATCATCCTCACGACCCATTATCTCGAAGAGGCCGAATCGCTGTGCCGTGGCATTGGCATCATCGATGGCGGCCGAATCGTCGAGGACACGAACGTCCAGTCACTGCTCACCCGGCTCAAGAGCCAGAGCTTCATGCTCGACGTGACGACGCCGGTGGAATCGCTCCCGCATCTACCGGACTTCGGTGTGTTGCCGGTGAGTGAACAGACGATCGAAGTGGAGGTCCGAGGTGACCAGACGCTCACTGAACTCTTCAGTGCACTCAATTCGGCCGGCGTAGAGGTGACCAGCATGAAGAATAAGTCCAATCGGCTCGAGGAACTGTTCGTGCGCATGCTCGGCAATCGCAACGCCGCGCCCCAGTCGGAGACCGCTTGATCATGGCCGGACTTTACCCCGCCTATCCCCGGCAGACGCTGACCGCGCTGCAGACGCTGGCCACCAAGGAGACCACGCGCTACATGCGCATCTGGGTTCAGACGCTCCTGCCACCGGCGATTACGATGACGCTCTACTTCATCATCTTCGGCGGGCTGATCGGCTCCCGTGTGGGTCCCATGGAGGGTTACAGCTTCATGGAATTCATCGCGCCCGGCATCATCATGATGTCGGTCATTACCAATGCCTACACGAATGTCGTTTCGTCGTTCTTTGGCGCCAAGTTCCAGCGCCACATCGAAGAGCTGCTGGTCTCGCCGACACCCAACTACGTCATTCTGGCGGGGTATGTAGCGGGCGGCGTCGGGCGCGGACTGTGCATCGGATTGATTGTCACCATAATCGCAAGCTTCTTTGCCGATCTGTCGATACACAGCATTCCGATCACGATTTCCGTGGTTTTCCTGACCGCGGTCCTGTTCTCGCTCGGTGGATTCATCAATGGCGTATTTGCCAAGAAATTCGATGACATCTCGATCGTTCCGACCTTCATCCTGACGCCTTTGACCTATCTCGGCGGGGTCTTCTACTCCATCTCGCTGCTGCCCGATTTCTGGCAGGGTGTGATGCTGATCAACCCGATCTTCTACATGGTGAATGCATTCCGTTACGGCGTCCTCGGGAGCTCGGATGTTCCCATTGGGATCGCCTATATTCTGGTCATCGGTTTCATCGCAGCGGGAACGGCGTTCAGCCTCTGGCTACTCGAGCGTGGTACCGGGCTGCGCAGCTAATCGGGTAGCAACAGCGACATGGATCTGGAGCGCACGCCCCTCCTCACCGATCTCTACGAGCTCACCATGCTCCAGACCTATTACGAGCATGGAATGACGGGCGATGCGGTTTTCGAACTGTTCATGCGCCACACGCCGCATCGCGGCTTTTTCGTGGCGGCCGGTCTCGAGCAGGCGCTGGAGTGGCTCGAGCAGCTCGAATTCGGGGCCGAAGAACTGGACTGGATGCGAGGCTCCGGGCTGTTCTCGAACGCCTTCGTCGATACCATGGCGACGTTTCGATTCACCGGTCGGGTCAATGCACTACCGGAAGGCAGCGTGTTCTTCCCGGAAGAGCCGCTGGTGCAGATTATTGCGCCCCTGCCGGAGGCACAGCTCATCGAATCGCGGTTAATGAATATCCTGCATTACCAGACCCTGATCGCCAGCAAAGCGGCTCGCTGCCGGCTGTCGGCCGGCGATACGCCGATCATCGACTTCGGGATGCGCCGCGCCCACGGCGGAGAAGCCGGCACCTGGGCCGCCCGCGCCTGCTACCTGGCCGGATTCAGCGCCACGGCAACCTGTCTCGGCAGCGTCCGCTATGATATCCCGCCAACCGGGACGATGGCGCATGCTTTCATCCTCGCTCACGACAGCGAGATCGAGGCCTTCGAGAACTTCGCTCGCAGCCACCCGAATAACGTTGTCCTTCTGATCGATACCTACGACGTCCGTCGTGGCGCGGAGCGTGTCGTCGAGGTCTCCCGGCGGCTGGCGGCCGATAACATCCCCGTCCACGGCGTACGAATCGACAGCGGTGACCTGGCCGCCAACGCCCGCATGACCCGGGAAATCCTCGACGCGGCCGGCCTGCAAAACACCCGCATTCTCGTGAGTGGCGGACTGGATGAATACCGACTGCAGACACTGCTGAGGGCCGATGTTCCCATCGATGGCGTCGGCGTAGGATCGAACGTCAACACGTCGGCCGACGTGCCGTTTCTTGATTCCGCGTACAAGCTGCATTACTTCGAAGATCGTCCGCGGGGCAAGAATGCCACGGGCAAAACCGATCTGCCCGGGCGCAAGCAGGTCTACCGGCTTTATGACGGGCGGGGACTCATGAGTAGCGATATCCTCGGCCTGATGGACGAGGAAGATGAGGGGCAGGGTGAGGCGTTGCTTCAGCCGGTGATGGAAGCCGGCAAGCGCATCAGAATCGCGGACGAGCCTCTGGCCGAGGCCCGTCAGCACTGCCTGGAGCAGCTGGCCGCCCTGCCGGATGGCATCCGCGCGCTGCAGGCTCCGGCAACCTATCCGGTTACGCTATCACCCGCACTGGAGCGATTGCGCACGGCTCGCATCGATTAGTCGATACGGAGCTCGTCCAGGGGCCGGCCCTCGGCCTCCCAGTCCTTGATCCACACCGGCTTGCGGCCACGGCCCGACCACGTTTTGGATGCATCGGTAGGATGCTGGAACCGTACCTTGCCCTTGGCACGTGTCTTCGCGGGCTGCTGTCCGTTCACCAGGTCATTCAGGGTGAAACCGTAGCGCTCCGCGACCTGTTTCATTTCCTGCTGGGCCCTTTTGGCATCTTCCTTGCGACGGCTCTGGATTTCCGTATCGATGTCTTTTTTGAGCTGATTCAGCTGCTCGGTGGTATAGCTTGAAAGATCCATTCGTTCCTCTTTTCAGTACAACTGCTTATGATTAAAGCCTGCACAATATAATCGATTGTAAAAGAAAAATCAGCCCCGTTCATCTCACTTTTATCATGCCAATGCTACACTTTACGTTTTAAATCAATGGAGGCGCCATGGCGTCCGCCCTTTCCGCTACACCTGCTGTTCTCACCGTGGAACTCAAACCCGAACACATCATGCGTCAGCGGCCGCCCGAGGCGTTAAGTCGGGACAATGCAGAGCTGCTCGCCGCCCCCATTGCAGACGACCTCCGCCGGATCGTTGGTGAGGAAATCGCCGAGGCGGGGCTTGTCATGCCGGCGGCGCTCTACGATCTTACCGAGCTCCTGCGCCCCGGCCTTCCCATGGTCGAGGCCCTGCTCGATATCTACCGCGGCAGTCTTCGCGGCGGTTCATTCATCCCGCAATTACTAACGCTCGGCAGCAATGCCGGCCGTTTTCCGGAATCCGCGATTGCGCCCCTGCGTCGCCCCGGTTCAGGACCGCTTCTGGTGATTCCGTTCGCACTGGTTGCACCGGGTGAACAGCTGGACCCCTTACGGCAGAAACTCGAGAGTGTATTGCTGGAAAAAGGACGCGCCGGATTGGCAACCGATCGCGCATTGCGACAGCTAATGGGCATCGAACCGGTCAATCTCAGTTATGCCACATTCCATGATCTGTCCGCGCTGATGAAAGTCCAGCTTGAACATGCCGAATTCGGTCCACTCTGGCAATTAATCGAGGCCGCGCTCTATCGACCGGACAGTGTCGAGGATTGCCAGCTGGAAACCGGCAACCGCTTCATCGGCAGCGGCGGCGCGGTCTGGACGCCATGGATGAGCTTTGATGCCTGGGCGTCAAACCACCAGTCCGCTCCCGAGGACGCAATCGAGGGATACGGCGCCTGGATGCGCAACCAGCGCCAGTACATGGCCGGATTCGAGAGCCACGGCATGACCGTCCACCCGGTCATCCCGACCCGTGGCGGCGAAGCAGGCGACCCGGAAATCGCACTCTCGGTGGCACAGGCCCATGCCATCAGCGAGGAGCAGCCATGGTACCGAGAGATCATTACGGAGAACCCGCAGGCCGAGCAGGCGGCCATTGTCACCGTCACCGAGCAGGCAGATCCCGAGCTCGGGCCAGTCGCCTACACGGCACTCGTCCAGGCGGCGGATGGCGAGCTGATCACGCTGGTGCATGACTACCCGGTTCGCCCCGAGGGCATGCAGGCCATCATCGGTCACTGGCAGGCCCGGGCGGAGAGCCTCGGCGCGACCTGGCAAATGGAGCGCCCCGGCCGCATCAACGCAGCCGGCAACCCCGCTTACCTCCAGCCGTGGCTGAACTACGAGGGCAATGCCTGAGGGCTGCCCCGCCCGGCGGCGTCAGGGGTTGAGCAGCATCCACTCCCAGTCACCGCCCGCAACGCGATAGTAGCGCTCACGATCATGGAGCCGACCGTCCCGACCCTGCCAGAACTCGATCCGGTCCGGCTCCAGCCGATAGCCGGTCCAGTGCGGTGGCCGGGTAATCGGACCGTCACCGAACCGTGCCTCCACCTCGGCGAGCCGCGCCTCGAACTCGTCACGGTCCGCCAGTGGCTCGGACTGGTTCGAGGCCCAAGCCCCGATCTGGCTGAGTCGTGGCCGGCTGGCGAAGTAGGCATCCGCCTCGTCATCGCTTACGGTCCGGACCGGGCCCTCGATGACGACCTGCCGGGCCAGTGGCGCCCAGTAGAAATTGAGTGCCGCATACGGGTTCTCGGCGAGATGTTCGCCTTTCTGGCTGCGCGTGTTGGTGTAGAACACGAAACCCGCTTCATCCACCTGCTTGAGCAGGACGGTCCGCAGTCCCGGGCGACCGTTCGCACCCGCCGTGGCGAGCGCCATCGCTGTCGGATCGATCACGCCCTCGGTCTCTTTAGCCAGTTCGAACCATTCCCTGAACCGCGCGATCGCGGTTTCGTAATACGTCATCAGGACTCTTCTCCTTTGCTGCCAGTCGGCTCGACGGTCACCGTCAAACCATTAATGTTGGTTACCCGAATACGGTCACCCGTTTGCAACGTCTGCGTGCAGACCGCCCGCCAGCGCTCGCCCTCGACCCGGACGCGGAGATGGGGGTCGGTGGCGATGACCTCGCCGACGGCCCCCTGCATGTGCGCCGTGCCGGCGACACCGCGACGACGAAACGCCCGGATCGCCAGCCAGCCGGTGCCCGCGAAAATCACGAAACTGGCGGCGGACACGCCGGCCACCAGCAGCAGCGAGAGCTCGAACCCCGGCCCCTGGGTATCGAACAGCAGGACCGAGCCGAGCCCGAAGACAAGCACGCCGCCAACGCCAAGGGCACCGAAGGACGGCATCAACGCCTCACCGACCATGAAGACCACCCCGAGGGCGATCAGCGCCAGCCCCGCATAGTTCACCGGCAGCACCTGGATGGCGAACAGCGCCAGTAGAAGGGACGTTCCACCGATAACGCCGGGAACAATCGCGCCGGGGTTGGCGAGCTCGAAAATCAGCCCGTAGAGCCCGACCAGCAACAGGATGTAGGTGATATTGGGGTTGGTGATGGCGGCCAGGAACTCATCCGACCAGCCCGGAGGGCGATCCTCGACGGCGAGACCGTCCGATTCCACCGGTGCGGCGTCGAGAACGGCGCGCAGGTCGGAGGCAACCTGGTCGATCACGTTATCCGCCAGCGCGGCCTCTGCGGAGAGGCTGACCGACTCCCGGACGGCGCGTTCCGCCCATTCGGCGTTACGGCCGCGCAGCTCCGCCAGTGAGCGGATATAGGCCACGGCATCATTGACCCGCTTGCGCTCCATCGTCGACGGCTCGGAATCCGTCTCGTCACCGGAATCCGACGAACCACCGATCCGGACCGGTGTCGCGGCTCCCAGGTTGGTGCCCGGTGCCATGGCCGCCCAGTGCGTCGCGTAGAGGATGTACGTCCCGGCGCTGGCCGCCCTCGCCCCGGAGGACGAGACATAACCGAGAACCGGTATCGATGAGTCGAGGATGGCCTGGACAATATCGCGCATCGCGGTATCCAGCCCGCCCGGCGTGTCGATCGAAAGGACCACCGCCGAAGCCGATTCGGCCTCGGCGGTCTCCAGTCCGTCGATCACGTAACTTGCCGTCGCCGGCCCGATGGTCCCGTCAATCGTGAGCCGATGGATCGACTCCGCGCTGGCGGTGGCGGCGAACAACGCCAACAGGATCAGTAATAGTGCACGCATCATGCCTGATAAGAGCCCATGACGCGTGACCGGGTTCCCGGATCAGGCGGCGAGTGCGTCGATAATCCGCTGGCGGACGGCGTCGATTTCGCCCTCGCCGTCCACGCAGACGTAACGCGGGGCATTGTCATCACCCGACTGCGCACGCGACTGATAGTAGTCAACCAGGGGGCGGGTCTGTTCGTGATAGACCGACAGGCGCTGACGCACCGTATCCGGCTGATCGTCCTCGCGCTGGACCAGCGGCTCACCGGTGACATCATCCTGGTCTGCCGTGGCCGGGGGGGCATGCTCAATGTGATAGACCCGACCGGAGCCCGGATGAACGCGCCGGCCCACCATCCGCGAGACGATCGATTCGTCATCGACACGGATTTCGACGACGGCATCAATGGAAACCCCCGCCTCGCCGAGCGCATCGGCCTGCGCGATGGTCCGCGGAAAGCCGTCAAAAAGAAATCCATTGGCACAATCGGGTTCCGCGATCCGCTCCTTGACCAGCCCGATGATGATGTCGTCAGAGACCAGCTCGCCGGCATCCATCACGGCCTTCGCAGCGACTCCCAGCTCGGTACCGGCCTTGACCGCGGCGCGCAGCATGTCCCCGGTGGAAATCTGTGGAATGTCGTACGCGTCGCACAGCCCGGCCGCCTGTGTGCCCTTGCCGGCCCCCGGGGGGCCGAGCAGTATTATCTTCATAACGCTCTCCTCTTAATTGTTTGTTTCGATGCTGATTGCCCGAAGCCGTCCACGGCGATCGAGTGTGATGATGCGGTCTCCGTCGACGAGCGGCGGCGCGGACAGGCGCGCGTTGCCGACGAGGTGACGCGACTGCAGCTTGCCGTCGCGTCGCCCTATCCGGTTCAGATACCCGTCCGAGCCCGCCACGATGAGGCCGTCGCGATAACGCCGGGGTGACGTCAGCTCGACACCTTCAAGCGCATCCAGACGCCACACGGATGCGCCGTTACGACGGTCGTAGGCCGAGACTCGCCCCTCGTCATCGGTGACATAGACGTTACTGTCATCCACCGCTACGCCGCCGAGCACAGAGACATCACGAGTCCAGGCGATCTGACCATCGGCGAGGGCGATACCGGCCAGACGACCCTGGTAGGTGCCGGCGAATAGATCGCCGCCGGCCACAGCCGGATCGGCATCGAGATCAACCATGCGCTCGAGATCGCTACGCCCCTCGGGGACGGCGACGGTCGCCTCCCAGGCCGGATCACCCGTCTCGAGATCGAGTGCACTGAGTCGGCCATTGTCGAAACCGGCCACCACGCCCCCGTTCACCAGCACTGGTGCCGCGTGCCCGCGCAGACTCAGCGCCGGCACATTGCGCCGATAGAGCCAGCGCTGCTGTCCCGACTCCGCATCGAGCGCAAAAACGCCGCCGTCACCGGTGCGCGCGACGACGCTGCCCTGCCCGACCGCGGGCGGCGCGAGGACCTCGCTGCTGACCCCGTGTCGCCACTTCACCTCGCCATTGTTGGTGTCCAGGAGGATGACCTCGGCAGCGGCCGTACCGACGGCAACACCGCTCTCGCCGACACCCACGGCACCGCTGATCGAGGCATCCAGTGATTGGCGCCACAACTGCTCGCCGGTCTCCGCGTCAAAGGCCATGACCGCGCCGTCCGCCGCCGCCGCGAATATCCGGCGATCAAACAGCGCCGGCTCCAGCCGGTAGCCCGGCGGCGTATCCGCACCCAGGCGGGCCTCCCAGTGCTGCGTCGCCTCGGCAGCAGGGACCGCGTCGTCGATTGCAGGTGGATCCTCGGCCTTGATCAGCGACGAGCCGCCGCACCCGGCCAGCCCGACCGTCAGCCCGATCAGGGCCGCCATTCTCAGGGTTGCAGCCCTCATGATGCCGGCGCCCCGCCGAGATCGAGGAGCTTGATCTCGACCAGTGAACGGCGCTGGCCGGAAACCGACTCCAGGGCCTGCTGGTAGGCATCGATGGCCGCGCCCGGATTACCCAGGGCGACCTCGAGATCGCCCTGCAGTTCGAGGAACCGCGGCCGCAGCGGTCCCGAGGGGAGTGGTTCGATCGCCTCAAGCGCGGCCTCATCGTCACCGGCCACCCTGAGGGCCTCGGCCAGGCGCAGGCGCGCGACTGCGCTCATCGGGCTGTCGGGTTGATTGCCCGTCAGCCAGCGCAGCGCACCGGCAGCGGCCTCCGCCTCACCCGCGTCCAGCGACGCGGTGGCCACCGCGAGGGTGGCCATGGCCGCATAGGGACTGTCGGCGTGCGACTCCCGCAGGGTCTGGAGACGATTGCCCGCGGCTTCGCGGTCGTCGTTGTTGAGTGACGCCAGGATCGCGGCGTAGTCGGCCGACGCGGACGCCGCCTGGCGATCCTGCCATGCCGTCCACTGTTGCCAGCCGAGCACCAGCGCCAGCGCCGCGATAAGGGCGATGATGACCATTCGCCCGTACTGGTGCCACCAGGCGCGAATCGCTTCAAGTTGTTCTTCGTCGTCGTATGCCACGGGTCGGTATTATCCTGTTCAGTGTGCGTGCAACGCGGAGAGTATCTCCGGGAGCTGTTCAGTGGCCACCGTCACCTGCTCGATCCCGTCACGCAGGTACTTGACGGCGACGGTCCCAGCGGCTGCCTCCTCGGCGCCGCGTATCAGCGCGACGGCCGCACCGCTTCGGTCGGCGCGGCGCAGCTGGCTTTTCATCGACCCGCCACCGAGGGGCATCTGCAAATGCAGCCAGGGCAGCTGGTCGCGCAGCTGCTCCGCGAGTGCCAGTGTCTCCGCCTGCAGACTATCATCACCAACCACCAGTGCCGCATGCGGCGCCGGGGCGGGTGGTGCAGTCCCCGCCGCCTCGACAAGCGCGACCAGGCGCTCGAGACCGGCGGCAAAGCCGATGGCGGGTGTCGGACGGCCGCCGATCATCTCGACGAGAATGTCATAGCGCCCGCCGGCCAGCACGGTCCCCTGCGCCCCCAGATCGGCACTGATCCACTCGAAAACCGTCCCGCCGTAGTAATCCAGGCCACGCACGAGCCGGGTGTTGACATGGTAGGACTGGCCGGCGCGATCGAGCATGTCGCACAGGGACTGGAAATGCGCTCGTGATGCATCGTCGAGGTAGTCGGACAGATCCGGCGCCGCGTCGATAATCGACGCCATGGCCGGATTCTTGCTATCGAGCACCCGGAGCGGATTGCTGTGCAGCCGCCGTTGCGCATCCTCGTCGAGCACCGCGGAATGGGCCTCGAAGTGCGCGATCAGCGCCTCACGATAATGCTGGCGGGCGGCCTGGGTGCCCAGGCTGTTGATCTCGAGACGCAGATCCCGAACCCCCAGGGCGCGAAGGATACGGCCGGAGAGCAGGATCAGCTCGGCATCGATGTCCGGCCCGGGCACACCAAACGCCTCGGCACCCACCTGGTGGAACTGGCGATAGCGCCCCTTCTGCGGACGCTCGTGACGGAACATCGGACCGCTGTACCAGAGCCGCGGCTGGGCGTTGTGCAGGAGGCCGCGCTGCAGAGCGGCACGCACGGCGCCGGCGGTACCTTCGGGACGCAGGGTGAGGCTGTCGCCGTTGCGGTCGGTAAAGGTATACATCTCCTTCTCGACGATGTCGGTCACCTCGCCGATGGCCCGGGAGAAAAGCTCCGTTTTCTCGACAACCGGCAAACGGACCTCGGTATACCCGTAGCGCTCGAGCTCGCGGCGGAACGTCTGTTCGACAAACGCCCAGGCAGGCCCCTCCGCCGGCAGCACATCGCCGAAGCCGCGAACATTCTGGATCGGACTACTCACCACTTCCCCCCAACGTGAATCGGGCAACGTTGCCGCGCGCGTACTGCTCCAGATCGATTTGATCACCGTCGAATTCAAGCCCAACGTTGTCGGTATTCCCGACCACGATCTCGAACGGCGCTTCGCCCTCGAGCCGCTGCTCACCGGATTCGGCGATCCCGAAGAGCAGCCGCTCACCGCTTGCATCCGTCACTTCCATCCAGGATTCCGCGTCGAACTGGAATACCAGTACATCGGCGGACGGCGCGCTATCCGGTTCCGTCGGCTCCGGCGATTCCTGCATGACGGCGTCAGCGATGGCGGCATTGTCCAGCGTAGGTGTCGGCGGAGCAGTCGCGTTCTCGCCAGCTGAGCTTTCTCCCGACTCGGACTCGGACCCGGGCTCGGGCTCCGGACGTGGTTGGGGGTCGGCTGCGGAAATCTGCTCGTCGGTGGGCTCCGGCTCGGACTGTGGCTCGAAGCCCTGTTCGGGCTGCGTTGACTCCTCCATCGCCGGTTCAGCGCTGTCTGTCCCGGGCTCGGCATCGCCGCCATCAATGAGGCTGCCACTGACCGAATCGAGAATCGGCACGCTGATATCCGACCGCGACAGCCACCAGCCGCCAGCGACCAGCGCGGCAATCAATACCGCCAGGCTCAGGGCTACGCCCATGAACCCCATGCCCTGGCGTGCCTGCCGGGCCGGTCGGGCCGGTCGACCGGGGCGGCTCGCAGGCGCGGTATCACCGGCATGCGCCCGAAGGGGCTGCCTGCCACCCCCCGCGCCGGCATCACCGAGGCGCTGAACCAGCGGTTCCGGATCCATCTCGAGGAACTGGCAATAGGCGCGGATATAACCACGCACGAATGTCAGCGGCGGGAGGTTCTCGTAATCGTCGGCTTCGAGCGCCTCGATCGTCCGGGGGTTGAGGTGCAGTGCATCGGCGATATCGGCCGGGGCCTTGTCCCAGCGCAGCCGGGCATCCCGTAGCGCCCGGCCCGGCCCCGAATGGGCGCGCTCGGCGTGGTTTGTCTCACCCGAATCTTCCCGCTGCGTCATCAAGCATTTACTCCGTCAGTCGTGCGGCCTGTTCGGAGGCGGGGAACCGTTCCCTGAGCCTTTCAATCAGCCTTCCCTGACGCTCCGCGTGATCTCCCGCCCTGGCTACCCGTATTCCCAGCCAGAGCCCCCAGGCACTTTCCTCTGCCGCCGCAGTGTATCGCGAATACCACTCGTCTGCGGCATCGACCCGGCCCTCGGCGAGGCTCCACTCCACCATCCCGCCGAGCGCCAGGGGGTAATCCGGGACCAGCGACAAGGCACGGCGCCAGTATTGCTCGGCCGTGACATCGGCGGATGGCGGGTTGCGATCGGTAATGCACCGGGCCGCATTGCTGAGCGCCATGGCGCGGCGGTTATAGAGTGGGTCGGATGCCGCCTCGTCCCAGTGTTCAAGCGCCGCGGACACGCGATCCTGACGGCAGAGAAACGCGGCATAGTTGTTCAGTGCCGCCCCGGTACGCTCGTCAACGGACAGTGCCTGGCGATAATGCCCTTCGGCCCGGTCCGGATCATCGAGCCGTGACCACAATTCCGCCGCGACGAGGTGGGCATCCACGGATTCGGGATTCTGCTGCAGTGCCTGCCGGATCTTGGCGAGGGCGGACTCGAGCGCGCCATTGCGCAGGTGGTAGCTGGCGATGTCGGTATTGGCAGCGGCGGCGAGCGCCGCCTGCTCCGGCGTCGCCGGCCCGCTCGACCGGGTCGTACATCCGACGACCGCCAGTAAAAGCAGGACACAGAGCAGGCTGCGCATCACGCGGTTGCCGATTGCGTTCCGCGTTTGCCCTGGTTGCGGCGGTTGATCACCTGTCCGACGAGCTGACCGCAGGCACCGTCGATGTCTTGGCCGCGGGTACGGCGGGTTGTGGTGATAAACCCGGCGTTCTGGAGGATGTCCGCAAAGCGCTGGATACGCTCCCGGGGGGAGGCCTCGTAACGAGTGCCCGGGAAAGGATTGAAGGGAATCAGATTGATCTTGGAGGGAATATCGCGAAGCAGCGCTGCCAGCTCCCGGGCCTGGGCATCGCTGTCGTTGACGCCGTCGAGCATCACGTACTCCCAGTAGATGCAGTGATGCGGCGTATTGCCGAGATAATGCTCACAGGCCGGGAGGAGCTCGCGCAGCGGGTACTTGCGATTGATCGGCACGATCTCGTCGCGCAGGGCGTCATTCGGGGCATGCAGCGACACCGCGAGACTGATATTGCTGACATCCCTCAGCCGATAGAGCGCCGGCACGAGCCCCACGGTAGACAGCGTCACCCGTCGGCGTGACAGCCCCCAGGCATAGGGGTCGACCATGAGGTTGGTCGCCGCGACGACGTTGCGGAAGTTGGCGAGCGGCTCGCCCATGCCCATCATGACGACATTCGTCACGCGACGATCGCGACCCTCGTCTTCGAGCGCCTGGGTGGCGTAGTGCAGTTGACCGATGATCTCGGCGGCCGTGAGGTTACGGTTGAACCCCTGCTTGCCCGTCGAGCAGAACCCGCAGTCCAGCGCACAGCCGACCTGCGAGGACACGCACAGCGTCCCGCGTCCGCGCTCGGGAATGTAAACGGTTTCCACCGCCTGGCCACCCTCGAGCGCCAGCAGCCACTTGCGCGTCCCGTCATTCGATTCACGATCGAAGATCGGCGTCGGCACGCGCAGCTCGGCGAGATCGACGAGCTTGCTCCGGAACCCCTTGGCGAGATCGGTCATCGCGTCGAAGTCGAATACCCGACGCTGGTGCAGCCACTGCCGCAGCTGCTTGCTGCGGAATGGCTTCTCGTTCAGCTCCTGCAGCAGCCCATCGAGTCCGGCCGCATCCAGGCCAAGCAGGTTGACCCGGCCCGAATCGGTGCGCGGATGCGCCTCAGTTGCGGCTGTGGAGGTCATCGTCACCGAAGAAGAAGGCGATCTCGTCGCGGGCCGTCTCGGGGGAATCGGAACCGTGGGCCGCGTTCGCATCCACCGTTTCGGCCAGGTCGTGGCGAATGGTGCCGGCGGCGGCTTCGGCCGGATTGGTCGCGCCCATGACTTCGCGGTTCTTGCGGATGGCGTCGTCACCCTCGAGCACCTGTACCATCACCGGACCGGAGATCATGAAGTTCACCAGCGCGCTGAAAAACGGCCGCTCGCGATGCACCGCGTAGAAGGACTCGGCCTGTGCCTGGGTCATGTGCACCATGCGCGCCGCAACGATCTGCAGGCCTGCCGTCTCGAAGCGGCGATAGATCTCGCCGATGTTATTCGCCGCGACGGCGTCCGGCTTGACGATGGAAAGGGTGCGTTCAACAGCCATGGATTTTGCTCCTGCATGATGCTCAATGATAATCCGCCAGTTTACCCAGCAGGCGGGTCACCGGCAATCATCACACGGCGAAGCTCTCGCCACAGCCGCATTCCGCAGAGACATTCGGATTCCGGAAGCTGAACCGTTCGTTGATTCCCTCGCGCACGAAATCCACTTCCATGCCATCGATGAACGGCAGGCTCTTGCGATCGATGACCACCGATACGCCGTGCTGCTCCACCACCATGTCGTTTTCGCCCGGCTCGTCGGCGTAATCCACCGTGTACATGAAACCCGAGCACCCGGACGTCCGCACGCCCAGCCGCAGGCCGGTGCCCTGCCCGTTTCGAGCCAGGGCGTTACGGATGTGATTCGCCGCCCGCTCAGTCAATTCAATGCTCATCGTTTGCTCCGTCTATCACTTCAGTCGATGCGGCCAGTGCGGACCGCAACGCGTCCTCGATATCGAGTGCCACCGTGCGCGCCTCGTCGGGCAGCGCCGCGGCCTCGGCCAGCCAGCGTCCCGTCACTGTGAGTGCCGAGGCAACGCTCCGGTCCGCCAGCCAGTCCGCGAGCCAGGCAGCGGCCTGCATTGCCTCGGGACCGCCGAAGACCTCGAAACGCGCCTCGCGCACGCTTTCCTTATCGACCCGCACCCAGCAGTCCACCCGGCAACCCTCATCGATTCGGCCGGCCGATCCATGACACCAGTCGACCCGATCGACGGGGACGCCCAACTGTTTCGACTCCCACAATCTCCGATCATCCCCCATGGATTCAAGCCATTTCGAGCGCGGTTGTGAAACCGTAAGCGGAATGGACCGTGTGACGACCTTCACCGATGTCGCGCCAGAGGGGCGAGATGGAGCGGAGCATGCCAACCGCGTGGGTCACCGCCGCCATCGCCCGGTCGATTTCCTCCTCGGTCGTAAACCGGCCGAGGCTGAGCCTTACCGATGCGTAGGCCAGCGCATCCGGTCGCCCCATCGCCCGGAGTACATGCGAGGGGCCATCCCGCCGACTGCACGCCGACCCGAACCCCACCGACAGATCGCTCAGGGCCGCCCGTAGCGCCCCGCCATGGACTCCGGGGAAAGACACGTTGAGGATATGCGGCGCCCGGTCGTCGCCACCATTGACCACCACGCCGCCCAGGTCGTGCAGGGCCTGCCGCATGCGCCGCTGAAGCGCATACTGCCGGCACCGTTCCGCGGCATCGTCGACAAGGCGCAACGCCTCGCCCATTCCCGCGATCAGCGGGACCGGCAGCGTCCCCGAGCGCAGCCCCGCCTGCTGCCCGCCACCGTGGAGCAATGGCGACAGCCTTACGTCCGGACGATAACAGAGCGCACCAATGCCCTTCGGTCCGCAACACTTGTGCGCCGACAGCGATACCAGATCGGCATATCCATAGGCGCTGGTATCCGCGAGTCGGCCGAGTGCCTGCGCCGCATCAAGATGGAGCCGTGCCCCGACCTCGTGGATCGGGCCCGCCAGCGTCGGGATGTCCTGAACAACGCCGGTCTCGTTATTCACCAGCGCCAGCGACACCAGTGCCACGTCGGTATCCAGCGCGGCGACGAGCGTCTCCGGTGCCAGGCGCCCATCCGCCGCGACGGGCAGGGTTTCCACCTGCATGCCATATTCGCGCGCGGCCTGCGCCGCGGCCAGCACCGCGGAATGCTCGGTGGCGGTGACCAGTATCCGCCGCCGCGGTTCGCCACGCTTCGCCAGCGCTCGGCTCATCCCGAGAATGGCGAGGTTATCGGCCTCGGTGGCGCCGCTGGTCCAGACCGTCCGGAATGCCGCATCACCCAGCGTTTCACACACCTGCGCCTCCGCCGCCTCAACCCGTGCCGCTGCCGCCTGGCCGGCGGGATGGGCGCTGGACGGATTGGCGAAGACTCCGTCGGGCCCCTCGAGGCTGGCCATCAACGCCGAGACGCGCGGATCAACGGGGGTGGTTGCGGCATAGTCGAGATAGGGTTGCGTCATTGCCACTCACCGATCGCCAGCGGTCCCGGTGGACTCCGTCTCCGGATCGTCCTGCAGGCCGCAGTCGTCGATATCGGGGATATCGCTGTCGTTCACCTCGGCGCCCAGCGACCGGAGCGCATCGCACATCTCCTGGAGACGCGCATCGGTCTGGTGGACGTGATCGAGGATGGCGTTGATCGCATTCGCGACCGGATCGGGCATGTCATGCGTTGCGCCGTAGGCATCGAAGCCGATCCGCCGCGCGGTTTCCGCCCGGCGCTGCTCGGTCTCCGTGAGGGGCGGCGCCTCCGAGGCGATACGTGCGACCCGCGCCGGGATTCCCACCATGGTGGCGTGCGCCGGGACATCCTTGACAACCACGGCATTGGAGCCGATTCGGGCGCCCTCCCCGATGTCGAGCGGACCCAGCACCTTGGCGCCGGCCCCCACCACCACGTCATTGCCCAGCGTCGGGTGGCGTTTGCCGGCTCGCCATGACGTACCCCCGAGTGTCACGCCCTGATACAGCGTGCAGTCGTCACCGACCTCGGCGGTCTCGCCGATCACCACGCCCAGGCCATGATCGATGAAAAAGCGCCGCCCGATCCGCGCCCCGGGATGGATCTCGATCCCGGTGAGCAGGCGCGCGATCAACGACAGGAACCGGGCGATGATCCCCAGCCGGTGGTGCCACAGCCAGTGGTTCATACGGTGCAGTATCAGGGCATGGACACCCGGATAGCTGATCAGCACCTCGAAGTAGTTGCGTGCCGCGGGATCGCGGTCGAAGACGCAGCGGACGTCTTCACGAAGCCGTTTAAACATAAAGCCAGTATACCCGGGTGGTGTCAGCGTCAGCCAGCAACGTGATCAGGGGCGCAGTCTTTTGAGGAGGCCCCGCAGCAGATCAACCTCGTCCACGGTTGGCCGGGCCCGGTTAATGAAATTGCGCAGCCGCCGCAGCATGATCTCGCGCGGTCCGCGACGGGTATAGCCACTGGCATCCGCCAGATACTCGAGCTGGCCGTGGAGGCCCTCGAGATGCTCGCCGGTCGCGAAAGGCGTGGCCCCCTCACCCGTGCCGGTACCGACGTCGACCGTCCCGGCGCGCGCCATGAACACCTCGTAGGCCATGATCTGGACGGCCGCCGCCAGGTTGAGCGCGGGATAGTCCGGATTGGCCGGGATGTGCACCAACCGATGGCAGCTTGCCAGCTCGGCATTGGTCAGGCCGGTGCGTTCGCGGCCGAAGAGCACCGCCACCGACCCGGATTCGGCGGCGATGGTTGCCGCCGCCTCACGGGGCGTCAGCGCGGGAACACCATCGCGGCGCGGCCGTGCAGTCAGACCAAGGCAAAGCCGGGTATCGGCCACCGCGTGGGCGAGATCGTCATGGTGATCGGCATTGGCGAGCACCGTATCGGCATGGGCGGCCATCGCCATCGCCTGATCATCGACCCGGCACTGCGGCGCCACGAGCACGAGATGATCCAGGGCCATGGTGCGCATCGCCCGCGCGGTCGCGCCCAGGTTGCCGGAGTGCGATGTACCCACGAGAACGAAGCGGCAGTCGGGGCCTTGTGGATCGGTCAAAACACGAACTCCCTGGTTTGCTGTTATCATTTGCGGCTTCAGTTTTCAGGATCAAGCCATGCAACCGATGATCAACGTTGCGACGCGTGCCGCTCGCAGCGCCGGCAATATTATTGTCCACCATATCAACCGGCTCGACCGCGTGAATGTCGAGGCGAAGGGCGAAAACGATTTCGTCAGCGACGTCGACCGAATGGCCGAGGACGAAATCCGCGCCTCGCTCAAGCAGGCCTACCCGGACCATGCGGTGGTCGGCGAGGAGCGCGGCGGCGAGGAAAACGCCGACTATGTCTGGGTGGTTGATCCGCTGGACGGCACACTCAACTACCTGCGCGGCATTCCCCACTGCGCCGTGTCCATCGCGCTCAAGTACCGCGGCGCCCTCGAGGCCGGCATCATCTATGATCCGCTCCGTCAGGAACTCTGGACCGCGAAGCGTGGCGGAGGTTGCACGTTCGAGGGACGGCGCATGCGCATCCAGGCGCGCCCGTCACTGGACAACGCCCTGCTCGGCACCGGCTTCCCGCTCAGACTGCGGCAGTATCACGAGGCCTACCTGGGGATGTTCGGGGATATCTTTGCACGCGCCGGCGATATCCGGCGTGCGGGCTCGGCAGCGCTGGACCTCGCCTACGTGGCCTGCGGTCGGCTGGACGGGTTCTGGGAAATCGGCCTGAAACCGTGGGACATGG
Source organism: Spiribacter vilamensis (assembly GCF_004217415.1). Classification (NCBI taxonomy): domain Bacteria; kingdom Pseudomonadati; phylum Pseudomonadota; class Gammaproteobacteria; order Chromatiales; family Ectothiorhodospiraceae; genus Spiribacter; species Spiribacter vilamensis. Next base: position 1,169,801 of record NZ_SHLI01000001.1, read on the forward strand.
CGGCCGGCGCGCTGATGATCCGCGAGGCGGGGGGCATCGTGGGCGATTTCGGTGGCGGCGACCGCTATCTCGACACCGGCAATATCGTCGCCGGCAGTCCGAAGCTGTTCGCCGATCTGGTCCGCACCATCGCCCCCCACCGCATGGAGGGGATCCGCGCCTGACGCCAACTCAGGCGACGCTCTCTTTGGCCGTTCTCGATGACGACGAGGACAGCGTCTCGCGGACATCACTCCAGCGCAGCAGGGACAGGTGGCCGTTATACGACTCCACCAGCGCCGTGCAGCTCTCTACCCAGTCACCATCGTTGCAGTAAAGCACGCCCCGCTGCTCGACAATCTCGGCATGGTGGATGTGGCCGCATACCAGACCATCGACGCCGGCCTCCCGCGCCTCGTGCACGAGCGCTTCCTCGTAGTTGGCGATGTAGCGCATGACGTTCTTGGTGCGCTGCTTGAGATAGGCGGCCAGCGACCAGTAGGGGCGATTGAAGACCTGCCGGATCCGGTTGACCCAGTGATTGGTGCGGATCAGCAACGCGTACATGCGACTGCCGAGCAGTGCGACCAGATGGCTGTACTGGACGACGGTATCGAAGTCGTCGCCATGCAGCACCAGCAGTTGACGGCCGTCGGCGCACTCGTGGGTAGCGCGCCGCTGAATGCTGATCCCCTCGATGGACATCCCGACGTAATCGCGCATGATCTCGTCATGGTTCCCCGGGATATAGATCACCCGCGTACCCCGACGCGCCCGCTCGAGGATATTCTGCACCACCGCATTGTGGCTTTCGGGCCAGTTGAAGCGGCGGCGCCGCATCTCCCAGATATCGAGAATGTCACCAACCAGGTAGAGCGTCTCGCACTCAACGGACTGCAGGAAATCGAGCAGGAATTCGGCCTGCGCACCGCTGAACCCCAGGTGGGTATCGGAGATGAAAACGCTCCGGTAATGGAGCGGCCTGAGCATCTCGACGTCCGTCATGTCATCGCCCTCGTTGCTCACCTGGGCGGCATCGTACGTCGGCTTTGTGACCGCCTCGTGACGGTCACCCGACTCAGGGTTGCTCTTCGTCGGCATCTTCGCCTTCCTTCGGCGGCGGGATCAGGTCTTCCTTGCTGACCCCCAGCGCCAGCGCCGCGGAACTCGCGACGTAGATCGACGAGTAGGTCCCCACCAGCACGCCGATGATCAGCGCGACCGCAAACCCGCGGATGAGCTCGCCGCCCAGGAACACCAGTGCCAGGAGCACCAGCAGCGTGGTGAAACTGGTGACCAGCGTCCGCGGCAGCATCTGGTTGATCGACCGGTTGGTGATGCTCTCCGAGGTCCCCTTGCGGATGCGCAGGAAGTTCTCCCGTATTCGGTCGAAGACCACGATCGTATCGTTCAGCGAGTAACCGATCACCGCGAGTAGTGCGGCCAGGACGGTCAGATCGAAGGTCATCCCGATACCGGCGAAGATCCCCAGCGTCACCACCACGTCGTGGACCACGGCCGCCACGGCGCCGATGGCGAAGCGGTACTCGAACCGGAACGCGACGTAGAGCAGGATCCCGCCCAGTGCGTAAATGAGCGCGAGACCGCCCTTCTCCGCCAGCTCCTCGCCGACCTGAGGGCCGACGAACTCGACACGACGCAGCTCGGCATCGGGATTTTCGGCGCGCAGGGTCTCGAGCACCGCATTGCTCAGCGAATCCCCCTGGCCAACGTCCGGGGCGAGCCGGATCAGGATGTCCCGTGCGGTGCCGAACGTCTGCACCACCGCGTCTTCATAGCCGCCCTCGTCGAGGGTCGCCCGCACATCGGCCAGCTCCACCGCCTCGGGATAGCCCACCTCGACCAGTGTCCCGCCCGTGAAATCGAGGCCGAGGTTGAGGCCGCGAATCATCAGGAAGGCGATGGCCGCGGCGACAAGCAACACCGTAAAGCCGGCCAGCTGACGGCGGTAGGCCATAAAAGTGATATCGGTCTCGCGCTTGAAGAAATCCACAAGCGTCTCCTCAGATGGCCAGGCGGACGCCGCGACGTCCACCGTAAATCAGGTTGACGACGGCCCGCGTGCCCAGGATCGCCGTGAACATCGAGCTCACGATGCCGATCGACAGCGTGACCGCGAATCCCTTGACCGGACCGCTGCCGAACGCGAACAGCACGACGGCCGCGATGAGGGTGGTCACGTTGGCATCGGCGATGGTCGACAGGGCCTTGCCATAACCCGCCTCGATGGCCTGCTGGGCACTGCTGCCGCCCCGCAGCTCCTCGCGGATGCGCTCGTAGATCAGCACGTTGGCGTCAACGGCCATTCCCACCGTCAGCACAATCCCGGCGATCCCGGGCAGGGTCAGGGTCGCCTGCAGCAACGAGAGCACCGCCACGATCAGCACCAGGTTGGCCACGAGGGCCATATTGGCGATCAGACCGAAGACCTTGTAATAGGCGGCCATGAAGGCAACGACCAGCAGGAAACCGACCGCGACCGCGGCAATGCCCTGGTTGATGTTCTCCTGCCCAAGACTCGGGCCGATGGTGCGTTCCTCGACAATCTGCATGGGCGCCGCCAGCGAACCCGCCCGCAACAGCAGTGCGAGGTTGCGAGCCTCGCGCGAGTTATCCAGACCCGAGATGCGGAAACGGCTGCCGAGCTGCTCCTGGATGCGGGCGATGTTGATGACTTCTTCGGTCTGGACCTGTTCGCGGATCACCTCGCCATCCACGCGACGCGGCTGGATCTGGTTTTCCTTGAAGAGGACCGCCATGTGATCGCCAACACGGTCACTGGTCACACGATTCATGACACTGCCACCGCTGCCACTCAGGCGAATGTTCACCTGGGGCTGGCCGGTCTGGGTATCGAGTCCCGAGGAGGCGTCGGTGATCGCCTCACCGGTAATGATCACCTCCCGCTCGAGCAGCACGAGACCACCATCGCGTTCGGGGAATCGCTCGGTACCCGGCGGCACGGGATCATCCTCGTCGCCGCGATAGGGGAAGTTGGAGGAATCCACCATCCGGAACTCGAGGGTGGCCGTCGCCCCGATGATCTCCTTCGCGCGGGCTGTATCCTGCACACCCGGCAGCTGCACGACGATGCGGGTCAGACCCTGGCGCTGGATCACCGGCTCGGCCACGCCCAGCTCGTTGACCCGGTTGCGCAGGGTGGTCATGTTCTGCCCGACGGCGGCGTCACGAACTTCGCGCTGTTTGTCCTTGCTCAGCGTCGCCACCAGCTCCGGTGAGTCGTCGATCGTCTCGGCGCTGAACTCGAGATCCAGATAATCCGACGTCAGCTCGGACCGCGCCGCATCCCGGGTCCCGGCATCGACGAACGCCAGATGGACCGCGCGCCCCTCGACACTCGCGTCGCGATAGCGAATATCCGCCTCCCGCAACTGGCGACGGAATTCATCACGGTAGCCGGTCATGGTCTGATCGATGACGGCATCAACATCCACGTCCATCAGGAAGTGGACACCGCCGCGCAGGTCCAGCCCCAGGTACATCGGCTGTCCACCCACGCCCCGCAGCCACTCCGGCGTGGCCGGCGCCAGGTTGAGCGCCACCGTGTAATCGCCGCCAAGCGCCAGTGCCAACTCGTCGGCGGCACGCACCTGGGCATCGGGGCTGCCGAGCCGGAGCAGGAGATGGTCATCGGTGATCTCGCTGTCCTGCACCCGGATACCATCCGCCGACAGGCGATCGCGTATCCGCTCACGGACCTCGGAGGTCGGCGTGCCGCCCTCGGCATTGCTGATCTGTAGCGCCGGATCCTGACCGAACAGATTAGGCAGCGCATAGAGACAGCCGGCGGCAATCACGGCCACCACCAGCACATACTTCCAGAGCGGATAGCGATTCATCATTTACTTGGACTTTTTGCCCTTGCCGGAGTCGTCCTTGATGGCAGCATCGGCCTTGTCGAGACCGGCCTTCATCGCGCCCTTGGGCAGGACCTGGGCGACCGCGCTTTTCTGCATGCGAACATCCACGCCCTCGGCGAGGGTGAGATTGGCGTAGGTATCACCGACCTCGCTGATACGGCCGACGAGTCCGCCGTTGGTGAGCACTTCGTCGCCCTTCGACAGCTCGGCAACCAGCTTTTTGTGCTCCTTGGCGCGCTTTTGCTGCGGACGGATCAGCAGGAAGTAGAAGATCACGATCAGGGCAATGGGAAAGATCAGTCCGGTAAGACCGGCGCCGGGCTGGCCACCCGACTGTGCGAGCGCGTCGCTGATAAAGAAGTCCATGGGGTTTCTCCTTGGGATTAAAGGCTCGGATTATGTCATATCCGCACGCCGGGCATGGAACGAGCGGGCGAATTCATCGAAAGCCTGCGCCTCGATCGCGGCCCGGATCCGCGTCATGAGCCGCTGAAAGTAACGCAGATTGTGGACGGTGTTGAGGCGTGCGCCCAGCATCTCGTGACACCGATCAAGGTGTCGCAGATAGGCCCGACTGTAATGCTGGCAGGTATAGCAGTCGCAGCCCGGCTCGATCGGGCGGGTATCACGGGCGAAGCGGGCGTTGCGCAGGCGCAGGGTGCCGGTCTCGGTGAAAAGATAGCCGTTACGGGCATTGCGCGTCGGCAGGACGCAGTCGAACATATCGATTCCGCGCGCCACGCAGTCAACGAAATCCTCCGGCCGCCCCACGCCCATCAGGTAATGCGGTTTGGCCGCGGGCAGTTGCGGTGCCAGGGCATCGAGCACGCGCAACCGCTCCTCCGGCGGCTCGCCCACCGACAGGCCGCCGATGGCCATGCCATCAAAGCCGATCGCCTCCAGCCCCGCCAGCGATTCCGAGCGCAGGTCGTTGTACATACCCCCCTGGACGATCCCGAACAGGGCCGCCTGGCTGTCGCCATGCGCGTCGCGACTGCGCTCCGCCCAGCGCAGGGAGCGCTCCATCGAGCGCTTCGCCTCGGACCAGTCCACCGGCCAGGCGGTACACTCGTCGAAGATCATGACGATGTCGCTGCCGAGCGCCCGCTGCACTTCCATGGAGCGCTCGGCGTCCAGGAACACCCGGGAGCCGTCCACCGGCGAACGGAACGCCACCCCGGCCTCGGTCAGTTTGCGCCCCTGGGCGAGGCTGAAGACCTGGAAGCCACCGGAATCGGTCAGAATCGGGTAGGGCCAGTGCATGAAATCGTGCAGGCCGCCGTGGTCGGCGATGATCTCCGTGCCGGGGCGCAGCATCAGGTGGAAGGTGTTGCCCAGCAGGACCTGGGCCCCGGTCGCCTCCACCTCCTCCGGCGTCATCCCCTTGACGGTGCCGTAGGTGCCGACCGGCATGAAGGCGGGCGTATCAATGACACCGCGCGGGAAGCGCAAACGGCCGCGACGCGCCCAGCCATCGCTCGCCAGCGTCTCGAACTGCATGGTCACGGGCGTTCGCCCCCGGCACCGGCCAGTATCAACATCGCATCGCCGTAACTGAAAAACCGGTAGCGTTCGCGAACCGCGTGATCATAGGCGGCGAGAATGCCCTCGCGGCCGGCGAGTGCACTCACCAGCATCACCAGCGTCGAGCCGGGCAGATGGAAATTGGTGACCAGGCCGTCGATAACCCGGAACTCGAACCCCGGGTAGATAAAGATCTCGGTTTCGCCCTCGAAGGGCTGCAGATCGCCGGTCTGCGCCGCCGACTCGAGGGCGCGGACCACCGTGGTCCCCACCGCGATTACGCGCCCGCCCCGCGCCCGGGTACGGGCCACTGCGGCACAGACCGGCGCCGGCACCGAGAGCCACTCGGCGTGCATACGATGATCCTCGAGCGCCTCCGTGCGGATCGGCTGGAAGGTGCCGGCACCGACGTGCAGGGTCAGTGTCGCCGTCTCAACCCCGTCACCGCGAAGTGCCGCGAGCAGCGCCTCATCGAAATGCAGGCCCGCGGTGGGTGCCGCCACGGCACCGGGCCGGTCAGCGAACACCGTCTGGTAGCGCTCGCGGTCCGCCGGGGTGTCTTCGCGCTTGATGTAGGGCGGTAGCGGCATGTGGCCATGGCGCTCGAGCAACGTCGGCAGGGGCTCGTCGTCGGGGAATCGCAGGCGGAAGAAATCCCCGTCACGGCCCGTTACCTCGACGGCCAGATCACCCTCCAGGGTGATGCGCGAGGGGATGGGCGGCATTTTGTTGGCGCGCATCTGGGCGAGCGCCTCGTTACCGCCGGTGAGGCGCTCGAGGAGGATCTCGACGGCACCGCCGGTTTCCTTGTGGCCGTAGAGTCGTGCCGGCAGGACGCGGGTGTCGTTCACCACCAGCAGATCGCCGGGGCGCAGATACTCGCGGATCGTCGGGAACTGGCGATCGGCAACCCCGCCGGTGTCCGGATCAAGAACGAGTAATCGACTGTCGGTGCGGTTGGGTAGCGGCTCGGAGGCGATCAGATCCTCAGGCAGCTCGTAATTGAAATCGCTGACTTGCATGCAGTGCTGTTATACTTTTGGCCATTGCCGAGGTGGCGGAACAGGTAGACGCGCCGGATTCAAAATCCGGTTCTCGCAAGAGAGTGCGGGTTCGAGCCCCGCCCTCGGCACCATTATTCGCGGCTTGAGTGTTACTCGTTGCGGTCAGCACTGCTCTCGAGTGCCTGGCCCGCCTTCTGGATGTCCTTGCCGGCACCCTCCATGGTGTTGCATCCAGTGATCAGGATGATGACGAGCGTAATGCCGGCAAGATTGAGCGTCTGACGAAAGTTGAATACGGGCATGGTGAGCGCCTCCATTGGTCGACCGTGCAACCGAATGATAGCAAGCGGGGTGCCCCCTGTGGCATCACTGGCCAGACGGATGCTAAACTTTCGTTTCTTGAATGGGGCCGTAGCTCAGCCGGGAGAGCGTCGCGTTCGCAACGCGAAGGTCAGGGGTTCGATCCCCCTCGGCTCCACCATTACTCTAGCCGAATCATGTTTGCGCCAGGCGGAACACATTCTTGCCGCTTCTTTTAGCGCTATACATCGCCTCGTCGGCTTTGCCGATTAATGTCTCCATATCGTCACCGTGCTGCGGGTATATCGCTATACCAACGCTCGCGCCCACCGTCGCCATAGCGCCATTGCAGTAGAAAGGCCTCGAAACATTGTCGATGACGTTAAGTGCGACGGTCTCCGCACCGTTATTCGACTTGATATCGTCCAGCTGTATGACGAATTCGTCACCACCGACCCGGGCAACAATATCAGACCCGCGGAGGCAGTTTTTGAGACGATCGGCGATTTGCCTCAACAGGTGGTCGCCAGCCTGATGCCCTAAATCGTCGTTAATCGGCTTGAAGCCATCGATATCCACGAAGAGAAGCGCACCACTATTTCCCTTTCGACTTGCGCTCGCAATCATGGAATGACTGATATCCTTGAATAACCGCATATTGGGAAGACCAGTCAATTCGTCATACATCGACTGCATGTAGAGCGTCGTTTTTTCCTTGTGGGCCAGACCTATAAATATACTGGAAATAACGGAAACACAGAATATGACCTGTCCTTCCAGGGATGTATAACCGGACTGGTCATAAGTTATATACAGGAAGAACGCGAACAGATTTCCGAGGAAAACATACACCAACCCCGGACATAGACCCCATTTCACGGAAGCCCAGATCATGGGTATGATGAGAAAGTAATAATAGTTCGAGAAACCTTGGCTAACGCCGCCCAGTGAGACAAACGTGAACGCGAGGGCGAAAACGAAAAAAAGCGCCAACATCCTGTCCGTTGCGAAAAATTCGCATAGAACATCCGATTTGAGCCGACCCATTCCTGTTTTTCGTGCATGAACGAAGAGCATGAAGAGCGGCAGGATAAAAACTGCGCCGGTTAGATTCCCGACGAAAAAAGGAGATGTGGAAGCAACCCATGCCAGGCTGTATGAGCTGAGCGGTTCATCGATATCGAGATTGAAAAAGATAGACGAAAGCATCGCAGTCACGATGGACGCTGCAATAGCGGAATAAAGGAATCCCGATTGAAAAACATCGCCGCCCTTCGTAACTTTTCTGAGAATCAACCCCGCAGCCGCGTAAATAATAAATTGCCTGAGATCAGGCACGAGCATATCAATGTTGTAATTCAGCAGATCACGCTGCGGCAGCCCTCCAGCAAGAATCGCCAGGAAGTGAACCGGTAAATACCTTGGGCCAAGGTAATACACGAGGAACATCGCGAATCCGGAGGGTGGATAGAACGCACTCAGCCCTTTTTGCACCGCAAAAAAATAGGCCACCTGATTGAGAACCCAGAACGAAACGATAAAAAACACGGAGTTTTTCAGGTAATCGATCAAGGCATCTATATTTGGCTCCCGCAGAACAGCCATTGCGGACTCCCTGTCCCGTTTAGTCGATGCCCGGCCCTATTGCTCCATCGACACCCAGATCCACCAGGCGATCAAACTCATCGTGGGACTGGACACCTTCAGCGATCACCGTCAGACCCACCGCGCGAGTAATCCCTGTCACGCCACGCAGGTAGTTCTGTTTATCAGCGCTGTCCGCAAGCCCGGCAGTCAGTGACCGATCCAGCTTAATGTATGACAAACCCAGCGCCTGCAAATCGTCGACATCCGACAGACGCTGGCCGGCTTTTTCAATTCCGACATTATGTCCCATTGGGACAACGCTCTCGCAGAAGTCCCGGAACAGCACCGGATAAGCCAACACAGACCGCTCGGGGACCTCGACCGACAGGGCAATCCCTTGTCCCTGTCCCGTCGCCAGTAAATCAATCAGCTGGCGTCTTGTAGTTTCGTCCAGCAGCGTCTCAATGGAGAGGTTGACGGCGATGCATCCAGCATCGGACACGCCGGTCACTTCGCTCACCTCGTGCTCCAGCACTGCGAGATCGAGTTGCGGCAACAGGCCGAACCGACGTACCCACGGCAGAAATTGCCCCGCCGTCAGCGTTTTGTCTTTCACATCCAGCCGCAACATCACCTCTTTATGAATCAGGCCGCCGTTCAGAGACTGCACCGGGAAATAGACAGAAGAGAATGTGCGTTCCGCAATCGCGTTACTCAGGATCCGCCGCCATTCGTCACTGGTGTACAGCAGTTGGGCATGATCGGAGTCGTCGACCCATTCCAGAAAGATGCCATCGCGGTGCTCTGCCCGCGCCAGTCCGTCGTCTAGCGCGGTCAGAATCGTCGATCGACTCGCATCCACGCCAAAGTAAGTGGCGGACAGAACGGTTTTCACAGCGACATCGTCTTTATAGTGCTCGGAGCGATCACGCATCGCTTCATTCAACTCTGATGCAATCGACCGCGCATCCAGTGCATCCGCGAGGACGAGGGCGAAGTCACTGCCATTCAGGCGCAGGACCTCCCGGCTATTAAACTGCATCTGGTAACGACCGGCGATCGCGGCCAGATCTCCCGCCACGGTACGGATCAGACGGTCGGTCTCCTGACGACCCAGTACCCGGTTGATTTCCTCCAGATTGGTCAGACGGAGCAGGAATATGGCGTGCCGGGCATTGCGATCGGAGTCGGACAAAAGCCCGGCGATGACATCGTCGAAGCGGTTGCGGTTACCGACACCCGTTACCGCATCCTGCTGCAGGCGATCGCGCATCGCCTCGACCCGGCCGCGCGCATCGTTGAGCATCCCCTGAACATGCCCCGTCAGCTGATTCATTGCATGGACGACGCGACGAAACTCAAGCGTATTGGGCTCGTTCGTTGTCACGAAGCGCTGATTGCCCAGCGCCTCGGCCTGCCGCACGACATCAACCAGCGGCCGGGTCAGGCGCTTGAGCACCAGCGACCCCGCCAGTCCCAGCAGGATGGCCATCGCCAGGAAACCGAAGAAGAGCTCGACGGTGGTCTCCCACAGCGCCTCGAGCGCGAATCCCCCGAGACTCTCGACATAGAGCGTGCCGTACTGCTGCCAGCCATCCGATACCTGGGCAACGCCCGGCTTCACCTCCAGCCCGGCCAGATCGGCGAACCACTCCGGCACCTCCCGTGTCCGCCGCTCGTCTCGCTCCCGGACGGCGATGGATTCGTTGTCAGGCCCGACCAGTTCCAGGCGTTGGTAGTGGCCGGTGTCGAATTGCGCCGCGAGCATGAGGTCGATCAGCACCGGATCTTTCTCGATCCGGGACAGAGAAAGCGCGAGGATGCTGGCATTGTCGGTATTCTTGTACCGGAGCTGTTCCTTGAAATAGCCCTGTGCACTCTGGAAGCTGATAAAAATGCTGCTGATGAAAGCAACAATCATCACTGATGCAATGGCTATCCAGAGCTGTCGATTCAATGCCATAAGCGCTACTCGCTCTGCTCGTTTAGCGTTATTCCTTCGGCCCGGGCGCGCTGGAGCACGTCACGCCAGCGTGAGAGACGGTCGGTTGCCTGGTCGCCGTTCCGCTGCTGGCCGCCCACCCAGATGCCCTCGCTATTGAAGCTGAAGACCGGTGTCAGATCCGTTCGATTCCGCGCCGGGACAATCAGGTCGACAAGACTACCGAGGATCAAGGGTTCGGCCTCAGGTTCGGGATAGTAGCCAAGGACCATGTGTGCCCGGGTGGCACCCGCGATGCGGGCACGGACGTAGATCAGTCGAAGCTTGCTGTTTTCGATTCCAAGCTTGCGCAGGGAAAGATACTTGGCGATGGCGAAATCCTCGCAATCGCCGGCACCGTGTCCGATCGCCTCGACCGGCGAGGCCCAGTAATCGGACTGGCCGTAGAGCTCATGGTCCTCGACATAGCGCATGTGGCGATTGAAAAAGGCGTTAATGCGTTCCGTCCATTCCTCGGGACCACGGGCGCGCACATCATCGAGTAGCTGCTCCAGGTCATCTACGACTGACGCACGATCTTCGTCGAAACGATCCCGGACCTCGGCGCGGAGTGTGTCAAAGTCGATACGCACTTTGGCCTGCCCGAAACCGATCGCGATCAGGGTGGCGAGTAGCACGACCAGGACCGAGATGAGGCGGGTTGTCCGTAGTGGCCACATCCATGCCGTTTCATAAGGTCGATCCATGAAGCGATCCTACGCCACTGCGCGGCTGGTCGGGACACAGTCGCGGAGTGGGCCGTTAGATCAGGTATCGATCGACAATTGGCCATTGTCGAGCATGTTCTGGATCAGCTCGTCCGAGGTACTAGCATCGTCGAAGTCGGCAAACTGCTTGCCTTCCAGGCGGATGGTCTGGGTGGCATTGACCGGCGGCGCGTCACCTAAACCGCCGTCGTGGCTTACCGTAAAGACCAGATCGCCGTTGTCCGTGTCCTCTTCGACCGAAAGGAAATCGCTAATTGGCTCGCTCTGTTCTTCACCGACCAGGAGATCTCGCAGATCGAGTACGTCTTTATTGCCATCCACAGTACCAAAATCTGTAATGACATCATTTGCCGGGGTGCTCGTATCGCCTTGGTCGCCCGAATTCCACTGAAAGACGTCGTTACCTAAAAGACCTGTGAGTTCATCGTTACCGTTGCCGCCGATTAGCAAATCATCACTGGCGTAGGCCTGTTCATAGGTAATCGATTTGAGATAATAGTCGCTGCTATCATTATTCTTTGAATAGTCATCAGCATAGTCGGTTGCCGTAAAACGTAGCTGATCGAATACGACCCCGGCGGGCAATTCGAAACTGCCGTTGTTACCGTTGATATCGAAGTCGATGGTGTCTCCGTTGCTTATCGTCCCACTATCGACGCCGCTGAACGTCCAGACACCCTGGCTTTCTCCACCGTAAAGCGCCTCGACCTGCCCGACTTCGCCTTCGTTTTCGAAGAGCCGATTAACCGATGCCTTTAACCCGGTTGATGGCTCATCAAAGTTCATCACGATCGTTTGCGAACCTTCTTTTTCAACAAGTCTTGCTATCGGCCGGGAGAGTTCGCCGTCGATTTCCACCGTGGTCCATTCACTATATTCTCGATAGCCAAGTTGCGATGGCTGTTGAGCCTGAATTGATGACCCATCATCAACGCCCATACCGCCTTTCTGGCCTGTTCCTCGAAAGGTCAATCCAGACTGATCAGTGTCCCTGTAGCCCTCGCTGTAAACCTTCACATTGGCCCCAGTGTCGACCGGAATCTCTATTTCGGAGTCTGGTGACGAGAGATCGGCTATCTCGAAACTATCGTTGTCGACTTCGATATTTGCCCCAAAGGTAATGGTCACTGGGTCACCCGAGCTGCCAACCAGCACATCATCGGAGCTATCTCCCTCATGACGGCCTGCATCCGTGTCGACGCCATGAGTGGACTTGCCGGTACTGGTGACGGTGTTGCCGGCGTCATCGGTGGAGTCAACAGTGACGTCGAACTTTGTATCAGCGGCCAGGTCACTGCCGTCGACCTCGACACTCCACGTCCCATCGCTTGCGACGGTGGTGGTGTACGTGGTGCCGTTGATAGTCATAGTGACGGGATCATCGGCGCTGATATCGCCGCCAATGGCGGAGCCGATAACCGTGATGGGCTGAACCGACTCGGTGGCATTAATGATGTCGTCGGCGGTGATGTCATCAACAATGACCGTGCCGGCCTGGGCTTCGGTATCAAGCGCGGCACTATCGGTATCGGTGGCCGTGTTGCCGGCCTGGTCCTGAACCGTGGCCGTGACGGTAAGATTGCCATCAGTGAGCCCGGCCAGATTGGCGGTAGTGCTGTAGCTGCCATCAGATTGTATGGTGGCCGTAGCATTTACCGTGGTCGTGCCGTCGGTGATCGTCAGGCCGACCTGCTGGCCTTCTTCCACGTCGGTGGTGCCGCCGTTGATCGGGGCATTGGCGGCGTTCGCGGCATTGACGTCATCGAGGTTGACGGTGATACCGGCTGTGACATCAACGGCCCCAGCCTCACCTGGCCCGGCATCTGCAAACGTCTGATTATCAACCGCCGACGGACCGTCAAACTCGAACGCCAGCGGGTCGATCTGCTCAACTACCCGCGTCACCTCGACCAGCGTTCGGCCACCGCCTGCTGCACCGCCTGCGCCGGCGTCACCCGCAGCCGGTGCCTCCAGGCCTTCGAGGATGTCGCCGTCACCATCGAGTAGCGCGAGGACGTCCTCGCCACCCTGTTCAGTGACAGCCTGCTCGTCGGCGCTCGGCTCATCGCTTGCTACCAGGTCGGTAGACATAAGCAACGACTGACCATTGGCGACCTGGACAATCTCACCGCTACCGAAGCCCAGCCCGGCGCTTGCACCCTGTGCGGTGACAACGGTTTCCCCCAGGAAAATACTGTCGCCTGCGCTGAGCAGTCGCATCTCGCCACCAGCGGCGCGCGCCCAGACCTCACCCTCGACCTGCAGTACGGTTGCGATCGCTTCGTCCATGTCGTTGCCTCCGCTTGCTCCATCCTCACCGGGCATGGAGCCGCTAGTTTGTTTCGTAGTGATAGCAGTATTGAACGATGGGCGGGCGGCGTCTATTGGCCAAAGGTACAGGGTGAGCGGACGGGTCGATGGAGGCGTCAGGGCATGAATGGATCGTCATCGGCATCGTTTCTCGACACCAGGTCGAGTAGATCGCGCTGGCCACGCCATTCCTGTCGCGCCAGCAGTTTCTGGCGGGCGGGGACTGGCAGATCGGTGAATTGAATAACGCCCCTTTCGATCAATAGACTGGTAAGGTCTTCGATAACCCGAACCATGTCCGTATCCGAGCTTTGCAGGGCGGCAATCATATCCTCGGGCGGCATTCCCCCCACTTGCCCGAGGAACGCCTGCACGGCAGGGTCATCGCTCGCCGCCGGCTCGGAAACGGCCGCCGACGGTTCCCGTGCAACCGCTGTCACCGCTCCGTCGGCATCGCGTGCGACATAAACCCTAGCCATTGGCACGGCGCATCCGGGCGGCCAGCTGCATCCGGTCACGGACATCGAGTTTGCGGAATGCCGCACTCAGGTGTGCCTTGACCGTTCGCTCGGTGATATCCAGCTGACGGGCGACCTCTTTGTTACTGAGGCCCAGCTGGACGGCCTCCGCGACGCGTCGCTCGCGATCCGTGAGGCTCGCCAAGTCGTCTTCGTCTCCCGAGCTGGCCTGACCGGGGCGGATTTCGGTGCTCGCCAATACCCGCAGCACCGAGTTGATGACATCGGCGGGTAACCATAACCCGCCCGCGAGCACGGTTTCCGCCGCTTGCCGAAGGCGTTCCGGCGTTGCCACCGCGTGGACATACCCCCTTGCCCCCTCGGTCAGCGCGGCACGCAAATCATCCACCGATGGCTGGCGGCTCATCGCAATCACCAGCGCACCAGCCGCAACGCTGTCCCGAATCATCGGCTCCCAGCCGGGCGAACCGGTCAGGATCCAGACGAGGGTCGTCTTCTCCGCAATGCGGCTGGCGATTTCGGCGGTCACGGATTCGGAGGCATAGTGAATGCGGGCATTGCCAAAGGCCGTTTCCCAGCGCGAGGAATAAAACCCGGCCTCTGTGACAAACACGTGATGCGCATCGGTCATGGCTGCGACATCGACCGTGAGAGCCCCCGAAGGACGGGCTTGAGCAGATATTCGAGGACGGTTCTCTCGCCGGTGATGATGTCCACCTCCGCCGTCATGCCCGGGAGAATCGGTTGATCCTCGCTAAATCCGGTCTGCGGGGTCTTCAGCCGGACCTGGTAGAAGGTGTTGTCATCGTCATCGGTGATGGTATCCGAACTGATATGCGTGAGTTCGCCGTCGAGCCCGCCGTATCGCGTGAAGTCGTAGGCGCCGAACTTGAGCGTTGCCGGCAATCCACGCCGTAGGAGCGCGATGTCCTTCGGATCGATGCGCGCCTCCACCAACAGCTCGTCGTTGGACGGCGTGATCTCGAGGATTTCCCTGCCCGGGCTGATGACGCCACCCACCGTGTTGACGAATAAACGCTGCACCACACCGTCCCTGGGGGCCCGGACCGCCGTTTGTTCGACCCGATCCACCAGCCCGACGGCGGCCTCTTGCAGGGCATCCAGTCGGGCGCTCGCATCGGCGCGCTCATTGCGCCAGCGGTTGAAGGCATTGAGGCGGATCTCGTCGAGGCGGCGGTTCGCCTCCTCGATGGCCGATTCGGCGCGGGCAATGGCGCTCTCGGCACGCGTACGCTCCCCCAGCGTGTTCGCTTCCTCACGCTCGAGGCGGATGACATCGATCGGTGAGACGGCCCCCGAGTTGAGCAGTGGACGGGTCACACGCAACTCCCGGCGCGTCAGTTCGAGCGCCCGGCGATGCTGCTCGTAAGCCGCCCGTGCCTCGCTCAAATCCTGGCGCCGCTGCTCGAGCTTTTCGCGTTGGACCGATAACTGCTCGTTCAGCTCCTGGCGGCTCGACTCGAACAACTGGCGCTCTTCGACAACGATATCGGGCGCATTTCGTTCAAGGTCGGCAGCGAAATCCAGCGATGTCTGCTGTGTCAGCGCCTCCAGCCGGGCCACTTCGGCACGCAGCGCGTATCGCTTCGCCTGGTTTTCACGCAGGCTCGAGACGGACCGCGTCGAATCGATCTCGACGAGTAGCTCACCCTGCTCGACGCGATCGCCTTCCTCGACAAGGATCCGGCTGACCGTCCCGCCATCCAGGGACTGGACCAGCTGGGTCTTTCGCGACGGGATCACCTGGCCCTGCCCGCGGACAACCTGGTCGAGCTCGGCCCATCCGGCCCAGACGATCAGTGCGATGAGGGTCAGCAGCATGCCGTAGAGCAGCAGTCTCGCCCGTAGTGGCGTCTGTTGCAGCTGCGCCCAGCCCGCCTGCGCCGCCCAGGTACCGGGGCGGCCATCACCGCGGGGCGCGTCGGCACGGCCGCCGGAGTCCTCGCCCCGCCGTTGACCGGCGAGCTTGCCGACGCCTTCGAAGCCGCGTTGCTCGAGGGTCCGGCGCTGCTTGCCGCTCAACGCTCGCCCCCGGAGATCCTGCCCTGTCGGAGGGCCTCAATGACCTCGTTTTTCGGTCCGTCCGCGACCAGCTTGCCGTTATCGATAACGAGAATCCGATCCACGAGCTCCAGCATGGAGCTGCGGTGGGTATTGACCAGCAGCGTCTTGTGCTCGGCCACCTGCTGGAGATTGCGCCGGATCGCCGCCTCGCTGGAGTGATCGAGCGCTCCGGTAGGTTCATCGAGCACGAGCATCGGCGGGTCGTTGAGTAAGGCCCGGGCGATGGCGATGGACTGGCGCTGTCCACCGGAAACGAACTGGCCCCGCTCCCCCATCGGGCGGTCAAAGCCCTCCGGATGGCGATCGATCAGTGGCGACAGGCCGCTCAACCGCGCGGCCTCGAGTAGTTGCTCATCATCGACGTCCGGATGACCAAGCGTCAGGTTATCGCGGAGCGAGCCATGGAAAAGCGAGATATCCTGCGGGACATAGCCCACGGCACGGCGCAGCTCCGCCGGATCGATCTGACGGGCGTCGACGCCATCGATCAGCACCGCCCCCTCGTCGGGTTCGTAGAGACCGAGGATGAGCTTCTCGATCGTGCTCTTCCCCGACCCGTTCCGCCCGAGGACGCCGATATGCTCGCCGGCCTTCGCCCGAAAGCTCACATGATCGAGGACAACGCCGCCGGTCTGCGGGTAGGAAAAGCTGACATCGCGGAATTCGATGGCACCGGAGAGCCGTGGACGACTGACCCAGGACTTGCCGGCAGGCCGTTCTACCGGCTCCTCCATAATCTCGTTGAGCGAATCGAGCGCGGCGGCGGACTGGTGGTATTGCATAAGCAGCGCCGCCGCCTGGGCGATTGGCGCCATTGCCCGGGAGGACAGCAGGTAGGCGGCGATCATCCCGCCCATGCTCAGCGCGTTGTCTATCGTTAGATAAACGCCAACGATAATGACGCTGATACCGACGGCGTGCTGCGCCCACTGCGCCCCGCTGGTCACGGAGGCCGAGATGACGCGCATCCGGGCGGCGTTCTGCGCGAGGAATACCGACGCCTTTTCCCAGTCGCCCTGGATCCGGCTCTCGACACCGAAGGCCTTTACCGTTTCGATATCGGTCAGGCTTTCCACCAGCGTGGCATTGCGCATGGCGCCGGCACGCATCGCCTGTTCCGAAAGGCGCTGCAGCTTCCGTTGCGCGATCAGGGCGTAGCCGAGTACGAGCAGCCCGCCGACGATAATGGGGATCACCAGCGGCCAGCCGATCAGCGCGACAGTGCCGGCGAAGAGCAGGACGAAGGGCAGATCAACGAGGGCCACGACGCTCATCGAGCCGATAAACGTCCGGACCGACTCGAAGGCATGCACCGAATTGGCGAACGAGCCGGTGGACGCCGGTCGATTCGCCATGCGTATTCCCAGCACCCGCTCCATGATCGACGACGACAGCCTGACGTCGGCTCGACTCGCCGCCAGATCCACGAACCGGCTGCGCATGATGCGAAGCACCAGGTCGGCCGAGATCACGAGTGCGGCGCCGGCGGCCAGCACCCAGAGCGTCTCGACGGCGGCATTGGGAACGACGCGGTCGTAGACGTTCATGATGAACAGCGGCATCGCCACCGCGAACAGGTTGATCATGACCGCCGAGGTCAGCACATCCCGATACAGGCCCCGGTTCTCCCGGATGACGCTCCAGAACCAGTGCTGTTCGTTGCGTGGTGCCGCACGCCCCGCCCGCTCGTCGAATGAAAAACGCGGCTGCGCGTAGATAAACCAGCCGCTGAATTCGTCCTCGAGGTCTTTTAAATCGACCTCGACTTCCGCTTCATTGAGTTCCGGGTAGACCACCATCGCCGTACCCGCCCGCCGGTCCAGTCCGGTAAGCACGCAGGCACTGTTGTCCTTTCGCAATAGCACCGCCGGCAGCAGCGCCCGATTGACCGCCTTGAGCTTTCCCGACACCAGCTGGCTCGAGAGACCCGCACGACCGGCCGCACGCTCGAACTCCGGCGGAGCGAGCTGCCCATCCACCAGCGGCAGGCCGGCGACAAGCGATTCGCGGGACGCCTGCGTGCCGTGATACCGGCAGAGAAAAAGCAGACAGCTGACTAACGCATCCGGTCCGGACTGATCCTGGGAACCCGAAGGAGCCGGTCGCTTAACGCTCTCGGCTTCGGCCACCATTCGGTCAGCGATCCACCATCATCTGATTCCCGCCGGGACAGGCGGACTGACCATCCACTGGCAACGGCGCTGCCCCGAGATCGGAGAGACCCGGCAGACCATCCCTGCGGACGTCGACGGCATCAAGCAGTTGGCCCCCCGCCGTCAGTGCCTCGGCGATCGCGATTTGGTGATCGACCTGCGCATTGACGTAGGAGCGGGCCGCCTGGAAGAACTCGTTCTCCGAATCGAGCACATCGAGCAGCGTTCGCTGACCGATCTGGAACTGATCGCGGTAGGCGACGCGCACTCGATCCCCGGACAAGCGGTATTTATTGAGCACTTCCATTTGCTCGGCGAGCTTGCCGACATCGTTGTAGGCGATTTCCATCGTCTGGCGGATATTGCGGCAGGCGATATCACGCTGGCTCTGGGCCGCGCTCAACTGCTCCACCGCCGACTCGGTCGCGGCGCGATCGCTCCCGCCGTTGAATAGATTGACACGCAGCTCAACGCCGATACGCGCCTCGCGCCGGGTGTCCCGCGCACCAAGGTCGGTGCGGTTATCGACACCATAGCTTGCATTGAGGTCCAGGCTCGGGAGATAGGCGGAGCGCTCGCGGTCGATGGTGGCGCGGGAGGATTCGATATCCCGCAGTGCCGCCCGGAACGAGGGGTTATTCTCGTAGGCACGCATGAGCGCTGCCTCGAGATCGCCCGCCATTACGGCGTCTTCGAGCACGTCCGAATCAAGCTGGTCTGCCGGCGGAAGCCCCACGATGCGCCGATACCGAGCCGACACGTCGTGCAGATT
This sequence comes from Spiribacter vilamensis, assembly GCF_004217415.1. NCBI lineage: Bacteria > Pseudomonadati > Pseudomonadota > Gammaproteobacteria > Chromatiales > Ectothiorhodospiraceae > Spiribacter > Spiribacter vilamensis. Next base: position 1,188,605 of record NZ_SHLI01000001.1, read on the forward strand.
GGAGGTCTCGTTGATGAGGTTCGACTCGGCCTGCGCCACCCGCGCCTCGATCTGCTGGAAGTCGGCACCGCGTGCGACGCCCGCTTCGGTACTCTCCTGGACCTGAGCCTGGACATCCAGATGCTGCTGGTAATTATCCCTGGCGAGATCCACCAGATCGCGCTGGCGGCGCACGTCCTGATAGGCGACCAGGGCCTCGAGCGCGGTTCGCTCGGCCGCATCCAGCAGCTCGTAATAGCGCACGAGCTCGGCATTGCTCAGACGCTCCACCTCCGATCGGGTGAAGAAGCCATCGAAGATCGACTGCGTCAGCGTCAGCTCGCCGCTTGCGTCCGAGAAGTTTTCCTCTACCCCGTAGTTCCGCGACTCGCGCGCGGCACGCCCCACGAGGTCCACCGTCGGGTAATAACCACCTCGAGCCTCGTCGACGTCCCGGCCGGCGGAACGAAACACGTGCCAGGCCGACTGGACCTCGGGGTTCGACTCGATCGCATGCTTGACGACCTGGTCGATCTCGCTCGGCGGCGAAGTCTGGGTCATCCCGGTGGATGGAAGAACCGTGAGCACGGCCACTAATGCAGCAAACAGGGGTTTTTTCATCGTTATTTCCCCACCAATCCCTTTGTCAGTTAGATCCCTTCAGGCAGTGCGCAAACGCCAGCCGTCGTCACCGACGGGTGGGCCGTTCACCATGTCCTGGGGTAGAGGTATACTGGCATGTGACGGATTCAACAAGCCCCGATAGCTCAGCCGGATAGAGCGATCGCCTCCTAAGCGATAGGCCGCAGGTTCGAATCCTGCTCGGGGCACCAGCTCCCCTTCCACGCACTCTGCAATAACCGAGCGACATTCTCGACCCGCTCCAGCGCAAGCGGGGACCAAACCATCCTCATCGAGCCAGCCCACTCAGGACCCGAGCCTTCGCGTCTTTGTGCGCAATACCATCCCCGGCCGCTATCTGTTCTACCACCTTATATACCTCTTAACGTACGCCGAGAGGTACACGACTGCCTGAAAGCAAGCAAGGTGTTCGAGGTGAGAAACCTAACGCCAGCCATAAACGGCGGCCCGACAGGGGCGTCCGGTGGAGGCCGAAGGCCGGAACGAATTTGATGGCCTTGTTATAAATTTAACTCAAAAACATGCTGCTGTTTCAGCAACTTGAAACCTTGCGCTTGGTAGAACTTGTGGGTGACATCGCGCTTTGAATTACTGCGTACCCTGACGGCAACGTCAATTGATTTGGCCCAGAAGATAGCTTCCGCAACCAATTTAGAGCCAATGCCCTCGCTCCTATAACGCTCATCAACTATAAGGCCAGCAATTTCAATAAAAGGCGCCACTCCGACCCGAACCGCCAAATATGCGTGTAGCCAACCAACAACGGCCTCGCCTGAATCCGCCACCCATATGCGATGGTCGTTTGAATTTAAAAGCAGACTCAGCCCATCGGCAGACTGGCGCTTTGATTCGGCCGCAGGCGTCAGCACGTATGCTAAACGCTCGATATCGTGGTTGTCTGTCGACACTGCTGGCCTGATATTCACAAGCTCTCCGGAAAAGATTTATAACGTTGGCGCTCAGCCGCGCTTGACGTCAACCGACCAGAGCGGAAGCGGAGGGAGCGAGCTGTCAAGCGTCGGACTGCAGCGCCCTTGTTATGCACGATCCGGATGAAATCCGACGATTTCGAATCTCGATACTTCACCTAGACCTAGACCTTTTCTCATTGCATTTAAGATAGCTGCCTGGTGCGCGCGGTGCTCCTCTTTCGTTAGGCTCGCACGACCACCTTGAGATGAACTTACCAACTCGCAGTAGTATTCATGAAATGCTTGCGACGCCGCTTCGTCACCATATATTGCGACTTGTAACCCATCTCTCTGAAGCTGAAAGAAATACGCTTCATCGGTTTGATTATTTATGACGTCTTGCATGGTTAGAAGTAGATCACGGTATACGTCCTTCTGTTTTTCTAGGATGACCTTCCTAACTTCGAACTCGCGTTGTTTGTTGTTGTTCCAATAATTGAACAGCGTAGGTATTACTGAACCTGTCAATGCTGAAACAGCGGCAACAAGAGCTATGAGGATCTTATCGTCCATCGGGTGTCCTTGCCATGTTCATGATTGATTGGTGCGCATAACGTACTAATCAGCGGCGGCTCCACGCAGTGGAGACGTCCGCTGCATTAGTTGGTTAGATGTTCAGCAGGTTTGGGAGGCACAATAAATGTGCGCCTACAGTGTGTCACTGTTCTGATCCCTGAATTCTAAGAGCAATGAAGAACACACCCACTAGGGCAAGTGCAGATGCGCCAACCAATATCAAGTCCAGAAATGACATGTTGATAAACTGCCAATTGAATTCTTCGCTGGGCCAATTGATGCCATGCCCTTTTAAATAGATATTTGTAATTCCCAGAATTACTGCAGAAGCAAATGCGACCAATACCGCACTTACGATTCCAGCCACTAGGGCATACATGTATCTCATATGAACAGCTAACGAGAGGATCAGCCGCGCGCTTCAGCGCGTCGGCTGCATCCCGTTGTTGGGCTCTTCAAACTGCATGCGCTCAACGCCATCCAGATTCACGCTTGTCCGCGCGGACTAAAGATCATGCATGTCTTGCATCGCGAGCCAACTCTCAGGCGAACGGCCGAGAGACTTGGACAAGCGCAGCGCCGTTTCCGGGCTGACCGAACTACGGCCCTGGAGAATTCGTGCCACCGTCGAAGGTGACACCTTGAGATTCCTTGAAAGGTGGCGAGCACTCAGGCCGTAGGGCTCAAGGTAAACCTCGCGGATAAACTCACCTGGATGGGGCGGATTGTGCACAGTCATCAGTGATAATCCTCTTCCCATCGATAACACGCGCCGTTGATCCGGTCCCGAATCCCCTGAGGCATGCCACAACGTGCCGTGTTGACGATGGTCATCAAGAGTGGGAACGAAAGCCGGGGGATGTGCATCGAGACGCTCCTTGTCCTTGCAGTCTACTTCTTCGCCTTCCTGCGCCGGCTGACCACCCGCTCGCGCTTTCTCTGCTGGCGCGGCGTGAGTTTATTGCGCCGCCCTGCGAAGGGATTCTCGCCGGTGCGCAGTTCCAGCCGTATCGGCGTGCCATGCAGCTTGAAGGCCTGCCGAAACCGGTTGATCAGGAATCGGCGATACGCATCCGGCAATGCATCGGTCTGGTTGCCGTGGATCACGATCGTCGGCGGGTTTTTACCGCCCTGGTGGGCGTAGCGCAGCTTGATGCGCCGGCCGCGGACCAACGGCGGCTGATGGGCGGTGAGTGCCTCCTCCAGCACCCGGTTGAGCGCCGGGGTAGAGAGCTCTTTCCGTGCCGCGGCATACACATGCGCGACCTCTTCCAGCAGCCGCCCCACGCCGGTGCCATGCAACGCGGAGATGAAGCGCGGCCGCGTGAAATCGAGAAAGCCGAGCTTGACCTCCAGCTCGCGCCGGATGCGCTCACGGTTCTCCGGCACCAGCCCGTCCCACTTGTTGACCGCCAGCACCAGCCCCCGGCCGGAATCGATGGTGTGACCGATCAGGTGCGCGTCCTGCTCGGAGATCTCCTGCTGTGCATCCAGCACCATGATCACCACCTGCGCCGACTCGATGGCCTGCAGGGTCTTGATCACGCTGAACTTCTCGACACCATCGCTGACCCGGCTGCGGCGTCGCACACCGGCGGTGTCGATCAGGGTAAATGCGCGGCCGTCACGCTCGAAGGGCACACGGATCGCGTCGCGCGTGGTGCCGGGCATGTCGTAGACGAGCACCCGCTCCTCGCCGATCAGGCGATTGATGAGCGTCGATTTACCCACGTTGGGACGGCCGATGATGGCCACATCGATGGGCCGGTCCGGGGCCTCGTCTTCGGCCTCGTCCTCGTCATCCGTCTCGATGCCCGTCTCGGCATCGGGATCAGCCGTATCGGCATCATCGCCGAGCAGATCCCCAAGCACGGCGTCCATGAGCTGCCGGACGCCACGCCCCTGCACGGCCGCGATGGCCCGGGGCCGATCAAGGCCCAGTGAATGGAAATCCGCACCGGCGACATCGACATCGACGCCATCAATCTTGTTCATCACCAGCCAGACGCGCTTGCCGCGCTGACGCAGTTCGCGGGTCAGCGTCTCGTCGCCCGGCGTCACGCCCACCCGGGCATCGACCAGGAACAGGATCGCGTCGGCCTCGTCCAGCGCCCGCAGGGCCTGGCGCTGCATATGGTGGTAGGTCACGTCGTCGGGCTCGCCGAGCCCGCCGGTGTCCACCACGACATACGGCCCCGGCCCCAGCCGGCCGACGCCGTACTGCCTATCCCGCGTCAGGCCGGGGAAATCCGCGACCAGCGCATCCCGGGTGCGGGTCAGGCGATTGAAAAGGGTGGATTTGCCCACGTTGGGCCGCCCCACCAGGGCGATAACCGGTTGTTTCATCCGATCATGATAGCAGTCGTCCGGCGCCGGAGGGCGGGCGATCGGCCGGTCTAGAGCGAGGCCTCGAGCAGACGCCGGGTGTAGGGCTCACGCGGGTCCGTGAAAATACGCTCCGCCGATCCGGACTCCACTACCTGGCCGTTCTGCATCACGAGCATGCGATGGCTCATGGCGCGCACGATCTTCAGGTCATGGCTGATGAATACGTAGGCGAGGCCGTGGCGCGCCTGCAGGCCGCGCAGCAATTCCACCAGCTGGGTCTGGACCGTGCGATCGAGGGCCGAGGTGGGTTCATCGAGCACTATCACCGCCGGTTTCAGGACAATCGCCCGGGCCACCGCAACGCGCTGACGCTGACCACCCGAGAGCTCGTGGGGGAAGCGCTCCGCCAGGTCCCGATCAAGGCCGACCTCCGCCAGTGCCTCGCGCGCCAGCTCGCCCCGCTCGGTGGCGTCCGCTCCGATCCGGTGCACCGCCAGTCCCTCACCGATAATCTGTTCGACCGACAGACGCGGGCTGAGACTGCCATAGGGGTCCTGGAACACCACCTGGATGCGCCGGCGGAGCGGCCGCAGCGCGCGCTTGCCAAGGCGGCTGATGTCCCGATCCTCGAAGCGGATCTCGCCGGTGGCGGCCTGCAGCCGCAGCAACGCCATGCCGAGCGTCGTCTTGCCCGAGCCGCTCTCGCCCACCACCCCCAGCGTCTCGCCGGCACCGACCTCGAGATCGATGCCATCCACCGCCTTGAGATGACCCACCACGCGCTTTAGCAGGCCACCGCGGCGCGGGAACCAGACCCGCAGGTCACGGGCGGAAAGGATGGACTCGGTCGCGGTGACCGGTTGCGGCCGGCCGCTCGGCTCGGCGGCGAGCAGCGCCCGGGTATAGGCATGCCGCGGCTGCTCGAAAACCGTTTCGGCCTCCCCCTGCTCGACCACCCGGCCGTTCTGCATCACCGCCACTCGGTCGGCGACCCGGCGGACCACATTCAGATCGTGACTAATCAGCAGCATCGCCATGCCCAGCCGGCGCTTGAGATCGGCAAGCAGCTCGAGGATCTCCGCCTGGATGGTGACATCCAGCGCAGTGGTCGGCTCGTCGGCGATCAGCAGCCGCGGACTGTTCGCAATGGCCATGGCGATCATCACGCGCTGGCGCTGCCCGCCGGAGAGCTGATGCGGGAAGGCCCCGAGGCGGCTCGAGGCCTCCGGCAGGCGCACCAGCTCGAGCAGCTCGACGATCCGGTCACGAGCCGCCGCGGCGCTCAGGCCCTGGTGGATGCGCAGCGCCTCGCCAATCTGTTTCTCCAGCGTATGCAGGGGATTGAGGGAGGTCATCGGCTCCTGGAAGATCATCCCCAGCACCCCGCCGCGAAAACGGCGCAGGGTGGCGGTATCGGCCCCGAGCAGCGCCTCGCCGTCGACCTGGATGCGCCCCGTGGGGTGGCTTGCCAGCGGGTACGGCAAAAGCTGGGGGATGGACAGGGCCGTGATCGACTTGCCCGAGCCGCTCTCCCCCACCAGCGCCAGCGTTTCACCGGCGTCGAGGGACAGGTTGACGCCGCTGACCGCCGTGGTCCGGGCGCTGCCCTGGCCGAACGCCACGGACAGATCCTCGATACGCAGCAGCGGCTCGCTCACGCCCCGTCTCCCCCGAAGGTCTTGCGCGGATCAAAGGCATCCCGCGCCGCCTCGCCGATGAACACCAGCAGCGAGAGCATGATCGCCAGCGTGAAAAACGCGGTGAGCCCCAGCCACGGCGCCTGCAGATTGTTCTTGCCCTGCGAGAGCAGCTCGCCCAGCGAGGGCGAGCCCGGCGGCAGCCCGAAGCCGAGGAAATCCAGCGAGGTGAGCGTCGTGATCGAGCCGGTGAGGATAAAGGGCATGAAGGTCACCGTGGCCACCATGGCATTGGGGAGGGCGTGGCGCACGATAATCACCCGATCCGCCACGCCCAGCGCCCGGGCCGCCTTGACGTAGTCGAAGTTGCGCACGCGCAGGAACTCCGCCCGCACAACGCCCACCAGCTGTGTCCAGCTGAACAACAGCATGATGCCCAGCAGCCACCAGAAGTTGGGCTGCACGAACCCCGCCATGATGATCAGCAGATAAAGCACCGGCAGACCGCCCCAGATCTCGATAAAGCGCTGGCCGAGCAGATCCACCTTACCGCCGAAATAGCCCTGGACGGCGCCCACCGCCACACCGATCACCGAGCTCGCAAGGGTCAGGGCGAGCCCGAACAGCACCGAGAGGCGGAAGCCGTAGATCAGTCGCGCCAGCACATCCCGGGCCTGGTCGTCGGTGCCCAGCCAGTTGGCCGACGACGGCGGCGCGGGCGCCGCGGACTCGCTGGCGTAGTTGATGGTGTCGTAGTGATAGGGAATAGGTGGCCAGAGCATCCAGCCCCGGGCGTTGATCAGCTCGGCGACGTACTCGTCGCGATAGTCCGCCTCGGTGGGGAAGTCGCCACCAAAGGTGGTCTCCGGATAGCTCACCAGCACCGGCACATACCAGTCGCCGTCATAGTGCACGAGCAGCGGCCGGTCGTTGGCGATGAACTCGGCCGCCAGTGACAGCCCGAACAGCACCAGGAACAGCCAAAGCGACCACCAGCCGCGGCGGTTGGCACGAAACTGCGCCCAGCGGCGCTGGTTAATGGGGTTGAGTCGCGGCAACCGGCTCAGCCCTCCCGTGACTCGAAGTCGATACGTGGATCCACCAACACATACATCAGGTCACCGAGCAGGTTGAGGACCAGCCCGATCAGGGTAAAGATGAAAAGGCTGCCGAACACCACCGGGTAGTCTCGGTTCACCACCGATTCGAAGCCGAGCAGCCCCAGGCCGTCGAGCGAGAAGATAACCTCGATGAGCAGTGCGCCGGTGAACAGCACCCCCACGAACGCCGCCGGAAAGCCCGCGATCACGATCAGCATGGCGTTGCGGAACACGTGGCCGTAGAGCACCCGCCGCTCGCTGACGCCCTTGGCCCGGGCGGTGGTGACGTACTGCTTGTTGATCTCCTCGAGAAAGGAGTTCTTGGTCAGCATGGTCAGACCGGCAAAGCCACCGATCACCATCGCCAGCACGGGCAGCACCAGGTGCCAGAGGTAATCGAGGATGCGGGCCGGCCAGGCCAGCTGCTCCCAGTTGTCGGAAACCAGTCCGCGCAGCGGGAACCAGTCGAGATAACCGCCACCGGCGAAGATCACGATCAGCAGGATGGCAAACAGGAACCCCGGGATCGCGTAGCCGACGATCACCACGGCACTGGTCCAGACGTCGAACGCCGAGCCGTCACGCACCGCCTTGCGGATCCCCAGCGGGATGGAGATGAGATAGGTCAGCACCAGCGTCCACAGCCCCAGCGATACCGACACCGGAAGTTTGTCGCCGATGAGCGCGAGTACCGTCTGATCGCGATAAAAGCTCTCGCCCAGATCGAACCGGGCGTAATCACCGAGCATTTTCAGGAACCGCTCGTGGGCCGGCCGATCGAAGCCGAACTGCTCCTCGAGCTCGGCGATGTAGGCCGGATCGAGTCCCCGCCCGCCGCGGCTCTCGCCGGAGACCTCGTCCGCCGCCGCGCCGGAGAAACGGCTGGTGGACAGATCCGCCGTTCCCTGGACCTGGGCCATGACCTGCTCGATCGGCCCGCCCGGGGCGAACTGCACGATCACGAAGTTGATCAGCAGCACCCCGATCAGCGTCGGGATCATCAGCACCAGCCGGCGGGCGAGGTACGCGTACACGGTCAGTGACTCGCTAGACGGACGTTAGCGGTTGTCGACCCGGGCGGCCCGCTCGGGGTCGACCCACCAGGTATCCAGCGCCAGCCCGTACGGCGGGTTATCGGCAGGCCGGCCAAAGCGGTCCCAGTAGGCGATGCGGAAACGATCGATATACCAGTTGGGAATAGCGTAGAACCGCCACTGCAGGACACGATCCAGCGCCCGCGTCCGGGTGATCAGCGCGTCACGATCCGGGGCATCGACAACCTGCTCGACCAGATCGTCGATCACCGGATCGCAGACACCGGCGACATTGCGGCTGCCATTGGTATCGGCGGCCTCACAGCTCCAGAAATCCCGCTGCTCGTTGCCCGGCGACAGGGACTGGGGCGCGACATGCACGGTCATGTCGAAGTCGAATGTCTCCATTCGATTCTGATACTGGGTCGGGTCGACGGTGCGAACGCTCACCTCGGCACCGAGCCGCTCGAGATTGCGCCTGAACGGCAGTACCACCCGCTCGAATGACGGCGACACCAACAGGATCTCGAAGCGCATCTCGCGCCCGGACTCGGTGTGTGTCAGCACATCGTCTTTCACCGTCCAGCCGGCCTCGCGCAGGAGCGTCAATGCCTGGCGGAGGTTGCGGCGCCGGGATGTCTCGGCCGTGCTCGGCGGCTGGTAGGCCTCGGTGAAGACCCGCTCCGGGAGCTGGTCGCGATACGGCTCGAGGCGCTCCCGTTCCGCGTCCGATGGCAGTCCGGTGGCCGCCAGCTCCGAGTTCTGGAAATAACTGCGGGTCCGTTTGTAGGCGCCGTAGAACAGATTCTCGTTGGTCCACTCGAAATCGAACGCGTAGCCGAGCGCCTCACGGACCTTCGGATCCGAGAAGATCGCGCGGCGGGTATTGAAGAAAAACCCCTGCATGCCGGCCGGTTGGTCATGCGGGATTTCGACCTTTTTCAACAACCCGTCATCCACGGCCGGCGTATCGTAGGCCGTTGCCCAGTTGCGCGCGACATTCTCGCGGCGCAGGTGGTACTCGCCGGCCTTGAGCGCCTGCAGCGCCACCGTGCCGTCGCGGTAATAGTCATAGCTGATGCGATCGACGTTATAGCGACCCTGGTTGATGGGCAGATCCGCGGCCCAGTAGTCATCGACCCGCTCGTAGACCACCCGCCGGCCCTGCTCGACCTCGGCCACGCGATAGGGGCCGCTGCCGAGGGGCGGGGTGAGAGTCGTCGAACCGAAATCGCGATCCGCCCAGTAGTGCTCGGGCAGGACCGGCAGCTGACCGAGGATGAGCGGCAACTCGGCATTGGCGGTGTCGGCGAAATGGAACACCACGGTATGCCGGTCGATGACCTCGGCCCGCTCCACGTCACGGTAGTACGCGCGATACTGCGGATGGCCGTCCTCGCGCAGCCGCCGGAATGTCCACGCGACATCGCTCGCGGTGATCGGCTCACCGTTATGGAAACGGGCAATCTCGCGGAGATTGAAGCGGACCCGGCTGTTGTCATCGGCCACGTCGATGGACTCGGCGATCAGCCCGTATTCGGTGAATGCCTCATCCAGCGTCCGCACGGTCAGGGTGTCATAGATGCGCCCGATGCCCTCCGCCGCGGTCCCGCGCAGGATGAACGGGTGCAGACTGTCGAAGGTGGACGCGGCGACGTTGGCGAGCTTGAGCGTGCCGCCGGTTGGTGCGTCCGGGTTGACGTAGTCGAGATGCTCGAATGCCGGCCCGTATTTCGGCTCGCCGTGCAGTGCCAGGGCATGCCGTGGCTCCGCCGCCGGGGTTGTCACCAGGCCGAGTAGCAGTCCCAGCGTGATCGCCCGGAGTGTCATGCGTATCGCATCGAGTGGCAGCATTCAGGGCTCCTTGTGACGTTAGTCAGTCGGCATGCTTGGCCATGCCAACGCTTTTGAGTAACGTACCGGTGATTCTTACAGGGGCAAAGGGGTTCCCATGGGTTTTCTATCCAATCGCAAGGCACTGATCGTCGGTGTCGCCAGCAATCGCTCCATCGCCTGGGGCATTGCCGAGGCCATGCACCGCGAGGGCGCCGAGATCGCGCTCACCTACCAGAACGACAAGCTCAAGCGTCGGGTCGAGCAGTGCTCGAAGGCCTGTGGCGGCGGACCGGTGATGCCACTCGACGTCACCGACGACGCCCAGATCGATACCGTCTTCCAGGAGCTCTCCGACACCTGGGGGCATCTGGACATCGTCGTCCACGCAGTCGGGTTCGCGCCGCGTGAAGAGCTCGAGGGCTCGTTCGTCGACAACACCACCCGTGGCGGCTACGGCATGGCGCACGACATCAGCGCCTACAGCTTCGTCGCCCTGGCGCGTGGTGCGCGTCCCCTGATGCAGGGGCGCAATGGCAGCCTGCTGACGCTGACCTATCTCGGCGGCGAGCGCGCGCTGCCGAACTACAACGTCATGGGTCCAGCCAAGGCGAGCCTCGAGGCCTCGGTCCGCTACATGGCGAGCGACCTCGGCGGCGAAGGGATACGGGTAAATGCGGTATCGGCAGGCCCGATCCGGACGCTGGCCGCCTCGGGGATCGGCGATTTCCGCAAGATGCTGGACTTCAACGCCGCCGCGGCGCCCATGCGGCGAAACGTCAGCATCGACGAGGTGGGCAACACCAGCGCATTCCTGTGCTCCGACCTCGCCTCCGGGATTACCGGCGAGGTGGTTCACGTCGACGGCGGCTTCCACTCCGTCGCCCTCGCCGGGAGCGCCATGGGAGGCAGCGAGTAACCGCGCTCAGAGGTTGCGCTCGCGAACCTCGATATCGGTCCGGTCACGGAGTGCGGCAACCACCGCACTCACGCTGGCCTGCCCGTCCAGATCATTGAGCGTCTGCCGGAGCTGACTACGGCGCTCGTTATCCACCGCCGAGGCGTCACCCGACTCAACGGCCTCGACGACCACCGCCGCCCAGCCACCGGAGAGGCGACCGACACCCGCCCGATCACCCCGCTCGCCGTCGGCGGAGAGACGGAATCCGCGCTCGCGGACACCCGCCGGTAATGACCGGTCGTTACGATCGCTCCACTGAGGAGTGTTGTACTCGGCGTTGGCGACACGGTCAGTCGCCCGCTCGAGCGATTCGCCGTCGTTGACCGCATCGGCAATGGTCTCGGCGTCCGTCCGCGCCGCTTCGCTGGCCTTTTCGCGGCGATAGGCGGTTTCTGCTTCCTCGCGGACATCTTCCAGCGGCTGTACGCGCGCGGCACGGTAATCCGTCACCCGAATCACCGAGTAGCCTCCCTCCGAGCGCTCGATCAGGTCACTGTTCTCGCGTGTGTCCAGCATCGACTCGCTAAAGGCCGTCTCCAATACGGCCGAGTCGCTGGTAATCCCGCTGTCGGTCGTCGATTGCGCGATCCAGTCCGTGGAGCGGACCTCGAGCCCCGCCGCATCCGCGGCCGGCGCCAGTGTTGAGGGGTTCTCGAACGCAAGGGCTTCAATCTCGTTAGCGAGTTCCGTTACCCGGCGATCGGCCCGGTCCATGGCGATCTCGTCGCGGATCTGATCGCGCATCTCCTCGTACGGTGCCATGTCGGCGGCTTGAACACCGGTCACCTCGATCAGGTGCCAGCCGGATGATGTCCTCACCGGCTCGCTGAGCGCTCCCTCGTCGAGTGACCAGGCCGCTTCGGCAAACGCATCGGGGACATCACCCTGCTCGATTTCCCCGAGGGAGCCGCCGTTGGTGGCCGAGCCCGAATCGTCCGACACCGCCTCGGCGACCGCCGCAAAGGACTCGCCGCCACGTATCCGGTCACGCGCGTCGGCGATTTCCTCGCGCGCTGCCTCGACCGCAGCGTCATCCGCGCCCTCGGATACCGCCGCGAGGATATGCCGGACTTCCCGCGCCGCATCCTCGCCACTGCCCGTGGCACGCTCCTCGTAGCGCGCGCGGATGGCGTCCTCGGAGATATCGATCGTCTCTGCCACTGTCGCGGGGGATAGCGTCAGATAGCGTAGCTTGACCTGTTCGGGCTCGCGGAACCGCTCGCGATTGTCCTCGTACCACGCCTGGAGGTCTTCATCGGTCATCTCGATGCCGTCGCGGTAGTCCCGCGCCGATAGCGCTGCCCATGCAAGCTCGCGACGCTGCGACTGCAACGCGATCAACCGATCGATCGTTTGTTCCGATGTAAAGGTTGTCGATTCCACCGCCCGTTGTAGCAGGGAGATGGACAGGTCGCGACGGATCTGTGCCTCGTACGCCTGCGCAGTCAGCCCGTTGCGCTCGAGCAGATCCTGATAGCGCTCGCGCGAGAAACTGCCGTCCACCTGGAACATCGACTGGCTGCGCACCGACTGGGAGACGTCCTCGTCGCTGGCGCGGAGACGCGAATCGCGGGCGTAGTTGAGCAACACCTGCCGGTCGATCAGCTGCTCGAGAACCCGGCGCCGAAGATCGTCGGTGCTGAACATGGAAGGATCGTACTGATCGCCCATCATGCGGCGAAGCTCGGACTGGCGCTGCTGGTAGGCCTGGTCGAGCTGAGTGCGGGTTATTTCGGTATCACCCACGGTCGCGACGACCTGTGGCCCCCCGCCACCGACATAGTTATAGAGCCCGAAGAGGGCGAAGGGGATGACCAGCAGGCCTACGATAACGTAGGCAATCCAGCCGCTGGTCCGATCTCTGATAGCTAGCAGCATGATCGGGTTCCATATACCAAAAAGGCGCCAGTGGGCGCCTTCCTGATGGTGGGATTGTATGGCGGAGCGGACGGGATTCGAACCCGCGACCTCCGGCGTGACAGGCCGGCATTCTAACCTGCTGAACTACCGCTCCGTTTTTTCACCTTGGTGGGTGGTGAGGGGTTCGAACCCCCGACATTCGCCTTGTAAGGGCGACGCTCTCCCAACTGAGCTAACCACCCCTCGACAAGTAATCTCTAGTTTACCGCGTCCTTGAGCGCCTTGCCAGCCTTGAAACCCGGCACTTTCGACGCAGGGATGTCGATTGACTCCCCGGTGCGGGGGTTACGACCGGTCCGGGCTGCCCGCTCGCGGACCGTAAAGGTACCGAAGCCAACCAGTGTTACCTGGTCGCCCTGGTTCAGCGCATCGGTCACCGTAGCGGCGAACGCGTCGACGGCCTTCGTGGCGTCGGCCTTGGAGAGGTCGGCCGATTCGGCGACGGCGTCAATGAGTTCGGACTTATTCATGAATGATCCCCTTCGAAGTTATTCTATCAATGATCGCCGATGCGACCGATGCCGTGCATGCTATCGTTTTGGCCGCGCTGCGACAATCGCTCAGTGTGCCTAGGCAACGCCGCTTATTTAGCATTGGCAGGCCGGCGACTGTCAAACCGCCCGCCCGCATTAGTGCGGACGGATGCCGGTGGTCACCGCGTCGGTGTTCGATGCGGCCTCACCGAGCGCCTCACCACCGTTCTCGAGGGGGACCGGCTGCGATACCAGTGCGGCGGACAACACCTCGTCAATCCAGCGGACCGGACGGATATCCAGCCTTGATTTGATATCCCGGGGGATGTCAGCAAGATCCTTGCGATTATCCTCGGGGATCAGCACGGTCCGGATGCCGCCGCGAAGTGCCGCCAGCAGTTTCTCCTTGAGACCGCCGATGGGAAGCACCTCGCCCCGGAGCGTGATCTCGCCGGTCATCGCTACACCCGCAGACACCGGGATTCCCGTAGCGGCGGAGACAAGCGCGGTGCACATGCCGACACCGGCGCTTGGACCATCCTTGGGGATGGCACCCTCGGGCACATGGATGTGGATGTCGTGGTTCTGATGGAAATCCGCGGCGATCCCGAGTGACGACGAGCGACTGCGCATCACGGTCTGGGCGGCGTGAATCGACTCCTTCATCACGTCACCCAGCTGGCCGGTATTCTGTAGCCGCCCCTTGCCCGGAACGACCACGCTCTCGATGGTCAGGAGCTCTCCGCCCACCTCGGTCCAGGCCAGGCCAGTCACCCGCCCCACCTGGTCCGTCGACTCGGCGACACCATAGCGATAGCGACGCACCCCGAGGTACTTGTCGAGGTTCTGGGTACTGACCTGCACGGCCCGATCGCGCGGCTTGACCAGTACTTCCTTGACGACGCGACGGGCGATCTTTGCAACCTCGCGTTCGAAGTTCCGGACGCCGGCCTCGCGCGTGTAGTAACGGGCGATATCGCGCAGGGCGTTGTCACTGACTTCGAGCTCGCCCGCCTTGAGGCCATTCGCCTTGATCTGCTTGGGCAGCAGATAGTTGCGGGCGATATTGACCTTCTCCTCTTCGGTATACCCGGACAGCCGGATCACTTCCATGCGATCGAGGAGCGGACCCGGGATGTCCAGCGTATTCGCCGTACAGACGAACATGACGTCGGAGAGGTCGAAGTCGACCTCCAGGTAGTGGTCGTTGAAGGTAGCGTTCTGTTCCGGGTCCAGCACCTCCAGCAGGGCCGATGCCGGATCTCCCCGGAAGTCCATGGCCATCTTGTCGACCTCGTCGAGCAGGAACAGCGGATTGCGCTTACCGACCTTGGTCAGCTTCTGGATGATCTTGCCCGGCAGCGACCCGATATAGGTCCGCCGATGGCCGCGGATCTCGGCCTCATCGCGAACGCCGCCGAGCGACATGCGCACGAACCGGCGGTTGATCGAGCGCGCGATCGACTCGCCGAGCGAGGTCTTGCCGACGCCGGGCGGCCCCACTAGGCAGAGGATCGGTCCTTTGAGCTTGCGCACGCGCTGCTGCACGGCGAGATACTCGAGGATCCGTTCCTTGACCTTCTCGAGGCCGTAGTGATCGGCATCGAGGATCGCCTCGGCGCGCGGCAGATCGTGCCGCACGCGCGTGCGCTTTTTCCACGGCACCTCCACCATCCACTCGAGATAGCTCCGCACGACCGTGGCCTCGGCGGACATGGGCGACATCATCCGGAGCTTGTTAAGCTCCTGATCCGCTTTCTCCCGCGCCTCTTTCGACATGCCCGAGGCCTCGATTTTCTTCTCGAGATCCTCGACTTCGTTGGGCGCGTCGTCCATCTCCCCGAGTTCTTTCTGAATGGCCTTCATCTGCTCATTCAGGTAGTACTCGCGCTGCGACTTCTCCATTTGCTGCTTGACGCGGCCACGGATGCGCTTTTCGACCTGGAGAACGTCGAGCTCGCCCTCGATAAGCGCCATGAGGTGCTCGAGCCGACGAGCCGGGTTTTCCATTTCCAGGATCGTCTGCTTTTCATCGATCTTCAGGCTCATGTGCGCAGCGACGGTATCCGCCAGCCGACCCGGTTCCTCGATCCCCTGGAGCGAGGACAGGACCTCCGGCGGCACCTTTTTGTTGAGCTTGACGTACTGCTCGAACAGCGACATCAGCGAGCGGATCATTACATCCACTTCTTCATCGCCGGCCACCGACTCGTCGGGCAGCGTCACGGCGTTCGCGGTGAAGTACCCGTCGCTGTCGCCGATGTCCGAGACCTGCGCGCGCTCGACACCTTCCACGAGCACCTTGACGGTCCCGTCGGGCAGTTTGAGCATCTGCAGGATATTGGCGACTGTCCCGGTGCCGTAGAGATGACCGGCGGCGGGGTCGTCCACCTCGGCGCTGTGCTGTGCAACGAGAAGGACGCGCTTATCGTCGGTCATCGCCCGCTCGAGTGCCTGGATCGACTTCTCGCGACCGACAAACAGCGGGATAACCATGTGTGGATAGACAACGACATCGCGCAGCGGCAGCACCGGCATAACGGCGCCGCCTGCTGGCGTCAATTCCTGGGTCATGGGTATCCTCTTGAGGCCGGGGGCCCGGCCACGGCTCAGTCCGAGGCCGCGGCCGACTGCTCCGAGCCGTCGTAGATCAGATAGGGGGCGGTCTCGCCGCGGATGACTGCGTCGTCCACCACGACCTTGCTGACATTCTCGAGCGATGGCAGCTCGTACATGGTATCGAGCAGGACATGCTCGACGAGTGTCCGCAGCCCGCGTGCCCCTGTGTTACGGGCAATGGCCTTGCGTGCCACCTCGTAGAGCGCCTCGTCACGGAACTCGAGCTCGACCTCTTCCATTTCGAAGAGGCGATGGAACTGCTTGACCAGGGCATTCTTCGGCTCGCGAAGGATCTGGACCAGCGCTTCCTCGTCGAGCTCGTTGAGGGTGGCGACCACCGGCAGCCGGCCGACGAACTCCGGGATCAGGCCGTAACGCATCAGGTCCTCGGGCTCGACGTCCCGCAGCGTCTCGCCCACGGCCTTGCGCTGCGAGGCATCCTTGATCTCGGCGTAGAAGCCGATACCGCCCTTCTCGGAGCGCTGCTGGATCACCTTCTCGAGCCCCGCGAACGCGCCGCCGCAAATGAACAGGATGTTGCTTGTATCGACCTGCAGGAATTCCTGCTGCGGGTGCTTGCGACCGCCCTGGGGAGGAACCGACGCAGTCGTGCCCTCGATCAGCTTCAACAGGGCCTGCTGGACCCCCTCGCCGGAGACGTCCCGGGTGATCGACGGGTTATCCGATTTGCGCGAGACCTTGTCGATCTCGTCGATGTAGACAATGCCCCGCTGGGCCTTTTCAACATCGTAATCGCACTTCTGCAACAGCTTCTGGATGATGTTTTCGACATCCTCGCCGACATACCCGGCCTCGGTCAGGGTGGTGGCATCGGCGATGGTGAACGGGACATCAAGAAGCCGCGCCAGTGTTTCGGCGAGCAGCGTCTTGCCGGAACCGGTCGGGCCGATCAGGAGAATATTGCTCTTGTTGAGCTCGATATCATCGCGACCCTGTGCTGCCTGCATCCGCTTGTAGTGGTTGTAGACCGCGACGGACAACACCTTCTTGGCATGGTCCTGTCCGATGACGTGGCCATCCAGTTCGGCATTGATCTCGTGGGGCGTGGGAAGCCCCGCGCCCTTCTCAGCGCTGGTCTCTTCCATCTCCTCGCGGATGATGTCGTTGCAGAGTTCGACGCACTCGTCGCAGACAAACACAGAGGGCCCCGCAATCAGCTTGCGTACCTCGTGCTGGCTCTTGCCACAGAATGAGCAGTGGAGCGGCTTGCCGTTGTCGTCGCCGCGACCGCCATCATTTTTGTCAGTCATGGGCTACCTTTGTGCATGCCAGAAGTTCTCTATTTCGACGATGCCCGCTTTTCCGCGGGGATGCAAGCGCCGCCTACTCAAGCGGCAGCTTGCTGCGATCGGTCAGCACCTGGTCGATCAGGCCGTAATCACGCGACGCCTCGGGGTCCATGAAGTTGTCGCGCTCGGTATCCTGCGCGATCGTCTCCAGGGGCTGGCCGGTGTGATAGGCCATAATCCGGTTCAACCGCTCACGCGTGTTGAGGATCTCCCGGGCATGGATATCGATATCGGTTGCCTGTCCCTGGAAGCCGCCCAGCGGCTGGTGGATCATCACCCGGGCGTTGGGCAGTGCGAAACGCTTGCCCGCGGCGCCCGCCGTCAGGAGTAGTGATCCCATGCTCGCCGCCTGACCGATGCAGACCGTACTGATATCCGGCTTGATGAACTGCATCGTGTCGTAAATCGCCAGTCCCGCCGTCACCAGACCACCGGGGCTGTTGATGTAGAAGTGGATATCCTTGTCCGGGTTTTCCGACTCCAGAAAGAGCAGCTGAGCGATCAGGAGATTCGCCTGATGATCCTCCACCGGACCGACCAGGAAAATCACCCGCTCCTTGAGCAGCCGGGAATATATGTCGTACGAGCGCTCGCCGCGTGCGGTCTGCTCGACGACCATCGGCACAAGGCCGGTGCCCATGGGGGCGTTTTCGTAGCGCTCTTCGCTCATCTTCACTCTGACTCCTGACCGCTTTCGGCCTCGCTATTGCTTTCATCGTCGACGCCACTGGTCAGTGCATCGAGACTCATCGGTTTTTCGGTGACCTGGGCCCGCTCGAGGACCCAGTCGACCACCTGGTCTTCCATCACCTGGAGCTGCAGGCTCTGCAACGCCTCCTGGTTCTGGAGGTAGTGCTGCATGACCTGCTCGGGCTGCTCATAACCCGACGCGACGCGCTGCAGCGCCGCCTGCATCCGCTCGGGCTCGATCTCGATCTCGTTGGCCCGAACGATCTCATTCACCAGCAGCCCCAGCTTGACGCGACGCTGCGCCTCTTCTTCGAAACGATCGACCGGCAGATCGGGATCGTCGCCCGCGGCTCCGGCCTGGCGCATCTGCTCCAGCGTCTGCTCGCGGACCTGCTCGATCTCCCGGTCCACGAGGGCCCGGGGCAGCGGCATGTCGTTGCGCTCGACCAGAGCATTCATCACCTGGTTCTTGATCCGACTACGGACAGCCTGGTCGCGTTCCCGCTCGAGGCTATCGGCGATACGCTCGCGAAGCGTCTCGACGCCACCCTCGATACCGAGGGTCTCGGCGAAGCTCTCGTCGGCCTCGGGGAGCTCGGGCCCCTCGACGGTCTTCATGGTCACGGCGAATTCCGCCTCGCGACCGGCAATGGCGGCATCCGGAAAGTTCTCGGGGAAGGTGTAACGGATGGTCTTGCTCTCACCGGCCTGCATCCCGGTCAGCTCTTCCTCGAAGGGACCCGGCATCTGCCCCTCGCCCAGCGAAACCTGCACATCCTCGCCGCTGTTGCCATCGAAATCCTCGCCATCGACCTTGCCGTCAAAGTCAATGGTCACCTGGTCGCCCTGGGCCGCAGGCCGATCGACCTCGCTGTACTCGGCATGCTGCCGACGCAGCCGATCCAGAATGCGATCGACGTCCGCGGTCTCGATATCGACTGCCGGGCGTTCGAGCTCGATGGACTCGATATCGCCCACGGTTACATCGGGCACGATCTCGAAGCGCGCCTCGTACTCCAGATCCTTGCCCGGCTCGACGGTCAACGGCTGGATATCGGGGGTGCCGGCCGGACGCAGTGATTCCTGCTCGAGCGCCTCGGCGTAGGTGGACCGGACCACCTCGTCGAGCACCTCGCTGCGCACCTGCGGCCCGTACCGCTTCTCGACGACCTTCATAGGCACCTTGCCGGGCCGGAATCCCTGCAGGCGGACCTGGCCGCGCATCTCGCGCAGCTTCTGGTTAACCTGTTCGTCCACCTGTTCGGAAGGCACCTGGACCTTCAATGTGCGCTCCAGGCCGTCGCCCGACTCCACCGATACTTGCATTACCTACCTCTGGATAATTGGTGCGAAAGGCGAGACTCGAACTCGCACGGGGGGATGCCCCACTGGGACCTAAACCCAGCGCGTCTACCGGTTCCGCCACTTTCGCGTATTGACATCTAAACAATCAGTATACCGGCATGCCGCATCCGGCAAAAGCTAACTCCGCATGGACTCGGCAGAACGGCGATGGCAGCGGCGCTGCCACGCCTTGTGACCCTCGGCCACAACCACCACCGGCAGGCTGACGACCAGCGCGAGGAGCCAGTCCGACGCCCCGATCGGGCGGGTATCGAAGAGCACCTGCATGGGCGGCGCGTAGGTAAAGGCGAGCTGCGCGACGATAATGACGGCAATCGATAGCAACACGTAGCGGTTGCCGGACAGGCCACTGCGATTGAGTGCACTGGTCTGCAACCGTCGTGCCGAGAACAGGTACCAGACCTCGAAGAGCACCAGCGTATTCACCGCCAGCGTCCGTGCCTCGGCCAGGTCGCGCCCGAGTGCCTGTTCGCGCAGAAACACCGCGAGCGTCCCGGCCAGCATGAGTGCGGCGACCAACAGGACTCTCACCCCCATTCCCGACGGGATCAGCGTCGCCGCGGCCGATCGCGGCGGTCGCGCCATGACGTCGTCCTCCGCGGGCTCGAACGCGAGCGCCAGCGCCAGCGTAACCGCGGTGATCATGTTCACCCAGAGGATCTGCACCGGGGTGACCGGCAGCATGATGCCCACCAGCACCGCGATCACCAGCAGTAGCGCCTGGGCGGCATTGGTCGGCAGGATAAAGAGGATCGACTTGACGATATTGTCGTAAATGACCCGGCCTTCATGGATGGCCGCCTCGATGGTGGCGAAATTGTCATCGGCGAGGACGATTTCCGACGACTCGCGCGCGGCATCGGTGCCACCACGACCCATCGAGACCCCCACGTCCGCGCGCTTGAGCGCCGGGGCGTCGTTGACGCCATCGCCGGTCATTGCAACCACATGCGCGTCGGACTGCAGCGCCTCGACCAGCCGGAGCTTGTGCGCCGGCGAGACCCGGGCAAACACCTTTCGCTCGCGGGCCGTGCGCCGGAACGTGTCGTCATCCATGGCCTCGAGCTCATCGCCCGTCACCCCCCGCGTCTCGTCGCCGAGCCCCAGCTGCCGGCCGATCGCCGCCGCGGTGACGGCGTGATCACCGGTGATCATCTTGACCTGGATCCCCGCGCGCTGCGACGCCGCGACGGCGGCGATCGCCTCGGGCCGGGGCGGATCGATAATCGCCACCAAACCGATCAGCACCAGCGCGGTGGGGCCGTCGCCCCCATGGATGGCCATCGTACCGTCGTCCGACCGGCGCTCCGCCACCGCGAGCAGGCGCAGCCCGCGTGCCGCCATCTGCTCGGCATGCCGGTGCCAGGCCTGTTCGTCGAGCGCCACGGTCCCGCTGTCAGTGAGCACTCGATCGCAACGCGGGACCACCGCCTCCGGGGCTCCCTTGACCACCAGCCACTGCCCTTGGCCGCTGTCGTGCAGGGTCGCCATGTAGCGATGTCCCGAGTCGAACGGGATGCTGTCGACCCGGGGATAGCGGGTCCGCCAGTCCTCGACATCGACGCCGACGGATTCGGCGAGATGCAGGAGCGCGACCTCCATCGGATCGCCACTGATGCCGATGCCGGCCGCCTGGTCGCGCTGGACAGCGGCATCGGTACAGAGTGCCACGGCCCGCGCCAGCGGCATCGCCGCTCCCCCCGGCGCTGCCGCATCACCGACCGTGTGCAGACCATCCGCGAGTTGCAACTCCTGAACGGTCATCTCGTTGCGCGTCAGCGTCCCGGTCTTGTCCGAGCAAATGACCGTCACCGCACCCAGCGTCTCCACTGCCGGCAATCGCCGGACGATGGCATTACGTGCCGCAAGACGCCGGACCCCCAGCGCCAAAGTAATCGTGACAATCGCCGGCAGTCCTTCCGGGATTGCCGCGACGGCGAGGCCCACGGCGGCCATGAACATCGCCACCGGCGAGAAACCGTGGAGGAGTACGCCCGCTAGCGCGGTGAGCGCCCCGGTGGCCACGATAATCACCGCGAGTTGACGACCCAGCCGGTCGAGATGACGGAGCAGCGGCGTGGTCAGGGTTTCGACCTGCGCGAGCATCTCGGTGACCCGTCCCAGCTGGGTCTGCTCCGCCGTGGCCACCACCACGCCAACGCCCTCGCCCGCCGTGACGAGCGTGCCGGCGAACGCCATGGACAGGCGATCACCCAATCCGGCGTTGGCCGCGACCGCGTCCACCTGTTTATTGACCGGGACCGACTCACCGGTCAGCGCCGACTCGTCCACGGCCAGACCGCGCGCCGTGATCAGACGAACATCCGCCGCAACTTTCGCCCCCGGCTCGAGAATGAGGATATCGCCCGGCACGACCCGGGTGGCATCAATGTTCTGCCGCTGGCCACCGCGCCGCACCGACGCCTCCGGCGCCAGCAGGCCGCGAATGGCCGCCATCGCGGTCTCGGCCTTGCCCTCCTGGATATAGCCGATGACGGCGTTGATAACCACCACGGCGATGATGACGCCGGTGTCGATCCAGTGACCCAGCGCCGCCGTAATCATCGCTGCCAGTAGCAGCAGATAGATGAGCAGGTTATGGAACTGGCTCGCGAGCCGCTCCAGGCGACTGCGGCGTCTCGGTGGCCGCTGGCGGTTCTCGCCATAGCGCTCGAGCCGGGTCTCGACCTCTGCGGGCTCGAGCCCGTCGGCCGAAGTGGCCAGCCCGGACAGCGTTGCCTCGGCGGTTTGTGCATGCCAGGCGGTTTCCGCCTCTCGGAGGTTGGCGCCGTTATCGCCTGCCATTGCTGTTCTCCCTCACGCGGCCTGCCCCGCTACCAGTGGCCGGTGCCCGGATCACCCTTCCACGGCCCCACCAGCTCGCTTGTCACCCAGCCGCCGTAGTAGCGCCCTGACTGCGCCTGCACGGGCTCGTCACCCACATAGGCGGTGAGTTTTTCGGGATAGAGCGAGTACCAGCCCGCGATCGCCTCTGCGCCTGGCAATGGCCGCGGGTATCGCCAGACCGCAGCCTCGATTACGTCGGTGTCGGTCACGACATCGAAATACTCGGCCTCGCCCTTCCATTCACAATACGTACGATGACTGGATGGGCGCAGGAAAGCGACATCCACGGCCTCGGGGGGCAGATAGAACGCGGGCGGGCTGCCGGTCTCCATCGCGCGAATCGCATGATCACTGCGGGCCATACGCTGGCCGTTGACCAGTACCGTGACGCCACGCCGATCCGGCTTATAGGCCGGCGGCCGCGGATAGTCCCACACGGACTCTTCGCCGGAACCCGGCGTAACGGCGAACGGCGGCCGATCACCCCCTCGATAACGCCAGGCGTCACGCTGACGCTGATTGTCCCGATCATTGCTCATACCGGCACCCCTATTGGCGATGTGTGCACTGCATCATGATGAAGCCCGCTACCCCCGTAAAGCGACATCGATAGACAGGCCCACCTCGGGTACGCTGCAACGAAACGGGAAGGGAGAATCACCATGGCGAATCGAATCATTACCCGCCCGCTGATCGGCGGTCTGGTACTGACTGGCGCAATCGGCGTCGCACCGGCAATGGCCGCCGACTATGTCATCGACACCGAGGGCAGCCACGCCTCGGTCAATTTCCGCATCAGCCACCTCGGCTACAGCTGGCTGACGGGTCGCTTCAACGACTTCAGCGGCGAATTCAGTTACGACGCCGACAATCCCGGCGATGCCGAGATCACCGTCAACATCGACCCGGCGAGCGTCGACTCCAACCACGAGAAACGCGACAAACACCTCCGCAGTGACGACTTCCTGGCCGTGGAGCAGTACCCCGAGGCGCGATTCGTCAGCACCGACTACATTCCCCACGATGATGGTACGGCAACGCTGGAGGGCGACTTCACGCTGCACGGCGTCACCCGCCCGATCAGTATCGATGTCGAGAAAATCGGCGAGGGGGAGGATCCGTGGGGCGGCTATCGGGCCGGCTTCAGCGGCGAGACGTCATTCCAGCTGGCGGATTACGGGATCGACTACAACCTGGGGCCGGCCAGTGAGACCGTCCATCTGCAACTCGAGGTGGAGGGCATCCGTCAGTAGCCCAACACCATGTCCTCGCGATCGATCCAGCCGAGCGCGAGGCCAATGGTGTAGAAGCTGGTGACCGAGAACTCGTGGACCGTGTTGTCGGTATGGGCGACCGTGATCTCGCCGCAGAGCTGCCGACAGGCGGCCTTGGTCACCTCCTGGAGCATGGCGAAATCCCGGAAGTAGTCCTTCAGGGGCGGCTTGTCCTGGGCCTGACGACGACGGTTTTTGATGTCGATCGCCTCGTCCACCGCGGCCTGCAGGGCGTCAACGCCACCGGGGCGCGCCGCCTCGAGCACGGCCTCGAACTGGGGGTACCGGAATTCCGCGACGACACCATGGCGATCGGCGTCGCGGGCGTGGTAAGGCGCGATCGATTCGTCCAGGCACACCAGCCCGCGGGGGATCTCCAGGCGCTCCGCCACCAGGGGAGTGATCGCGGCGATGCCGCGCGGCTCGACTGGATCGCCCTGGGTGATCAATAGCGGCGGTCGAGCGATCGAGCGTTCCTTCCAGTGCGCGACAAGCCGATCGGCGAGCCCTCGTGCCACGTCGACAGGATCACGGGTATCCCGGCCACCGGCGCCTTCAATAATCACGGGGTGAAACGGGGACAGGCTGTTCAACGAATCGCCGGGCAAGGCAGAACTCCATTTATCGCAATGAACGAGCGGGCTGGCGGGGAGAGACGGGCGGAATACATGGTGGGCCGTGTAGGACTCGAACCTACAACCAACTGATTAAGAGTCAGCTGCTCTACCAATTGAGCTAACGGCCCATCGATAAGGTGGGGTGAGCGATGGGACTTGAACCCACGACCACCGGAGCCACAATCCGGAGCTCTACCTACTGAGCTACGCCCACCACCGGTTGTTTTCCTGCGATTCAACTGGTCGGGGTGGAGGGATTTGAACCCCCGACATCCTGCTCCCAAAGCAGACGCGCTACCAGGCTGCGCTACACCCCGCCTCGACCGCAGGTCCCCTGCAGACACCGCAAGGAATCCGGAAATAATACTGAGCCCCCTCCTTCCGGTCAATGTGCGTATACTATGCTGCATCGCAAGGAGAAACGATTCGATGACATTTGATGATTTCGGTCTTCAGACCGAGCTGCTCGACGCCGTTAAGGACTCGGGCTACAACACCCCCACCTCAATCCAGGAACAGGCTATTCCGGAAGTCCTCAACGGCAGGGACCTGCTTGGCGCCGCCCAGACCGGCACGGGCAAGACCGCAGCCTTCACCCTGCCCCTGCTGCAGCGCCTCGCCGCGCGCAAGCCGGAGGGCAAGCGTCGACCGGTCCGGCTACTGATCATCGCCCCGACGCGGGAGCTGGCGGCGCAGATCCACGAGAGCGTCAAACAGTACGGCGCCAACCTGCCGCTGCGCTCGGGCGTCGTCTTTGGTGGCGTCGGCATGCAGCCGCAGATCGACCGCCTGCGCAAGGGCGTGGACATCCTCATCGCGACACCGGGACGGCTGCTCGACCACCTGAACCGCGACAATCTGCGCCTCGATCGCGTCGAGAGCGTCGTACTGGACGAGGCCGACCGCATGCTCGACATGGGTTTCATTCACGATATCCGCAAGGTTCTGAAACAGATCCCGGAGAATCGCCAGACGTTGCTTTTCTCGGCAACGTTCTCGAAAGAGATCCGCCAGCTCGCGTCCGGCATGCTGAAAAACCCGGTCGAGATCGACGTCGCCCCGACGCACAGCGCCGCGGATACGGTGGAACAGTCGGTCTACCGCCTCGACAAGGCGCAGAAGCGTCCCCTGCTCAGCCGCCTGATCCGCGAGGGCGACTGGCAGCAGGTCCTGGTATTTACCCGCACCAAGCATGGCGCCAACAACCTGAGCAAGCAGCTCGACCAGGATGGTCTGAGTACGGCCGCCATTCACGGCAACAAGAGCCAGACGGCGCGGACCCAGGCACTGGACGGCTTCAAGAAAGGTCGGGTTCGCGTGCTTGTGGCGACGGACATCGCCGCCCGGGGACTGGACATCGATCAGTTGCCGCACGTGGTCAACTTCGACATGCCCCATGTCGCCGAGGATTACGTCCATCGGATCGGCCGCACGGGACGGGCAGGCAACACAGGCGAGGCCATCTCACTGGTCGCACCGGATGAGAACAAGCTGCTGAAGGGCGTCGAGCGTTTGCTCAAGCGCTCGCTGAAGCGCGCCGACGCGGTGGCCTGACGCTCCGAACCGGATCGTGGTGCGCCCGGCAGGGCTTGAACCTGCAACCCTCGGCTTAGAAGGCCGATGCTCTATCCGATTGAGCTACGGGCGCGTCACGACGGATTGTACAACCATTCCCGACGCAGATCATGGCGAAGAGAGTGTTATGGGCGCACAGATCATCGATGGCAAGGCGATTGCCGCCGGCATCCGAGACACCATCCAGACCGCGGTCACCGAGCGCCGCAGCAATAATCAGTCAATCCCGGGCCTCGCCGTCGTGCTGGTGGGTGACAATTCGGCATCGGCCGTCTACGTGCGCATGAAGCGTCGCGACTGCGAGCAGGTAGGATTTGCCGCGCAGGATCACGACCTGCCGACGTCCACCACGCAGGACGAACTGACGGCCCTGGTCGACGAGCTGAACGCCGACCCGGCGATCCACGGCATTCTTGTGCAGCTGCCGCTACCGGATCATATCGATGCCCAGGCGATCATCGAGCGGATCGATCCGGCCAAGGACGTCGACGGTTTTCACCCGCAGAATGTCGGCCGCCTGGTCCTGCGACTGCCCGGCCTGCGCTCCTGCACGCCCCACGGGGTGATGACACTGCTCGAGCACACCGACACCGATCTCGTCGGCGCGCATGCCGTGGTCATCGGCCAGTCCAATATCGTCGGCCGTCCGATGGCGCTGGAATTGCTCAACGCGCGTTGCACGGTGACGGTCTGCCACAGTCGAACGCGTGATCTGCAGGACCAGGTCGCACAGGCCGACGTGCTCGTTGCCGCCGTGGGGCGGACTGCCTTCATTCCCGGCGACTGGATCAAGCCCGGCGCCACGGTGATCGACGTGGGGATCAATCGTCAGGAAGACGGTCGCCTGGTCGGCGATGTGGAGGCCGACGGGGCAATGCAGCGCGCGGGCTGGATGACGCCGGTCCCGGGCGGTGTCGGCCCCCTTACCCGGGCCACGCTGCTGGAAAACACCCTCGAGGCCACCCGGCAACTCGACGGCTAATCGGCCTCGCGAATCAGATCGAGA
Organism: Spiribacter vilamensis; assembly: GCF_004217415.1. NCBI lineage: Bacteria > Pseudomonadati > Pseudomonadota > Gammaproteobacteria > Chromatiales > Ectothiorhodospiraceae > Spiribacter > Spiribacter vilamensis. The sequence continues at coordinate 1,215,302 of NZ_SHLI01000001.1, forward strand.
GCCTCCTCGAGGCGCTCGACACCCATGATCTCCAGTCCACTCGGGGCCTCTCCGGTCGCCGGGCGGTTTTTCGCCGGTACCAGGGCCCGACGAAATCCGTGTCGCGCCGCCTCCGCCAGGCGATCGGCGCCATTGGGAACCGGCCGAATCTCACCGGCCAGGCCGACTTCACCGAAAACCACCCAGTCCTGGGGGATGGGACGATCCCGAAGGCTCGAAATGACGGCGAGCAGCGCGGGCAGGTCACTCGCCGTCTCGGCAACCCGGACTCCGCCAACGATATTCACGAACACGTCCTCGCCCGCCGTACTGATACCGGCATGGCGCTGGAGCACGGCGAGCAGCATGCCCATGCGATTGCCATCCAGTCCCACCGCCAGTCGGCGTGGATTGGACAGCGGGCTCTCTGCCACCAGCGCCTGCAATTCGAGCAGCAACGGACGGGTTCCCTCGCGGGTAACGAGGATGGCACTCCCGGGCACGGGCTGCTCATGGCGGGAGAGGAAGATGGCGGACGGGTTTTTGACCTCTTTGAGCCCCGTATCCAGCATCGCGAATACGCCCAGTTCATTGGCCGCGCCGAAGCGGTTCTTGACCGCGCGCAGCAATCGATACCGGCTGCCCGAATCACTCTCGAAATACAGCACCGTATCGACCATGTGCTCGAGCACCCGGGGGCCGGCAAGCTGGCCTTCCTTGGTGACATGGCCGACGAGGAACAGCACGGTCCCGGTCCGCTTGGCGAACTGCACCAGCTGCGCGGCGGACTCGCGGACCTGCGCGACGCCGCCCGGCGCGGAGCCCAGCGCATCGCTGTGAATCGTCTGGATGGAATCGACCACCAGCACCTCGGGACGCTCGCGGGCAGCGAGCTCGATAATGGTCTCGACGCGGGTCTCGGCGAGCAGTTTCAGCCCGGCATCGCCCACTCCGAGGCGCTCGGCGCGCAGCCCCACCTGCTGCAGCGATTCCTCGCCGGTGACATAGAGCGCCCCGTAACGGTTGGCGACCCGCGCGACCACCTCCAGCAAAAGCGTTGATTTGCCGATTCCGGGATCCCCGCCGAGGAGGACGACGCCACCGGCAACCAGTCCACCGCCAAGCACTCGATCGAACTCGCCGATCCCCACCGGAAACCGGGTCTCGCGGTCGCGGGGCACCTCGGCGAGCGTCCGGATACCACTGTCGCCGGCGTAATGAGCACTGACCTGGATCGATCCTCGCCCACCCGCCGGCGCCGTCGGCTGCAACTGCTCCTCGAGCGTGTTCCATTCACCGCATTCCGGGCACTGGCCGGCCCACTGCGGCGAAGTCCCGCCACAGGCCGTGCAGACATAACGGGTCTTGGTACTAGCCTTCGCCATGAGTCGCTCCGCGGCGATAGACCCGTTCCACCCGCGGTGTCAGCCGGCAGAACAGCTCGTAGCTAATGGTGCCGCAGGCCGTCGCCACCGCCGTGGCCCGCGGATTCGATCCCCAGAGGATGGCGCGATCACCGACACGGGCCTGCGGCACATTGCGCAGATCGACCATCACCATGTCCATGGAGACCCGGCCGATCAGTGGACAGCGCTGACCGGCAATCAGTACCGGCGTGCCATCCGGGGCATGGCGCGGATAACCGTCGCCATAGCCGATGGAGATGACGCCGACCGGCATCGCCTCGGGACAGGCAAATCGACCGCCATAGCCGACGCCATGGCCTGCCGGTAACCATTTGACCGAAACAAGGGCGGCCTCGAGCGTCATGACCGGCTGTAGCGGTGGGTGCACGGACGTGTCCTCGAACGGCGAGGCGCCGTAGAGCATGATCCCCGGACGGATCCAGTCGCCATACGGCTCGAGCCCTCGCAGTGTCGCCGCGGAATTGGGCAGCGAGGCCTCGTGGGCGCCGTCGACCATCGCACCGAAGCGCTCGGTCTGGACGCCCGTCAGCGGATTATCGGGCTCATCGGCACTGGCCAGGTGGGTCATCCAGCGAATCGTCCCCACCGCCGGCAGGCTTTTCAGTCGCGCCAGCGCGTCGGCTGCCTCGTCAGGCGAAAACCCCAGCCGGCCCATGCCGGTATCCACCTTCAGCCAGCAGTCGATGGGCGCCGGGATATCCGCCTCGGCAAGGGCCTCGATCTGCCAGGGCTGATGGATGACCGCATCCAGACGCCGGGCGGAGAAGACCGGGATCTCGTCGGCATCGAAGAACCCCTCGAGCAGGATGATCCGATGCATGAGCCCGGCGAGGCGGAGCGGCAGCGCCTCCTCCAGGCAACTCACGGCGTAGCCATCCGTCGCCGCCGCGAGCTCGTGGGCCACGGGCAGCAGGCCATGGCCGTAGGCATCGGCCTTGAGCACTGCCATCACGTTGGCATCCGGAATCTGCTGTCGGGCGACGCCCAGGTTGTGGTGCAGGGCGTCGAGCCGAATGGTTGCCCGCGCGACACGACTCACTGCCAGCCACCGCCCCCGTAACCGGCATCGGCGATAAAGTTCTCGAAGCGCGTGTACTGACCGAGGAAGGTAAGCCGGACGTTGCCGACCGGCCCGTTACGCTGCTTGCCGACGATGATCTCGGCCGTCCCGGCGTCGGGGCTCTCCTCGTTATAGACCTCGTCGCGGTAGATGAAGACGATAACGTCTGCATCCTGCTCAATCGCTCCCGATTCGCGTAGATCGGACATGATCGGCCGCTTGTTGGGGCGCTGCTCGAGGCTTCGGTTGAGCTGCGAGAGCACCATCACCGGCACACCCAGCTCCTTAGCCATGCCCTTCAGCGCCCGGGAGATCTGCGAGATCTCCGCGGCGCGGTTTTCCTTGAAACCGGGCAGCTGCATGAGCTGGAGATAGTCCACCAGCACCAGTCCAATCCCGTGTTCGCGCTTGAGTCGCCGGCAACGCGCCCGCATCTCGGTCGGCGTCAGGCCGGGGGTATCGTCGATGAACAGGTTCGCCTGCGAGAGCAGGTTCATGGTGCTGGTCAGACGCGGCCAGTCGTCGTCGCTCAGCCGCCCGGAGCGGATCTTCTGCAGCTCTACCCGGCCCAGTGACGAGAGCATCCGCATGGCCAGCGCGTCGGCAGGCATCTCCATGCTGAACACCGCCGTCGGCGGGCCGCTCTGGAGGGCCGCGGACTCGGCGATATTCATGGCGAACGTGGTCTTTCCCATCGACGGCCGGCCGGCGACGATGACGAGATCGCCGTTCTGTAGCCCGGAGGTCAGACGATCGAGATCAGTGAACCCGGTCGGCAGCCCCGTGACGTCACTGTCCTGGTGATAGAGCGTATCGATCCGATCGACGACGTCGGGGAGGACGTCACGCACGCCGACAAAACCGCGGCGATTGCGGCCGGACTGCTCGGCGATCTGAAAGATATGCCGCTCGGCCGTGTCGAGCAGGTCCGCCGAGCTCTGTCCCTCGGGATTGAAGCCGCTGTTGGCGACCTCGGTCCCCGCCTCGATGAGCTGGCGGAGCACCGACTGCTCGCGGACGATATCGGCGTAGGCGCGGATGTTGGCGGCGCTGGGTGTATCCCGGGCGAGCAGCCCCAGGTAACCGAGCCCACCGGCGCTCTCCAGCGAATCGTTGGTCTTGAGCCACTCCGAGAGGGTGACGGCGTCCATGGGCTGCCCGGACTCCGCCAGCGCGTCGAGCGCCCGGAAGATCAGCCGATGATCGCGACGGTAGAAATCCGTCTCGCTGACGCGGTCGGCAATCTGATCCCAGGCGTTGTTGTCCAGCATGAGGCCACCGAGCACGGCCTGCTCCGCCTCGATGGAATGCGGCGGGACCTTGAGGGCCTCCGCCGCCGAAACGTTGCCGGGCTCGACCATGCCGGTTGCGATCGCCTCAGGTGCCGCTGGTGACGTCGACGTTCACCGTCGCATTGACGTCGGCATGGAGGTGCACCTCGACGCTGTACTCGCCAACGGCGCGAATCGGGCCATCGGGCATGCGCACCTCGTGGCGACCCACCTCGACACCGGCGGCGGTCAGGGCATCGGCGATGTCCTGGGGCCCGATCGAGCCGAACAGCTTGCCCTCGTCGCCGACATTCGCGGCGATGGACACCGGCTGGGCGTTGATCTTCTCGGCACGACGCTCGGCCGCGGCGAGTTCTTCGGCCGCCTTGCGCTCGAGCTCCGCCCGCTGTGCCTCGAGATAGGCGACGTTTTCGGCGGTCGCCGGCCGCGCCTTACCCTGAGGGATGAGGTAATTACGGCCATAACCGGCACGCACCCGGACGGTATCGCCCAGGCCACCGAGGTTGGCCACTTTTTCCATCAGAATGACTTCCATTTTTAGATCCCCGACTTCAAGTCTGTTTGATTGTTAGGTTCCGCGCGCCAGTCGCGCTCGAAAATCCATGAATGTATCGGCCAGCCCTACCAGGACAGCCGGCCGCAACAACAGCGGCAAAACCAGGTAGAACCCGACGAGCCAGCCTTTGTGCCAGCCACGCCGTGCCACCACTGCATGCGCGATCGCAACCGCCTGCAGAATGAATACAGCCCCGAGTATCACGCCAAGGTCCGCCACCAGCCCCGGGCCGCCGATCATCCCGGCAATCACCGCCGCGCCGGCACCTGCCGCGAACCAGAGCGCAAATCGCAACTCGTGGAATTCGCTGCGAAAACCGCCCGGATTGTACAGCATCGCCTGCCAGAAGCGGCCGAGCAGGAGGCAGAGCACCGCCACCGCGAGGACGTTCGTCGCCCACAACCCCGTCAGGCGTGGCGCGAGTTGTTCCACGGCCTGGTCCCACCCGGCTCCGGGTGGCGCGGCCAGGAGGCGATCGGAAACCGCCTCGAGGGTCTGTGTCCAGAACAGCGTCGGATCGCCGTGGATCGCGTGGAAGATCGCGACTGCAGCGACTGCCACTATTGCGCCGACCTGGACGGTCAGGGCGAGGGACAGCGTGGTCCTGAGAATCCAGGCCATGCCCATGACCGGTAGCCAGACCAGTGCCAGCGGCTGCAACACCGCGAGCGGCGTCCCCAGCAGAACGGCATGAATGGGTAGCAGGAGCGCCGTGGCGCCAACCAGCACGATTCCGCTCTCCGCCACGCCACGCCGAAGCGTAATCAGGGCGAGCAGTCCACCGCTTAACCAGAAAAGCAGCGGCATCAACGCACCCAGCGCCACCATCCCCACCGCCCCGAGGCGGCTTCGCATGGCGAATTCCAGGATGGAACGCATGGGCGGTCGTGTCGCGGCGTCGGGCGATCAGTGGCTGTCGGTGTACGGCATCAGCGCAAGGTAGCGGGCGCGCTTGACCGCCGTCGACAGCTGACGCTGGTATTTCGCCCGGGTACCGGTGATCCGGCTGGGGACGATCTTGCCGGTCTCCGTGACATACTGGCGAAGCGTATTCAGGTCCTTGTAATCGATCTCCTTCACGCCCTCGGCGGTGAAGCGGCAATACTTGCGGCGGCGAAAGAAACGGGCCATGTCGTTATTCCTCTAGTCGGTCGTCTGCAGCCGCTCGAAGCGACTGATACTGATAATAATCGGGTCGGTCTCGGGGGTCCGCTGGCGTGAGCGACGCATGTAACCGCTGACTCGAATGCTGGCGCCAACCGGCAGGTCTGTCAGCCGTTCGGCCAACGGCGTCCCGGCTGCGCTGACGCCCACCCGAAATCGGATGGGCCGCGAGGCGCCCGCCTCGGTCTGTTGCGATTCGTGCTCGATCAGTCCCCGGGCGATCGGCACTCCGGCCGGCGAGTGACGCAGCTCTGCCGCATCCACGAGCCAACCGGTAAGTTCCACGCGATTGCTCACGTCTCGGCGTCGCTACCCGCCTCTTCGGCGTTAGTGCCCTGCTCCGATTCGGGCTCGCTCCGCTCGCGGCGGGCAGGCCGATCCCGGTCTTCTTCCTGTCCCTTGGCGAGGGGCGACGGGTCGGTCACCGCCTCTTTGCGCGCCAGCACCATATTGCGGATAACGGCGTCGTTGAAGCGGAACATCGACTCGAGCTCTTCGATATCGCTCGGCTCGCACTCGACGTTCATGAGGACGTAGTGGGCCTTGATGAGCTTGTTGATCGGATAGGCGAGCTGCCGGCGCCCCCAGTCCTCGAGCCGGTGGATACTGCCCCCGTTGCCCTCGATCAGACCGCGATAACGCTCGATCATGGCAGGTACCTGGTCACTCTGGTCGGGGTGGACCAGAAAGACGATTTCATAGTGCCGCATTGTGGCTCCTTTCGGTTGTTCCGGATTTTACCGGGAATAGCCACCCGCTCTGACGGGCAGCAAGGAGAAACCAGTACAACTGGTTAACCCATGAGTATATTCGAGCAACGGATCAGGTTAAAGCGCTGCGCTGGCGTACCGCCTCGAACAGGACAACACCCGTCGCCACGGAGACATTCAGGCTCTCGACGCGCCCAGCCATCGGAATGGCCAGTAATGCGTCACACCCCTCCCGCGTCAGACGCCGCAGGCCGGCCCCCTCGGCACCCATGACCACGCCGACGGCACCGGTGAGGTCCGCGTCGTGGAGGCCGGCAGCGCCCGCCTCCGCCAGCCCGAACAGCCAGATCCCCCGCTCCCGCAACTGGCGCAGGCAGCGGGCGAGATTCGTGACCTGGAACAGCGGAATGGCCTCGGCCGCCCCGGCGGCGACGCGATGGACCACCGGTGTCAGACCGGAGGCGCGGTCCCGCGGCGTAATCACCGCGTCGACACCGGCCGCATCGGCACTGCGAAGACAGGCACCGAGGTTATGCGGATCCTGCACCTGGTCGAGCACCAGGACGAAGGGTGGATGATCGAGCCCGTCCAGATGGTCTGCGAGATCGTCATCACCGAGCGGCGCCCGCCCCTGCCACGCCAGCACGACGCCCTGGTGGTTGAAGTCGGGGAGCTTTTCATCCAGCTGCCTGACCTGGCATTCGTGCACCGGGCAGTCGATGGATTCCAGCTGTCGGCGCAGCTTTTGATGACGGCTGTCGCGCCGTCGCGCATCCACCCAGACCTCGAGCACGCGTGTCGGGTCGTAACGCAGCGCGGCCTGCACCGGGTGCAGGCCGCCGATCAGCGTCGTCCGGCTCATCGACGCCGGCGGCGACTGCGCGACTCACCGTTGCGGTTGCGCGACTGCCCCTTGCGCTTTCCCTTGTCCTTGTCGCCGTCACGGCTCGCTGGCCCCCGGCTCTCGGACTGCGGTAGCACCTCGCCATCAGGGCCCAGCGGATGGGCGATCGGATCGAAGTCAATCTTGCCATCGTCGACATTGACCTGCGCGAGCCGTACCCGGATGCGATCCGTCAAACGGTATTCCTTGCCCGTGCGCTCCCCCACCAGCCGATGACCAATGGCATCGAAGTGGAAGAAGTCCTGCTCCAGATTGGTAATGTGGATCAGGCCGTCCACGTACAGCCCGTCGAGCTCGACGAACAGGCCGAACGAGGTCACGCCGCTGATCACGCCGCTGAATTCCTCGCCCAGCCGATTCGCCATGAACCGGCATTTGAGCGTCATCAACGCATCCCGCGTCGCCTCTTCGGCGCGGCGGTCGGTCATCGAGCAGTGCTCACCGACGGTCACCAGCTGATCCTCGGTGTACTCGAATGCCTCGACCGGCTGCTTCGAGACGACGTGCTTGATCGCCCGATGGACGATGAGATCGGGATAGCGGCGGATCGGCGATGTGAAATGCGCGTAGGCATCCAGCGCCAGGCCGAAGTGCCCGGCGTTATCCGGCCGATATTCGGCGGCCATCATCGAGCGCAGCATGATCGATTCGATGAAGTGCCGGTCCGGGCGCTCCTTCACCGTCTCCATCAACGCGGCAAAGTCCTTCGTGGTCGGCTCGTCACCGCCACCCAGGGTCAACCCGGTCTGTGCGAGGAACTCCCGCAGGTTTTTCAGGCGCTGCTCCGCCGGCGGCTCATGGACCCGGTAGAGCGCCGGAATGCGGTGCCGACGAAGGAACCGGGCGGTGGCCACGTTGGCCTTGACCATGCACTCCTCGATCAGGCGATGGGCATTGGTCCGCTCGGCGGGGTGGACATCCGCGACCTGGCCGGCGTTGTCGAATTCGATCACCGACTCGTTGGTGTTGAAATCGATGGCCCCGCGCTTCTGACGGTCGATGCGCATCGCACCGAAAACCGCGTACAGGTCCTCGATATGCTTGAGGATAGCCTCGTGCTCGCGCAGCAGCGAAGGATCGCGCTCGTTGTGGATGGCATCGACATCCTCGTAGGTCAGGCGCGCGGCGGAGTTCATGACCCCGTTGTAGAACTGCGAGCGCTTGAGCTTGCCTTCCTTGTCGATCTGCATTTCGCAGACCATGCACAGCCGATCCACGCCGGGATTGAGCGAGCACAGGCCGTTGGAGAGATTCTCCGGCAGCATGGGCACGACATTGCGCGGGAAGTAGCAGGAATTGCCGCGCTCGGCGGCCTCGTTATCGAGCGCCGAGCCGGAGGTAACGTAGGCCGCCACGTCGGCGATTGCGACGATCAGCTTCCACCCACTCGCGGTGGGCTCGCAGTAGACGGCGTCATCGAAATCGCGGGCATCCGCGCCATCAATGGTGACGAGCGGCGTTTTGCGCAGATCCTTGCGCCCCTGCTTGGCGGCCTCCGGCACCTCGTCACCGAATTGCGCGGCCGCGTCGGTGACCTCGTCCGGCCACTCGACGGGGATGCCATGGGTCCGTGCCGCCACCGCCACCTCGTCCCCCGGCGCAATGCTCGTGCCGAACACCTCGACGATACGACCGATGGGCTGCCGCCGCTGTGATGGCTGCTTGACCACCTCGGCGGTCACGAGCTCACCGTGGTTGGCGCCATTGACGTCCGCGGCGGGGATAATCAGATCCTGATTCAGGCGTTTGTTGTTGGGAATGACGAAGCCGATGCCGCTTTCTTCGTGATAGCGCCCGGCGATCTCCTGGTTGGCGTGCTCGATGATCTCGACGAGCTCGCCGGTGGGCCGGCCATCGTCATCATCACCGGTCAGCCGGACGACGACCCGGTCACGGTTGAGCAGCCGGTGCATCTCACGCGGTGCCAGGTAGACATTGGGACCGGGACGATCCGGATGCACCACCCCCGAGCCATCAGGTGACGAGCGGATGCGGCCGCGAACGAGCTCCTCGTTATCGACGACCACGTAGCCGTTGCGCCGGTTGCGAACCAGCTGGCCATCACGCTCCATCGCCTTGAGGCGGCGGCGCAGACCCTCGAGGGCGTCTTCGTCGGTCAGCTCGAACAGCTCCGCCAGGTCTTTGCGGGACAGGGGCCGGGCCTGGGCCTCGAGCTGCTGGGTGATGTACTCCCGGCTTGGCACCGGGGATTCGTACTTTTCTTTCTCGCGTCCAAGGAACGGGTCCCGGGACGGGTCAACGGTTTCAGTCTTGTTTTCTGTCATACCCGATAGGATACGGCATGCGAATTGCGGTGCCTATGCGAAACGGCAGGTTTCATTGACAGACCCGGGGGGCGGCGGTATTCTCCGCCTCGTTGTCAGGCCCCGGCCGGGCAGCAAAGCCGAGGTGGCGGAATCGGTAGACGCGCTAGCTTCAGGTGCTAGTGGGGGAGACCCCGTGGAGGTTCAAGTCCTCTCCTCGGCACCACTTTTCAAATAGTCATTAGCAATTAGTGGCTTGAATATCTTTCTTCCTCCCCTATTGGATCGACACCGACGCGCTTTCTCGAGTGCAGTCTGTAAAATCCGCTGTGGTCGAGTCTCTTACCGGGGCGAGCGGGAATAATCTATTCGTTAGCGGTCGGGTTACCCAGCATAGAGCGAGGATCTGACCACTCCAGGCCTTGGCTTCTCGCTACGGGACGACATGTAATCCGGCCGGCAGCCACATTCAAGCCCTGCCGTAGCAGTGGATCCGCTCGCAAGGCCTCACGCCAGCCCTCATCCGCAAGCCGAATGATGTACGGGAGTGTAGCGTTGGTCAGCGCGAGCGTTGCGGTCCTGGGTACGGCGCCGGGCATGTTCGCAACGCAGTAATGAACGACGCCATCGACCTTAAAGGTTGGATCAGCATGCGTGGTTGGTTCACTGGTCTCGAAGCAACCTCCCTGGTCGATCGCGACATCGACCAGCACCGACCCCTTCTTCATCCCTGAAACCATCTCACGGGTGACAAGTTTGGGTGCACCCGCCCCGGTGACGAGGACAGCCCCGATGACCAGGTCGCTCTCCAGGACAACCTTCTCCAGACTGTCTCGCGTGGAAAATACTGTCTTCAGGATGGGACCGAAGCGCTGCGACAAGCGCTCCAGGACATCCGGGTTACGGTCCAGGACGGTAACCTCAGCACCCATTCCCAGCGCGATCAGGATTGCGTTCTCACCAACAACACCTCCGCCAAGCACAGCTATTTTCGCCGGTGGAACCCCCGGAACGCCCCCGAGGAGGAGTCCGCGTCCACCATGCTTATGCTCCAGCGACTGCGCTCCAGCCTGAACCGAAAGTCGCCCCGCTACCTGCGACATCGGCCGGAGAAGCGGAAGTCGGCCATGATCATCAGTGATAGTCTCGTAAGCGATGCAGGTCGCGCCTGAATCGATAAGATCACGAGTCTGAGCTTGATCAGGCGCCAGGTGCAGGTAAGTAAACAGGATATGCTCAGGGGTTAGCCGAGCCCGCTCCTGTGCCTGAGGCTCCTTGACCTTGACGATCAAGCGAGCCCGGGAGAACACGCTGTCGGCGTCCGGCAAAATCTTTGCACCCGCCTGCTCGTAGGCGTCATCGGTCGCGTCGATGCCGGCGCCGGCGAGCGTCTGCACAAAGACTTCATGTCCTCGGTTGACGAGCTCACTCACGCCCTCTGGTGTCAGACCGACCCGATATTCCTGGCTCTTGATCTCTTTAGGTAAGCCGACTTTCATAATTGTCTCTTTTAATACGAGGATAATCTGACGTCCTCGGCACCATCCCTGTGTTCAATCCAGGGGATGACGCCTGATGACGGTATCCACACGATCGGCACCCGTCGAGACGATGTCCACCGGCACGTCGCACAGCTCCTCGATCTTCTCCAGGTAGGCACGGGCTGCATCAGGCAGATCCTCGTAACGCTGAATCCCCAGTGTTGAAGATTGCCAACCGGGCATTTCCACGTACTGCGGCTCACACTCCGCCAGCGCCTCCGCGCCCGCGGGCAGGACCTCGCTCAGCTGCGAGCCACACCGATACCCGGTACAGATCCTGAGCGTGTCCAGTTCATCGAGCACATCGAGCTTGGTCATGCAGAGCCCGGAAATGCTGCTGATCTGTGCCGCCCGGCGCATGGCGACGGCATCGAACCAGCCACAGCGCCGCGGCCGGCCGGTGGTCGATCCGAACTCGTGGCCCCGCTCGGCGAGATGCCTGCCGAGATCGTTCGATAGCTCGGTGGGGAACGGCCCGGCCCCTACCCGCGTGGTATACGCCTTGGTAATACCAAGCACGTAATCGAGCTCCAGCGGCCCGACGCCGGTGCCCGTCGAGGCGGCACCCGCCGTGGTATTGGACGAAGTGACGTAGGGATAGGTGCCCTGATCGATATCGAGCAGCGTCCCCTGGGCCCCTTCGAAGAGCAGATTCTCGCCGCTGGTGCGATGCTGATGCAGCCGGTGGCTTATATCGGCCACCATCGGCTCGAGCTCGCCGGCCACGGCAAGGCAGCGCTCCAGGATCGCCTGGAAATCCTGACCCGGCTCACCGTAGTACTGCTTGAGAATGAAGTTGTGGTAGTCCAGCAGCTCGCCGAGCTTGGCGGCGAGCCGCTCGCGCTGGAACAGATCGCCGATGCGTATGCCGCGCCGCGCCACCTTGTCTTCGTAGGCGGGACCGATGCCGCGCCCGGTGGTGCCGATGGCGGCCTTGCCACGGGCTCGCTCGCGGGCCTGATCGAGGGCGATATGCGAGGGCAGGATCACCGGGCAGGCGGGACTGATCCGCAGCCGCTCGCGCGCCGGTACGCCCGAGGCCTCCAGCGCACGCAGCTCTTCGAGCAGCGCGTCGGGGGACACCACGACACCGTTGCCGATCAGGCACTCCACCCCTTCGCGCAAAATGCCGGACGGAATCAGGTGGAGCACTGTCTTGCGGCCGTCGATCACGAGCGTATGGCCGGCATTATGCCCCCCCTGGAAGCGGGTCACCGCCGACACCCGGTCAGTCAGCAGGTCGACGATCTTGCCCTTGCCCTCGTCTCCCCACTGGGAGCCGATTACCACCACGCTTTTTGTCATTGATTCCCCGTTGTATTCATCGACTCAATCTGCCAGCTCCCGTCGTTGCCGCGAACAAGCTGGCGGTTACATCCCGGACCGGCGACGTCGTGACCCGGTAGCGTCCAGATCACTGTCTCGCCGGCGTCGCGCAGGGCGTTGACCTTTGTGCGCAACGTCGCATCGTCTGACCAGGGCGCAGCGACAGCCACCCCGCCGGCAGGATCATCCGCTGCCGGTACCGTCGCCCGCAACAACGCCTTCAGATCGGCACTGAAGCCGGTTGCCGGCCGGCCGCGACCGAAAACGGCGCCGATGTCGTCATAACGACCCCCGCGGGCAAGCTCCCCCGAGACCCCCGGTGTATAGGCCGCAAACACGATCCCGGTGTGATACCGATAGCCACGCAGCTCACCGAGGTCGAAATGCAACGTCAGATCCGGGCGCGTGGCCTGCAGCGCCCGCGCCGTTTGGGCGAGCGCCTCGAGCGCCGATTCCACCGGTTCACCGGCGCCGTCGAGCGCCTCACGCGCGATCTCGAGGGTCTCCGTGCCACCGCTCAGCCCCGCCAGTGCAGCCAGCCGCCGATGGTGATCCTCGGCGACATCCAGCTCGGTCAGCAGCGCCTCGATATCGGCGGTTGCCTTGCGTTGCAGGGCATCCCATAACTGCGCCTCGGCGTTGCTGTCCAGGCCGGCCGCATTACAGAGCCCACGGAAAATCCCGACATGCCCCAAGTCGACGTGCAGCGGATCCACCCCGGCCGCCGACAGCACCTCCGCCATCAGGCTGATCACCTCGACATCGCTCTCGATGCCCGCGTGACCGTAGAGCTCCGCCCCCATCTGCAGGGGATTGCGGGATCCCTCCCCGCCTTCCGCCCGGGTCCTCAATACCGTGCCGCTGTAGCAAAGGCGGACCGGCCCCTCGCGGCGGAGCTGGTGGGCATCAATGCGCGCGGCCTGCGGCGTGATATCCGCCCGGACTCCCATCATCCGGCCACTGAGCTGGTCGGTGAGTTTGAAGGTCTGCAGATCGAGGTCATGCGCAACCCCCGAGAGCAGGGCCTCGAGGTATTCGATCACCGGTGGCATCACCAGCTCGTAGCCCCAGCGAGCGCAACGGGCGAGACTCGCCTGACGCAGCCGCTCGAGTGCCGCCGCCGCCGGTGGTAGCAGCTCTTCAACCGCGTCGGGCAGCAGCCACGGGCTGTGCTGGCCCGGCCGTTTGTCTGTCATGGAATCGTCCTTCAGCGAACCAGGTAAAGCAGGAGCGTACCGGCCAGCATTGTTGCAACGCCGGTCAACCGGAGGCTTTTATCATTTTGCTGAACGATAGAGAAGAGCGCCCGGCGAAGATTGCGCGGACTCAGGAAGGGCAGGATCCCCTCGATGATCAGGAGCAGTGCGACTGCCGTGAGAAGATCCTGCATGCCGAATTAGCCGATCAGGGCGTTACGTCGAGCGAATCAAGCTGGTTGAAGTAGCGGAAGAACTCCGAGTTGGGTGACAGTACAAGCATGTCACTATCGTCACTGAAGGTGTTCTCGTAGGCCCGGAGGCTCCGGTAGAACCGGTAGAACTCTTCATCCGCCTCGTAGGCCTCGGCATAGATCCGTGTCGCATTGGCATCCGCTTCACCGCGCATCTCCTCGGCATCACGTCGGGCCTTGGCAAGGATTTCTTCGCGACGCCGGTCCGCTGCGGAGCGAATGCGCTCGGCGGCTTCCTGGCCCTCGGCCCGGAACTGCCGGGCGACCTGCTCACGGGCCGCCACCATTCGGTTGAATACCGACTCGCTGACGCCGTCCGGCAGATCCACCCGCTGCAGGCGAACATCGAGCACGGACACCCCGAGGGAGTTCCCCGCCTTGCTCGCCGCCTCGGTCAGCAGATCCATGATGAGTGCCCGGTCACCGGAAATCACTTCCTGCACCGTGCGCTTGCCGAACTCGGCCCGCAGCCCGTCACGAACGATTTCCGAGAGCCGCAGGTTGGCCTGGCGCGGATTGGCCCGAACCGTGACGTAGTACTTTTCTACATCCTCGACGCGCCATTTCACGAACGTATCGACGATCAGGTTCTTCTGCTCGCTGGTCAGGAACCGCTGCGGGCTCTCATCCAGCGTCTGGACCCGGGCGTCGACCTTGCGCACGTTGTTCACGAACGGGATCTGGAAATACAGTCCCGGCGTGAAGTCGGTTTTGACGACCTCACCGAGCCGAAACTTGAGGGCGCGTTCGGTTTCCTTGACGGTAAACGTCCCGAACGTGAGTCCCACGACGAGCAGCAGGACTACTACTGCTCCGATTGTCGTCCGGCGATTCATTAGCGTGTCTCCCGCATGCGCAGCGAACTACTCGATGAGCCGCTGCGCTGTGAACTGCTCGAGCTGTTATTGCTCGAGACGGCGTTGTTCATGGATGACGAGCTGCTGCTGTTGCCCGAATTGCTCGTGGACGTACCACTTGAGCGCATCATTTTATCCAGCGGCAAATACATGAGCTGCTGGCTCGATTCGTTGTCGATCAGCACCTTGCTGGCGTTACCGAGCACCCGCTCCATCGTATCGAGGTAGAGACGATCGCGGGTCACGCGGGGCGCGTTGGCATACTCGACACGCTGCTGGCTGAAGCGGCTGGCGTCACCCTCGGCGTTCTGGACGATGCGGGCCATGTAACCCTGCGCCTCCTCACGGACACGGGCACCCTGTCCCTGGGCCCGGGGAATGACCTCGTTACGGTAGGCCTCGGCCTGGTTGATCAGCCGCTCGCGATCCTCGCGTGCCTTGATGGCGTCCTCGAAGGCGCCCTGGACCTGCTCGGGCGGCTGCGCGTCCTGTATGACCACCTCGACCACGTTGATCCCCGTGTTGTAGGCATCGAGTGTCTCCACGACCAGTTCGCGGGTCTGCTGAGCCACTTCGCTGCGTCCCTCGGTGATCACGAAATCCATGTTGCGTTTGCCCACGATTTCGCGCAGCGCGCTCTCCGTCACGCTCTTGAGAGTGGCCTCCGGCTCAACAAAGTTGAACAGGAAGTCGGCCGCATCGGAGACCTGGTACTGAACCGCAAGCTTGACGTTCACGATGTTCTCATCCTCGGTGAGCATGAGCGCTTCGGATAGCACCGGCCGGGTGTTCTGCGCGGAAATAGCCTGGTAACCCACCGTGATTCGACGGCGATTGGAGACATCCACTGTCTGCACCGACTCGATCGGATAGGGGAAATGCCAGTGGGGTCCCGGCGTCGCCGTCGTCTGGTAAGCACCGAAACGGGTCACGACGCCACGTGTCCCCTCGTCAACGATGTAGATGCCCGACAAGATCCAGACCGCGGCGAGCAGCCCGGCAATGATGCCGATGCCTTTGGTACCGGGCATTTTCGGACCGCCGCCGCTATCACTGCCGCCGGATCCGCGGCCACCACCGCCCTTGTTGCCAAACAGCCCCGCGAGCGTCTGCTTGGCCTTGCGGATCGCCTCGTCGAGATCGGGCGGCCCCTGATTATTGCCGCGATTGCCCCCGCCATTGCTCCAGGGGTCGCGGTTGTTGCCGCCGGGTTCGTTCCAGGCCATGAATATTCTCCAGTAATGATCGGGGCGCACTTTTTTGCTACGCCAACCGTGCAAGTCTAATGAGCCACTGCACCCACGGGCAAGTTGGCATCGGTGAGAGGGATGAGTTCCGCGTCGAGGCCCTCATGTCGGTAGAGTTTTGCCAGTTCCCGCGCCGGGAGCTCGACCGTCAACCGAATCATGCCTCGATCGGTAATCCGTTCCGAGATGACGTCGCCAAGTTCGTAGAACCGCGCCCGAAGCCGACCCTCCGCCGGACCGAGCTCGATGACGCCCCGCGCCTGCTCGCCACTGACGCGCTCGGCAATCGCCTGCAAAAGCAGATCCATGCCGGCGCCGCTCGCCGCCGACAGCCATACCGCGACGGGTTGGCCTTCGTCGTCACGATCGATTCGCGGCGAGAGCCCGCGGGCGTCGATCTTGTTGTAGACACGCAGCTGCGGCACCTCGTCCGCCCCCAGCGCCTCGAGGACGGACTCGACCTCACGGGCATTGTCTTCGCGCCCCGGATCGGCCGCATCGATGACATGCACCAGCAGCTCCGCCTCGACCACTTCCTCCAGCGTCGAGCGGAACGCGGCCACCAGCTGGGGCGGCAAATCGCGAATGAAACCCACGGTGTCCGCGATCACCGCCGCCTCGCCGCCGGCAAGCTCGATGCGTCGCAACGTCGTATCGAGGGTGGCGAAGAGCTGATCCGCGACATAGACCCCGGATTCCGCGACACGGTTGAACAGCGTCGATTTGCCGGCGTTGGTGTAGCCCACCAGCGACACTGCCGGCAGGTCGCGCCGACGCCTCGCCTTGCGCCCCTGATCACGCTGCTGACGCACTCGACCGAGCCCCTTTTCGAGCTGACGAATCCGCGTACCCAGCATTCGCCGGTCAAGCTCCAGCTGCGTCTCACCCGGTCCGCGCAGTCCGATGCCACCTTTCTGGCGCTCCAGATGCGACCAGCCCCGAACCAGGCGACTCGCGAGGTGGCGCAGCTGGGCGAGCTCGACCTGGAGCTTGCCCTCGTGGGAACGGGCCCGCTGGGCGAAGATATCGAGTATCAGGCCGGTACGATCCAGCACCCGGCACTGCAGTGCATGCTCGAGGTTGCGTTCCTGCACCGGCGACAGCGCGTGGTTGATGAGCACCAGATCCGCGCCGTGCGCCTGCATCAGCTCACGCAGCTCGTCGACCTTGCCGGAACCCAGATACGTGCGCGGATCGGGGCTGCGACGGCGACCGGTCTGGGTCGCCACCACGTCCGCCCCCGCCGAGCGGGCCAGTGCATCGAACTCGCGCAGGGCCTCTTCGGCGTCAACGACACCGTCGTCGACCTGTACCAGCACCCCCCGTTGACCGCCATCGGGACGATCGAACAGCTGGGCCGGCGCGGTCTCGAGCGTCGGCGTGGCCTCAGTCCTCGTCGGCTTCGGGATCTCGCTCCTCCTGCAGAAGCTCGCGCACGTTCCGCGACGGAACGATGGTGGAAATGGCGTGCTTGTACACCAGCTGACTGATCGAGTTGCGGAGCAGGATCACGAACTGGTCGAAGGAATCCACCTGGCCCTGCAGCTTGATGCCGTTGACCAGATAAATGGACACCGGCACTTTCTCCTTGCGCAGGGCATTGAGGAAGGGTTCCTGCAGTGATTGGCCTTTCGACATGATGCCGTGACTCCTTGCTCGTTCGCGGCGGTTATTATTGTCTGTCTGAATCCCTACGCTACCACGCGATTAATGAGATCACTAAGCCGGTCACAGGGATTGTTCTCCAGCGGATCGAGCCACGCCAGATCCGCCTCCCGGCGCAACCAGGTGACCTGCCGGCGCGCAAACTGGCGGGTCGCCACGGTGCCCCGGAAATGCAGTTCGTCGCGCGCTATCCGCCCGTCCAGGTAACCCCATATCTGCCGGTAGCCGACCGCCCGCATCGACGGTAGATCAGGGTGTATGTCGGCCCGCGCCCGGAGCCCCGCAACCTCGTCGATGACACCATCGGCCAGCATGGCCGCGAACCGGGCCTCGATTCGCTCGTGCAGTATCCGGCGCTCCGCCGGCATCACCCCTACTCTGACTACCGGGCCGGACAGCGGTTCCTGTCCGGCATCGGCCTGCAGCCGACTGATGGGCTGCCCGCTCAGCTCGTAGACCTCGAGCGCCCGCTGAATACGCTGGGCATCGTTGCGATGCAATCGAGCCGCGGTATCGGGATCGGCCTGTGCCAGCCGCTCATGCAGCGCCGGCCAGCCGAGCCGAGCCGCCTCCGCCTCGAGCCGCGCCCGAATGCCGGCGTCCGCGGCGGGCAGCCGCGATAATCCGTAGAGCAGCGAACGGAAATACAGCATCGTCCCGCCTACCAGCACCGGAATACGGCCGGCCTGCCGTGAGGCCTCGATAAGCGGCCGGGCATCGGCCACGAAATCGGCGGCGGAATAGGCCTGCGCCGGATCACGGATATCGATCAGCGCATGCGGCGCCCGCGCCTGCACGGCAGGGGACGGCTTGGCGGTGCCGATATCCAGGCCGCGGTAGACCATCGCCGAGTCGACACTGATCAGATCGACACCACCGCGCTCATGCAATGACAGCGCGAGGTCCGTCTTGCCGGCGGCGGTCGGCCCCATCAGACAGACCACGGGGAGGCTGGCGGCTTCCATCGTCGCTAGCGGCCGCGCAGAAACAGTCGATCGAGATCGGCCATCTGCAGCGACACCCACGTCGGACGACCGTGATTGCACTGATCGATGTTGGGGGTCTTTTCCATATCGCGCAGGAGGTTTTCCTGCTCGGCGGGCGTCAGTCGACGATTGGCGCGGACCGAGCCATGGCAGCCCATGGTCCCGAACAGGTGTTGCTGGCGCTCCTCGATAGCGACGGCGCCCCGATTCACGCGCAGATCCGCGAGCACGTCGCGCAGCAACGCCTCGCCGTCGGCCCGGGCGAGCAGCGCCGGAACGCCGCGCAGCCGCAGCTGCTCCGGACCGGCGCGATCCACCTCCAGACCCACCGACTCGAGCAGTGCCTGGCTATCTTCGACCAAATCCGCCTCGGCCGGTGTCACGGCCACCGCCACCGGGACCAGCAACGGCTGCCGCGCGACGCCCTGGTCACGATACTGGCGCTTGAGCCGCTCATAGACGATGCGCTCGTGGGCGGCGTGCATGTCCACCAGGATCAACCCGTTGGCGGATTCCGCCAGTACGTAGACCCCGTGGATCTGCGCGACCGCATGCCCCAGCCGGGGCACCCCCTCGGTCGACGGTTCCACCGGTTGCTCGGCAGAGCCTTCGGCCGACCCGCTTGCCAGATCGCCATACACGGCCCGTGCCTCGGCCATCGGCAGCGACAGGGCCGCCGTCTGCGGTGCGGCGCCCGTCGACGCGCCCCGTGGGGAGAGCCCCGCACCGGTCCCGGAACCGACCCCGGAGTTGGCCTCGGGACCGGCACCGTCAGCGGTATCGGCGCCGCTCTCGGGGCTGGCACCGCCGTGGGCCAGCGCCCGTTCGATCTGCCGGTGCAGGAAATCGAAGATCAGTCGGCTGTCGCGGAATCGTACCTCGTGCTTGGTCGGGTGCACATTCACATCCACCCGCGCCGGGTCCATCTGCAGGTGCAACAGGTAGGCGGGGAAGCGATCCTTGAACAGCACATCGCTGTAGGCCCGGCGCAGCGCCTGCATGACCAGGCGGTCACGGATCATGCGCCCGTTGAGGTAGACATACTGCAGATCCGGCTGGCCCCGGGAGGCGGTGGGCAGTCCCAGCCAACCCTGCAGCCTCAGCCCGGCCGCCTCGGTATCAATGCGCAGGGACGACGCCACAAAACCCGCGCCCATCAGATCGCCGACCCGCCGGTCCGCGGCCTGGGAGGCGAGCGCCGGGAGATTCAGCAATTCACGCTGATTATGCGTGAGCCGGAAGGCCACTTCCGGCCGTCCCAGTGCGACCCGACGCACCAGCTCCTGGATATGGCGGAGCTCGGTGCGCTCGGTGCGCAGGAATTTGCGCCGCGCCGGCACGGCATGGAAGAGATCGCGGACCTCGATCGTGGTCCCCGGCGGATGCGGGGCCGGTGACGGCGTCGCCGACTGACCCGGGGCGAGGTGGTAACCGTGGTCGTCCCGTGCCGATCGCGAGGTGATCTGCAGATCCGCGACCGAGGCGATGCTCGGCAGTGCCTCGCCGCGGAAGCCGAGTGTCGCGATGTGCTCGAGATCATCGAGGGCCTCGATCTTGCTGGTAGCGTGCGATTCCACCGCCAGCGGCAGATCGGCGGCACTCATGCCCCGCCCGTCATCCCGCACCCGGATCAGCCGCAGGCCGCCCGCCTCGACATCGATCTGAATCGTACCGGCGCCGGCGTCCAGGGCGTTCTCGAGGAGCTCCTTGAGGACCGATGCCGGCCGCTCGATGATTTCACCGGCGGCGATCTGGTTGACGAGTTCGGGGGCGAGGCGCTGGATTGGCATACGAGCTCAGGGAATACGCAGGGTGCGACCGGCCACGATGGTATCGCCGCCCAGTTCATTGGCGCGGCGTAGCGCCCCGACGCTGGTGGCATGGCGCTGGGCGATCGCCGACAGGGTATCGCCCTGCCGGACCTTATACTGGTCGGCCTCGCCCCCGAGCGCCAGTGTCGGCCGTGTGGCGGCGACGTAACTGCGTGTTCCCTGCGTCAACCCGCGCGCGAGCTGATCCTGGTAATCGGCCGAATTCAACCGACGCTCCTCGGCGGGATTGGAGATAAAGGCGAGCTCGACGAGCACGGATGGCATGTCGAGGGATTTCAGCACCGCGAAGCCGGCCTGTTCCACGCCGCTGCCATGCACCTCGCCAAGACTGCCCAGTTCGGCGAGCAGCACGTCGGCGACATCCAGGCTCTCCTCGACGGTATGGGCCCGGGACAGATCCACCAGCACCGAGGCCACCTGCTCGTCCTTGTCAGAGAGTGAGACACCCCCGATGTGATGCGCCTGGTTCTCGGTGCGCGCCAGCATTCGCGCCATCTCGCTGGAGGCACCGTTGCGGGACAGGACGAACACCGACGATCCCCGGACGTTGCGGTCGTGGAAGGCATCGGCGTGCAGCGAGACGAACAGATCCGCTCCGGCCTCCCGGGCCTTGCGGGTACGATCGCGCAGACCGACGTAATAGTCCCCGTCACGCACCAGCACCGCCTCGAGACCGCTGATGGCGTTGATCCGATCGGCAAACTTCCGCGCCACTGTCAGCACAATGTCCTTTTCATGGGTCCCGGCGGCGCCGACCGCGCCCGGATCCCGGCCGCCGTGACCGGCATCAATGGCCACCACGAAGGGTTCGGATCCCCCGCGCTCCGCTGTTCGCACGGGCGGTTTCTCGCCGTCTTTGCCCAGATCCACGACCAGGCGGTGACCCCGGTTTTCGTTCGGTGCCATGGTGAATGCCCGGGCCTCGAGCGCGCGGTCGAGATCGAGCACGATGCGGATGCCCTCATCACGGCGACCGGTGCGTATGCGTCGGATGGGCCCGGCATCACGGATCCCCTCGACCAGCGCCGGGTCGATACGGCCGGCCGACAGATCGATAACCGCCCGATCGGGCTCCTCCAGCGTGAACAGCCGATGATCCGGCGAAGCACTGAGGTCGAACACGATCCGCGTATGCGTCGGCCCGTCCCAGGTGCGCACGTCCTCGACCACCGTCGTGGCAAGCGCTACGCCGGGTGCAAGGATCATCCACAAAAGGATGATCGCGAGAAAAGAGACTCGCCGATCGATCATGATAGCCCCGAGTACGCCACAGGCACCGCTTGATTTCAATAAAATCCCGCATTCATAACGGGATAGGGGCTTCTGCTAGCCCGGCGTCTCAATCATCGCCGCCGGTGCCGGCCACGCCGATGACTGACGGTCCAGTGTCGCCCGGCGCCTCTCGCCCACCGCCGCCAGATGAACGCTCAGGTCGGGCGGCGGCAACACACCCTCGCCCTGCGTCGGCCACTCCACCAGCAGCAACCCGGTGTCGACGAGCTCGCGCAAACCAATGAACTCGAGCTCCTCGGGATCGGCAAGGCGGTAGAGATCGAGGTGATAGACCCGGCGCGCACCCAGCTCGTAGGGCTCCACCAGCGTATAGGTCGGGCTGCGAACCGCGCCACGATGGCCGGCGGCACGCAGGAACCCGCGCACCAGCGTCGTCTTGCCGGCACCGAGATCACCGACAAGATGCACGCAGCCGCGGTCGGGCCGATGCCGCTCGAGCATGGCCCCGAGCGCCTCGGTCGCCGCCTCGTCGGCGAGGTCGACCGTCGCCCGGCTCACGGGTTGACCACCGCCCGCAACCCCTCGAGCACATCCCCCGCCAGCAGGCCGCGCTCGCCCGCGCGAGCCGCCCGATCGGCGGCGCGGGCATGCGCCTGTACCCCGAGACAGGCGGCATCGAACGCCTCCAGTCCCTGGGCGCGCAGCCCGGCAATGACCCCCGTAAGCACATCACCCATGCCCGCAGTCGCCATGCCGGGATTGCCCTCGGTACAGATAACGCGGCGCTGTCTGTCGACGATCAGGGTGCCGGCGCCCTTCAGCACGACAACACCGCCATAGCGCTCGACAATCGCGTCCGCCGCAGCGAAACGGTCATCGAGAATGGCACCGGCGGTGGTCTCGAGCAGACGGGCGGCCTCCCCTGGATGGGGAGTCAACACCCAGTCCTCACGTCGAATCCCGCTACCCGCCAGCCGGTTCAGCCCGTCGGCATCCACCACGACCGGGCCGGTATGCGCCAGTGCCCGCTCGAACAGCGCCGCCCCCCAGGCCGACTGGCCCAGCCCGGGACCAATGGCGAGCGTATCCGTGCCCGCCAGCGCCGCGCCAAAAGCCGCCGCGTCGTCCACCCCGTGGACCATCAACTCGGGACGCGCGGCCAGCACCGCCGATACATGGGCCGGTCGCGTCGCGATACTGACGCGCCCGGCGCCCACGCGGGCCGCCGCCTCGCCCGCCATGCGCACGGCACCGCCCATGCCATGATCGCCACCAACGACCCGGACATGACCGAAATCACCCTTGTGGGAGTTGCGGGCGCGAGGTGGCAGCCCCTCCGCCAGGGCGTCCGCCGACAGCCGCGCCGCCGATGGGTTGATGCCGTCGTAAACCGAGGCCGGAATCCTTAAATCGTCAAAGACAACCTCACCGACGAAGTCCGCTGCATCCCCGGTCAACAGGCCCTGTTTGAGGCCGATGAACGTGGGTGTGATCGCGGCACGGACCGCCGTGCCCATGACGCGGCCCGTGCGCGCATTGAGCCCTGACGGGACATCGAGGCTCATCACCGGAGCGCTCTGGGTATTGAGGGCATCGATGACCGCCGCCATCGTCCCCGTGACCGCGCGATCGATTCCGGTGCCCAGCATCGCATCCACCACCGCATCCGCCTCGCCGAGCGCCGCCCATGGCGAGGCGATCGGGGCGATGAGCGCAAGTGCGGCGTCGGCGGCGTCACGGGCGTGCCCGGTCAGCCGCTGCGGATCGACCAGGGGACACAGGTCGACCGCGAGTCCCGCCTCGCGCGCGAGCCGGGCAACCACATAGCCATCGCCGCCGTTGTTGCCGCCGCCGCAGAGGACGAGCAGATGCCCGGCGTCAGGGAACCGCCGGCGCAGATGCCGCCAGGCCGATTCCCCGGCCCGCCCCATGAGCACACCACCGGGAATGCCATGGTCTTCGATGGCCCGGCGATCGAGCTCACGGACCTGCTCGGGGGTGTAGAGGGTGTGCGGGAGATCATTCATGACTGGGATGATAACGCGCTCACGTTCACCCCGCTCGAGACGGTAAACTGCCGGCATGGCGCAAACGCATGACAATAGCCGGATCCTGCCGGAGATTCGTGAGTGGGCCGGGGAGCTCGGCTTCGATGAACTGGGGGTGGCGCGCCCGGCCCTCGCCCGCGACGAGCAGCATCTGCTGCGCTGGCTGCAGGACGGCCGACACGGCACGATGCGCTGGATGGCCCGCCACGGCGTCAAGCGGGCCCGACCGGAGCGACTGGTGCCCGGGACGATTCGCGTCATCAGCGTACGCATGGACTATCTCCCGCCGGATCTGGAGGCCGACGACGCGATCCTCGCCGATGGCCGGCGTGCCTTCATCGCCCGCTATGCCCTCGGACGGGACTATCACAAACTGATGCGAAAGCGCCTCCAGGCGCTGGCGCAACGGATCGAATCCGCGGTGGGGTCGTTCGGCTACCGGGTGTTCGTCGACAGCGCACCGGTGCTGGAAAAGGCGCTGGGTCGCGATGCCGGGCTGGGCTGGATCGGCAAGAACACGCTCCTGCTCAACCGCCACGCGGGATCGTATTTTTTCCTCGGCGAGATATTCACCGATCTGCCATTACCGACGAGTGAGCCGGTGGCGGATCTGTGCGGGAGCTGTCGGGCCTGCATCGACGTCTGCCCCACCGGGGCCATCACGGGTCCGGGCCAGCTCGACGCGCGGCGCTGCGTGTCGTATCTGACCATCGAGCACGAGGGCAGCATCCCGGAGGAACTCCGCCCCGCGATCGGCAACCGGGTCTTTGGCTGTGATGACTGCCAGGCGGTCTGCCCGTGGAATCGCTATGCCCAGCCCACCGACGAGGCCGATTTCCACCCCCGCCACGGACTCGAAAGCGCGTCGCTGGTAGCGCTGTTCCGGTGGGACGAGGCGACGTTTCTCAAGCGAACCGAGGGCTCCGCCATTCGGCGGCTCGGCCACGAGCGCTGGCTTCGCAATCTGGCCGTCGCCCTCGGCAACGGACCCGCCGACCCCGAGGCCATCGAGGCGCTACGCGAACGCCTCGATCATCCCTCCGCGCTGGTCACCGAGCATGTCCAGTGGGCACTGGCGCGGCTGCTCAACCCCGCCAGTCGTGATAGCGCGCAATCAGTCCAGCGGTGGAGCTATCCAGTCCCGTCGGCTCGAGACCGCCGGCAATGATCGGTTTCAGGTCGTCGGCCAGCCCCTTGCCCAGCTCCACGCCGAACTGATCGAAGGCATTGATGCCCCAAATCGCCGCCTCGACAAAGGCCCGGTGCTCGTAGAGCGCGATCAGCGCACCCAGGCTGCGGGCGTCGAGGCGCCTGAGCAGCAGGGTGTTGCTGGGTCGATTGCCCGGGCAGCGCTGCATCGTCGACAGGCCCTCATCCGCGCGGCCTTCCATCAGTGCCTGCCCCTGGGCGAACAGGTTGGCGGTCAGCTCCAGCGGATCGCCCTTTTCATCGGCCACCGGCCGGGCCACACCGACGAAGTCCACCGGGACCACGTCGGTCCCCTGGTGTAGTGCCTGGAAAAAGGCATGCTGGCCGGGCGTTCCGGTCTGCCCCCACACGGCCGCGGCGGTGGGCAGATCGACCGCTTTGCCATCAGTGTCCACGGACTTGCCATTGCTCTCCATGAGCAACTGCTGGAGATACGCGGGAAGGCGCCCGAGCCGTTCGGTATAGGGCACCACCGCTTGGCTGCGGCGCTCCAGCAAAGTGGCGTTGAGCACCGATACCAGTCCCAGCATGACCGGCATGTTGGCCTCGAGCGGCGCCTCGGCGAAGTGCCGGTCCATGCCATGCGCCCCCTCGAGCAGCGCCTCGAAGGCGGCCGGCCCGATGCCGAGCATGATGGAAAACCCCACCGCCGACCAGAGCGAGTAGCGTCCCCCCACCCAGTCACGCATGGGTAGCGCCAGTTCGGGATCGAGCCCCAGCGCCTGCACCCGATCGAGGTTCGCGGTAATGGCGAGCACCTGGCGGGCGAGGACCTCGTCCGCCGGCACGCCGCGCCGCAGCCAGGCCATCGCCTCGTAGGCATTGGTCATGGTTTCAACCGTTCCGAAACTCTTCGAGACCACGAGCACCAGTGTCCGCTCGGGATCGCAGGCGGCCATGGCCTGCTGCAGCTCGACGCCATCGACATTGGCGACGAAATGCACATCGGGTCCGTCAGCAACGGGGGCCAGCGCCTCGAGCACCAGCCGCGGCCCCAGGTCCGAGCCACCAATGCCAATGTTGATCACATGCTCGATGGGCTTGCCGGTCGCGCCGGTGCGCTGCCCGTCGCGGATCGCGCGCGCGAGCCCGGCCATCCGCGACCGGGTCGTCGCAACGTCTTCGGTGATGGACGCATCCGCCCAGCCGGGCACCCCGGCCGGGACCCGCAGCGCGGTATGGAGTACGGCGCGATCCTCGCTCCGGTTGATGCGCCCGCCGGTCAGCATGGCGTCGCGCTGTCCCTCCACATCCCTCGCCCGGGCGAGTGCCAGCAACCGCTCACGGACATCGCGGGACATCGGCTGTTTGCTGTAATCGAGCAGCAGCCCGTCCAGCGTGATCGAGAAATCGGCGAATCGATCAGGATCCTGGTCGAAAAGCCCGGCAATGGACTGATGCTCGATCGCCGTTCGATCGGCGCTCAGCGATTGCCATTCGGGCGTGGCGTTCAATGGCGTCATGCGTCTCCCTCGGGGTCGTCTGCGGGTCGGCGAACGCGGACATTATCGATCAGCCGCGCGCGTCCCAGGTAGGCCGCGGCGGGGATCACCAGCGCCGTGTCATCGGTCGTTGCGATGCCGAGATCGGCGGCGCGACGGATCTCGAGATAGTCCGGCTCGAGGCCGGCCCGGCGCAGCTGCCGGCAGCCCTCGGCCACCAGCGCCTCGAAATCGGTGGCACCGGCCTCGAGGCGATCGGCCAGGGCGCGGAGGGTCTGGTAGAGCGCGGGTGCCCGGCGCCGCTCGTCGTCGCCGAGATAGGCATTGCGGCTGCTCATGGCAAGCCCGTCGGATTCGCGGGCGATCGCCCCGCCGACGATCTCCACCGGCAGATGCAGATCCCGCACCAGCCGCTGGATAACGAGTAGCTGCTGGTAGTCCTTGAGCCCGAAGACCGCCAGATCGGGCTGGACCAGGTTGAGCAGTTTCGTGACCACCGTGGCCACCCCCGTGAAGTGCCCGGGCCGGGACGCGCCGCAGAGGATGTCGTTGAGCTCGGGCACCGCCACGGTCGTCCGCAATCCGCCCCCGTCGGGATAGAGGGCCTCGACCCCGGGCGCGAACAGCAGATCGGTGTCATGGGCACTGAGCGCCTCGCAGTCGGCCGTCCATGTGCGCGGATAGGTCTCGTAATCCTCGTCCGGCCCGAACTGCGCGGGATTGACGAAGATACTCACGACAGTCCGGTCACTGCGGCTGCGCGCCTCTTCCACCAGTCGGAGATGGCCACCGTGGAGATTGCCCATGGTGGGAACGAAGCCGATGCGCTCACCGGCGCCGCGCCATTCGGCGATCCGCGCGCGCAGCGCGGCGATGTCGGTCACGATCTGCATGGCCTACTCGAAGGAATGCTCGGGACGCGGGAACTCGCGATTGCGGACCGCCTCGACATACGCCTCGACCGCTGCCTGCACGCTGCCGGTATCGGCCAGGAAATCGTGAACGAAGCGGGGCGGCCGGCCCTGTGTCACCCCGAGCATGTCCTGGAGCACCAGGATCTGGCCATCGCAGTCCACGCCGGCACCGATGCCGATCAGCGGCA
Organism: Spiribacter vilamensis; assembly: GCF_004217415.1. NCBI lineage: Bacteria > Pseudomonadati > Pseudomonadota > Gammaproteobacteria > Chromatiales > Ectothiorhodospiraceae > Spiribacter > Spiribacter vilamensis. The sequence continues at coordinate 1,242,596 of NZ_SHLI01000001.1, forward strand.
GCGTCGTCTGCTCGTGCACTCGGGCGGTGACCGCCGCGGACAGGCATTCCACGAGCAGTACGTCGGCGCCGGCGGCCTCGAGCGCGCGGGCGTCTTCGAGCACCTGGCGAGCGCCGTCCTCGTTGCGCCCCTGGATACGGTACCCCCCCAGCTGCCCGACCCGCTGCGGACGCAGACCGAAATGCGCGCAGACCGGCACACCCGCACGTGACAGCGCTTCAACGACCGGTGCCTGGGCGGCATGCGCCTCGATCTTGACCATGTCCGCACCGCCCTCTTTCATGAGCCGGGCAGCGCTCTCGAGGGCCGCGCGGTCATCGGTATCGCTCAGGAAGGGCAGATCGACCATCAGATAGGCACGCGAGAGCCCGCGGGCCACGCAGCGCGTGTGATAGGCCATGTCCGCCAGGGTGACCGGCACCGTACTGGCATGCCCCTGCATCACCATGCCCAGCGAATCACCGACGAGCACCACGTCGACACCGGCGGCATCCACTAGCCGCGCGAAACTGTAGTCATAGGCGGTGAGCGCAACGATCGGGGACTGCTCGGTTTTCATCCGACGCAGCGTGGCAAGCGTTACCGATGGATCCATGATTCAGTCCTCCTCGACCCTGAGGCCGCTGTCATCCACCGCCGCTGCAAGGTCGCCGGCCCGCCCGGCACCGGGCACCCGGCGGTCGGGGTCAATCTCGGCGAGTGGCACGATCACGAAGGCACGGACTGTCACACCCGGATGCGGCACGGTCAGGTCCTCGGTATCGATTTGCGCGTCGTCGTAGAGCAGCAGATCGAGATCGAGTGGCCGCGGCCCCCAGCGACGGCCGTTGCGTTCGCGGCCCGCCGCTGCCTCCAGCGCCTGTAACCCGGCGAGCAGATCATGCGCGGCCCGCGTAGTGTCAAGCGCGGCGACGGCGTTGACGTAATCGGGCTGATCGGCCGGCCCCATGGGCGGATTGCGATAGCGCCGCGAGACCGCCACACAGCGGCACCCGGCAAGCGTATCCAGTGCGGTCACCGCCCGACGGACCTGCGCGGCCGGATCATCGAGATTGCTGCCGATACCGATGAACGCCCGCGTCGTCACCGGTCGGACTCCTCGCCCGGTCCGCGCCGGCGTCCACCCCGCCGGCGGCGGCGACCGGGCGTAGGTGGCGGGGCGTCCTCGCTGCTCTCGGTGTAGCGCTGCCAGGCATCGGCCAGCTCGGGGTCGACCAGTCCGGCCTCGCGGCGCAGCAACAGGAAGTCGTAGGCGGCACGGTAGCGCGGATGCGAGAACAGGCGCCGGGCCTTTTTCTCCGAGGCGGAATCAAAGCGCGGCTGGAGCGCCCAGATCTCGCGCATGGGCATGGCAAAGCGTTTCGGAATCGCCACCTGGCGGAGCTGACGCTCCAGCGCCTCGGTCACTGATTGCTCGAACAGTTCCGGATCGATCCCGGGCTTGAGACGGGCACCGGGCAGCTGGCCGAGAATCGCCGGCCAGAGCAGCGCCGCGAACAGGAAGGCGGGGGTGACCGGCCGGTCATTGTTGACTCGCTGATCGGTACTCTCCAGCGCCCGGGCCACGAACGTCACGTGCTGACCGTGCTCGTCGTCATCCAGCGCCGCATCACTGGCCGGGAAAAGATAACGGAACAGCCCGTGACGGCGCAGCGACTCGAAGGTCTCGACACCCTGCCCCGCCATGAAGAGTTTCAGCACCTCGTCGAACAGCCGTGCCGGCGGGATATCATCGAGCGAATCCGCCATCCGCGGGATGGGATCGGCGGTACGGGCATCGATGGTGAATCCGAGCTTGGCCGCGAAACGCACGGCGCGCAGCATCCGTACCGGATCCTCGCGATAGCGCACCGCCGGATCGCCGATCAACCGCAGGCGACCGGCGCGGAGGTCGGCCATGCCGTCGGTATAATCCACCACCGAGAAATCGGCGATGTTGTAGTACAGGGCATTGATCGTGAAATCGCGGCGCAGGGCATCTTCCTCGATCGTCCCGTAGACATTGTCGCGCAGGACCAGCCCGTCCTCGACGACGCGATCGGCGGCGTCGGCGTCGGCATCCGGCGTCGGGGCGCGGAAGGTCGCCACCTCGATGATCTCCGGGCCCCAGTGGACATGGGCCAGCCGGAAGCGCCGACCGATCAGTCGGCAGTTGCGAAACAGCGCCTTGACCTCGTCGGGTGTCGCATCGGTGGCGACGTCGAAGTCCTTCGGTTCACGACCGAGCGAGAGATCGCGCACGCCACCACCGACCAGGTAGGCGCCGTAGCCGGCATTCTTCAGCCGGTAGAGCACGCTAAGCGCCTTGTCACTGATCTGTGCCCGCGAGATCACATGCTGATCACGGGTGATGATGGTCGGGGTAATCCCCCGGGCTTGCGCGACAGTCACGGTGTGAATCCAGCCTCTTGTGCCACAAAAACTAGGCCGTATAATAACAGGCTGTGCCGGCGGCGCCGATCGCGGCGCTCAAATGCAAAAGAGCAAGACATGCTCCCATCGTCTAGCGGTAAGGACGCCGCCCTCTCAAGGCGGAAACAGGGGTTCAAATCCCCTTGGGAGCACCACTGATCCGGCATTCCCATGACGACCATCCCTTCTGAAAACCGGCCCAGCCTGCTGCGACGCCTCGCGGCGGTGTTGTACGACGGACTCCTCCTGATCGCCCTCTGGATGGCGGCAAGCGCCCTGTGGATCGGCTTCCAGGGTGGCGAGGCCGCGACCGCCGGCGACGGGCTCTTCCGGCTCTACCTGCTCGCCATTGCGTACGCGTTTTTCACGGGCTTCTGGGTGCGGGGCGGCCATACGCTCGGGATGCAGGCCTGGCGGCTGCGGCTCGTGGATGCCGACGGCGGACGCGTCACGGTGCGCGCGGCAACCCACCGCTTCGTGGCTGCCATGCTCTCCTGGCTCCCCGCCGGCCTCGGTTTTCTCTGGGCGCTGTTCGATCGCGAGCAGCTCACCTGGCATGACCGGCTGTCGCAGACCTACCTCCGGGTGGAACCGAAGCGGCGCTGATCAGCGGACCCGTCGCAGCGCGACGAGCGCGATCAGCAGGAATGCGCCGGTGGGCGCGAGCGCGCTGAACGCCGGCGGCAGTCCGTAGACCAGCCCGGCATTGCCGAGGAAACGGTTGAGCAGGAAGAACGCCAGCCCAATCAGCACCCCCAGGAAGATCTGCTGGCCGACACCGGTGCTGCGCTGGGAGCCGAACACCAGTGGCACCGTCAGCAACAGCATCACCACCGTTGCCAGCGGCGTGGCGATCTTTACCCACAGCGCCAGGCGATAGCGATCACTCTGCAGATCATTCGCCTCGAGGTAGTCGATATAGCGGAGGAGCTCACGGCCGGGCAGCGTCTGCGCCTCCTGAACGACCACCTCGAGGGTCGCCGGTTGCAGCTGACCGCCGATCGCCAGCCGGTCGCGGTTCTCGACCTCGACCGGGAAATCCCCGAGCGCCGTCACCGTCACATCGCGCAGCTGCCATTGCGAGTCGACGAAACGCGCCCGGGGCGCGGTGATGATGCGCCTGAGACGGTTGTCGCGGATCTCGTAGGCCCGCACCCCCGCCAGCAGATCGGCCTGCACCACCCGATCGATCCGCAGACGGTAGTCCCCGTCACGGGCCCAGAGCCCACCCGCCGACGTGCCGATGCGCCCGCCGGCGGCCTCGGCACGCACGGCCTGTGCCAGCTGATTGGCGGGTGGCGCGACAAACTCCCCCAGCAGAGCCGCGAGCAGGGCCAGACCTACCCCGGCGATCACCACCGCGCGGGCGATCTGCCCCACCGAGCGGCCCACCGCCCGCATGACCACCAGCTCACTGCGCGCCGCGAGCGCCCCCAGGCTCACCAGCGCGCCGATCAGCGTCGCCATGGGGAAGGCCTCGTAGGCACGCTGCACCATTGACAGGGCGACCACCAGCATCGCCGCGGCGAAATCATAATCGCCTCGACCGATGTCGTCGGCCTCGTCGATGAACTCGAATACGAAGCTCAGGCTGACGATGACCACCAGCCCCATGAGCGCGCCGCCCAGCACCGTGGTCGCGATATAACGATCGAGCCGCTTGATCATGACCGGGCCTTTCGCCAGCGCCACCCGAGTTGACGGTGCATCGCCACCAGGACGATCACGAGGGCAAGGGCATGGATCCAGCCCAGGCCCGGCCATTTCGAGAGGCCGCCCGTCACCATCCAGTCACTCGCCGTGAACAGGAGGTTGAAATAGATCATGAACAACAGGACCGCCGTCACGACACGTCCGTAACGGCCACTGCGCGGATCCGTGCGGGCAAGCGGCAGGCTGCCCAGCGCCAGCACAAAGACCATGACCGGGAAAGAGAGCCGGCGCTGCAGTTCGGCCAGTGCCCGCACATCGTCCGCTGCCAGCAGCGCTGCGAGGGGTTGCGCATCGCGACCGACGCCGGGTTCGACCGGGTCGGGTTCGGCGATCCGCACGCCGTGCTCGGCAAAGTCCATCAGGCGCCATTCGGCCCGTCCGGCACGACCCTCGTAGCGCCAGCCGTCCTCGAGGACCAGGAACTCGCCGGGTGCGATCGCGTTGATTTCGCGGCGCGCGCGCGGGGCAACCCACACCTGGTAGGCGCCGTCGACGCGACGCTCGGCGAAGACGCCCCGCAGCGTCCCGTCCCCCTCCACGGTCTCGACGTAGACGGTCACCTCGCCCCCCAGCGCCAGAAAGCGCCCGGGCTGGACACCGCCGAACCGGGCCTGCTGCTCGGCGTTGGCGAGGATGCGATCGGCCTCGCGTTCGGCACCGGGCCCGAGGCTGAGTGACAGCACCGCCACCAGCCCTGCCAGCGGCACCGCGAGCGCGAAGATGCCCGTGTAGACCCGGCCCGGCCCGATCCCGCAGCCCGCCATCGCGGTCATCTCCGAATCGCGATAGAGCCGGCCGAGCGCCATGACCACGCCAAGGAAAAAACTGCCCGGCAGCACCACCCCGAGATTGGCGACGGCCTTCAGCCCCAGGAGCGTGAAAATGATATCGGCCGGGATATCACCACTCGCCGCATCCGCCATGAACCGGATCAGCCGATTGGTCAGCAACACAACCACCAGCACGACCGTCACGCCGAGCCAGGCGAACAGCACCTCGCGGAGCACGTAACGCGTCAGCCGGTTCAGCCCCACGACAGCGCCCCGGTCCCTGCGGTAATCTGTAGCGGTTTATGCAATGTGATCGTATCCATGCCAGATCGCCGTGACCGGCACATGGTACCGCGCCGGAGCGAATGATGCCGCGCGTCGATTTCTACATCCTTCGGCAAGCAGAGCCGGCGCAACGCGTCCACTTCTGCTGCCGGCTGGCCGCGCGCGCCTGGCGCGAGGGGCTGGGTGTCTGGATTCGTACCCGCGATGCCAGCGCGAGCGAGCAGCTCGACGAGGCCTTGTGGACGTTCGACGAGGCGAGCTTCATCCCCCACGGAACGACGTCTCTCGACGGCGACAACCCGATCGTGATCAACCACGAGGCGAGCCCGGGCGCGCTGCTCATCAACCTCGCCGACTCACTGCCCGAGGACTGGCAAGAGCGCGACCGCATTGCCGAGATAATTACCGCCGACGAAGCCACTCGCCAGGCCGGGCGCGTGCGCTACCGCGATTACCAGCAGGCCGGCGCCACACCGCAGACCCACCGCATCGAACACTAGGAGCGCTCACCCGCCATGGATAAAACCTACACCCCCGCCAGCATCGAGTCCCACTGGTACAAGCAATGGGAGCAGGCGGGCCATTTCCGACCCGGTGGTTCGGGCGACCCCTACTGCATCATGATTCCGCCGCCGAACGTCACCGGCACCCTGCATATGGGGCACGCCTTCCAGGACACGTTGATGGACGTGCTGACGCGCTATCACCGGATGGCCGGTTACAACACCCTCTGGCAACCGGGCACCGACCATGCGGGGATCGCGACGCAGATGGTCGTCGAGCGTCAGCTCAATGCCGAGGGCGGCGATCGCCATGCACTGGGGCGCTCGGCCTTCGTCGAGAGGATCTGGGAATGGAAGGCCCGGTCGGGCGGCACCATCCAGAATCAGATGCGCCGCCTGGGGGCCTCGGTGGACTGGACGCGCGAGCGCTTCACCATGGACGACGGGCTCTCGGAGGCCGTTCAGGCGGTGTTCGTGCAGCTCTACAACGAGGGGCTGATTTATCGCGGCGAGCGGCTGGTGAACTGGGACCCGGTCCTGCAGACGGCGGTGTCCGACCTCGAGGTCGAATCGGCCGAGGAGCAGAGCTCGATCTGGCGGCTGCGCTATCCCATCGTCGGCAGCGATGACTGGCTGGTCGTGGCGACCACCCGCCCCGAGACCATGCTGGGCGATACCGCAGTGGCGGTGAATCCGCACGACGAGCGCTTTCAGTCGCTGATCGGCGGCCGGGTACGCCTGCCCCTGGTGGATCGGGAGATCCCCATTGTGGCCGACGAGTACGTCGATCCGGCGTTCGGGACGGGTTGCCTGAAGATCACCCCCGCCCACGACTTCAACGACTACGAGGTGGGTCTGCGCCACGGCTGCACGCCCATCAACATCCTCACCGAGGATGCCCGCATCAATGCCAACGCCCCGGCGACCTACCAGGGACTGGATCGCTACGAGGCGCGCGATCGCATCGTCGCCGACTTCGAGGCAGCGGGGCTGCTCGACGGTGTCGATCCCCACCGATTGATGGTCCCGCGCTGCGATCGGACCGGCGTGGTGGTCGAACCCTACCTGACCTACCAGTGGTTCGTGGATCTCACCCGCGACACCCAGGCGGACGGCCGCCCCGGCGGTGCGCGCGAGATCACCCGGCCGGCCATCGATGCGGTCCGCAGCGGCGACATCCGCTTTATCCCGGAGAACTGGACCAAGACCTATTTCAACTGGCTGGAGGATATCCAGGACTGGTGCATCAGTCGCCAGCTCTGGTGGGGACATCGCATCCCCGCCTGGTACGACGGCGACGGCAACATCTATGTCGGCAGTGACGAGGCGGATGTCCGCGCGAGGCACGATCTGGCACCCGAGGTGGAACTCAGCCAGGACGAGGATGTACTCGACACCTGGTTCTCCTCGGCCCTGTGGCCCTTCTCCACCCTGGGCTGGCCCGAAGAGACCACCGAGCTCCACACCTTCTACCCCACCAGTGTGCTGGTCACCGGGTTCGACATCATCTTCTTCTGGGTGGCCCGCATGATCATGATGGGGCTGAAGTTCCGTGGCGAAGTGCCGTTTCGCGAGATCTACATCCACGGCCTGGTACGGGACAGCCATGGCGCGAAGATGTCGAAATCGAAGGGTAACGTCCTCGATCCGATCGACATCATCGATGGTATCGACCTCGAGAGCCTGGTCGCCAAGCGCACCACCGCACTGATGCAGCCGCAAATCGCCCCGACCATCGAGAAGCAGACCCGCGAGGCCTTTCCCGAGGGGATCGCCGAACACGGCACCGACGCGCTGCGCTTTACCTTCGCGAGCCTCGCCACCACCGGGCGCGACGTGGTCTTCGACATGGGCCGGGTCGATGGCTATCGCAACTTCTGCAACAAGCTCTGGAACGCGGCGCGCTATGTGCTGATGAACTGCGAGGGCAAGCTCGACGACATCAACGAAGCGTCGATGGCGTACGGCACGGCCGAGCGCTGGATCGTGACCCGCTTGCAGCGCACCGCGCAGACCGTCAACGAGGCGATCCAGAGCTATCGCATGGACCTGGCCGCCCAGGCGATCTACGAGTTCACCTGGGACGAGTACTGCGACTGGTACCTGGAGCTGAGCAAACCCGCCCTGCAGGGCGATGCCGACACCCCCCACGCCCGCGGCACGCGCTATACGCTGGTCAGGGTGCTGGAGACGTTACTGCGGCTGGTCCACCCCATGATGCCGTTCATCACCGAGTCGATCTGGCAGCGGGTCGCACCGGTGGCCGGTATCAAGGGCGAGACGATCATGACCCAGGCCTTCCCGGCCGCCGACCCGGAACGCATCGATGCCGACGCCGAGGCGGAAATCGACTGGCTGCAGCGCTTCATCCTGGGTATCCGCCGGATTCGTGGCGAGATGGATATCGCCCCCGGCAAGCGTCTGCCGGTCATGCTCGGCAACGCCGGCCCGCTGGATCAAAGCCGGGTCGAACGCCATCGTGCCGAGCTCGACTTCCTCGCCCGCCTGGAATCGATCCGGATCCTCGATGCCGGCGAGGAGGCCCCGGAATCGGCCCTGGCGCTGGTCGACGAGCTCGAGATCCGGGTCCCCATGGCCGGGCTCATCGACCGCGATGCCGAGCTCGCCCGGCTCGCGAAGGCGCGCGGCCGACTCGCCGAAGATCTGGCGAGAGTCAGGGCAAAGCTCGACAACGCCTCGTTCGTCGAACGCGCACCGGCGGACGTCGTCCAGCGCGAGCGTGACAAGCTCGCGGAGGCGGAATCCGCACTGGCGCGGACCGACGAGCAGATCGCCCGCGTCGAGCGGCTTTAAGTTTGCGGAGGCGGGGCACCAACGGCATACTCTTGCTGACACAATCTGAACCCACGTCGCCAGGGGAGTCTCCGGACTGAGAGTGCGCAGCCGCGCTGACCCTGGAACCTGAACCGGATGATACCGGCGGAGGAAGCGCGACATGCCCAACCTGACCCTCGTGGCCATCACGGCCGCTCTCATCATTTTTGTCCTGCTCGGGCTGCGTGCCCGTCGTACAAGCGGGCTCGACGACTACCTGACGGCGCGCGACACCCAGACCGGGAAGACCCTGGGGCTGTCGTTCCTGGCCTCCGGCATGGGGGCCTGGATCCTGTTCGCCCCGCCGGAGATCGGTGCCTTCGTCGGTCCGGTGGCCGTTGCGGGTTATGCCATCGGTTCCGCACTGCCGTTCATTATCCTCGGCCTCGTCGGCCCGGCGGTGCGCCGACGCCTGCCCGCCGGACGCAGCCTGACGGAATTCACGGCAAACCGGTTCGGGACCGGGTTCCGGCACTGGATAGCCGCCCTCTCGGTCCTCTACATGCTCTGTTTCCTCGCCGCCGAACTGACCGCCGTCGGTGCCATCACCGGCCTGCTGTCGAATGTCGACGCGCGCTACGCGATCATCGCCGTCGCCGTCACGACGCTGGTCTACACCACCGCCGGCGGTCTGCGGGCGAGCCTCGTTACCGATCGCTGGCAGGCGGGGCTGCTGATTGCCCTGATCGCGACCGTCGGCGTGGCCGCCTTCGTCTTCGCCCCCACCCCGTCCGCCGACAGCGGCGGCGCCTTACCCACCACGCTGCTCGGCGACGCCCTCGGCGTGGCGCTGACACTGATCATCGCGGTGACCGCTGCCAACCTGTTCCACCAGGGCTACTGGCAGCGCGTCTGGGCGGCCAGCGACAATGGCGCGCTGCGGCGGGGCGCGCTGATCGGTGGCGTCACCACCGTGATCGTGGTCGCCATCCTCGGCACCGCCGGGGTACTGGCCGCGGCGCGTGGGCTGCCACTGGGTACGCCGCCGACACCGTTCTTCGCGCTGATCGCCGATACGCCCGGCTGGCTGACCCTGCCGGCGCTGATCCTCGGGATTACCCTCGTGGCCTCGTCCGTGGATACCCTGCAGAACGCCCTGGTATCGCTGGGCGTCACCGAGAGCGGCCGTATCGGGCTACGCGGCGCGCGCTGGCTGTCGGCGCTGTTGATGGTGCCCGTCGTCATCCTAGCCCTGCAGCAGATCTCGGTGCTGCGGCTTTTCCTGATCGCTGATCTGCTCTGCGCCACCGCCGTCATCCCGCTGTTGAGCGGCCTGTCCGATCGGGTGGCACCGCGTGGCGCGATCCTGGGTGCGGTCGCCGGGCTGATCGGAGCGGTACTGCCCGGTTCCCTCGCCGGGGGCGGCCTGGGCGCCGGGTTGCTGGCGGCGAGCTTCCCCGCCGGTACACCGACACTGGGCCCGTTCCTCGGCGCGCTGACCGCCTCGGCGGTGGTCACCGCGGCGGCGGCCGGCTATGGCACGAAGGTCAGCCAGCCTGGCTGAGTACCAGGTTCACGACCACGACCAGCACCACCACGAATAATGCGGTAAAGAGCAGACCGGCGATAATGAATCGGCCCGCGCTGCCGTTGGCGAAATCGCGCTGGCGGGCCTCCTCGGACTGCACGCCGAACGCCGCGGCGGCCGTGCTTTTGATGGCCTGCCAGAGGGTGACGCGGGGTTTCCGGTTTGCCGAGGGTTGCGGGTCGGTCATGTCGGAGAATCCTCCCTGGTGTCGATAAGCATGAGCAAGAGCGCGCCGCCGACAAACAGCGCCACAAGCGCGAGCATCGAATAGCGCACATCGCCGAACAATACGCCCAGCGCACCGAACAGCGGCGGACCGATCAGGGCGGCCGACTTGCCGAGCACATTGTAGAATCCGAAAAACTCACCGGCACGATCCGCCGGGATGAGACCGGCAAAGAACGAGCGGCTCAGGGCCTGGACCCCGCCCTGGGCCACACCGACCAGTCCGGCAATGACATAAAACTCCCAGGGCGAGCGGATGAACGCGCCCCAGACGGCGATAACGACATAGAGCAACAAGCCGGTCAGGATGCCACGGCGCGCGCCGATGCGCTGGCCGATCGTCCCCATGAGCAGGGCGGCGGGAAACCCGACGAACTGCGTGATGAGCAGCGCGAGCATCAGATCATTCTGCTCGAAGCCCAGCGAGCGACCATAGGCGACGGCCATGCGAATCGTCGTCCCGACCCCGTCGATGTAGAGGAAATACGCGAGCAGGAACAGCCATACGGGGCGGTAGACACGCAGATGGGTCAGCGTCGAGCGAAGCTGTCGCAGCCCGCCGGAGATCGCCGCCGGGCCCGGCACCAGGCGGGCCGGTTCGGGCACGTTGAATGCCAGCGGCAGCGTGAACAGCACCCACCACGCCCCGGTGACCACGAAGGCCGCCAGGGCCGCGTCCGCCGCGGATGCCAGCCCGAACCACTGCGGCTGCAGGACCGCGATGATACAGCCCAGATAGACCAGACCGCCGCCGAGATACCCCAGCCCGAACCCGAAACCGGAAACCGCATGCCAGCGATCCGGCGGAGCGATACCGACCAGAAGGGCATCGTAGAAGAGATTGGCGGCCATGAAACCGATCGTCGCGAAAACGAACAGCAACGCCGCCAACCACCCCATCTCCGCCGGCACCAGCGCCAGCAGGGCGGTCAGCGCCGCCGCCGGGAGGGCAAATCCGAGCAGCATCGCTTTACGCCGCCCGGCGCGATCGGCGATGGCACCGAGGAGGGGAGCGATGAGAACGATCACCAGACTGGCCAGGCCGTTTGCCCAGCCGAGCCGCAGGTTGGCAACCGCCGGTGTGGCCGACGCGTTCCAGTAGTCCTGGAACAGGATCGGGAACAGGCCCGCCATTACCACGGTGGCAAACGCCGAGTTGGCCCAGTCATAGAGGGCCCAAGACCAGACGACCCGCCGCTGCCCGGCCGCGCCGGTCATCGCCGTCCGACCGGCGCGACCTCCCGCAGGTCATAACGCATGACCAGCGCGTCCTCACGACCCTCTTCCGTGCGGTAATACCCCGGCCGTCGGCCAACGCGGCGAAAACCGAGGCGGCTGTACAGGTGCACCGCCGGTGCATTGCTGGGGCGGACCTCTAGGAATACGGACTCGGCGCCCAGCGCCTCGGCACGGGTCAGCGCCTGCTCGAGGAGCGCCCGCCCGAATCCGCGGTCATGCCAGTCGGGATGCACCGCCAGGTTGAGGACATGGGCCTCGCCGGGCCCCATCGCGAGGATGACATGGCCGACCACCCGGTCGGTGGCGAGCTGTACCCAGCATTCATACCCCATGCGCAGGCAGTCACGGAAAATATTCAGCGCCCACGGATAGTCATAGGCGTTCGACTCGACGGCGTAGACCGCGGTGACATCCCGCGGCCGCATGGCCCGGATGACCGGCAGCCAGTCCACGGGGGCGGCGGTCATGTCGCGACCTCCCGCAGATAGCGCTTGAGCATCACGAGATCGTCCCAGGCCTGTGCCTTGGCCGGCGGACGCCGCAACAGATAGGCGGGATGATAGGTCGCCCGCAGGGGAATACCGGCCTCGCCGATGGCATGCCACTGGTTACGCAGCTTGCCGATCGTGCGGCTGCTCCCGGTCAGTGACTGCGCGGAGACCCGCCCCACCGCGAGGATAGCCGCCGGGCGAATGAACTCGATCTGGGCATCCAGCCACGGTCGGCAGGCGTCGATCTCGGCGGTCTTCGGATCGCGGTTTTCCGGCGGCCGCGACTTGATGACGTTGGTGATGAAAACGCCCTGGTGACGGTCGAGCCCGATCGCGGCAAGCATGGCGTCGAGTAGCTGACCGGCGCGTCCCACGAACGGCTCACCACGACGGTCCTCCTCGGCCCCGGGGGCCTCACCGATGATCATCAGACGGGCGGCCCGATCGCCAACGCCGGGGACCGCCCGATTGCGCGTCGCGTGGAGCGGGCAGCGCTGACAGCCCTCGATGCCCGCGATCAGCGCCGACCAGTCGGGGCCGGCCTCCGCTGCCGCCGGTTCGTCGGCATCCCCCGCCGTCACCGCCCGCCGGCGCCAGACCGTGAGTCCCATCTCATCGAGCATCCGCCGACGCCGCTGATCGATCATGCCGACACCGTCGTTTCGTCCGTTCAGACGCCGTCGGTCTGGGGATGGGTCCGCCCGCCGCTGGTGCGCAGCCGGTTGAGGGCGTTGAGATAGGCATTCGCCGAGGCGATGACGATATCGGTATCCGACCCCTGGCCGTTGACGACGCGGCCACCGCGCTCGAGCCGGACGGTCACCTCGCCCTGGGCGTCCGTCCCGCTGGTGATGTTGTTCACCGAGTAGAGCAACAGCTCCGCCTGGACATCGAGCAGACCGTCGATCGCCTTGAATGCGGCATCCACCGGCCCGTCACCGGCGGCGGTGTTGTGGCGCTCCTCGCCGTCGATCTGCAGCGTTACCTCGGCAATCGGGGTCTCGCCGGTCTCGGAGCAGCAGCGGAACGCCACCAGCGTCGCGCTCTGGCTCTCTTCCATCGCGGCAACCGCCTCGGTGGCAACGGCCTGAAGATCTTCGTCAAAGATCTCGTGTTTCTTGTCGGCGAGCTCCTTGAAGCGCTGGAAGGCCTCGTTGAGCTGCGCCGCCGTCTCGAAGCGGATCCCCAGCTCGTCGCAGCGGCTGCGGAAGGCATTACGGCCCGAGTGCTTGCCGAGCACCATTCGATTGGTGCCCCAGCCGACATCCTCGGCGCGCATGATTTCGTAGGTCTCGCGGTGCTTGAGTACACCGTCCTGGTGGATGCCCGATTCGTGGGCGAAGGCGTTGATGCCGACGATCGCCTTGTTGGGCTGGACCTGGAAACCCGTAATATTGGCCACCAGCTTGGAGGTGGGCACGATCTCGCGAGTCTCGATGCGCGTATCGCAGGGCAAATCGTCCTGTCGGGTACGCACCGCCATCACGACCTCCTCCAGGGCGGCATTACCGGCGCGTTCGCCCAGGCCGTTGATGGTGCACTCGATCTGGCGGGCGCCCTCCCGGACCGCTGCCAGCGAGTTGGCGACCGCCAGGCCGAGGTCGTTATGGCAGTGCACCGACCAGACCGCCCGATCGGAATTGGGGATGCGCTCGCGCAGGCCGCGAATCAGGCCCGCGAACTGGGCCGGCAGATTGTAGCCGACGGTATCGGGGATATTGATCGTCGTCGCCCCGGCGTCGATCGCCGCTTCGATGATCCGGCAGAGAAAATCCGGATCGGATCGACCGGCGTCCTCGGGCGAAAACTCGACGTCATCGCAGAGGTTGCGGGCCCGGCCGACCGCCATCACGGCCCGCTCGACAACCTGATCCGGGGTCAACTGGAGTTTTTTCTCCATATGCACCGGCGAGGTGGCGATGAAGGTGTGAATACGCCCCGCCGGCGCCGGTGCGATGGCCGCGCCGGCCCGATCGATGTCCTGTTCGTTGGCGCGTGCCAGGCCGCAGACCCGGGCATCGGTGATTGTCTCCGCCACGGCCCGAACGGACTCGAAATCACCCTGGCTGGCGGCGGGGAAACCGGCCTCGATCACATCCACCCGCAGTCGCTGCAGGGCGCGGGCAATACGCACCTTCTCTTCACGGGTCATGGAAGCGCCAGGCGACTGCTCGCCATCGCGCAACGTCGTATCAAAGATGGTCAGCCGATCGGCTTCACTCATCGTCCCGCTCCTCGCATGTGATCATGATTCCAGTCTAACTCGCATGACGGCGTTTGCGACGCCGTCGACGGCGCAATACGGTCAGAATCGGCCCCGAGCTCAGATAGGTCAGCGCAATCCCGAACAGCACCAGCGGCGGGTGCACCGACATCAGTGCCACACCCATCACCCCGAGAACGATGGCCACGAACGGCACCCGATAGCGGAAATCGATTTGCTTGAAGCTGTCGTAGCGCACGTTGCTGACCATCAGCAGCCCCGCCGCCACGGTCAGCGCGAGCGCCGGAATCCCGGCCGGCCAGCCGCCGAAATCCAGCCGGTCGCCGGACCAGACCATGCCGGCCAGCACGGCCGCGGCGGCCGGGCTCGGCAGTCCCTGGAAGTAGCGTTTATCGGCGACACCGACCTGGGTATTAAAACGTGCCAGTCGCAGGCCCGCGCAGGCGGTGTAGATGAACGCACCGACCCAGCCGAGCTTGTCCCACATCGTGCCCAGCTCACCGAGGTCGTCCAGCGCCCAGAGGAACACCACCAGGGCCGGCGCGATCCCGAACGAGATCATGTCGGCAATGCTGTCGTACTGGACACCGAAATCCGTCTGCGTATTGGTCAGACGGGCCACGCGCCCATCCAGACCATCCATGAGCATGGCCACGAAGATAGCAATGGCGGCGGTCTCGTACGTACCGGCCTGGGCGGCCACCACCGCGTAGAACCCGAAGAACAGGGCCAGCGTGGTGATCAGGTTGGGCAGCAAGTAGATGCCGCGCCCGGAGCGGCGCGACACCGGTCGATGGTCGGTCATGGCGACCCCTGCGTCGCGGTAACCGGCCGCTAGTTACGGTCGCGGTCGACCAGCTGATTGGCCTTGATCCACGGCATCATGCCGCGGAGCTTCTCGCCCACCTCCTCGATGGGATGCTCGGCGGCGCGCCGGCGCATAGCCTTGAGCCGCGGCTCGCCGGCCTTGCTCTCGAGCACGAATTCCTTCGCGAATTCGCCGTTCTGGATCTCCTCGAGCAGCTCACGCATGGCCCGCTTCGACTGCTCGTTGATGACCCGCGGCCCGCGCGTGAAATCGCCATATTCGGCGGTGTTGGAGATCGAATAGCGCATGTTGGCGATACCGCCCTGGTAGAGCAGGTCGACGATCAGCTTGGTCTCGTGGAGCACTTCGAAGTAGGCCATTTCCGGCGCATAGCCGGCCTCGGTCAACGTCTCGAAACCGGCCTCGATCAGCGAGGTGATGCCGCCGCACAGGACCGCCTGCTCGCCGAAGAGATCGGTTTCGGTCTCCTCGCGGAAGCTCGTTTCGATCACGCCCGAGCGCCCGCCGCCGTTGGCCGACGCGTAGGCCAGCGCAATCTCGCGGGCCCGGCCGCTGGGGTCCTGGTGGACGGCGATCAGGCTGGGGACGCCGTTGCCCTCGACATACGTCGAGCGCACCAGGTGACCGGGGCCCTTGGGCGCGATCATGACCACGTCCATGTCGGCCCGCGGCTCGATCTGCTGGTAGTGGACGTTGAAGCCGTGGGCAAAGGCGATGGCCCCGCCGGTCTTCAGGTTGGGCTTGACGACCGACTCGTACACGGCCGGCTGATGCTCGTCGGGCAGGGTCATCATGACCAGATCGGCGGCGGCAACGGCGTCCGCCATTTCCGCGACCTCCAGGCCCGCGGCTTCGGCCTTCGCGGCGCTGGCAGAGCCGGCACGGAGGCCGACGACCACGGGCACGCCGGATTCCCTGAGGTTGTTGGCATGGGCGTGACCCTGCGAGCCGTAGCCGAGTATGGCCACTTTCATGCCCTGGATAATGGAAAGATCGGCGTCTTTATCGTAATAAACCTTCATGACTCCCCCGATGGATAGTTTTCAGACACGCATCTGTTTCTCGCCGCGAGCGATGCCGATGACCCCCGAGCGGACCACTTCCATCGGTGTCTGGTCCTTGAGCAGATCCAGGAATGCATCCAGTTTGCTGCCGCGGCCAATGACCTCGATGGTGTAGGTCTTGTCGGTCACATCGACGACGCAGGCGTCGAAGATATCCGCCAGTCGCTTGAACTCTTCGCGCGATTCGCTGGAAGTTGCCTGGATCTTGACCAGCATGAGCTCGCGCTCGATATGCAGGGCCTCGGTAATGTCCGAGACCCTGACCACGTCGAGGAGCTTGTTGAGCTGTTTGCGAATCTGCTCAACGGTCTGATCGTCACCCTGGGTCACCAGCGTCATGCGCGAGAGCGTCGGATCATCGGTGGGCGCCACCGTCAACGAATCGATGTTGTAACCCCGGGCCGTGAACAGCCCCGCAATGCGTCCAAGCGCACCGAACTCGTTCTCTACCAGAATGGAGATTATGTGTCGCATATCCTGTCGACCGGCGCCGTTTGATCCGCAATTGACCCGATGTAAACCGTGCAAGTTACGGCGCCCGTACTGGAGCGTCAAGGACGGGGGTGGGCGACCCGCCGGCGGTCGGCTAACCTGTGGGTTTTCCATCGATGACAGGACAGGCCTCCATGCGCACCAGCCGCTTCCCCCTTTTCACCAGCAAGGACACACCGGCGGACGCCGACATCGTTAGCCACCAGCTGATGGTTCGTGCGGGTCTCGTCAAGAAACTCGGGGCCGGGCTCTACACCTGGCAGCCACTCGGGCTGCGGGTCATGCGCCGTGTCGAGCGGATCGTGCGCGAGGAGATGAACCGCATCAACGGTCTCGAAGTGCTGATGCCCGCCGTCCAGCCGGCGGAGCTCTGGGAAGAGTCCGGACGCTGGTCGCTCTACGGCCCGGAGCTGCTCCGCCTCAGGGATCGGCACGAGCGTTCGTTCTGCATCGGCCCGACCCACGAGGAGGTCATTACCGACTACCTGCGCCAGGAGCTGCGCAGCTACCGTCAGTTACCGGTGACCTTCTACCAGATCCAGACCAAGTTCCGGGACGAGATCCGGCCCCGCTTCGGCGTGATGCGGGCCCGCGAGTTCGTCATGAAGGATGCCTACTCCTTCCACATCGATCAGGCCTCGCTCGAGGCCACCTACCAGGACATGCACGCCGCCTACAGTCGGGTGTTCTCGCGGCTCGGGCTGCGCTTCCGGTCGGTGGGCGCCGACAGTGGCGCCATCGGCGGCAGCGTCTCGGAGGAGTTCATGGTGCTCGCGGACTCCGGCGAGGACGAGATCGCGAGCTGTAGCCACTGTGACTACGCCGCCAACACCGAGCTCGCGGCGAGCCGCCCGCCAGCCGTTTCGGTCAGCGACCCGGTCCCCGCGGAGGAGCGCTCGACCCCGGGCATCCACAGCGTCGCCGAGCAGTGCGAGATGCTCGATCTGCCCCCGTCCCGGATTCTGAAAAGCGTTGTCGTCATGGCGGATGAAAACCCCGCGGTGCTGTTCGTCGCCGGTGACGACGAGCTCAACGAGGTCAAGGCCGCCCATGCGCTGGGGGCGGAGGCGCTGCGCCTCGCCGAGCCCGAAGAAGCACTGGCGGCCACCGGTGTCCCGCGCGGTTTCATCGGGCCGCGGGATCTGCCCGCCGACCTGCCGCAGCGGGTCGATTACCGCGCCGCCGGCCTGACCAACTTCTCGAGCGGCGCCGGCCGCGCCGACTGGCACTGGATCAATCTGAACTGGGACCGGGACATGCCCCTGCCGCCGCGCGCCGACCTGCGCACCGCGGTTGCCGGCGAGGGATGCCCGCGCTGCGACGAGGGTCACCTGGAGATCCATCGCGGCATCGAGGTCGGCCATATCTTCCAGCTGGGCACCAAATACAGCGAGGCCATGGACGCCCGTGTGCTCGACGAGCACGGCACGCCGCAACCCCTGATCATGGGCTGCTACGGCATCGGCGTGTCCCGTGTCGTTGCCGCCGCCATCGAGCAGAATCACGATGACAGTGGCATCATCTGGCCGGCACCGCTGGCGCCCTTCGATGTCGCGCTGGTCAGCATCGGTGCCGACCGCTCACCGGCGGTGGCCGAGGCCGCCGCGACGCTCTACGAGAGGCTGTGTGAAGCCGGATTCGATCCGCTCTGGGACGATCGCGACGCTCGCCCGGGGGTGAAGTTCGCCGACATGGAGCTGATCGGGATTCCGCACCGGATCGTGATCGGCGATCGCGGGCTCGCGGCCGGGACGCTGGAGTACCGCGCACGCGACTCGGCCGACAGCGAGGCGATCCCGATCGACGACGTCACTGCAGTGCTGCAGGAAAAGATCGGCACCGGGGCGTAACGGATGATGGCCGCACGGCAGCCCGAGCCGCGACGCATTCTGATCGCCGGTTGCGGTCGGATCGGAACGCGACTCGGGCTGCAGCTCGCCTCCGCCGGCCACACGGTCTTCGGGCTGCGCCGACGGCCGGACGCGCTGCCGGCAGCGATCACACCCTGCGCCGCCGATCTGGGTCACGGCGCCGATCTAGCCGATCGGTTGCCGGCGGCGCTGGATCGGGTCTACGTCATCCTGACCCCGCCGCAGTATGATGATGACGGCTATCGGGAGACGTACGTCGAGGGGCTGAAGAATCTTGTCGACGCCCTGCAGGCATCGGGGAGCGGTGATGCGCGGCTGGTTTTCGTCTCCAGCACCGGGGTGTACGGGGAAAACGCCGGGGCATGGGTCGATGAGACCACGTTACCGCAGCCGACCCGCTTTTCCGGCGTCCGGCTGCTGGAGGCCGAAGCGGTCGCGGCCAGTCATCCCGGCGGTCACGTGATCGTTCGCTTCGCCGGTATCTACGGACCCGGCCGCGACGCCCTCCTGCGGCGGATCGAAGCCGGCACGACCTGCCCGGACAATCCACCCCGCTACACGAACCGCATCCACGAGGATGACTGTGTCGGCGTGCTCGATTACGTCGGTGGCATGGATCGTCCATCAACGCTCTACATCGGCGTCGATGACCGGCCCTGCAGTCAGTGCGAGATCATGGACTGGCTGGCAGCGGAAATGGGCGTCGCACCGCCCGAGCGAATCACCGGCGATGCCGGTGGCCGACGTTGCAGCAATGAACGCCTGCGGGCCTCCGGCTACCGGCTTCGGTATCCGGACTATCGCAGCGGTTACCCGTCGCTCTTGGCGGAGCGCCGCTCGAGGGTCTGAATGGCCTCGGACTGCGCGGCAAAGTAGGCCGCCAGGTCGCGTATGTCCTTGTCGCTAAGGGCCGCTGCCTGGCCATTCATGATCGCGTTCTGGCGATCGCCGCTCTTGTAGGCCTTCAGGGCATGCACGAGGTAATCGGCGTGCTGACCCGCCAGCATGGGGAAGGCGCTATTGTCCGATGCCCCCTTGGCACCGTGGCAGGCGGCGCAGGTTTGCGATTTGGCCTGCCCGGCCTGTACATCCCCGATCGACTGCGCCGGCACCGAGCCGGCAGCCAGTAGCGCCATCGCCCCCAGGAATACTGTCAATCGCTTCATCACTGCCCCCCGGGTCCGCGCGACGCGAAGTAGGCGGCGATATCCTGGATATCCTCGTCACTCAGCGTGGAAGCCAGTGCCTGCATGGTCGTGTGCTGACGATCGCCGCTACGGTAGGCCTTGAGCGAA
Organism: Spiribacter vilamensis; assembly: GCF_004217415.1. NCBI lineage: Bacteria > Pseudomonadati > Pseudomonadota > Gammaproteobacteria > Chromatiales > Ectothiorhodospiraceae > Spiribacter > Spiribacter vilamensis. The sequence goes on from NZ_SHLI01000001.1 coordinate 1,262,372, forward strand.
GATGCGATATATTCCGGATGCTGGCCGCCAAGCTTTGGCACCCGATAGGAGGGATAGGCATTGCGGTAGCCTTCAACCGCATGGCAGCCCAGGCAGGTGTACGCCTTGGCCCGGCCCGACTCGATGCTGCCCTGCGCACTGCTCGCGCCGGGCAGCAGGAGCAGGCCGAGCACCACTCCACCGATCAAACGCCCACCGATCATGGTTTTCCTTCGCATAATGAGTACCTGTGCGAAGTATCGCGGGAAAGTTGATATCGGTCAATTTCACGGGCGCAATCAAACGATGGTGAATTCACTGCCGCCGGGATCCGCGACAGACTCGGCCTCCACCGAATCGACCCGGGCGGCTTCCGGCCCCGTCCACAACCACTCGCTCAGCGCCTCGAGGGTCTCCTCGGACCCGCAGGCGACCACCGACACACTGCCGTCGGCGCGATTCTCCACCCAGCCCCGCAGGCCGAGCGCCACCGCCCGTTCCCGGGTGCCCGCCCGGAATGCAACGCCCTGGACCTGGCCCCGGACCCGGTACTGGTAACAGGCTTCCGCTACGTCGCTCATTGCTGCCTCTTTTCTACTTGCACGCCAACAATCTAACACCCAGGATTATCCCATGAGCTGCGAAATACTGATTCTCTACTACAGCCGCCACGGTGCCACCCGGACCATGGCCCGGCAGATCGCCCACGGCGTCGAGACCGTAAGCGGGGTCGAGGCACGGCTCCGGACCGTGCCGGCGGTCTCCGAGGTGTCGGAGGCGACGGCGTCACCCGTGCCCGACTCGGGTCCGCCTTACGCGACACTCGACGACCTCGAGACCTGCGACGGCCTGATCCTCGGCAGTCCGACCCGATTCGGCAACATGGCCGCACCGGTCAAGCACCTCCTCGATCAGACCACCAGCCTGTGGCTGAGCGGGGCGTTGAGTGGCAAGCCCGGCGCCGTCTTCACCTCCACCGGCAGCCTGCACGGCGGCCAGGAAACCACGCTGTTGTCGATGATGCTGCCCCTGATACATCACGGCATGCTCCTGGTCGGCCTGCCCTACACCGAGGCCGGCCTAGCGACGACACAGACCGGCGGGACGCCCTACGGGCCCAGTCACCTGGCGGGCGGCGACTCCGACCGACCGGTGGACGAGACCGAGGCGGAGCTGTGCCGTGCCCTCGGGGCCCGCGTCGCCGACACGGCCGTGCGACTCAACGGCACGGGCGATTCGCGACAATCGTGAAAGCCCTGCGTGGCAAGACCCCACCCGCAGCGCAGGAAACCGCCCGCCAGGTAGCGGCGACGCCCCTCTACTGGGTGGCCACCGGCTGCTATGTCGCGCTGGCGGTTCTGCTGTTCGCCTGGCTGATCTGGCTTGACCCGCCGCCGGCGTCGCTGCGCAGCCCGTTGCTGCTGGTGTTTCTGCTGCCGCTGCTGCTCGGCCTCAGGGGCATCCTCCATCGGCGTCGCTATACGCTGCAGTGGACCGGCATGCTGATCCTGCTCTACTTCATGCACGGGCTGCTCGCCGCAGCGGGTCCGGCCTCCCAGCGCTGGCTGGGGGTGACCGAGACGCTCCTCGCACTGGGGTACTTCGGGGCCGGCATGCTGGTCCTGCGCCGCGGCAAGCGGCGCCACAAGGCCGATCAGTCCGGCGCCTGACCGGTCAGCACCGACTTGATGAAGGGCACGGTCAGGCGCCGGCCGGCCTGGAGGGAGGCCCAGTCGAGGCGATCCACCACGGCCAGCAGATGATCCATGTCGCGCGCCTCGTGCCGTAGCAGGTAGTCGACACTCGACGCCGGCATACGCAGCCCCCGTCGTGCGAGGGCGACTGTCAGAATCTCGCGCCGCCGCTCGTCATCGGGCACGCTCAGGCGCAGCCGCAGCAGTGAATCGAAGCGTGATACCAGATCGGGCAGCCCGAGCCCGAGCGCCGAGGGCGCGCCGGTCGCCGCCACCACCAGCAGTCCGCCGGTATCCCGCAACCGGTTGAACAGGTGGAAGAACGCCTCCTGCCAGTCCTCTCGGCCCGCGAGCTCGTCGACGTCGTCGACGGTGACCAGCGAGAGCGCCTCCAGGCCGTCCAGCTGGGCAATGGGACCGTGGACATGATCGGCAAGGGGGATATACACCGCGGTGCCACCGGCAGCGCTCATCCGCCCACAGGCCGCCTGCAGAAGGTGACTGCGGCCACTGCCCGGGGGGCCGGACAGATACAGCGACTGCGCGAACCAGCCGGTCAGGGCCTCCACTGCCGCGACCGCCTGCTCGTTCCCGGCGGACACGAAGGCGCCCAGGTCGGCGGCATCATTCCAGCGGAAATCCAGTGCCAGCTGAGGGCCGTTATCCTGACTCATGGGCGCCAACGATACCCCTCGCCGTCCGGTCGCAGTCGCTGATCGGTGTCGAGGGCGCGCGTGACCCGCTCCGCCTCGACACTGATTGCCAGCTGCCAGCGGATGCGGTCATCGACAATCTCCACCGGCACAACATCGGTGACCCCGACCTGCTGACCAAGTCGCTCGGCGACCGCCTGATGGGTCGCCAGCGATTCCACACCGCCCACCGTCACCATCAGCCGGCGCCGGGAATCCGGATCGGGTATATAGCCGTAGGGCCCGCGCAGCCGCTGAACCAGCTCGCGAACTCCCGACTCCAGCACCGATCCGGCGTCATTACCGGTCGAGGTCCAGCGCTCGGCCGGCGCCTCGTCCTCTGCCAGCAACACCCAGCGGACCCGGACCGACGCCGTCCCCGCCCCCTGCACACGACCGACGACAACGGCCTCCGCCCCGTACCGCGCCGAGGCCTCGCGCACCGGATCGACAAACCCCCCGGCGATGTCGCCGTAACCGAGGTTGCGGCGATCCTCGACATCCATGATCGGGGTGATCAACGTGATACCGAGTGGCTCCGCCGCGGCCCGCATCGGTTCGAGCAGTGATTGCCCCTGGTCGCTGCCGGCAATGAAGCGCTCACCATCACGCTCGGCCCCCAGCCAGACCAGCACCGTCGGCGGCGAAGGTGGCCAGACCGCGATCTCCGCCCGGGCCAGCGCATTGCGCAGCGACTGCCGTGAGAACCGGACCAGCAGCCGTGTCTCGCGGCCGGTCCCGTCGCCGTCATCCGTTACCACGGTGCGGTACGAAAAACCGCTCACGTATTCCTCGGCGCCCTCGCGCAGACGCGCGGCGAGCCCGGTCTCGACGACGGCCGGGTCGCCGGTAAGCCGAACGAGGATTGCATCCATCGCCCGCACCAGCCCCTCGGATCGTGCCGAGTCGCTATCGCCGGCGACCGGCACCTGGATCGACGCGGTACCCCCCTGCGCCATGACCGCGGGTGACGCGGTGACGACGCCGACAGCGATGGCGAGGCGGAGAAAAAGACGCAGGACGACCGACATCACGCTGGATTGCGAGCCCGTGACCAAAAGGAGTTTTAAGGTACCATGATGCGGTCGACTGGCACGACCAACCCGAAAAGGGAGTAGACACTTGGATTCCTCCGATACCCCGAACGGACTGACCTACCGCGACGCGGGCGTCGATATCGATGCCGGTGCCGAGCTCGTTGAGCGCATCAGGGATGATGTCGCCGCCACCCGACGGCCGGGCATGGTTGGCAGCCTGGGCGGGTTCGGCGGGCTGTTCGAGCTACCGGTGGATCGCTACCGGCAGCCGCTTCTGGTCGCCGGTACCGACGGTGTCGGCACCAAGCTGCGACTGGCCCTGGAGACGGGGCGCCACGACGGCATCGGGGTCGATCTGGTGGCGATGTGCGTCAACGATGTCATCGTTACCGGCGCCGAACCGCTGTTCTTCCTCGACTACTACGCCACGGGACGCCTCGACCCGGCGATCGCCGAACGGGTCATCCGCGGCATCGCCACCGGCTGCAAAGAGGCCGGCGCCGGGCTGATCGGCGGCGAGACGGCGGAAATGCCCGGGATGTACAGCGATGGCGACTACGACCTCGCCGGGTTCTGCGTCGGTGTGGTCGAGCGTGACCGCATGATCGACGGCGCCGATATCCGTCCCGGCGATGCCCTGATTGCGCTCGGCAGCAGCGGCGTCCATGCCAACGGCTACTCGCTGGTCCGGCGCATCCTCGAGCGCGAGCCCGACGCCCTGACGCAGTCCCTGGACGGCCGCCGCCTCGACGAGTGGCTGCTGGAGCCGACACGTATCTATGCCCGGACCGTGCAGCGCCTGCTCAACGAGGTGACGATCAACGGCATCAGTCACATCACCGGGGGCGGGCTGACCGAGAACGTGCCGCGGGTCATCCCCCAGGGACTCAGGGCCCGCATCGATACCGGCAGCTGGCAGTGGCCGGCACTGTTCGACTGGTTGCAGCAGACGGGCAATGTCGATACCGCGGAAATGCGCCGAACCTTCAACTGCGGCGTCGGCATGGTGCTGGCGGTGCCGGCAAACGAAGCGGCGAATGCGCTGGATATCCTTCGCGCCGCGGGTGAGTCGGCGTGGATCGTCGGCGATGTCTGCCGCTCCGGGCCGGATGCGGGCGGCATCATCTACCGGGAGGGCGCATGAGCGATCCGGAGGGCTTTCGCATCGCCGTGCTCATCTCGGGCGGCGGGACCAACCTGCAGGCGATCATCGACGCGATTCGCGCGGGATCGATCCCCGCCACGATTACCCGGGTAATCAGCAATCGCCCCGCCGCCGGCGGCCTCGATCGGGCGGCACAGGCCGGCATTGCCACCGACGTGATCGATCACCGTGCGTTCTCCAGCCGGGCGCAGTACGACGCCGAGCTCGCCGAGCGGCTCGATGCCCTGCAGCCCGATCTCATTGTCCTCGCCGGGTTCATGCGCATCCTCGGCGATGACCTTGTCGACCGGTTTTCGGGGCGACTGATCAACATCCATCCGTCATTACTGCCGGCCTACCGCGGGCTCCGTACCCACGAGCGCGCTTTGGAGGCGGGCGAGCATCGCCACGGGTGCAGCGTGCACTACGTTATCCCCGAACTCGACGCCGGTCCGGTCATTGCCCAGGCGGCCGTTGCCATCGAGCCTGGCGATACCGCCGAAACCCTCGCCCGGCGCGTTCAGGCCATGGAGCATCGACTCTATCCCGAGGTGGTGCGCTGGATCGCCGAGGGCCGCGTGGCACTCGATGGCGACCGGGTACGACGCGATGGCGACTATCATCCGGCCCCGCCCTGCCTAACCGAGACCGCGATGGACACGTCATGACATGGCGTCGGCGACTCGGGATCGGGCTGGTGGCAGTCATGATGGTGGTCGGTACCGGTCCGCTGGCAGGCGCCGCATCGGGTGCGGAGCCCGCCGTCGAAGCGCCGCCCGCGTTCAGCGCCCGCTATGACGTACGCAAGGCCGGGCTTACCCTCGGGCATGCCGAACTGCGGTTCCGCCGCCCGACCGAGTCGCGTTACCTCTACCGGCTGTCGATCCGGCCGGGCCGGCTCGCCGGAATGTTCTACTCCAGCACCGTCCGCGAGATGAGCATCGGGCGGATCCAGCCCGACGGCTTTCGGCCGGATGTCTATCGCTACAACCGCAGTGGCGGCGATGACGATCGCCGGGCGGAGCTGCGCTTCGACTGGGACACCCTGAGCGTCGTCAACGACATCGAGGCACGGCCCTGGCGCATGGACATCACCCCGGACACCATTGATCGGGTGATCAGCCCGCTGCAGCTGATGCACGACCTGGCCGATCTCGATGGCGATGACGAACTGGTCTATCGCATCGCCGATGGCGGCCAGCTCAAGACCTATGTGCTCCGCGTCGGGGACAAGACCATGGTCGAGACACCGGCTGGGCGCTTCGAGGCCCTCAGGATCCGCCGTTCAGACACCGACAGCGATCGTGAGACGACCCTGTGGGTGGCGCCGGCGTTGCGGTACCTCGCCGTCCAGGTGGAACAGCGCGAGGACGGCGATCGCAACTTCCGCATGGTCCTGAACACGGTCGACGGGCTGCCCGCCGACGCCCGCTAGGGGCGCGGCAGCGTCACCCCCTGCTGGCCCATGTACTTGCCGGCCCGATCCTTGTAGGACTGGTCACAGACCTCGTCGGATTCCAGGAACAGCATCTGCGCAACCCCTTCGTTGGCGTAGATCCGCGCCGGCAACGTCGTCGTATTGGAGAACTCCAGCGTCACATGCCCCTCCCATTCCGGCTCCAGCGGGGTGACGTTGACGATGATCCCGCAGCGCGCATAGGTCGACTTGCCCAGGCAGATGGTCAGGATGTTCCGCGGGATCCGGAAGTACTCCACGGTACTGGCGAGCGCGAAACTGTTGGGCGGGATGATGCAGACATCCGACTGCAGGTCGACGAAACTCGACTCGTCGAAGTGCTTGGGATCCACCACCGCCGAGCTGATGTTGGTGAATATCTTGAACTGATCCGCGCAGCGGACATCGTAGCCGTAGCTCGAGGTGCCGTAGGAGATCATCCGTCCACCCTCGGCATCGCCGCGTACCTGGCCGGATTCGAATGGCTCGATCATGCCCTGGCCGGCCATCTCGCGGATCCAGCGATCGGATTTGATGCTCACTGTCTGTTGCCCCTGCCCTAGTCGTCGTCGACGACGATATTCGGGAACCGGCTCGTGCCCGCCGGATCCTGTCGTGAAAGGATGGCCACGGTCCGCCGGGCCGCCTCGCGGAAGCGCTCCGCCGCCTGCGATTCCGGTGCCGCGACCACGGTCGGCACGCCATTGTCCGCCTGCTCGCGAATCCCCCGCTCCAGCGGCAGGGCGCCGAGCATGGCCACGCCCTCCTCGTCGGCCAGTTGCTGGCCACCGCCGGTGCCGAACAGCGCCTCCTCGTGGCCACAGTGCGAGCAGATGTGCAGGCTCATGTTCTCGAGGATGCCCAGCACCGGCACCTTGACCTTCTCGAACATCCGCACGCCCTTGCGGGCATCGAGCGTGGCGATCTCCTGCGGCGTTGTCACCACCACCGCACCGGCCACCGGCACCTTCTGCGAGAGCGTCAGCTGGATGTCACCCGTGCCCGGCGGCAGGTCGATGATCAGGTAATCCAGCGCATCCCAGCGGGTGTCATTGAGCAGCTGGGTCAGCGCCTGGGTAACCATCGGGCCGCGCCAGACCATGGGCGAGTCCTCCTCGATGAGGAACCCGATGGACATGATCTGCACGCCGTGATTCTCGAGCGGATACATGGTCTTGCCTTCGGGGCTGTCGGGCTTCCGACCGGCGACGCCCATCATGCGGGGCTGGCTGGGCCCGTAGATGTCGGCATCGAGGATGCCGACCCGGGCGCCCTCGTCGGCGAGGGCAAGCGCCAGGTTGGCGGCGCAGGTCGACTTGCCGACGCCGCCCTTCGCCGATGCCACCGCGATGATGTTGCGGACGTTGTCCATCGGCTTGAGGGCCTCCTGCACCTGGCGACTGGCGACTGACCACGCCACCGACACCGTCACCGAGCGGGCACCGGTCGCCTCGCGCACCCGGGTCTCGAGGGCCTCTTTCAAGGTCTGCTGATAACGTTGGGTCGGAAATCCGAGCGACAGGGCGATCGTCACATCGTCGCCGGTTACCTGTATGTCGGTCACTGCCTCGGCGCTGATCAGATCACACCCCAGTGAAGGCTCCGTCCAGCCGGACAACACCTGCTCGACCGCCGCGCGGTTGAGTTCACTCATTCATTTCCCCCGTCTTCCATTCCATTAACGTTATACAAGTCTAATCAGCCGACGCCCGCCATTAAACACGCGCAGGACAGGGTTGCGGACCGGGTTGTCCGATCGCCGGCATTCCGGCAGATTCACGCCATGACAGCCGCACGCCACAACCTCGTCCTCATCGGCATGCCGGGGGCCGGCAAGAGCACCCTCGGCCGTCACCTCGCGGAGCGGCTCGGGCTCGGTTTTACCGACACCGACACCCTGATCGAATCGGCCGCGGGAACGACACTCCAGACCATTGTGGATGAGCGGGGCCACCGGGCGCTGCGAGCGCTCGAGGCCGAGCATCTCGTCGAGCTCCGGCGCCGGGGCCATGTCATCGCCACCGGGGGCAGCGCCGTTTACAGCCCCGAGGCCATGGCGGCCCTGCGCAGCGACGGCATCATTATCCATCTGCACGCGGATCTCGCCATTATCCAGGCGCGGGTGACCGATGTAGATACGCGCGGGCTGGCCCGGGCCGCGGGCCAGAGCCTTGAAGACCTCTACACCGAACGCGAGGCCCTGTATCGCGACTACGCCGAGGTCAGCGTCGATGTGGGCCCGCTCAGCACCGCCGCCGGTGCCGAGGCGGTGATCGCGGCCCTCCACGCCCCCCGGGCTCCGCGACTCGCCTCCCCTCTGGCATAATACGGGCTTTACGGTTGCGAACGCGGAGTGTGCATGGCGCGCAAGATCCTGGTCACCAGCGCCCTACCCTATGCCAATGGGCCGATCCACCTGGGCCATCTCGTCGAATACGTCCAGACCGACATCTGGGTGCGTTTCCAGAAACTGCAGGGCAATGAATGCTGGTATGTGTGTGCGGATGACGCCCACGGCACCCCGATCATGCTCAAGGCGCGGGAGCGCGGTATCACCCCCGAGGCACTGATCGAACAGGTCGGCGGCGAGCATCGCCGCGACTTTGCGGGTTTCAACATCCGCTTCGACAACTACTACAGCACCCATTCCGAAGAAAACCGCCACTACTCCGAGCTGATTTACACGCGTCTGCGCGACGGCGGCTGGATCGATCGCAGGACGATCACCCAGGCCTACGACGAGAAAGAGGGCATGTTCCTGCCCGATCGCTACATCAAGGGCACCTGCCCGCGCTGTGGCGCCGACGACCAGTACGGCGACAACTGCGAGTCCTGCGGCGCCAGCTATTCGCCCGACGAGCTGCGCAACCCGGTCTCGGTCATCTCCGGCGAACCGCCGGTGCAGCGCGAATCCGAGCATTACTTTTTCCGGCTCCAGGATTTCGAGTCCATGCTGCGCACCTGGGCGGCCAGCGAGGGGCTGCAGGACGAGGTCTCGAACAAGCTCCAGGAATGGTTCGATGCCGGGCTCCGGGCCTGGGACATCTCGCGTGACGCGCCCTACTTCGGCTTCCGCATTCCGGACACCGACGACAAGTATTTCTACGTCTGGCTCGACGCGCCGATCGGCTACATGGCGAGCTTCCAGGATCTGTGCAACCGCGAGGGGCTCGATTTCGGCGAGTGGTGGAATGCCGACTCCGACGCCGAGCTCTATCATTTCATCGGCAAGGACATCGTCTACTTCCATGCGCTGTTCTGGCCGGCGATGCTGAACGGCGCGGGCTTTCGCACGCCCACCCGGGTCTGCGCCCACGGTTTCCTGACCGTCGACGGGCAGAAAATGTCGAAGTCGCGCGGGACGTTCATCATGGCCGAGACCTATCTGCGACACCTCGATGCGGAGTATCTGCGCTACTACTTCGCCGCCAAGCTCGGGGCGGGTGTCCACGACATCGACCTGAGCCTGGACGACTTCACGCAGCGGGTGAACTCGGACCTGGTCGGCAAGCTCGTCAACATCGCGAGCCGCTGCGCGGGTTTCATCAACAAGCGCTCCGGTGGCCGGCTCGGACCCCGGCTCGACGCGCCGGAGCTGTTCCGCCGGATGAGCGCCCGCGCCGAGGTGATCGGCGGTTACTACGAGGACCGGGCCTATTCAAGGGTGGTGCGCGAGGTCATGGCGCTGGCCGATGAGGCCAACCAGTACATCGACGAGAAAAAGCCCTGGATACTGGCGAAGGACCCGGACCAGGCCGAGGCCGTCCAGGCCATCAACACCACCGGGATCAACCTGTTCCGGGTGCTGATGCTCTACCTCAAGCCCGTGCTTCCGGAAACGGCGGCGGCCGCCGAGCGTTTCCTGCAGATCCCGGCCATGGAGTGGTCGGATGCCGGACATCCCCTGCTCGACCACGAGATCGCGGCGTTCAAGCCGCTCATGACGCGGGTCGATCCGGCCGCCATCGAGGCCATGATCGCCGACTCGAGGGAGAGCCTGAAACCCGCATGAGCACTGATCCAGCAACGGTCGACCGGATCGACGCGCTGCTCCCGCAGACCCAGTGCGAGCAGTGCGGTTACCCGGGCTGTCGCCCCTATGCCGAGGCCATCGCCCGCGGCGAGGCCGAGATCAACCAGTGCCCGCCCGGCGGCCAGGCGACCATCGATTCGCTGGCCGGGCTGCTGGATCGGGCCAGCCGCAGCCTCGACCCCGCCCATGGCGATTATCGCCCGCCGCGGGTGGCCTGGATCGACGAGTCGATCTGCATCGGCTGCACCAAGTGCATCCAGGCCTGTCCGGTGGACGCCATCGTCGGCGCCCGGCAGCGCATGCACACGGTTATCGCCGAGGAGTGCACTGGCTGCGATCTGTGTCTCGCGCCCTGCCCGGTGGATTGCATCCATATGTTGCCCACCGATCGCGAGCGGGAACCGGCCGACCACCAACAGGTGCGTCGGGACCGGGCCCGGGAGCGATTCCAGAACCGCAACCAGCGCCTCGCCCGGCGCCGCGCCGAGCGCGAACAGCAACGGGAACGGCGCCGGGCCGTCCGCCAGGACGACACCGACAACCAGACCGAGGCCACTGAACCCGTGCTCCCCGACCGCGCGGCCCGCCGCGAGACCGCGCAGGCGGCCCTGGCCCGGGTCCGCGCCCGACGCCGTCAGCGCCAGACCGGTGATCCGTCGTGAACCGCGACAAGCGCCGCGAGATCTTCGAGCGCCTCCGTGACGCGACCCCGGCGCCCACCACGGAGCTGCAATACCAGTCGCCCTTCGAGCTTCTGATCGCGGTGATTCTGTCGGCCCAGGCCACCGACCGCAGCGTCAACAAGGCCACCGGCCCGTTATTCGCGGTTGCCGACACCCCGGGTGCCATCCTCGAGCTGGGCGAAGACGGCCTGCGCAGCCATATCCGCACCATCGGGCTTTTCAACAGCAAGGCCAGGAACGTGATCGCCACCTGCGAGGCACTGGTCTCACAGCACGGCGGCGAGATCCCGCGTGATCGCAAGGCGCTGGAGGCGCTGCCGGGGGTCGGCCGAAAGACCGCCAACGTGGTGCTCAACACCGCGTTCGGCGAACCCACCATGGCGGTGGATACGCATATCTACCGAGTCGCCAATCGCACCGGTCTAGCGCCCGGCAAGAACGTCCGCGAGGTCGAGGACCGGCTCGTGCGCTGGACACCGAAGGCATTCCTTCGCGATGCCCACCACTGGCTGATCCTCCACGGCCGCTATACCTGCCTGGCGCGCAAACCGCGTTGCGGCGCCTGTCCCATCTTCGATCTGTGCGAATTCCGCGATCGGCACCGCTACGCGGAGACCGAGCCGGACTGAACCGGCCCGCCCGGCCTATTCGCCGCGCCTGGCGGCCACCCGGAGGCGAAGCGCGTTGAGCTTGATAAAGCCCTCGGCATCCTTCTGGTCATAGGCGCCCGCGTCGTCCTCGAACGTCGCGATGCTGTCGTCGAACAGGCTGTCGGAGGCCGACCGCCGCCCGAGGACGATGACATTGCCCTTGTAGAGCTTGAGGCGAACCACGCCGTTGACGCGGGTCTGGGTCCGGTCGATCAACGCCTGCAGTGCGTCGCGCTCGGGGCTCCACCAGTAGCCGTTGTAGATGAGCTCGGCATAACGGGGCATCACCTCGTCTTTGAGGTGCGCCGACTCGCGATCCAGCGTAATCGACTCGATCGCGCGACGGGCCCGCAGCAGGATGGTCCCGCCCGGGGTCTCGTAGCAGCCGCGGGATTTCATGCCGACGTAGCGGTTCTCGACAATGTCGATGCGACCGATGCCGTTGTCGTTACCCAGCTGATTGAGCCGCGAGAGCATCTCGTGGGGGGCCAGCGACTCGCCGTTGATGGCGACCGGATCGCCGCCGCGGAATTCGAGATCGATCTCGGTGGGCGTGTCGGGCGCGTCCTCGGGCGCGACGCTCCAGCGCCACATCGACTCCTCCGCCGGGGTCCAGGTGTCTTCCAGGACGCCGCCCTCGTAGGAGATATGCAGCAGGTTGGCGTCCATCGAGTACGGCGATCCGCCGCCCTCCTTCTTGCCCTCGATGGGGATCCCGCGCTCCTCGGCGTAGGCCAGCAACCGCTCGCGCGAGTTGAGATCCCACTCCCGCCAGGGCGCGATGACGTGGATACCGGGCTCGAGCCCGTAATAGCCCAGCTCGAAGCGCACCTGGTCGTTCCCCTTGCCGGTCGCCCCGTGGCAGACGGCATCGGCGCCGGTCTCGCGGGCGATCTCGATCTGGCGCTTGGCGATCAGCGGCCGGGCGATCGAGGTGCCGAGTAGGTATTCGCCCTCGTAGATGGCGTTGGCGCGGAACATCGGGAACACGAAGTCGCGGACGAACTCCTCGCGCAGATCATCGATGTAGATCTCCTCGACGCCCAGGTCCTTTGCCTTGGCGCGGGCGGGCTCGAGCTCCTCGCCCTGGCCCAGGTCGGCGGTGAAGGTCACGACCTCGCACTGGTAGTGGTCGCGCAGCCATTGCAGGATGACGGAGGTATCGAGGCCGCCGGAGTAGGCCAGGACCACCTTTTTGATCTCACTCATGGATTGCTCTCTCGAATGTCGGGATGGATGGCAGAAAAGCTGCCGCAATGATCGGCGCGCCGACGCGGAGAATCAAGGCGCCGGCGGACGGCCCTGATACACTGTCGGGATGGACACGTTGACGATAACGCGACCCGACGACTGGCATCTGCATCTGCGCGACGGTGCCGCCCTGGCCGATGTCGTCCACTGGAGCGCGGCGCGGTTCGGGCGGGCGATCATCATGCCCAACCTCACCCCGCCGCTGACCACCACGGCGGCGGTGGAGGCCTACCGCGAGCGTATCCTGGCGGCGGGTCCCGCCGGCAGCCGGTTCGAGCCGCTGATGACCCTGTATCTCACCGACAACACCCCGCCCGGGGAGATCGAGCGGGCGGCGGCGAGCGGCGTGATCCAGGCGGTCAAGCTGTACCCCGCCGGGGCCACCACCAACAGCGACTCCGGGGTCACCGACCTGCGTCACTGCGACGAGGCACTGGCGGCCATCGCCGAGCACGACCTCACGCTCTGCATCCATGGCGAGGTCACCCACCCGGAAACCGATATCTTCGATCGCGAGACGGTGTTTCTCGAGGAGCGGCTGGCGCCTTTGCTCGACCGCCATCGCCGGCTGCGCGTCGTCCTCGAGCATCTCACCACCGCCAGTGCCGTGGAGTTCGTTCGCTCGGGTCCGGTGCGTCTGGGCGCCACGATCACGCCGCAGCATCTGCTCATGAACCGCAACGACCTGCTGGCGGGCGGCATCCGGCCGCATCACTACTGCCTGCCGATCCTAAAGCGCGAGCGCGATCGCGAGGCGCTGATCGACGCGGCCACGTCCGGCCATCCGCGGTTTTTCCTCGGCACCGACAGCGCCCCGCATCCACGTCATGCCAAGGAGAATGCCTGCGGCTGCGCGGGCATCTTCACCGCGCCACTCGCCATCGAGCTCTACGCCGAGGCGTTCGACAAGGCGGGCGCACTGGACCGGCTGGCGGGATTCGCGAGCCATTTCGGGGCCGATTTCTACGGTCTGCCGCGCAATACCGACACGATTACCCTGGAGCGCCGGCCGCGCGTCCTGCCAGCCACCCTGCCCTATGGCGACACCAGCATCGTGCCCCTGCGCGCCGGCGCGGAGATTGGCTGGTCGCTGACATCTCAATCCCAACCGGAGCACGCATGAACGCGCGACCCATCAACCAGCGTTTCCGCGGTTTCCTGCCAGTAGTCGTGGATATCGAGACCGGCGGCGTCAATGCCGCCACCGACGCCATGCTGCAGATCGCCGCCGTGATCGTTAAAATGGACGAGGAGGGCCGACTCTACAATGGCCCGACCTTCACGACCCACGTCGAGCCATTCAAGGGCGCCAATCTCGATCCCAAGTCACTCGAGTTCAACGGCATCGACCCGGACCATCCACTGCGCATGGCGGTGCCCGAGGACGAGGCGCTGAGATACATCTTCCAGCCGATTCGCGAGGCCATCCGCACCACGGACTGCAGCCGCGCCGTGCTCGTCGGCCATAATGCGTGGTTTGACCTGGGATTCCTCAATGCCGCCGTCAAGCGTTGCGGCATCAAGCGCAATCCGTTCCACCCGTTCTCGTGCTTCGACACGGCCACGCTCTCGGGACTGGCCTACGGGCAAACGGTGCTGGCGCGGGGAATCGCCGCCGCGGGCATTACCTGGGATGCCCGCGAGGCGCATTCAGCCATCTACGATGCGGAGAAGACGGCGGAACTGTTCTGCACCATCGTCAATCGCTGGGACGCCCTGAACGGACATCCCAACGACAGACAACCGGGCTAGGCGTCGGGAGTAGCGGTCTTCACCGCCTCCTGCAGCTCGCCCGACTCGTACATCTCCATGATGATATCGCAGCCACCGAGCAGCTCGCCGCCGACGTAGAGCTGCGGGATGGTCGGCCAGTTGCCGTACTCCTTGATCCCCTGCCGGATCCCCTCGTCCTCGAGGACGTTGACATACGAGAACTCCACCCCGCAGCCCGCAAGCGCCTGTGCGGCGCGCATCGAGAAACCGCATTGCGGGAACTGCGGCGAGCCCTTCATGTAGAGAATGACCGGGTTGCCCTCGACCTGCTCACGGATGCTTTCCTGTACGTCGCTCATATCTACTCCTTCGCCAATTCGTACCATCAGTGTACGGATTGCACGTGCAATCGACGAGGGGCATAAAAACGATCAATACGGTATCCTCCCCGCCCATGGAAAAAAATCATCTCTCTGACACCACCTTCGAGTCCCTCGGGCTCCACGAATCCCTGCTGACAGGCCTCAAGGAGGCCGGCTTCGAGCACTGCATGCCGATCCAGGCCGAGGCCCTGCCGATCGCCCTGCAGGGTCGCGATGTCGCCGGCCAGGCCCAGACCGGCACCGGCAAATCGGCGGCATTCCTGCTCGCCACCATGCACTGGCTGATGTCGCGCCCGGTCGCGGCCGACAAGATCGGGCCATGGGCGATCATCATCGCCCCCACCCGCGAGCTGGCGCTGCAGATCCACAAGGATGCGGAAACGCTCGGCTGGTTCACCGGTATGGACTTTGCCTGTATCTACGGCGGTACCGGCTACGAGAGCCAGCGCAAGGCCCTCGAGCGCGGCACCGATATCGTCATCGGCACGCCGGGGCGGATTATCGATTTCTACCGGCAGGGCGTTTACAGCCTCGACAACATCGAGGTCTGCGTGCTGGACGAGGCCGACCGCATGTTCGACATGGGCTTCATCGCCGACATCCGCTATCTCCTCCGACGCATGCCCGCCCCCGACCAGCGACTCAACATGCTGTTCTCGGCGACGCTCTCCGAGCGGGTGCGCGAGCTTGCCTACGAGCACATGAACGAGCCGCAGTCAGTGCAGATCGAGTCGGATACCATTACCGCGGATCGGGTCCGGCAGACGCTCTATCACGTCGAGAACAATCAGAAGATCGGTCTGCTCATCGGTGTCCTGCGCGAGCAGGCCCCCACACGGACATTGCTGTTCGTCAACACCAAGCGCGACGCCGACAAGGTGGCCGCCTGGTTGATCGGTAACGACATCAAGGCGGCGGTGATCTCGGGAGACATCCCGCAGAACAAGCGCGAGCAGCTGCTGGAGAAATTCCAGGCCGGCGATCTGCCGATCCTCGTTGCCACCGATGTGGCCGCGCGGGGTCTGCACATCCCCGAGGTGAGCCACGTCATCAACTACGACCTGCCGCAGGACGCCGAGGACTATGTCCACCGCATCGGTCGCACCGCCCGCGCCGGCGCCGCCGGTGACGCGATCAGCTTCGCCTGCGAGACCTATGTCTATTCGCTGCCCGATATCGAGCGCTACATCGACCAGAAGATCCCGGCAGAGATGGCCCCGACCGGGCTCATCGCCGAGGATCTCAAGCCCGCGGCCCGCATGAACAATCGCCGCAGCGGCGGGGGTGGCAACCGCAGCCGCTCCGGCGGGGGCGGCAGCCGGAGAAGCGGCGGCAATCGCAGTAGCGACGAATCCCCGTCGTCGGAGAGCGATCAGTCGTAGTCGAACGAGTAGAACAGGTCAAAGGCGCTCTCGGCGCCGCTGACCGCTTCCAGATAGAGCTGGCTGGTGAAATAGTAACGCAGACTGACCGTGTTCTCGGGTTCGAAGACACCGACCCCGTAGCGCACCATCAGGTTGGGCGTCAGGTAGCCACTGACCGACACCTGGGCATCGCTGCCCTCGCCACTCGCCTCGAGCTGGAAGTCCTTGACCCCCAGGTTGTCGGCGAGCGATTCACCCAGACGTCCGCCGCCGAAGACACCCAGCGACAGCGCGGCACTGTTGATCAGTTCTTCCTCGCTCGGCGATGAGCCCTGGCCGGGTGGGCGTCCGGTCAACAACACCGAGAGGATGTCCGCCTGTGCCATCGCCGGCCGCGAGAACAGCCGCACCTGGGGATCGTTGACCGGCCCGGTCACCCGAAGCCCGGCAACGATGTCAGCCGCCTCCCGAACCGCCTCGATATCCAGCCGTGGCTGCGCCAGTGGACCGGCAAAGATCACCCGCCCCCGACGCACCTGCAGCGACTGGCCATAGGCCTCGTAGCTCGCATCAATCAGATTCAGCACCCCCTCGGCCTCGGCGCTGGCGGTCCCGAGCTGGCGAAGCCGCAGTGCGCCATCGAGCCGCCCGGTCGCTCCGCGCACCGAGAATGCGACCTCGTCGCCAAGCACCAGGCGCAGATCGGTTTCCAGCGTCCGGCCACCCTCCTCCGCCGCCGATGCGAGGGGCTGCCCGTTATCATCCACCCGAACGGCGTCCGGCGAACGCCGAATGGCACCCGCCGACAACCCGGTCGGCTCGATCTGTGCGGACGGAATGGTAATCGACCCGGTCAGCGCCAGCGTCTCCGGATCGATCGCGAGGGTAATATCCGGCGTCACGGTCAGCCGCGCCAGTGTCCCGACGCGTATGTCGAGCGCTTCGCCGGCAAGATCAACCGTGCCGTCCAGCTCGCCGGACTGCCAGTCGAGCTGCCCGCCGATGGCGGCCTCACCCTCACCGGCCCGAAATCCCCCTTCGAGTGTCGCCACCTCGCCATCGATGTCGGCGCTCAGGTTGATCTCCTCAAGCGGCAGTGCCAGCGCCGACGGCAGCACCAGGCCTTCGCGCAGTCCGACCGTCCCGCGAAAGCGTGGCGCCTTCAGCGTGCCATTGACCTCGCCCCGGGCGCTCAGCAGCCCCTCCACCTCGCGCAGCTGCGGGAGCGCACCGGCGAGCGGCGCAAGCGAGAGGCCGTCCAGCCAGACCGTTCCGGACAGGGGACGTTGCGCATCGGCCGGGTCGGTCTCCACCGCGAAACCACCCTGACCGATGGCGGGCGATGCCAGCCCGACCCGAAACCGTGCCACCGTCGGTTGCAGGTCGGCATCCACGACGATCCGGTCATAGTCCAGCGTCAGTGGGCCGTCGCTGTCCGGCTGCGGGACCTCGATACGACTCGCCGGGCTGACCAGCGTGATCCGGGCGGAGGGCCCCGTTTCCGCCTGCCAGTCCAGGGTCGCCGTTCCCGTCACCGATCCCGGCAGGCCGAATCCGGGCGGCAGACGGGGCTCCAGAACCGCAAGGGGGAGTGCCGAGAGATTGACCTCGAGCTGCGCGGATTCCGGGCTCGCGATCAACGGCTCGGTACAAGCGCGCACCTCCTGCCAGGCCCAGCAATGCCCGTCGAGACGCAGGGCCTGCGGACTCACCGAGAGCGACGGCGTATCCACCAGCCGGGCCTGCTCGCCGTCCACCGAGACCCGTGCCCGTCTCACCGCGCCCTCCCAAGCGGGTACCGCCGCGTCGAGCCCGCCGGCCAGATCCAGTTGTACCGACGCCGATTCGGCATTCGCCGCCAGTTCCAGGCGATGATCATCGGGGCGGCCGTCGAGCGCGATGCGGACGTTACCCAGCGCTTCCCCGTCGCGTCGCAGACCGTCGGCCTGCAGGCTCACCCGTCCACCCTCACGGGTCACCCAGTCGGCCTCGAGCCGGGCACTGTCGAGTCCGATGCCGGCGTACTCGATCGCCTCGGCGGCCACCGATGCCGTGACGGAGGGTCGCAGCGGATCACCGGTAATACTGAAACGGCCTGTCAGCTGCCCACTCAAACCCGGCCAGAAGGGATTCAGTGCCGGTGCCCGCAAATCGCCCGTGATGTCGATGGCCTCGTCAATCCGGGCATCAACGGCGAGCGTGCTCTCCGACGCCTCGACCCGCGCCTCCAGCCGCCGTGGCGACGCCAGTGCCGACAGACCCAGCTCGAAATCCACCGATCGGGCGCCGGAGACCGAACCGCTCAGCGCCAGATCGCCGGCGGTGCCCTCGATGCGGCCCTCGACGGCCACGGCCTCGCCCGCCGTCAGGGATTCGGCAGGCTCCACCGCCCAGCGCGCGTCGACGGGCCAGTCGTCGGCCAGGGTTACGTCGGCTTGCAGGTTGGCGGTGCCCGCATCACCCGCCAGATCCAGGCGCTCGACGGCCAGTTCCTGGCCAACCAGGCGGGCACTGAGTGTGATCGACGACAGCCCCGCGGCCATCGGCTCGCCACCCTGCCGCACCACCAGCCCGGTGATCGTGGCCCGCTCCACGATGACATCCACGGGGGATTCCACCACCGGCAGGGGGATATTGTCCGGCAGGGTCTCGAGCGGATTGGCCTGTGCCTGCGCTTCCCCGGCCTCGGGAGCCGCCGCGGGCAGATCCAGCCGAACCCCGTCGACGGCCAGTTCGTCGACGCAGACCGTCCAGCGCAGGAGGCAGCCGGGCGACCAGTCCAGCGCCAGTGAATCGACACTGATCTCGCCGCCATCACCCGACCAGCGCAGATCCGCGACCGACACGCCGTTCCAGAGACTGCCCGAGGTCACGCTGACCTGCAGGGCCGGCAGCAGCGCCTCGGCACGCGCGGCGAGCCAGCGCGCGCCCTCGGTCGTGCTCAGCAGCCAGGCGCCCAGCAGCGCGATGGCGAAGATCAACGTGAGAATAAGAGTGCATAGACGCGGCATCAGAAGGGCGGACCGATGGAGAAGTGGACACGGAACGGGACATCCTCGCGGCTGACGCCCCAGGCGAAGTCGAGCCGCAGCGGACCCACCGGCGACGACCAGCGCACCCCGAAACCGGTACCCACCTCGGGATCGAACGCATCGATCTCCTCGTAGGCGTCACCGGCGTCGACGAAAGTGGCCAGTCGCCAGTTGCCGGTCAGCGCATAGCTGTACTCGGCGCTGGCGGTCGTGAGGTAGCGCCCCCCGGTCACATCACCGCTGGCGTCCTTCGGCCCCAGGCTGCGATAGGCAAATCCGCGCACGCTCTGATCGCCGCCGGCAAAGAAGCGCAGCGACGTGGGCACCTCGTTGAAGTCGCTGGTCGCCACTCCCCCCAGCTCGGCACCCAGTTCGAAGCGGTGGACCTCGCGCAGGTTGCGCAGCCAGGTGCTGCCCAGCTGCAGCCGGGCGATATCGACATCCGAGAGCAACTCCTGGCGGGCGATCTCCAGCGAATAGCGCTGGTTATCGCCCCAGTCCGGATCGACGCCGCCGCGGGATCGGGTCCGCGAGAAACGAATCCCCGGCAACACGAGACGACTGCGACCGCTATCAAGGCCGGCGGTGAACCGCTCCGAGAGGACGCGCAGGGACTGGGTTCGCGTCCATCCCGACGTGAACGTCTGACGGCGCCCGACGCGAACGCTGTAGCGCTCGCTGCGGCTGTCCTCGATATCCTCGTTCTGCCATGCCGTGGTCACGGACAACTCATCATTCACCGGATCCGCCAGCGGTATCTCGTAGCGCGCATTCAGGCCCTGGCGGGCCGACGACAGCCGGAGCTCGGTATTGAATCGATGCCCGCGGTTATTGACGTAGTGGCGTTCGTAACCGAAACGCAGACGCGGTCCCTCGTCGGTGGAATAGCCCAGTCCGGTGGTCACGCTATTACGCTCGCCGGTCGTCACCTCGGCGCGGACCGGAATCCGTTTCCCCGAGCCCGCATCACGCTGCGTCTCTACCACCGCGTCCTCGAAATAACCGCTCTCGAACAGGCGCTGGTTGAAATCGGCAACGGCATCGGCGGTGTAAGGCGTACCCGGCCGGAACGGCACCAGACGCTCCAGGAACTCGCGCCGGAACGGCGTTGACGAGAACGTCACTTCACCCAGCTCGTAACGCGGGCCCGAGTCCATCGTCAGGGTGGCATCCGCCCAGCCAGCCTCCGCATTCACGGCCAGTCGCGCCGTGGTGAACCGGTAATCAAAGAAACCCCGCTGCAACGCCTCGTTGGACAGCGCCCGCTTGCTGGCCTCGTAATCGGCATGATTGAGGGCCGCCCCGCTTTGCAGTGGCAGGATGCGCCGGATCCTCTCGAGGCGGGGATCATCGGCCCCTTCACCCGTTACATCCAGCGCGACGTCGCGCACCTCGACCCGCGGCCCGGGGGTGACCGCTATCGACAGTGCCCAGTCGTCGTCCTCGCGGCGTAACGCGACATCGGCCTCTGCCTGGTAGTACCCCAGGGCCTCGGCGGCGTTCTGCACCTGTTCGATCACCTGCTCGCGGTAGAAACGCCCCGCGAGCTCCGAGTCGACAACGACCTCGGTGTCGATGTGCGCACGGATATTGTCCGCGAGCTGACCGTCGGCACCCGTCAGGCTCAGTTCGATCGCGGCACTGGCGGAGGCCGTGGCCAGCATCAGCACCGTCAGCGCGGTACCCGACGTTCGGACCCGGGACGAAAACCGCCGCGCGGTTTGGCTCACAGACGTGGCTCGCGGCCCCCTGCCCGTTGTTCATGTTGCATTTCCGGCTCCTCCCTCGGCATCAGCGCTCTGTCCGCTCCCCGTGAAATGATATCCTTTTCGCATGAGTGAACAGGATACAAACACCGAAGAACACCGCCTGCGGCTGCGTCATCTGCGGCTGGAGGATTATCCCGACGTCAAGCACATCATGGATGCCGTCTACCCGGATCTCGGCGGCGCCTGGACGCGCAAGCAGTTCTCGGCGCAGCTCAACCGCTTCGCCGAGGGCCAGATCTGTATCGAGGACAACGGCCGGGTCGTTGCCGGTGCTATCTCCATGATCGTCGATTACGACCGCTATGGCGATCGTCACAAGTACGACGACATCATCGGCAACGGTTACCTGACCAATCACGATCCCAACGGCGATGTCCTCTACGGTGTCGATATCTTCGTCGATCCGGAATATCGCGGCATGCGGCTCGGCCGGCGACTCTACGACGCCCGCAAGGAACTCTGCCGCAATCTCAACCTGCGCGCCATCGTCGCCGGCGGCCGCATGCCGGGCTATCGCTCGCACGCCAGCGAGATGAAGCCGGAAGAGTATATCGATCTGGTGCGGCGGCGCGAAATCTACGACCCCATCCTGTCGTTCCAGCTCGCCAACGACTTCCACGTCCGCCGGGTGATCACCGCCTATCTGCCGGAGGACCAGGACTCGGAGGCCTTCGCGACACTCCTGCAGTGGGACAATATCTTCTACGAGAGCAAGCGGGCGTCTCTGATCGGCGGCCGCAAATCGACGGTGCGGGTCAGCACCGTGCAGTGGCAGATGCGCCGCGTCACCAACTTCGAAGACCTGATGTCGAACATCGAATTCTTCGTGGACGCCATGGCCGGCTACAACGCCGATTTCATCGTCTTCCCGGAGCTGTTCAACGCGCCACTGCTCGCGCAGTTCAACCAGGAAGACCCGGCCGAGGCGATGCGCGGACTGGCGCAGTACACCACCGAGATCGCCGATGCCATGAGTCGGATGGCGGTGTCCTACAACATCAACATCATCGCCGGTTCGATGCCGGTCTATGACGACAGCACGCTCTATAACGTCGCCTATCTATGTCGTCGTGACGGCACCATGGACACCCACTACAAGCTGCATGCCACACCCGACGAGCGCTTCTTCTGGGGCGTCCAGGGCGGCAACAGCCTCAAGGCCTTCGACACCGACGTGGGCCGGATCGGCATCCTCGTCTGCTATGACGTCGAGTTCCCCGAGGCCTGCCGACTGCTCGCCGACCAGGGGATGGAGATCCTGTTCGTCCCGTTCTGGACGGACACCAAGAACGCCTACCTTCGCGTGCGGCGCTGTGCGCAGGCCCGGGCGATCGAGAACGAGTGCTATGTCGCCATTACCGGCAGTGTGGGCAACCTGCCGCGAGTGGAGAACATCGAGATCCAGTATTCGCAGGCGGCGGTATTCTCGCCCTCCGACTTCGCCTTCCCCCACGATGGCATCGTCAGCGAGACCACACCGAATACCGAGATGACGGTAGTGGTGGACCTGGATATGGACAAGCTCACCCAGCTTCGGGCCGAGGGATCGGTCCAGAACGCCCGCGACCGGCGCCTGGACCTCTACCGGGTGCAATGGCTCGAAGACTGATCAGAAGCTCTGTTTGGCCAGCCATGGCTGCATGCGGGCAAACGCCTCCTCGATATTGTCCATCGAGTTGGAAAAGCTGATACGGATGGCGTTGCCGCAAGTATCCCCGAAGGCATCACCGGGGATCACGCAGACACCGGTTTCCCTCAACATGCGCAGTGACAGATCGGTGGCATCGGTGCGCGGTGGCAGCGACGGGAAAATGTAGAACGCCCCCTGCGGCACATAGCCGGTCAGGTGTGGCGTCTCGCTCACCAGCTCCACCACCCGGTCGCGACGCCGGCGATACTCGGCATTCATGTCGTCCACACAGGCCATGTCCCCCTGCAGCGCGGCAACGCCGGCCCACTGTGCCGGTGTGCTCGCCACCGTCGTGGTAAACATGTGATAGCGCCGGAGCTTTTTGATCGCGCCCTGGCTGGAGATCATCCAGCCGATCCGGAAGCCCGCCATGCTGAAGGTCTTCGAGAAGCTCGATACCGACATGACGTGATCGAGATCCGAGGCGCAGTTGATCACGCTGGGGAACTCCATATCCTCATCGAGCAGGATGTGGTCATAGACCTCGTCGGCGAACACGTAGACCCCCCGGTAGGCCGCCTCCTGGACGATCGCCTCGATGGTCTCGCGCGGGTACACCGCCCCGCTGGGATTGCTCGGTGAATTGAGCACGATCGCGAAGGTGCGCATGCCGATGGCGTCGATCACCTCCTGCGGGTCGACCTGGTGGCCGTGCTCCGGGCGCGTCGGAATGACCTTGATCTCGCCACCGTTCATGCGGATCAGCGGCGCATAGAGCAGGAAGGTCGGGTCGGTGACGATGAACTGCCGGCCCGGCGCCGCCGTGGCCGTCAGCGCCAGGTACATCGCCTCGGTGGCCCCGGTGGTGACCAGGAAATTGTCCTCGGTGAGTTCACGGTCGTAGCGCTTCGAATAATAGCGCGCGAGCTCGCTCAGCAGCTCGGGCAGCCCGGCGTCCATCGTATAGCCGGTCTTGCCCTCGCGCAGCGCGTCGATATGGGCCTCGATGATGGGCTGCGGGGTCGGGAAGTCGGGCTGACCGATGGACAGATGGATCACGTCATCCATGCCCGCCGCGGTATTGATCATCCGCCGGATCCCCGGCATCGGAATCGCCTGGAGAGACGGACTGAAAAGCGGTGATTCGGCCTGATCGCCCTGCTCCATCTCAACCGGATTCACCATAACCCAATCCCCTTTTGCTGCAGTGTGGTAAACGTTGGACAACACGGCGAAGCTAGTCTTCGCCAACAGGCCGGTCAAGCCCCTCAAAAGCCCATTTCCGGGCGCAGTTGACCCACTCGGGGCGGGCCTATAACGTCGCTGCCAGACAGGGCTTTCCAGGGGGATCTCCGCATGACCGAGTCGCAGACGCGAATCGCCGTTCTCACCGCGCCGGGCGAGGGATTGCCGGCGGGGATGGAGCCACTCCAGGCCGAGGCCGATCTGCGTGTTGCAGAGGATGCTGCGGGCCTGAAGGACGCCCTGCCCGGGGCCCGGGTTCTGTGCGTCACGGATTTCCGCACCGACGCGCTCGCCCGGGCGTGGCCGGCCGCCGACGCGCTGGAGTGGATCCATGCCACCAGCGCCGGGGTGGATGCGCTGCTCATCCCGGCGGTACGTGACAGCGACATCCCCGTCACCAACGCCCGCGGCATCTTCGATCGATGCATCGCCGAATATGTCCTCGGCCAGGTCATCGCCTTCTGCAAGGACTTTGCCGGTAACTGGCAACTCAAGCAGGACCATCAATGGCAACACCGCGAGACCGAGCCGGTGGCCGGGCAGCGGCTGCTGGTGGTTGGCGCGGGGGCCATCGGACGGCGGATCGCGCGGACCTGTAGCGCCGTCGGCATCGAGTGCGACGGGGTCGGCCGCCGCGCTCGCGCCGGAGATGATGACTTCGGCGCCATCTATGCCCAGGCCGATCTGCTCTCGCTGCTGCCCGACTACGACTTCGTCGTGATTGCCGCGCCCCTCACCGAGGCCACCCGCGGCCTGTTCGGTGCGGCGGAGCTCGATGCCATGGCCGAACACGCCCGGCTGATCAACATCGGCCGTGGCCCCATCGTTCGCACCGAGGCCCTGGTGGATGCGCTGCGCGATGGCGCGATCGACGGCGCCGCACTGGACGTCTTCGAGCAGGAACCGCTGCCGGCGGATCACCCCCTCTGGGATCTGCCCAACGTCCACATCTCGGCGCACATGGCCGGCGACTTCATCGGCTGGAACACGGCACTGTCTGAACAGTTCATCGACAACTTCCGCCGCTGGCAGCGCGGCGAGCCCTTTGAAAACATAGTCGACAAGGCCCAGGGCTTCGTCCCGGGCACCTGAGACGACACACGAATCGAAAAGCGAGGCAGCTGATGATCGACTCTCCCCTCCTCTCCGCCAGCGGCGGTTACATCAATGGCGAATGGCAGATGGCGGACAACGGCCGGACCCTTGCCGTCACCAACCCCGTCGACCACGGTCATCTGGCGGATGTCGCCTCGATGGGGGCAGACGAAACGCGGCGTGCGATCGCGGCCGCCGAGGCGGCACTGGCCCACCCCGCCGATCTCGATCAGCGTCGCCGGTGGCTCGAGGCGATCGCCGACACGCTGACGCGGAATCGCGAGGAGGTCGGCCGGATCCTGTGCCTCGAGCATGGCAAGCCGCTCGGCGAGGCACAGGGCGAGGTGGACTATGCCGCGGGCTTCTTCCGCTATGCCGCCAGTCACATCGATGCGCTGGCGTCGCATACCCTCGATGAGCAGCCGCGCAACTGCCGCTGGCACGTCCACCACCGGCCGGCCGGAGTGGTGGGACTGATCACCCCCTGGAACTTTCCCATCGGCATGATCGCCAAGAAGCTCTCCTCGGCCATCGCCGCCGATTGCGCCAGCGTGATCAAGCCTTCATCGAAGACGCCGCTGACGATGATCGCCCTGTTCACGCTCCTCGACCGCGAGGTCGGGCTGCCGGCGGGCAAGGCCAACCTGGTCATCGGCTCCGCCGGCCCCATCACGGATACGCTGTTCGATGCCGCGTCGGTGCGCGTCATCAGTTTCACCGGCTCCACGGAGGTGGGGCGCACGCTGATCGAGCAATCCGCCCCGGGGATCAAGCGCCTGACGCTGGAGCTCGGCGGCAACGCGCCCTACATCATCTTTGCGGATGCCGATCTCGACCACGCCGCCGATCAACTGATCGGCAACAAGTTCCGGGGCGGCGGCCAGACCTGCGTCTGCGCCAACCGGATCTTCGTGCACCGGGATGTCGCCGCGGCGTTTGCCGACAAGCTCGCCGATCGGGTCAACGCATTGACCGTCGGCGATGGTATGGACCCTGCGACCCGCCTCGGGCCGCTGATCGACGAGAACGCCGTCGCCAAGGTCCGCCGTCACGTCGACGACGCCGTCGCAAAGGGTGCTACACGGGTTTTCGAGGGCGATACCAGCGGATTGCCGGGGACCTTCTACCCGCCTACGGTGCTGCTTAACGTACCGGCGGATGCCGCCTGCTATCGCGAGGAGACCTTCGGGCCGCTGGTTCCCATCATCACCTTCAGCGACGAGAGCGAGGTGGTGGCAATGGCCAACGATACCGATTTCGGCCTCGCCGCCTACGTCTTCACCCGCGACGAGACCCGCGGTCATCAGGTCATCGCCCGCCTCCACTTCGGCCATGCCGCCCTCAATACGGGCAGCGGACCGACGCCCGAGGCCCCCTTCGGTGGCATGAAGCAGTCCGGTTTCGGGCGCGAGGGCGGACTCGAGGGGTTGTTCGAGTTCACCGAGACGCAGACGGTGCCGGTGGGTTAGCCACCGCGACCGGCCGCACGAGCACGATGGCGACCACCAGGTAGGTCGCCATCACCAGCGAGAGCCCGGTGATGCCCAGACCCGCGTCCAGCAGCAGACCGATGAGCACGGGGCCGGCTGCCGTGCCCAGCACCGTGGCGCCATGGACCAGGGCCCGGATACCCCCCAGGTGGCGCGTCCCGTACAGCTCCGGCCAGAGCGCACCCATGAGGGTGCTGAACGTGCCCACGCAGAGCCCGGCCAGCCCGAGGTAGACGGGGGCGGCAATCGCCCCGGGCCAGAACCCCACCACGCCGGAGGCGAGCAGCAGGGGCAGCAGATACACCCCGAGCAGCCGCCGGGCGCCGATACGATCAATCAACGGACCACTCAGCAGTAACGCCGCCACATGGCAGGCGGCGAAAACCGTGAAAGCGCTGGACACCAGCTCGAGGCTCCAGCCCTTTGCCTGGGCGATAGGCGCCTGGTGGAAAAACAGCGCCGTGATCAGGATCGGCGAGGCGAGCAGCGCCGGCAGAATCCGGTAGAAACGACGATCCTGCAAAACCTCCGTTCGCGTCCAGCTGTCCAGGTGGTCATCGAGGTCAGGCTCGGCCGGGGCGGATGCGACCGACGGGCGCGCCGTCGATCCGCTACCAACCCGTTGTTGTGCCCGCAGCAACCACAACGCCAGCGGCAGCGCCACGATGACCAGCCCCGCCGCAAGCACCAGCCAGCTGGCGCGCCAATCCATGGCCGCCATGAGCGCAACAACCGTGACCGGCATTATCGCCTCTGCAAGCGGCGAGCCCATGCTGATCAAGCTCATTGCCGTCCCGCGGCCCTGGTGGACATGGCGGGCAACGGTGGTCTGAGCGACATGGGTCATCAGCCCCTGGCCGCAGAGACGCAGGAGCAGGAATGCCGGCAGCAGCATCCACGCCGCCGAGGCCGTTGCCAGCAACACCGCACCACAGGCCGCACCCGCAATGACCAGGGCGGTGAAGCGCGCGAGCGCGATGCGATCGACGCCGCGCCCGAGGCCCATCACCAGCAGGCCACTCATTAACGTCGCCAGTGAGTAGAGCCCGCCGAAAGCCGAATGGCTCAGGTTGAACGTCTCGCGCAGCACGCCGCCGTAGAGAGAGAGCAGAAAGGTCTGCCCGGGGCCCGACATGAACACCATCAAACCGCCGAAACCGAGCAAATGGCGATGCGCGCCGAGACCGCGCAGCAATCCAACCATGCCTACCCGGCAGGCCCGACGACGGGATCGCGTGGTCGCAGCGTCCGCGGCGCCGGGATGACCACCATGGCCACGACCACGTAACCCGCCAGCGCCGAGGCCAGCGCCGGCAGCGAGATCCCGGCATCCAGCAGCGCGCCGATCAGCAAGGGAGCGATGGCGGTACTCAGCACCATCGCCCCGTGGGCCATGGCCCGGATCGCACCCAGGTGACGGATACCGTAGAGCTCCGGCCAGACCGCGCCCATCAATGTACTCGCCGTGCCGACGCTGAGGCCGGCCAGCCCCAGGTAGAGCAGTGCCGCCGGATCGCCCGGAACGAACCCGAGCACCAGTAGTGCCGCGAGGATGGGCGCGAGGTAGAGGCGCAGCAATCGGGCCGCCCCCAGGCGATCAATCAGCATACCGCTGACGGTCAGTGACACCACGTGGCTGAGGGCGAAGAGTACGAATGCCGTGGAAAGCCAGCCCAGCGCCCACCCCTTCGCCTCGGCAATCGGCACTTGGTGAAAAAACAGCGCGGTGATCAGGAACGGCGGCGCCAGGATCGCCGGCATAATACGGTAGAACCTTGGATCGCCGAGGACCTGCGCCCGGCTCCAGTCATTCACCGGCCCCGTGGATGGCCCGGGCTGTTTGTCGGTATTGCCGTCCGCGGCTACCGACGCCTCGTCACTCACCGACGGCTGCCCCGCCGTGAGCCGCAAAAAGAGCAGCGCCAGCGGCAGCGCCACGGCGACCAGCACCAGGGCGAACACGCCCCAGCTCATTCGCCAACCGAGGGTGGCCATCAGCACCACCACCATCGCCGGGAGGACCGCCTCACCGGCGGGTAACCCCACGGTGACGACCCCGATCGCGGTCCCCCGACCTCGCTCTACACGCCGTCCGACGGTTGTCTGCGCGACGTGCACCATCAGGCCCTGGCCACAGAGGCGCAGCAACAGGAAGCCCGGTAACAACCAGGCCGCCGACGGCGCGGTGGCCAGGAGCACCCCGCCGGCAGCGGCCCCGACAATCACCGCGGCGGTAAAAAGCCCGAGCGGCATCCGGTCAACCCCCCGACCCAGCGCGATGACCAGAATGCCGCTGGTCAGCGTCGCCGCGGAGTAAAGCCCCCCGAACTCGGTGTTGCTAAGCTCGAACGCCGCTCGGATCTCACCGCCGAAGAGCGAGATAAAGTAGGTCTGTCCGTGCCCCGAGAGGAATGCCAGCAGGAAGGCGAAAGCCAGCAAGTAACGGTGCCGGACCAGCGGGCGTAATACAGTCAGCATGCAATCGACCGTTAAAAACGATAACGATACGCGAACCGGAAAACGATTTCTTCCCGGCTCGGACAGCGTTAAAAGCAGTGGTATCCTCAAACCTCATAACGGGAATGCGAGCGGGAGATAGCGATGCAGAGTAATGAACCGGTTGTTTTCGAGCGTGACTGCGAGGCGGCACTGATTCCGGCGGGTGATACCGGCACGATCCCCGAGGGCGCCGAGGGCATGATCACCCAGGCGCTGGGTGGCAGTTATACCGTCTACATCCAGGGCAACCTGTTCCGCGTCGACGGTAAGGATGCCGATGCCATCGGCAAGGATGCCGAGCCGGCGCCGGAGCTGCCGGAGAATGCCTCGGCCGAGGACGTCGAGCAGCTCGTGTGGGATCAGATGCGGCGCTGCTTCGACCCCGAGATCCCCATCAACGTGGTTGAGCTGGGACTGGTCTACCGCTGCGACATCACTCTGCACGATGACGGTACGCGGTCGGCGGAAGTCGACATGACGCTCACCGCCCCGGGCTGCGGCATGGGTGACATCCTCGCCTACGATGTCCGCGAGAAAATCAAGCAGGTCCCCACCATCGAGACCGTCAACGTGGAGATCGTGTTTGACCCGCCGTGGAGCTTCGAGATGATGTCGGAGGCGGCGAAGCTGCAGACGGGGATGATGTAACCCGCGATGCTCAGCCCGATTCCTGCGCGCCGCCGGCGGCCCGCCCCGCCAGCGCCTCGAGCTTGTCTACGGCCAGCAGTTCCACCTCGCGGCCGTCGGCCTCGATCCAGCCCTGGTCCTGGAATCGCCGAAAGATCCGGCTCATGGTCTCCGGGGCGAGTCCCAGGTAGTTGCCCAGGTCGCCCCGTGCCATGGACAACCGAAACCGGGTGGCGGAAAGCCCGCGCTGACCGAATCGCTCGGAGAAGCTGAGCAACAGGATAGCGAGGCGCTCGTCCGCGGTGCGCCGTGCCATGGTGAAAAGCATATCCTGATCGCTGGCGATCTCCCGCGACATCACCCGCAGCAGCTGGCGCTGCAGATCGGGCAGCTCGGCCGACAGGTATTCAAGCTTCTCGAACGGCATCTCGCACACGCTGGTGGTCTCCAGCGACACCGCCGAGCAGGGATGGATCCAGCGATTGATCGCATTCAGACCCACCAGCTCCCCGGGCAGATGAAACCCGGTCACCTGCTGCTCGCCCGATTCGGTCGTGGTGTAGGTCTTCAGTGACCCGGCGCGCACCGCATACAGCGCGCGAAACGTATCCCCCTCGTGATAGAGGGGCTGACCGCGCTGCAGGACGGGCTGATGCTGGACGATGCCATCGAGCATCGCGACTTCCTTGTCCTCCAGGGAGACCGGCAGGCAGAGCTGACTGAGGCCGCAGTCCGTGCAGGTTGGCTGCTGACGGGATACGGGGATATCGGCCCGATTAAACATGCTTCACCCCTGCGTTGTGCATTGCGGGAATGCTACACCCGCCTCGCCGCTGTTGCCACAGCCACTCAGTCCTGGAAGTGACGATACCCGCCGGCGCCGTCGGCGATCGAACGGCCGTCGAAGGTGACACCCGTGCCGACATCCACGCTGCCGATGCAGCGGACCGGCGTGCGGCTGCGTCGTGCCGCGGCGGCCACTCGGGTATCAGCACTCGCCGGGGCCGTAAAGCAGAGTTCGTAGTCATCACCGCCGGCCGGCGGCACGACCGTCGCGGCCTCGCCGACCCACCGGCGCAACCGAGCCGAGGGGCGGAGCGAGGCCGACGCCAGATCAATCGCCACGCCACTGGAATCGGCAATGTGACCGGCATCGGCGACCAGCCCGTCGGAGATGTCGATGGCCGCCGTGGCAATCCCCGCAAGCGCCCGACCCAGCGCGACCCGCGGCCGGGGCGCGACGAAGGTGCGTCTCAGGCCCGCCCAGCGGGGCTGATCGCGGTGCGCGGGACTCTGCCAGACGCCCAACCCGGCCATTGCCTCCCCCGGGCGCCCCGACACCCAGACACGATCACCGGCGCGGGCCCCGTCCCTCCGCAGCGGAGTGGCGGGTGCCCGGCCGGTGATCTGCAAGCTGATACTCAGCGGCCCCCGGGTGACATCGCCACCGATGACGGCCACTCCGTGACGCGCCGCCAGCGTACCGAGGCCATCGGCAAAGCCGGCAACCCAGTCCTCGTCGACATGCGGCAGGGTGAGGCTTAATAGCGCCCAGAGCGGCTCGCCCCCCATGGCGGCGATATCACTCAGGTTCACGGCGAGGGCGCGATAGCCGATCCAGTAAGCGGGGAGGTCCGACGGGAAATGAACCCCGTCGACGAGGGTATCGAGCGCCATGAGCAGCGACTGACCGGATGTTGTCACCACGGCGGCATCGTCACCAACACCCAGCGTGACATCATCGCGATTGGCACCGAGATGGCTCAGATAATGCCTGATCAGCGCGAACTCGGAGGGCTCCGCCATGGCCTGCCCGCTCAGCGCCGACGGCGCTTCAGTTCATCCGCTCTCAGCGGTTGATCACGGGCGACGCGGTCGAGCACGCCATTGATGTACTTATGGCTCTGATCGGCCCCGAACCCCTTGGCGAGCTCGACCGCCTGATCGATGCAGACGCGGTAGGGCACCTCCAGCCGCTCGCGGAGCTCGTAGCTCCCCAGGCGCAGCAGCGCGAGCTCGACCGGATCGAGGTTGGCGGCCGGGCGATCGAGGTAGCGATCAAACGCCGCATCAAGCGAGCCGACCTCCTCGGTCACGCCGCGGAACACCTCGCTGAAGTAATCGAGATCCATGCGGCCGAGCCGATGGTCGCTGAAGAACTGGCGCTGGATCTCCGCCGGCTCGCTGCCCGTCATCTGCCACTGGTAGAGGGCCTGCAGAATGCGACGACGCGCCCTCGCCCGTGGCCGGTTCGCACTCGGGCGACTCACAGCCGGCGCAGCAGGCTGATCGTCTCGAGCAGTGCCATGGCGGCATCGGCGCCCTTGTTGCCGGCCTTGGTTCCAGCGCGCTCGATGGCCTGCTCGATGCTGTCCGTGGTCAGCACGCCGAAGGACACCGGGATGTCCCGCTGCTGGCTCACCTGTCCCAGGCCCTTGGCGCACTCGCCGGCCACGTACTCGAAGTGGGGAGTCCCACCGCGGATAACGCAGCCGAGTGCCACGATCCCGTCGTACTCGCCGGACCGTGCCAGCCGGTCGGTGACCAGCGGCAGCTCCCAGGAACCGGGCACGCGGACCAGGGTAAGCGATGCATCGTCAACGCCGTGACGTACCAGGGTATCCCGTGCACCGCCCACCAGCGAGTCGACGATAAAGTCGTTGAATCGGGTGGCCACCAGCGCGATTCGCGCATTGCTGGCCGTAAAATCACCTTCGAGGGTCTTCATGCTGATTCCGTTGTTGTCATGCCAAGGCGTGCAAGCGTATACCGCCGCACGCCACCTGCAAACCGCTCCGCTAGGCGGAAACACCCCGATCGTCGCCGGTCTGGACGTAATCCACCACCTCCATGCCGAAGCCGGACAGCCCGTACATGATCTTCGGCGAGGACAGCACCCGCATCCGGCGGATCCCCAGGTCGGTGAGGATCTGCGCGCCGACCCCGTAGGTCCGCAGTGCCTCGCTCTGATCGGTGATGGGCCGCGGTTCCGGCGTTATCTCGCCGCTCTGCGAGAGGGCCTGGAACTCGCGCATCCGTGTCAGCACCTCGGATCGATCATCGGCGCCGCGCAGCATCAGCAGGCAGACCGGATCGGTGCGACTGCCCGCGATCTCATCGAGGGACTGACGCAGCGACCAGGTCTGATCCGGCGCAATCGCACCGAACAGATCGGAGAGCGTATTCTCGATCTGCACCCGCACCAGGGCGGGCTGTTCCGGGTCGGTCTGACCCCGCAGCAGCGCGAAATGCATGGCGCCATCCACCACATCCTCGTAGGCATAGAGGTGGAACCGCCCGTGTTCCGTCGGCAGCTCGCAGTCCGCGACCCGCTCAACGGTGCGCTCGTTGCGGATCCGGTAGGCGATCAGGTCGGCGACCGTCCCGATCTTGATGTCGTGGGCCCGCGCAAACGCCACCAGATCGTCGCGGCGTGCCATGGTGCCGTCTTCGTTGAGCACCTCGACGATCACCGCCGCCGGCTCGAACCCGGCCAGGCGCGCCAGGTCGCAGCCCGCCTCGGTGTGCCCCGCCCGGGTCAGCACGCCGCCGGGCTGCGCCATGAGCGGAAAGACATGGCCGGGCTGGACGATGTCCTGCGGCTTCGCCTGCGGCGCCACCGCCGTCTGGATCGTGCGCGCCCGGTCGGCGGCGGAAATCCCGGTGGTCACGCCCTGCGCCGCCTCGATGCTGAGCGTGAACTGCGTGCCCTGGTGATCACTCGAGTTGGTCACCATCAACGGCAGCCGCAGCTGCTCACAGCGCTCGCGGCTAAGGGTCAGACAGATCAGCCCGCGCCCGTAGCGCGCCATGAAGTTGATGTCGTCCGGCCGCACCATCGAGGCGGCCATGAGCAGGTCGCCCTCGTTTTCGCGATCCTCGTCATCGAGCATCAGCACCATGCGGCCGGCGCTGATGTCGTCAACGATTTCATCGATGCTGTTGAACGCCATGACTAGTCCTTCAGAAATCCGTTGCGCCGCAGCAGGGCCTCGCTGACCCCGCCGGAAGAGGCGGCCCCGCCGCCCTGCAGCAGGCGCTCGAGATAGCGCGCCAGCAGGTCGACCTCGATATTGACCGGCTGTCCCGCCTGGTAGGCCCCGAACGTCGTTACCGCCGAGGTATGCGGGACGATGTTGACGTCGAATTCTGCCCCGTCGACACCGTTGACGGTAAGACTGATTCCCTCGATGGCGACCGAGCCCTTCTCGGCAATGTAGTGGGCGATCGCGTCCGGCGCGCGGAAGCGCCAGCGCTCCGAGCGTCCGTCCGGCGTCCGCGAGACGACCTCGCCAACGCCATCGACATGGCCGCTGACCAGGTGGCCGCCGAGCGGGGTGGCTAGCGTGAGGGCCGGCTCCAGGTTGACCGGATCGCCGGTTTTGAGCCCTCCGAGGGTAGTGCGCTCCAGGCTCTCGACGGAGACGTCCGCCGCAAAGCCGTCGGCATTGACTTCCACCGCGGTAAGACAGCAGCCGTTGACCGCCATGCTGTCGCCGATCTGCAGCGATGTCATGTCAAACCCGTCGGCGGCAAAGCGCATGCGCCGGTCGGAGCCCGTCTCGAGACTCTCCCGCAGCGTTCCCATGGCCTGAATGATGCCCGTAAACATTTACCCGTCCTCCGCTTCGTCGCGCATTGCCATTGTCAGTCGCAGATCATTACCGACTCGTCGCGTGTCCATCCAGTTCAATCCGATTCGATCCTGCATCAGATCAAGTCCCGGCAGGGTCAACAGCGGTTGGCCTTCATGCCCCATCAGATGCGGGGCCAGATAGACGATCAGCTCGTCGATCAGACCGGCCTGCAGCCACGCACCGGTCAGCCTCGATCCGGCTTCGAGCCACACCTCGTTGACCTCGGCAGCGGCCAGCGCCTCGAGAACGCCCTTCGGATCGACATGACCGTCCGGCCCCGGCGCTACCTGCCAGAGCTCCGCCCCGGCGTGGATCCGGTCGTGCTCGCGGGCCGGCATCGTCCCGCCATGGATCAGTACGACACCGCGCTCGTCCGCGAGCATCCCGGCGTCCGGCGGCGTACGCAGATCGGTATCGATCACGACCCGCCGCGGTGGCACGAAGTCGCCGCTCACATCACGCACGGTGAGCGCCGGGTTGTCGGCGATAACCGTATCCACGCCCGTGACGATCGCGCCACTCGCCGCCCGCCAGCGATGGACATCGCGGCGGGCCTCGGCGCTGGTGATCCAGCGGCTCTCGCCGGAGGCCATGGCCGTGCGGCCATCCAGGCTGGCGGCGAGTTTGGCGCGAACGTAGGGCAGACCATCGCGCATGCGTCGGAAAAACCCGGCGTTGAGGCGCTCGCTTTCGGCGGCCATCAGGCCGGCGGCCACGGCCACCCCCGAGTCTCGCAGGCGATCGAGCCCACGACCCGCCACTCTTGGATTGGGATCGGTGGCGGCGGCGACAACGCGTGCAATGCCCGCCTCGATCAGCGCGTCAGCGCAGGGTGGCGTGCGGCCGTAATGGCTGCAGGGCTCGAGGGTGACATAGGCGGTCGCACCCGCCGTATCGCCGCCCGCGGCCCGCAGGGCAAGCACTTCGGCGTGCGGTTCACCGGCACGAACGTGCCAGGCCTCGCCGATGCAGGCGCCATCCCGGACCAGCACACAGCCTACCCGTGGATTGGGTTCGGCCGTCCAGCGCCCGCGCTCGGCGAGCTGCAGCGCCCGGGCCATCCAGGCATGATCCGCGGCGCTGAAATCGCTCAAGACGGCGAGCCGTTATCCGCCAGCCCGGCATCCCCGTGTTCGAGTCCCTCGATCACCTCGCGGAACGCACTGACATCCTGGAAACTGCGATAGACCGAGGCGAAGCGGACATAGGCCACCTCGTCGAGTTGACGAAGCTCTTCCATGACCCAGTCGCCGACGGTACTGGCGTTGACTTCGCCGTCTCCGAGCGCCTGTACGCGCTGCCGAATCCGACTGAGCGCC
This sequence comes from Spiribacter vilamensis, assembly GCF_004217415.1. Taxonomy (NCBI): domain Bacteria; kingdom Pseudomonadati; phylum Pseudomonadota; class Gammaproteobacteria; order Chromatiales; family Ectothiorhodospiraceae; genus Spiribacter; species Spiribacter vilamensis. Next base: position 1,297,794 of record NZ_SHLI01000001.1, read on the forward strand.
GCTTCCACCGCCTCGGTGGCAACCGGCCGTTTCTCCAGGGCACGCAGCATGCCGTTGCGCAGCCGCTGCTCGTCGAACTGCACGCGCGTCCCGTCGCGCTTGACCACCCGCGGGAGCACGAGCTCGGCGCATTCGTAGGTGGTAAAGCGTTCGCTGCAGCCGCCGCACTCGCGACGCCGGCGCACCTGGTCACCCTCGCTGGCGAGGCGCGAGTCGATGACCCGCGTGTCCTGCGTATGACAGAAGGGACAGCGCATGGCGTGCGATCAGCCCTGCAGTGCTTCGTAGACCGGGAACCGCCGACAGATGTCGGTCACCTGGTCACGGACGCGGTCGCGCACCGACTCGTCGTTGATATGGTCGAGCACATCGCAGATCCAGCCGGCCAGCTCGCGGCTCTCCGCCTCGCGGAACCCGCGGGTCGTGATGGCCGGCGTGCCTATGCGCAGGCCCGAGGTCACGAACGGCGACTGCGGGTCGTTGGGGACGGTGTTCTTATTGACCGTGATGTGCGCATCTTCCAGCGCGGCATCCGCCTCCTTGCCGGTGAGGCCCTTGTTGACCAGATCGAGCAGCAGCAGATGGTTGTCCGTGCCACCGGAGACGACATCATAGCCGCGCGCCATCACAGTCTCGGCCATGGCGCGGGCGTTGGCGACGACCTGCTCCTGGTAGCCGCGGAAGCCCGGATCCTGCGCCTCGAGGAACGCCACCGCCTTACCGGCAATGGCATGCATCAGGGGACCGCCCTGGGTGCCGGGGAAGATCAGCGACTGCAGCTTCTTGGTCACGTCCGGATTCTCCCGCGCCAGGATCAGTCCGCCCCGGGGGCCGCGCAGGCTCTTGTGCGTGGTCGTGGTCACGGCATCGGCGTACGGCACCGGGCTCGGATAGACCCCGGCCGCAACCAGTCCCGCGATGTGCGCCATATCGGCCAGCAGCCACGCACCCACTTCGTCGGCGATCTCCCGGAAGCGCGACCAGTCGACCACCCGGGAGTAGGCGGAGAAGCCGGCGATGATGATCTTCGGCTGATGCTCGCGGGCCAGCTGCTCGACCTGCTCGTAGTCGATTTCGCCGGTGTCCGAGGTCACGCCGTACTGGACCGGGTTGTAGATCTTGCCGGAGAAGTTGGGTTTGGCCCCGTGGGTCAGGTGCCCGCCATGGTCGAGGCTCAGTCCAAGCAATGTATCGCCGGGCTTTGCCAGCGCCATGAACACCGCCAGGTTGGCGCCCGAGCCGGAATGCGGCTGGACGTTCGCATAGGCGGCGCCAAACAGGGTCTTGGCCCGCTCGATCGCCAGGTTCTCGGCGATGTCCACGTACTGGCAACCACCGTAATAGCGCTTACCCGGGTAGCCCTCGGCGTATTTGTTGGTGAGAACACTGCCCTGCATCTCCAGTACCCGCGGGCTGGCGTAGTTCTCTGAGGCGATGAGCTCGATGTGCGTCTCCTGACGATCGCGCTCCTGGTCAATGGCGGCGGCCAGTTCCGGGTCGAAACCGGCAACGGTCATGTCGGTTGAATACATGCCTGTCCTCGTCGTGATGGGTACCGGGTTTGAACCGCATATCGTAGCGAAATTCCCCGATTCATGCATTGATCGGGTGCTTCTCTCAGCGCCCGAGAGTTCGTAGACTGAGGGGATGGCACAATATATCTACACGATGAACCAGGTGGGCAAAGTCGTCCCGCCGAAAAAGCACATCCTCCGCGACATCTCGCTGTCATTCTTCCCGGGCGCGAAGATCGGCGTGCTGGGCCTCAACGGCTCGGGCAAATCGACGCTGCTGCGGATCATGGCCGGACTCGACACCGAGATCGAGGGCGAGGCCCGGGCCCAGGCGGGAACGCAGATCGGTTACCTCTCCCAGGAACCCGAGCTCGACCCGGCCAAGGACGTTCGCGGCAACGTCGAAGAGGGCGTCGCCGAGACCAAGGCCCTGGTCGACCGCTTCAACACCATCTCCGCCCAGTTCGCCGATCCGGACGCCGATCTCGAGGCGTTGATGGCCGAACAGGGCAAGCTGCAGGACCAGATCGACGCCGCCGATGCCTGGGACCTGGACCGCAAGCTCGACCAGGCCGCCGAGGCACTGCGACTGCCGCCGTGGGAGGCCAGCGTGGACCGGCTCTCCGGCGGTGAGCGCCGCCGTGTCGCGCTGTGCCGGCTGCTGCTCTCCAACCCGGACATGCTCCTGCTCGACGAGCCCACCAACCACCTCGACGCCGAATCGGTCGCCTGGCTGGAGCGTTTCCTCGGCGAATTCGCGGGGACCGTCGTGGCCGTCACCCATGACCGCTACTTCCTCGACAACGTCGCCGGCTGGATCCTCGAGCTCGACCGCGGCCACGGGATCCCCTGGCAGGGCAACTACTCGTCGTGGCTGGAGCAGAAGGACAAGCGCCTGGCCCAGGAGGCCCGGGAACAGGCGGCGCACCGCAAGGCGATGCAGGCCGAGCTGGAGTGGGTGCGCAGTAATCCCAAGGGACGCCAGTCGAAGAACAAGGCCCGCCTCAAGCAGTTCGACGAACTGCAGTCACAGGAATTCCAGGCGCGCAACGAGACCAACGAGATCTACATCCCGCCGGGTCCACGCCTCGGCAACGTCGTCGTCGAGGCGGACGGTGTCCGCAAGGGATTCGGCGACACCCTGCTGGTGGATGATCTGTCATTCTCGCTGCCGCCGGGCGGCATTTGCGGAATCATCGGCCCCAACGGCGCCGGCAAGACGACGCTGTTTCGAATGATCATCGGTGCCGAGGAGCCGGATGCCGGTGAGCTGCGGCGCGGCGAGACGGTCGACCTCGCCTATGTCGACCAGAGCCGCGACCACCTCAACGACGAGAAGACCGTCTGGGAGGAAGTCTCCGAGGGCCACGACATCCTCCAGGTGGGCAAGTACGAGGTGAACTCGCGCGCCTACGTCGGGCGCTTCAACTTCAAGGGCCAGGATCAGCAAAAGCGCATCGGCGAGCTCTCCGGTGGCGAGCGCAACCGCGTTCACCTCGCCAAGCTGCTGCAGCGCGGTGGCAACCTGCTACTCCTCGACGAGCCCACCAACGACCTGGACGTCGAGACCCTGCGCGCGCTCGAAGAGGCGCTGCTGGTGTTCCCCGGATCGGCCATGGTGATCTCCCATGACCGCTGGTTCCTCGACCGGGTCGCCACCCACATCCTCGCCTTCGAGGGCGACAGCCAGGTCAACTTCTTCGAGGGCAACTACCAGGAATACGAGGCGGACCGCCGCCGCCGGCTCGGCGACGAGGCAATGAACCCGCACCGGATCAAGTATCGCAGGCTTGCCAGCTAGTGGCGGTGGATAACCCGCGTACGGCCACCCTGCTCATGCACTGCCCGGACCGCCCGGGCGTGGTGGCCGCCGTCACCCGTTTCCTGGCCGGTCACGGTGCCAACATCGTCGATCTGGATCAGCACGTGGACCGTGCCGAAGGCGTCTTTTTCATGCGCGTGCGCTGGGAGCTCGAGGGATTCGCGCTTGACGCGGAGGCGTTCTCGGAGGCGTTCCGGACCACCATTGCCGAGCATTTCCAGGCCATCTGGCAGCTGCATCACAACGCCCGTCCCCTGCGTATGGCGCTGTTCGTCTCGAAGATGTCGCACTGCCTCTACGATCTGCTGTCACGCTGGCAGTCCGGTGAATGGCATGTCGAAGTCCCGTTGATCATCAGCAACCACGAGACCCTGCGCCCGGTGGCCGAGCAGTTCGGCATCCCGTTCCACTGCTTCCCGATCACCGCCGACAACCGGGCGGAACAGGAAGCCGCCGAGCGCGAATTACTCGAGCGACACGCGGTCGATCTGGCCGTCCTCGCCCGCTACATGCAGATCGTCGGACCGACGCTGATCGATGCCTTCCCGCAACGCATCATCAACATCCATCACTCGTTCCTGCCGGCGTTTGCCGGTGCGAAGCCGTACCACGCCGCGCACGCCCGTGGCGTGAAGATCATCGGCGCCACCAGTCACTACGTGACCGCCGATCTGGATGCCGGTCCGATCATCGAGCAGGACGTCACCCGCATTACCCATCGGGATTCGGTCGAGGCACTGGTGCGCAAGGGGCAGGATCTGGAGAAACTCGTCCTCGCCCGCGGCATCTGGGCGCACCTCCAGCGCCAGACGCTGGTGTATCAGAACCGGACGATCGTGTTCAGTTGACGCAATCGGGCGTGCGACCGGCCGCTGTCGCCTGCTCGTAGCGATAGATGGCGGTGGGCATCGCCTTGCGCAGATCCCTGATGCGGGTGTCCCGGGACGGATGGGTGGAGAGGAATTCCGGCGGGGCGTCGCCGCCGGCGTCGCGCATGTTCTCCCACAGCTGGACGCTGGCGCGGGGATCGAACCCCGAATCCGCCATCAATCCGAGTCCGATCTCGTCCGCCTCCGACTCATGGATCCGGCTGAACGGCAGGATGATACCGACCTGTGCGCCAATCCCGAGCGCGGCCATGAGTCGTTGCCGCTCGGGATCGTCGCTGGCGGCGGCCTGCAACACCCCCAGCCCGAGGACCGTGGCGAACTCGGTGGACATCCGCTCGTTGGAGTGATTCGCCATGACATGGGCGATTTCGTGGGCAATCACGGTCGCCAGCTGGTCCTGGTTATCGGCGATGTCGAGTAATCCGGTATAAACCCCCATCTTGCCGCCCGGCAGCGCAAAGGCATTGGCCTGCTCACCGTCGAACAGCGTGATCTCCCAGCCGTCCTCGGCGTATTCGCCCGGTACCTGGGGGATAATCGCCGCGGCCACGCACTCGACATAATCCACCTGCGGCCCGGCATCGATGGTGGGTTCGGTTTCCCTGATCTGGCTGTAGGCGTCGAGCCCCATGGCGCGGATCTGCGAATCGGGCATGAACTGCAGCTGCGGCCGACCGGTGGGGGAAGTCGCACAGGCGGTGAGCAGCAGGCAGACCACCGCAATGGCGAGAGACCGCCGGTGCCTAACGCTCATCGTCGTCCTCGTGATCAGGTCGAGGGAAGTCCACCGGCGGCTCGATGTGGGGTGGCCCGGCCCGCCCCTGGGCCAGGATCTGCCGGGCGATCGTCGCCATGCCCACCACCAGCGCAAACAGACCGAACATGCCAAGCGGCGCGAAGGACACGAACGGCGTGCTGAAGATCAGCCAGAGCCCGGCCCCGAGCGCAAACCAGCGCGCCGCGAAACGACCGCAGTGATCGCGACACCAGCGCGCCCGCTCATCGGCGCTTGCCGTCGCCAGCGGCGGCTGGCGCAGGTTCCAGGTCACCGATGCGTAAGAAAGTATCAAGCGAATCCAATAGTTCATAACCGCATTATGCACCGCTTGCATCGTCGGTGCAGTCCGGCAGACTGGAGTCACTTAGAACGCAAGACCGAGGCCTATCATGACCACACAGACTGCCCCCCGGGCCCTCGTCACTGCCCTGCTCTTCGCGGGGTCTCTCCTTGTCGGCGGGACCGCCAGCGCCCAGAGCGGCAACGCCGACTCCGCCCTGGAGCCCCAGGCCGAACGCCCCCAGGCGGAGGTCCGGGCCCGGCACGAGGACTGGATCGTGCGCTGCCAGCCGGCGCCGGAAGATGCCTTCGGGGCGGACGAATTCTGCGAGATGTATCAGCAGGTGAGCGAGCAGGAAAACGATCAGACCGTGCTCGAGGCGGTCGTCGGCTTTCCGCCGGATGCCGACCGCCCGGTGGCACTCTTCAACCTGCCGCTCGGTATGCTCCTGCCTCCGGGGGTCCAGCTGCGCGTCGATGACGGCGAGACCGAGCGCTTCCCGGTGCAGATCTGCCTGCAGGCGGGCTGCCGCTCGAGCATCGAACTCACCGAGGATCTGCTCAGCCGGATGAAGGCCGGACAGCGCGCGACCCTGACCATTGCCGACCCGCAGAATCGGCAGGTCGATATCCCGCTGTCACTGCTCGGCTTCACCGCCGCCCTTGACGAGGTCAGCGCCAGCGGCCGGTAGGCCCGCGCTCGACATCCAGCGACCAGGAGGTCAAAAAAGCCATGGAACTGATCATTAACCCCGGCGATGGCGTCCACCTTTCAGATGCCCTGCGCGAGCATGTCCAGCACAAGCTCGAGCCCGTGCAGCGCAAGTATGGTGAGCGGCTGACCCGTATCGAGGTCCACTTCAAGGACGAGAACGGCGCCAAGGGCGGCCGCGATGTCCACTGCACCCTCGAGGCCCACCCCGAGGGTCGCCAGCCACTGGTGGCCGAGGCGGTGGCCGAGGATGCCTACACCGCCGCCCACCAGGCGGCCGGCAAGCTCGATCGCAACCTCGCCCATCACTTCGGCAAGGACGATCGCGTCCGGCGACACTGAGTGCTCCGTATCATCGCCGACTGGCTGGGGCTGATCGGCTCGGGCCTGCGCCCCCGTCGTAGCGGCGTGTTGCGCAACGGGCCGCGTCGCTGGGCGGCCAGCCTCGGCCTGGGCCTGCTCCTGCCCTTCGCCCTCGCCTACTACTGGTCCGGGCTGTGGCTCGACGAGCTCCTGTTCCGCGGCTACCGACGACGCCCCGTCAATCGGCCGGTGTTCATCGTGGGCGTCCCCCGCAGCGGCACGACGGCGCTCCACGAGGCGCTTGCCCGGGATCCGCAGTTCACCACGCAACGCACCTGGGAGTGCGTGCTTGCCCCCTCGATCAGCCATCGTTATCTCTGGCGGGGCCTGGCCCGGCTCGACCGGCTGGTCGGCCGACCCCTGCAGCGGCTGGGCGGCTGGATCAACCGTCGCTGGCTGGCGCCACTCACCGACGCCCATCCGCTCTCGGCCCACGCGCCCGAGGAAGACTATCTCAGCCTCCTGCCGCAGCTCTCGGCGTTTATCCTCGTGGTGGCGTTTCCCGACAGCCAGCGACTCTGGCGGCTCGGCCGGGGGGATGCCGCCCTGACACCGGCGGAACAGGATCGGCTCATGACCCGTTACCGGCGGAGCATCCAGCGCCATCTCCACTTCCACGCCACCGATCGGACCTACCTGGCCAAGAACGCCAGTCATGCAACGCTGGTGGCAACGCTGCAGCGCGCCTTCCCCGACGCGCGCTTCATTGCCTGTCTGCGCGATCCCGCCGAGGCGGTCTCCTCCCAGCTCTCGAGCCTGACGCCAGGGCTTGAGGCGCTCCACGGCCGGATCGATCGGGACGTACTCAGCGAGCGGATGCTCCGCCAGCTGCATTTCGGCTACACCAACCTTTTGTCCGTGCTGCCGGGGCTCGAAGCCGGTCGTGCGGTTTTCGTTCCCCTCCCGGCACAGCGCCATGGCCTCGCCGACACGATCCGCGCGGTCTACTCGACCCTTTCGCTGCCCCTCGAGGACGGATTCGCGCAGCAGCTCGCCGAACTCGATCGCCGGGCCCGCGAGCACCGGTCGGGACACCGTCATTCCCTCGGCGATTATCGCCTCGACGCCGGACAGGTGGGCGAGCGATTCGCCGACATCGACGCCGCATTCGATTTCGCCGGCACCCGGCCCGTCGCCGCCGCGGGGATCCACGCCCTCGAACCGCGACAGCGGGTCGTCGTAGTGTCGGATGCCGCCCCGCGTCGTAACGGCGTCGGGACCTACTACAACGATCTCATCGATCACCTGCAGGACGAGGTGGCGACCCTCCGTCTCATCGCCGCCGGCGACCCCGATCACCCCTTGAGCCACTGGTACGAGGCGGGGCTGCCGGGTGACGCCACCCAGCGCATCGCACTGCCCTCGCCGTTCGAACTGCATCGCGCGATCGCCGAGGCGCAACCGGATGTGCTGATCGTTGCTACACCCGGTCCCTATGGCGTGCTGGCCGGGCTGATGGCAAAGGGCCTGGGAGCGAGGCTGATCTTCGGTCTGCATACCGACTACGAGGCCCTCGCGACCCTTTACTGGGGACGTCTCCTCGGTCCCGTCCAGCGCTGGCTCATGGCCCGTGTCAACGGGCTGCTGTTCCGTCGGGCCGCCGTGGTGGTCAGCAATTCCGCGCACATGCACCAGCTCGCCATGGACAAGGGCGCGCGGCAGATCGAGCGGGTTCATACCCCGATTCCAAGGGATTTCCTCGATACGGAAGTGCCGCCACTGGAGCTTCCCCCGCGGCGGATCCTGTTTGTCGGCCGACTCGCCGCGGAAAAGCGCGTCGAGACCGTGATCGAAGCGGCCGAGGCGGATCCCCGGTGCCACTTCGAGATCGTCGGCGAGGGCCCGGAGCGCGCGGCGGTCACGGCCGCCGCCGAACGGCTCGATAACCTGACCTACCGTGGCTGGCTGGATCGCGGTCAACTGCGGGACGCGCTGGATGCCAGCGATCTCCTGGTCCTGCCCTCGCGCGTCGAGGCGTTCGGCACCGTCGCCCTCGAGGCAATGGTGCGCGGACGGCTCGCCCTGGTCTCGCCGGGCTGCGGGATCGCCGACTGGCCGGAGTTTGCGGACGGGCTACTGGTCATGGACCGCGACGAGACGGTGGCGCAGGCCCTGGCGCGCGTCCGTGGTCAGCCGACTGCACAACTCGCCGAGCGCGGCGCCACCGCGCGGCGCCAGGCGGTTGCCATGACGCGTCGCTGCATCCACGAGTGGCTGGCGCTGATCCGGCCATGAACCGGCCCGACGTCCATCTCAGCATCCACGATGTCATGCCCTCCACGCTCGATGCGGTCACGGCACTCATCGACCGCTGCCGGTCGCATGGCTGGCCGCCGCCGGTCCTGCTGGTCGTGCCGGGGCTGGCGTGGGACCACGACGGAATCGCGCAACTGCAACGCTGGCAGGCCGACGGGCATCCGCTGGCGGGGCATGGCTGGCGGCACGGGATCGACGGCTTCGGCGGCCTGTGGCATCGACTCCACGGTGCCCTGATTTCACGCCGGGTCGCCGAGCACCTCTGCCTCGATGCGGACGGTATCCTGGCGCTGATGCGGCGGTGCCATGCCTGGTTCTACCGCCACGGGCTCACCCCCAACGGCCTTTATGTGCCACCGGCCTGGGCGCTGGGCGCACTCCCGCGTCGACGACTGGGCGAGCAGCCGTTCTCGAGCGTGGAGACGTTAAAGGGAGTTTATTCGATATCTCGGCGGCGCTGGCATTACCGGGCGCTGCTGGGCTACGAGGCAGGCAACACCTGTCAGAAACAGATTCTGACGATGAGCAACGCGATTAATCGACGCCGCCCGCCGGGGGCGGGACTGCGCATCGGGCTTCATCCGCACGATGCCCAGCTCCCGCTGGCGAACGTCATGGAACGCGATCTGGCGCGGTTCAGCCCGCGTCCGCCAGGAGGCGATTGACCTCGTCCCAGTTCACCACGTCCCAGAACGCCTCGACATAGTCCGGCCGACGGTTCTGGTAGCGCAGATAGTAGGCGTGCTCCCACACATCAAGGCCCAGCACCGGCTTGCCACGGTCTTCGGCGACATCCATGAGCGGGTTGTCCTGGTTGGGCGTTGACGTCACTTTCAGCCCCTCGGGGGTGTGGATCAACCAGGCCCAGCCGGAGCCGAAACGCCCCAGCGCGGCGTTCGTGAACGTCTCGCGGAAGCTGTCGAACGAGCCGAAAGCCGAATCGATCGCGTCAGCCACTGCGCCGGTGGGTGCACCGCCACCGTTGGGCGAGAGCATCTTCCAGAACATCGCGTGGTTGTAGTGACCACCACCGTTGTTGCGCACGGCTGTCGGCAGCGCCGAGACACCGCTGAGGAGATCTGCCAGCGGCTTGTCGGCGTGGTCCGTTCCGTCCACCGCGGCGTTGAGCTTGGTCACGTAGGTGTTGTGATGCTTGGTGTGATGAATTTCCATGGTGCGGGCATCAATGGAGCGATCCAGCGCATCATAGTCGTAGGGTAAATCCGGCAGCGTAAAGGCCATGGGGATCTCCTTTTCTGGTTTTCCGTAATGGGGCATATCCACCCCGAATTCGAAATCGTACCTCCGAAGTCCACTTCTGGCCAGCGGCGGGCTGGCCAAATCCCGTCCATATCGGCAATACTCCGGGGTTTATGGATCGACGGAGTCACCAATGGCCGGTTACAGAACCCTCATCTTTCCGGTGGCAACACTCTTCCTCGCCGGTTGCTCGGGCATGGGATCGCTGACATCCACCGATCAGGCGGATGGCGAGGCGGATCGCCCACCTGTCGAGGTCGAGTTGGCAACGGAACCCCCGGAATTCAACGCACGCAGCACCGGACAGCACCGCGGTATCGCGATGGCTGAGTGTAATACGGGGATTGGACTCGCCGATGCGCGCCAGGAAGCGCGAGACGTGCTCAAGCGGCGAGCCGCGAGTAATGGGGCCGATTATGTCCGGGTCCAGGGCTCCGGGGACCTCGAGGATCGCGGTTTCTGCCGCGATGGTTACTATCGGGTTATCGGCGACGGGTTTGCCAGGCTCTCCGAGCCCGCTCGGGCTGCAACACCCGACACCACGGACTCCCTGTCGAGTCGCCTCGAGGAGCTGGAGGGACTGCGTGATCGCGGTCTACTCAATCAGAACGAGTACGAACAGCTCCGCGAGCGGGTGCTCGACGAGGCCTACTGAGGGTTCACGCCATGAGTGACAGTCTCCGCGATCAGCTACTCAAGCAGGGGCTGGTCGACGAACAGTCGGTCAAGAAGACCCGCAGCAACAAACGCAAGAAGCGCCGCCGCGGCGAGACCGATGCCGAGCAGGCGGCCGCGAGCGAGGCCGCGGCCCAGCGCGAGGCCGACCGGCGGGCGCGTGATCGCACGCTCAACGCGCGCCAGCAGGAGGAGCGCAAGCGCCAGGAAGAGGAACAGGCGGCCCGACAAATGGTGATCGATCGCGAGGTCGCCCACGACGGCGATGAACGCTTCCAGTTCAGCCATAACGGTCGCATCCGCCCCATCCGCGTCAGCGCCGCGCAACGCGGCGATCTCGCCGCCGGCCGCCTCGCCATCGCGCGAACCCGGGGGCGCTACCGGCTGGTTCCCGGGAATATCGTCGAGTTCGTCCAGGCGCGGGCACCGTTCCTGATCGCCTGGACCGCGGCGGACAGCGGCGGTGGCGACGACCAGGACGATGCCTACGCCGACTATCCGGTGCCCGACGACCTCATGTGGTGAACCCGTAGGCCCAGAGCAGGAAGGCGTAGCGATAGGCCACTTCCTCGAGGAACTGGAACCGCCCGCCGGGGCCACCATGGCCGGCACTCATGTTGGTATGCAGCAGGACGGTGCCCGTCGGCTCACCCTCGCTGCGCAGCCGTGCCACCCATTTCGCGGGCTCCCAGTAGGTCACCCGCGGATCGGACACGCCGGCCGTCACCAGCAGATGCGGATACTCCCGTGGGGCGACGTTATCGTACGGCGAATAGTCGGCGATATCGGCGTAGGCCTGCGCATCCTCGATGGGATTGCCCCACTCCGGCCACTCCGGTGGCGTCAGTGGCAGATCGGGGTCGAGCATGGTATTGAGCACGTCGACGAAGGGCACATCGGCGATCGCCGCACGGAACAACGCCGGTTCCCGGTTGAGCACCGCGCCGACCAGCATGCCGCCGGCACTGCCGCCATGGGCGGCGATCCGCCCCGTGCCGGTGTAGCCCGCCGCGATCAACGCCCGGGCACAGGCGATGTAGTCACTAAAGGTGTTCGCCTTGGCCGACAGCCGGCCCTGGCGATACCAGCGATAACCACGCTCCTTGCCGCCGCGAACATGGGCGATGGCATAAACGAAGCCACGATCGACCAGTGACAGGCGGTTGGGACTGAAGCCCGGCAAATCGCTGATGCCATAGGCACCGTACCCGTAGAGCAGTAAGGGCGTCTGCGCGTCGGGGACGAGATCCCGACGGTGGAACAGCGAGATCGGGACCGATTCGCCATCCGGTGCTGTCGCCATCAACCGCCGCGATACGTACTGCTCCGGGTCGTGGCCGGAGGGGATCGCCTGGGTCTTGCGCAGCGTCCGCTCGCCGGTGCGCATGTCGTAGTCGAATACCTGCGCGGGCTGGGCGAACCCGCTGATGACGAACCGCAGCTGATCGGTCCGATACTCCAGCCCGCCAACCAGGCTCACCTCGACGCAGGGGTCGGGCTGGTCAATGGTGTACTCCTCGCCCGTCGTCAGCGAACGAATGACCAGTCGCGACTCGGCATCCTCCAGTTCCTGGCGGACCAGCCAGTCGGCATAGACCTGCATCCCCTCGATCAGGCGCCCGGGTTGATGGACCACCAAAGGCGTCCAGTCACCGCGATCCGTGGCGCCGATCGGCGCGCGCACGATCGTGAAATCCTCCGCGTCATCGGCGTTGGTATGAATCAGCCAGTCGTCGCCATGATCACTGGCCGAATACTCGATCCCGCGCTCACGGGGCGCGATCAGCCGCGGCTCGGCCGCCGGCTCGTCCGCCGGCAGCCAGCGCACCTCCGAGGTCGTGTGGTCGTGACTGTCGATAACCAGATAACGCCCGCTTTCGGTGCGCTCCACCCCGAGGAAGAACCCCGCGTCCGCCTCGGTGTAGACGCAGACATCGGCCGCCGCCGGTGTACCCAGTTCGTGGCGGTAGACCCAGCGCGGCCGATGCTCGTCGTCGATCACGGTATAGAGGAAGGTTTTGCCGTCATTCGCCCAGGCGATATCCCCGCGGGCGGGCCGGATTGTTTCGGCCAGGTTCTCGCCCGACTCGAGCTCGCGAATACGCAGGCTGAACGACTCGGCCCCGGCCCGATCCTCGGCCCAGGCCAGGTAGCGGTGATCGGGACTGTGCGAGGCCGCGCCGAGCTGGAAGTATTCCGTTCCCTCGGCCTCGGCGTCGCCATCGAGCAGGATCTGCTCGTCGCCGCCATCGCGTGGGCGCCGGCAGAGCAGGACATGCTGTCCGCCCTCCCGATAGCGGGAGTAGTACGCCCAGGGCCCGTCCGGCGACGGTACGCTGCTATCGTCCTCGCGAATCCGTCCGCGCAGCTCCGCTACCAGTGATGCGCGCAACGATTCGAGGGGCGCCATCACCGAGTCGGCGTAGGCGTTCTCCGCCTCCAGGTAATCGCGAATGGCCGGGTCCAGCCGGTCCGGCTCCACCATGGCCTCGCGCCAGTTCTCGTCGCGCAGCCAGGCGTAGGGATCCGTGCGGGTGATCCCGTGCCGGACATCGGTCACCGGCTGGCGCGACGCCAGCGGCGGGTGGGATGTTGGCGTGGTGGCCATCAGGTTTTCTCCTCTTTCAGGGCGAGCAGCGAATGCGCGGCCACGGTCATCAGAATCAGTCCGCCACCCACGGCGGTAAGCCGTGGTACCGCCTCGCCCAGCGCCCACCATACCCAGATCGGCGCGAGCACGGTCTCGAGGAGCAGTGCCAGGCTGACCTCGGGCGATGGGAGGTAACGGGTCGCAACGGCCAGCATGACGGTTGCCAGGGGCATCTGCGCAACCCCCATCACGCCAATCACGGCATAGCTCTGGGCACTCAGCGACAGCGGGTTGGCGAACGCAACGGCGGTCAGCGCCGCCAGTATGCCGGAGAGGCAGATGAGCGGCAGACGCGGGACGGCCGGGAACCGCCGGAGGAGGGTCAGATGGCCACCCACCGTTACCGCCAGCGTCATCGCGAACAGATCGCCCAGACCCGTGCCCCCGCGCATGCCACCGCCGAACACCACGATCACGCCCGCCATGGCCGTCACAATCGCGACCCAGGTCCGCGGCGGGACCCGTTCGCGCAGGAAAATCGCCGAAAACAGGGCGGCAAAGAACGGCGAGGCGGCGAGAATCACCACGGTATTCGCCGCCGCCGTGTAGGTAATCGACAGCACGAACAGCGTGGTATTGCCGGACAGCATGATGACGCTGAGCACGATCAGCCAGCGGTCCCGACGACGCGCGGGCATGTGCAACCGCTGCCCCGAAACGAGCATCCAAAGCGCAAGCGTGAGCGCGATCAGCGTCCCCCGCCAGAAGACGATATCCCAGTGCGGCGCGTCGGCGAGCCGCACAAGCAGGGCATCGAAACTGATGAGCAGCACCGCGCCGGCGGCCAATACCAGGCCGCGCGGATGATCGCCACCGGGGAGGAATCGCTCGCCCGAAGTGCGGACAGCCAAGATGGGGACTCCCGAAAATTGCCGACAGAGCCGCAAAGGCTATCGCCCCCACGCATCAATGGCCAGTCGACCCCGGTTTGTTCGGCGCTTGGCGGACCTTTATACTCGTCGCTTTCAGTTAGTTAATGCAGAGGATCCCATGCAGATCGAGAAAAACGCGGTGGTTGCCATCGACTACACCCTGCGCGACACCGAGGGCGAGGTGCTTGACGCCTCCCCCGAGGGCCAGCCCCTGCAGTATCTGCATGGCGCCGGCAACATCATCCCGGGGCTCGAGACCGCCCTCGAGGGCAAGGCCGCCGGTGATGACGTCGAGGTCACCGTCCCGCCGGAAGAGGGTTACGGCGAGCGTGACGACCGCCTCCAGCAGGACGTGCCGAAGAGCATGTTCGAGGGTGTCGATACCGTCGAGGCCGGCATGCGCTTCCAGGCACAGACCCAGTCCGGTACCCAGGTCGTCACCGTCGCCGCCGTGAGTGGCGACAGCGTCACGGTCGATGCCAACCATCCCCTCGCCGGACAGACCCTGAACTTCAAGGTGAAGGTCTCCGAGGTGCGCGAGGCATCGGACGAAGAGCTCGAGCACGGCCACGTCCACGACGGCGAACAGACGGAATAACCCGGGGGGCATCTCGTGATCGAAATCGAGCGGATTTCCCGGGCATTCGGTGGCCTGCAGGCGGTGCGATCGGTTTCCTTCACGGTGGCCGAGGGCAGCGTTACGGGGCTGATCGGCCCCAACGGCGCCGGCAAATCGACGCTTTTCAGCATCATTGCCGGCGCACTGCCGCCGGATAGCGGTGTGATTCGCCTGCGTGGCGAGGACATCACCGGGCTTCCCACCCATCAGCTCTTCCACAAGGGGCTGGTGCGGACCTTCCAGATCCCCCATGAATTCTCGCGCATGACCGTGCGTGAGAACCTCATGGTCGTCCCTGCCCGGCAGCGCGGCGAAAACCTGTTCCAGAGCTGGCTGCGCTGGCCCACGGTCGTGAAAGAGGATCGCGAGATCCTGCGCAGGGCCGACGAGGTCCTCGAATTCCTCGAGATCGATCACGTGCGCGACGAGCTGGCCGGTAACCTGTCCGGCGGGCAGAAAAAGCTGCTCGATCTGGGCCGGACGATGATGACCGATGCCAAGGTCGTGCTGCTCGATGAACCGGGTGCCGGCGTCAACCGGACGCTGCTCGGCAAGCTGACGGACGCCATCGAACGCCTCAACCGCGAGCGCGGCTACACCTTCTGCGTGATCGAGCACGACATGGATCTTATCGCCCGGCTCTGCGACCCGGTAATGGTCATGGCCAACGGCGAGCTGATCGCCCACGGCGACATGGCGACACTGCGCCAGAACCCGCAGGTCCGCGAGGCCTACCTCGGCACCGGGGTGAGTGGTAACCAGGGAGCGACCGCGTCATGAGCCTGCTCACCGCCGAAGGGCTCTACGCCGGTTACGGCGGCGTCGACATCCTGCGCAACACGCATCTCCATGTCGGTGCCGATGAGATCGTCGTCATTATCGGTCCCAACGGGGCGGGCAAATCCACCGCCATGAAGGCGGTGTTCGGTCTCGTCCCGATTCGCGCCGGGCATGTCACCTATCGCGGCGACGACATCACCAACCAGCCCCCCGAGAAGATGGTGGGCCGCGGCATCGCCTATGTCCCGCAGGAGGCCAACGTCTTCCCGTCGCTGAGCGTGGTGGAGAACCTCGAGCTGGGCGCCTACGCGCTGTCCGGCCCGAACGGACCCCGCATGGAGAAGGTGTTCGAGATCTTCCCGCGCCTCAAGGAGCGCCGTCACCAGCAGGCCGGCGTCATGTCCGGCGGCGAGCGGCAAATGGTGGCCATGGGCCGCGCGCTGATGGTCGAACCCCAGCTGCTCATGCTCGACGAACCCACGGCGGGACTGTCACCGCGGCTGATCGACGAGACCTTCGAGCGCATCAAAGGCATCAACCAGCTCGGTATCGGGGTGCTCATGGTCGAGCAGAACGCCCGACAGGCGCTCGCGGCCGCGAACCGGGGCTACGTCCTCGCGACCGGCGAGAATCGTTACGAAGATACCGGACCCGCCCTCCTCGCCAATCCCGAGGTCGCGGAAATGTTCCTGGGTGGTTAACAACGAATGATTGAGTTCATCCAGCTTCTCATGAACGGCATCCTGCTCGGCAGCATTCTGGCACTGGGTGCCGTCGGGGCCACCATGATCTTCGGCGTCCTGCGCTTCGCGCATTTCGCCCATGGCGATTTCATGGCCATCGGGGCCTATTTCGCACTGACGGTGGTGACCGTATTCAACCTGCCGGTCCTCGCCGCCCTGCCGGTGGCCATGGTGCTCACCGCCGGGCTCGCCATCGCCATCGACCAGGTCGTCTACCGCCGCATACGACGGGTCCAGCCGGTTATCCTGCTGATCGCCTCGTTCGCGACGGCACTGGTATTACGCTCGTTCATCCAGATGGTCTGGGGGAGCAGCAACCAGGTCTATCAGACCGGTATCCAGATGCCGATGAATTTCGGTCCGTTCACGTTCAAGCCCGATCACCTCCTGATCTTCGGGGCGGCAGCCGTACTGGTGGTCGCCGTCCACCTGTTCCTTTCCCGCACGAAAATGGGCAAGGCGATGCGGGCAATGAGCGACAACATGGACCTGGCACTGGTGACCGGCATCCCGGCGAACCGCGTCATCATATGGACCTGGGCGATCGGCGGTTCGCTGGCGGCGGCGGCCGGGGTTTTCCTCGGCATGGACACGCGCCTGCACCCGGTCATGGGCTGGACACTGCTGCTGCCCATTTTCGCCGCCACCATCCTGGGCGGCATCGGACGCCCCTACGGCGCCATCCTCGGCGGGCTGGTCATCGGCTGCGCGATGGAGCTCTCCACCCTGGTTATCCCGGGGGCCTACAAACCGGCGGTGGCCTTCGCGATCATGGTGGCAACGCTCGTCTTCCGGCCGCAGGGCATCATCAAGGGGAATGCCTAATGGAAATCGCGGGACTGGCCTCTTACGGCGTCTTCTTCCTGAGCCTCGTGGGCATCTACGCCATCATGGCGCTGGGGCTCAACATGCAATGGGGCATGACCGGGCAGTTCAATATCGGCATTGCCGGGTTCTTCGCGGTAGGCGCCTACACCACCGCCATCCTGACGAGCAGCCCCGCCGACGGCCGGGTGGGCGGTTTCGATCTCCCCTTTTTCGTCGGTCTGATCGGCTCAGTCACCGCCTGCGTGCCCATTGCCTGGGTGGTGGGCCGGATTACCGCAAAGCTGCGGACCGACTACCTGGCCATCGCCACCATCGGTATCGCGGAGATCATCCGGTTATTCTTCGTCAACGAGAGCTGGCTGAGCAACGGCACCCGCGGTATCGCCGGCATCGAGACACCATTCGGGATGGGGAACGAGGGCTATCTGCTGGTAATTGGCAGCTTCGTGGCCCTGACCTGGGTCCTCCTCGAGATCGCCCGGCGCTCACCCTGGGGACGTGTACTGCGGGCCATCCGCGATAACGAGGCGGCGACCGAGGCCGCGGGCAAGGATGTCGCCCGGTTCCGCCTGCAGGCCTTCGTCGTCGGCTGCTGCATCATGGCGCTGGGTGGCGGGTTGTACGCCCATTTCGTCAACTTCGTCAGCCCCGAGGCCTTTCGCCCGCTCTACGGCACATTCCTGGTGTGGGTCATGCTGATCGCCGGTGGCAGCGGCAACAATCTGGGTGCCATGCTTGGCGCCCTGGTGGTGTGGCTGATCTGGTCGTCGACGGAAATGCTCGCCGGCCTGGTGCCCACGGCGCTGATCGGCAGCGAGAGTGCCTTCCGCGTTTTCCTCATCGGGGTCCTGCTGCTAATCATCCTGGTGAGTCGGCCGCAGGGGTTGCTGCCGGAGAAGCAGCCGCCAATGCCGGGGGAGCGATCGAAGTAAGGTTTGCGTAGGAAGGGATGTGTCGATGCTCAGGCGCTCATGAGATCGTCTTCGCCGATCAAAATCGCGCCTGAGCACCGACACATCCCTGCAACGCCTTACATTGATCCGGTGGTGAGTCGGGGAGAGGAGCCTGGATGCGGGTGTCATCGATCGAGCGGAAGATGGCCGAATCGAGTTTCGATATGACGCCGTACACGTCGACTTCGTGCTCGAGGCCGCAGGCTGACCCACTGGCCTCCTCTCCACCTTGAAGGGCAGGCTACTCCTCTAGGGCCTGCTTGCGCTTGCGAAACTCCTCTTCGTCGATTTCACCGCGCGCGAAGCGCTCCTCGAGAATGGCTCTGGCCGAGGAGCCGCCGCGCCGCGGCGAGCCACCCATGTTGCAGCCGGCACCACCAAACAAGCGTACCGCAAGGAAAACCACGCCCACGACGATACCGAGAAACAGCAGCATCATAATCGGGCCCATGAACCAGGGCATACCGCCCATCATCCCGTGACTCCCCCAGGATCCACTCGGGCCCGATTGCGCAAACGCCGTCGACGTGGTGACGAGTCCAGCCATCGCTATCGACAGGGCTGCGATGGATTTAATCTTCATACGTGATTTCCTCCGGTTGATTCGGGATTGTGCGTTTAATCAATGCCATGACAGGAGGTTCTGGAGGGTCACCAAAGGCTCATGAGATCGTCTTCGCCGATCAAAATCGCCTTTGGTGCCCCTCCAGACCCTTGCAGTTTGCATAAGGAACGCCGCCGTTCCGCGGAGCGCCTCTGACCTACAGAATCGACCCTGCACGACCGCCAGGCAACCACGGATCAACAACGCAAGGATCTGGTGGGTAATCGGAGGCGATTTTGATCGACGAAGGCGATCGTATGAGCCTCCGGTTGCCCACCAGATCCTTGCCCCCATCTCATGAGCCTCCGGTTACCCACCAGATCCTTCCACCTTGCACAAAAAAAAGCGCCCCAGTCCCCTAGAGCGCTTCTCTTAGCACCAGCCTAAAGGCCGGGGTATATCCAGCAGTCGCTAACTACATCGTCGGCTCGAACACCCGAACCGTCACGTACTCGCCGTCCTGGATCTCCCAGTGGGCGAAGGTACCGGCAACGTCGCCGTTTTCGTCGTAGTTCACACTACCCGAGGCGCCTTCATAGTTGACCGCCTCACCGGCGTTGAGCAGGTCCACGGCCTCGGCGAAATCACCGGGACCAACCACTTCACCGTCGGGATCGTTCACCGCCCGCAGGTGGTCACGGATGGCGACCGGGTCGGTGCTGTCCGCGGCGACGGCCGCCAGGGCGATGGTGTAGACCGCGTCATAGGCCGTGTCGATGTAGGGCACGGGCGGCACTTCGCCGTAGGTTGCCTCGTAGGCCTCCTTGAAATGCTGGGCCGCATTCGTGTCGTCACGGGCCTGCGGCACGGTGCCAGCACTGCCGTTGAGATACTGCGCGCCGAGGTTCTCGACGATCTGCGGCGACTTCATGCCATCGGTAAACAGGAACTCGGTGAAGTGTCCGCCCTCCAGCGCCTGGCGCAGGATGGTCTGGCCGTTCT
Organism: Spiribacter vilamensis; assembly: GCF_004217415.1. NCBI lineage: Bacteria > Pseudomonadati > Pseudomonadota > Gammaproteobacteria > Chromatiales > Ectothiorhodospiraceae > Spiribacter > Spiribacter vilamensis. Next base: position 1,317,334 of record NZ_SHLI01000001.1, read on the forward strand.
CGGGGTACCCGATCAGCAGCAGCGGCGACTCGTCGTCGGAGACCTGGTTGAGCTCACCGCGATACGAGGAGAGTCCCGGCTCGTAGCCCGAACGGCCCACCACTTCGCCACCGGCCGCCTCGAACGACTCGGTAAAGGCATCGGCAAGGCCTTCGCCGTAATCGTTGTTGATATACAGGATGCCGACGCTCTCCATGCCCTTGTCCGCCGCCACTTCGGCGAGCGCGGTCCCCTGGAACGCATCCGAGGGCGTCGTGCGGAAGAGGAAGTCGTTATCGTCGAGATCGGTCATCACCGGCGAGGTGGAGGCGCCGGAGATCTGCGGGATGCCCTCGCTTGCGGAAACGCTGCTCGCCACCGGGATGGTCACACCACTGGAGAGCGCGCCGACGATCGCCGAGACACCCTGCACCGAGACCAGTCGCTGCGCGGCGTCGACACCGGACTGCGGCTCGGTCTGCGTATCGGCGATTTCGATCGCCATGGACTCGCCCAGCACACCACCGGCCTCGTTGATCTCGCTCGCCGCGAGGTTGATGCCGTTACGGGAACTCTCGCCGTAGGCCTGCAGATCACCGGTGAGCGGGAGTAGCGCACCCACTTTCAGTTCGGCCTGCGCGCCACCGGCGGCGACCGCGAGGGAGAGGGCGCCGAGCGCTCCTGCTAGCTTGCCATTGATTCTCATGTCCAACACTCCGCTGGATGGTTGCAAATAGGTTCACACCCGAGAATACGCAGCCAGACGTCCGGAGGCAAAGGCCGGCGGGATCAGGCGGTCTGACCGACACCGGCATCGACACGCGCTGTCTCCAGTGCCTCCTCGGCGGCCATCCATTCGGCCTCGGCATCGGCCTTTTCCTGCTGCAGCTGGCGCTGTTCCGCGAGCAGCTCATTGAGCGTCGCACTGGCATCGTCGGCGTAGAGGGCCGGATCCGCCAGTTGGTTCTCCAGCTCGGTCAGTCGCGTATCCACCCGCTCGACCACGGTCTCGGCCTGGCGCACGCGCTTTTCAAGGGGGCGCAGCAGCGCCTTGGTCTGCGCCGCCGTCTTCGGCGCCGGTGTTGACGCCCGTTTTCGAGACGGTTCCGGGGCAGGCGCCGGCGCGGCCGCAGCCGGCTCCGGCTCCGGCTCCGGCTCCGGCTCGGCGGCCATTCCGGTCCCGGTCTCGGCGGCGTTACGGGCGGCGCGCCGATTCTCGCGGTCGTCGCGGGCCAGCCAGCGGCGGTAATCGCTGAGATCGCCCTTGAACTCGGTCACGCTGCCGCCGGCGACCAACCAGTAATCGGCAACGGTGCTCTCGAGCAGATAGCGATCATGGGAGACTACCACCACGGCCCCCTCGAACGCCTGTAACGCGAGGTTGAGGGCATGGCGCATCTCCAGGTCGAGATGGTTGGTGGGCTCGTCGAGCAGCAGCAGGTTGGGCGCCTGCCAGACCAGGATCGCCAGCACCAGCCGTGCCTTCTCGCCGCCGGAGAACGGCGCGACCGGGTCCAGCGCCTGATTGCCGCGGAAGTCGAACCCGCCCAGGAAGGTCCGTAGTTTCTGCAGATCGGCATTGGGCGAGATGCGCTGGAGGTGGAGCACTGGACTGGCCTCGGCATCGAGTTGCTCGAGCTGATGCTGGGCGAAATAGCCCACCCGCAGGTTACGGGCCCGCTGGATACGACCGGTCAGCGGTTCGAGGTCGCCGGCCAGGGCGCGGATGAGCGTCGACTTGCCGGCGCCGTTACGTCCCAGCAGCCCGATTCGGTCGCCGGGGGCCAGTGTCTGGCGCAGGCCACTGAGGATCGGCTGGTCGGCATAACCGAGGCTCATGTCCTCGAACCCGATCAGGGGGTTACCGGCATCCGGGGCGGCCGGAAACTGGAAATGGAACGGCGAGTCGACATGGGCGGGCGCCACCGTTTCCATGCGCTCCAGCGCCTTGATCCGGCTCTGCGCGGCGCGGGCCTTGGTGGCCTTGGCCCGGAAGCGGTTGATGAACTGCTCCATGTGCGAGATCTCGCGCTGCTGACGCTCGTAGAGCGCCTGCTGCTGCGCCAGTCGCTCCGCGCGCTGGCGCTCGAAGGCGCTGTAGCCGCCGTTGTACTGATGCAGGCGGCGATGCTCAATGTGGATCACGCCCTCGGCCACGGCATCGAGGAAATCGCGGTCATGCGCAATGAGGATCAGCGTGCCCTGGTAGCTCTGCAGCCACTGCTCGAGCCAGATCACCGTTTCCAGGTCCAGATGGTTGGTGGGCTCGTCGAGCAGCAACAGATCCGACGGCGCCATCAGCGCCCGCGCGAGGTTGAGCCGTACCCGCCAGCCGCCGGAGAAATCACTCACCGGCCGCTCCTGCACCGACGGCTCGAAGCCCAGGCCATGCAACAGCATGCCGGCGCGGGCCCGGGCGTCGTAACCCTCGGCGGCACCGAAATCGGCATGCGCATAGGCGATCCGCTCACCGTCGCCACTGGCCTCCGCAGCCTCGACTTCCGCCTCCGCGGCACGCAACGCCTCGTCGCCGTCGAGCACATGCTCGATGGCCGGCCGCGGCAGTCCCGGTGTCTCCTGTGCCATCCAGGCAAGGCGCCAGTCATTGGGGATCGAGACATCACCGGCATCCACCGACAGCTCGCCCCGCAACAGCGCAAAGAGTGTCGACTTGCCGGTCCCGTTGGCACCCACAAGGCCCAGCTTGCTGCCGGCATGCACTGTCAGACGGGCCTCTTCCAGCAGCGGATCGGGTCCGAGCCGGAGCGTTACATCACGCAACTGAATCATTCGGGACGCCCTCCGCAGCGCCAGCATTCCGCGAACTGCCCCTCGATGGTCTCGCCACAATCGGGGCACTGCCAGTCGTCACCCACCGGGGCATCCGGCGGGCCGACCACTTCATCGATCAGGCGTCGGGACACGGCCTCGTCTTCGGCCGTTACCCAGACCTCCGGCCACGCCTCCAACGGCGGTATCTCGCCCGCCGCCCCCGTCAGAAAACGGTTGCGGACGAAGCAGTGAATACCGCGCTCGGTGAGGATCGTCTCGATGTGGCCAGCGATCAGCGGGTCGGCGACGGTATAGACGCGCTTCAGGTTGCCCGCTGTCTTTTCCATTGCCAAAGGCTAACATAGGCGAATGGATCGACTGGACCGTATCGCCGATCGAATCGACGCCCTCCTCGACCGGATCGAACCCCTGCTGCCCTCGGGCGCCAGTGGTGTCGACTGGACGCAGACCACCGCCGCACGCTGGATCGAGCAACCCGGCGGTGGCGGACTCGAGCCCGTCGTCCACACCCATCCCATTCGCCTCGACGCGCTTCGGCACATCGACCGTGCCCGCGATGCCGCCGAGCGCAACACCCGGCAGTTCCTGGCCGGACTGCCCGCCAACAACGTGCTGCTGTCGGGCGCCCGCGGTACCGGCAAGTCGTCGCTCATCAAGGCCCTGCTCAACGAGTATGCGGCGGACGGGCTGCGCCTTATCGAGGTGCAACCCCGCGACCTGGTCGCCCTGCCGCGGATCATCGCCGCCATTCACGGCCGACCCGAGTGGTTCATCCTGTTCTGCGACGATCTGTCATTCGAGGCCGACGACCCCAGCTACAAGGCCCTCAAGGCCGCCCTCGACGGCTCGGTGTCGGCACCGCCGGACAATCTGCTGATCTACGCCACGTCCAACCGGCGCCATCTCCTGCCGGAGTATTTCTCCGAGAACGAACAGGCACGATCGGTGGATGGCGAGATCCATCCCGGCGAGGCGGTCGAGGAGAAGATCTCGCTGTCCGAGCGGTTCGGGCTCTGGCTGTCGTTCCAGCCCTTCGACCAGGACCGCTACCTGGATATCTGCGCGGGCTGGATCGAGGCGTTGCACCCGAAGCCGATTCCGGAGCCGTCGGAGTGGCGGGCCGATGCGCTCCGGTTCGCCCTCGAGCGGGGTTCGCGGAGCGGCCGGGTTGCCTGGCAGTTCGCCCGCGACTGGGTCGGTGCCCGCGGGCTGCCCGGACCGGGCGGCTGACGACTCAGCCCAGGGCTCGGCGGGCGTTGCGGAAAAGCCGCATCCAGGCACCGTCCTCGCCCCACTCGGCGGGGCACCACGAGTGCTGGATACCGCGGAACACCCGCTCCGGGTGCGGCATCATGATCGTTACCCGGCCATCGGCGTTACAGAGGCCCGTGATCCCTTCCGGCGAGCCGTTGGGGTTGGCCGGATAGCGTTCGGCCGGTGCGTCCATCGCGTCGATGTAGCGCATGCCCACCAGCCCCGCGGCCCGGGCCTGCGCGGCGCCTTCCGCGGTCGGGAATACCGCCTGCCCCTCGCCGTGGGCGACCACGATGGGCAGGGACGATCCGGCCATGTCGCCGAGCATGAGCGAGCGCGAGGGCAGGATCTCCACCTGCGAGAGGCGCGCCTCGTACTGGCGCGAGCGATTGCCCCGGAAATCCGGCCACAGCCCGGCCCCCGGGATGATGTCGCGCAGTGCCGAGAGCATCTGGCAGCCGTTGCAAACTCCCAGCGCCAGCGTGTCCGGCCGCGCGAAAAAGCCCTCGAAGGCGTCACGAAGGCGTTCGTTGAACAGGATCGTCCGCGCCCAGCCCTGGCCGGCGCCCAGCACGTCCCCGTAGGAGAAGCCGCCACAGGCGACCAGGGCCTGGCAGTCCGCGAGGCGCGAGGGGTCGGCCATCAGATCGGTGGTATGCAGATCCACCGGTTCGAAGCCGGCGCGCTCGAACGCCGCCGCCATTTCGATGTGGCTGTTGACGCCCTGCTCCCGGAGCACGGCCACCCGCGGCGCGGTGCCGGTGTTGATGAACGGCGCCGCGACATCCTCCGCCGGGTCGAAGCCAAGCGCCGCCCGTAGTCCCGGATCACGACGATCGGCGAGTGCCTCGTGCGCCTCGTCGGCGCAATCCGGGTCGTCCCGCAGCGCCTGCATGTGATGGCTGGTCTCGTGCCAGATCGACTCGAGTTCCGCCAGCGACTCATCGAACACGACCGCACCGTGGTGACGGATCAGTAGATGACCCGCCTCGGTGGGCCGGCCGATGCGATGCAGCCGGGCATCGAGTCCGGCCGCCTCGAAGGCCGCTTCCACCGCCGGGCGATCGGCGTCGGCGACCTGCAGCACGACGCCGGATTCCTCGGCAAACACTGCCGCCATTGGGTCGTCCCCCAGCACCGAGACATCCACCGCGACACCGGTCCGCGCCGCATAGCCCATCTCCGCGAGGGTCACGAGAAGCCCGCCGTCGGAGACGTCGTGCAGCGCCTGCAAACGGCCCTCGGCCAGCAGGTCCTGAACGGTATCGAAGCCGGCGGCAAAGGCGGCCGGATCGTCCAGATCGGGGGCCGTGTCGCCGAGCTGGCCGTAGACCTGGGCCAGTGCCGAGCCACCCAGCCGACGCCCCCCGCCCAGATCGAGCAGGTAGAGGTGACTGGTCGGATCGGCGTCGAGCATCGGGGTGACGGCCCGGCGCGCGTCCGCCACCGGCGCGAAGGCGGAGACCACCAATGTCAGCGGCGAGGTCACCGCCTGCGATTCGCCATTCGCCTCCCAGACGGTCTTCATCGACAGCGAGTCCTTGCCCACCGGGATACTGATCCCCAGTTGCGGGCAGAGCGAACGGCCGACCGCGGCCACGGTGTCGTAGAGCCGGGCATCCTCGCCGGGATGGTTGCAGGCGGCCATCCAGTTCGCCGACAGATTGACCGTGCGCAGCCGGCCGATCGCCGCTCCCATCAGGTTGGTGAGTGACTCCGCGATCGCCATGCGGCCCGAGGCCGGCGCGTCGAGGAGCGCCACCGGGCTGCGCTCGCCCATAGCCATCGCCTCGCCGCGATAGCCCCGGTAGTCCCCCAGCGTCAGTCCATAGTCGGCGACCGGCACCTGCCAGGGCCCCACCATCTGATCGCGGCCGGTCAGTCCGGTGACCGAGCGATCCACGATGGTGACCAGGAATTCCTTGCTCGCCACGGTCGGCAGCCGCAGTACGCGCCGGGCCGCCTCGGCGATGCTCACGCCGGACAGCGCCAGGGGCCGACGCGGTGGCTCGAGTCGCTGCACATCGCGCCGCATCTTGGGCGGCTTGCCCAGCAACAGATCCATGGGGATATCCACGGGATGGCTGTCGAACTCGGCATCGCCGAGGATCAGCTGGCGGTCGTCGGTGGCCTCGCCCACCAGGGCGAAGGGCGCGCGTTCGCGCTCGCAGATGGCCTGGAAGGTGTCCTGGCGGTCGGCATCGAGTGCCAGTACGTAGCGCTCCTGGGCCTCGTTGCACCAGATCTCCAGCGGCGAGAGCCCCGCCTCCGCGCAGGGGATGGTGCGCAGCTCCATACGGCCGCCGCGGTCGGAGTCGTCGAGCAGTTCCGGGAGCGCGTTGGAGAGGCCCCCGGCACCGACATCGTGGATGGCGATGACGGGGTTCTCGTCACCGAGTCGCCAGCAGGCATCGATCACCTCCTGGCAGCGCCGCTCCATCTCCGGATTGCTGCGCTGCACCGACGCGAAATCCAGCGCCTCGGCACTCTGGCCACTCGCCACCGACGACGCCGCGCCACCGCCGAGACCGATCAGCATGGCGGGCCCACCAAGGACCACCAGTGGCGATCCACCGGGGGCGATGCCCTTGTCGACCTGCTCCGGGGCGATGGCACCCATGCCCCCGGCGATCATCACCGGTTTGTGATAGCCGCGGACTTCCTCGCCCTGTGGCCCGGGGACGGCCTGCTCGTAGGTGCGAAAGTAGCCGCACAGTTGCGGGCGGCCGAACTCGTTGCCATAGCGGGCGGCGCCGATGGGCCCGTCGAGCATGATCTCGAGCGCCGAGGCCAGCCGCCCGGGCCGGCCGTGATCCACCTCCCAGGGCTGCTCGGCACCGGGGATGCGCAGGTTCGAGACCGAAAAGCCGGCGAGGCCCGCCTTGGTGCGGGCGCCACGACCGGTGGCCCCCTCGTCGCGGATCTCGCCGCCGACGCCGGTCGCCGCGCCGGCGAAGGGCGAGATGGCCGTGGGATGGTTGTGGGTCTCGACTTTCATGACCAGGTGCGCCGGTTCGAGGCGATGCCGGTAGCACCCGTCCGGCGCCGGATAGTAGCGATCCACCTCGTATCCGGCCACCACGGCGGCGTTGTCGCTGTAGGCCGAGAGCACGCCCTCGGGCCGCATGGCGTGGGTATGCCGGATCATGGCGAACAGCGACTGCGGCTGCGGCTCGCCGTCGATCACCCAGTCGGCGTTGAAGATCTTGTGCCGGCAGTGCTCGGAGTTGGCCTGCGCGAACATCATCAGCTCGACATCGGTGGGGTTCCGCCCGAGCGCCTGGTAGTTCTCCACCAGGTAGCCGCGCTCGTCAGCGGAAAGCGCCAGCCCCAGCTCGGCGTCGGCCGCCGTCAGCGCCGCCTCGCCCGCGCCAAGCACGTCGACGCGCATCAGCGGCCGTGGCGGGTGAGTCGCGAACAGCGCGTCGCCGTCGTCCACCGTCGTGAGTACCGACTCGGTCATCCGGTCATGCAGCGCGGCGTGGAGCGACGGCCGGGCGCGGACATCGAGTACGCCACCCTCGTGATCGGTCCCGGTGTAGGCAATGCCCCGCTCGATGCGCAGGATCGCGGTCAGGCCGCAGTGCTCGGCGATATCCCCGGCCTTGCTGGCCCAGGGCGAGATCGTCCCGAGACGCGGGACGACATAAACCGCCGGATCATCGTCATCGGGATTGGCCGGCACCGCGTCGAGCAACGCGCCGAGGCGCTCCAGCTCGCCGCTGGTCAGGGCGCGTTCCGTATCAATGAAATAGATCGCCCGGGCGGACAGCGCGTGGAGTGCGGGCTCGGCGGCCCGTGCGCGGTCGCACTGACGGGCGTCTTCCACTGGCGCCGGCCCGGAATGACTGGCGAATATGAGCATGGCGTTCAGGGTCTGAGTTGTTCGGAGAGGACGGAGAGGACCTGTCGGGCGGCGCCGGCGGCGGCCGGATTACCATCGGGATCCTGAACGGTGACCCGGGCGCCCTTGCCACGCTCGGCAACGGCCACCTCGTAGGTCTGCAGGGCCTCGTCCGGCCGGTCACGCCAGAAGGCGAGCGAGGACAGCACCCCCTCGCCCTCGGCCGTCTCCACTTCCGAGGCCACCGACCCGTCGTAACGGATCTGGTGCGTTCCGGCGTCGCGGTCCGAATCCAACAGCTCGAACCCGACCCGATCCACCGCCCGGCCGACGACCGCCCAGGCGGCGTTGAACGGCAGGCCGAGGTCGAGGACCGGCTGGCCGTCCACCGACCCCAGTGCCGCCTCGCCCGCCGAACCGGCCCCCTGGTCGGATTGCCCGCCTGCGTCGGTCGAGCCCGATCCGCGCAGGCGGACATCGGCGAGCACATCCGGCGGCTGTCTCAGCCGCTCGGCGGCCTGCTCGGCCTCGTCCGGTTCGCTGCTCAACAGGCCGCACCCGGTCAGCAGCAGGGTACCGAGGGCAATCGCCAGTCGCGTCATAGGGCGTCTGCCAGCTTCAGCGCCTGGCGCACGGTCTCGTGGTACGTCTCGGAGAGCGGCGTCATGGGCAGGCGCATCCCCGGCTCGATCAGCCCCATCTCCTGCAGCGCCCATTTCACCGGGATCGGGTTCGTCTCGAGGAAAAGCGCGTTGTGCAGCGCCGCCAGCCGCGCATCCAGGGCCTCGGCGGTGGACGGATCGCTGTCGAGGACCGCCATGCACATCCGGTGCATCAGATCCGGTGCGACATTGGCCGTCACCGAGACACAGCCCTGGGCGCCGGCATTCATGAGCGCCAGGTTGCGGGCGTCTTCGCCGCAGTACAGGTCGATCCGGTCGCCGCAGCGCCCGATCACCTCTTCGGCCCGCTCGAGACTGCCCGAGGCCTCCTTGATGCCGACGATATTGTCGATGTCGGCCAGGCGATCGACGGTCTCCGGCAGCAGATCGACACCGGTGCGGCCGGGCACGTTGTAGAGGATCTGCGGAATCGGCACCCGATCGGCGACGTGGCGGAAGTGCTGGTAGAGCCCCTCCTGGGTGGGCTTGTTGTAGTAGGGCGTCACCAGCAGCGCAGCCGCGCAGCCCACCTCGAGCGCACGGCGGGCCAGGGCCTCGGCCTCCCAGGTGCTGTTGGCGCCGCAACCGCCCATCACCGTGATCCGTCCGTCGGCGATCTCGACGGTGCGCCGCATCACGTAGTAATGCTCGTCGTGATCGAGCGTCGCCGACTCCCCCGTTGTCCCGACGGCGACAATGGCGTCGGTCCCGTTGCGGATGTGGAACTCCACCAACCGCTCGAGGCCCACCTCGTCCAGAGCCCCGTCGTTGTGCATGGGGGTTGCCATTGCAACCATGCTGCCCTGGAACATTCCCGAGATCCCCTCCGCTGTTTGAATGCGAGGATGTTAGCCCTGCGTACCGGGACTGACAAGCCGCCAGCGCCGGGGTCGTGGTACACTCAGGGGCTTCATTCGCGGGGCTTCAGCGGGCAGCAACGGACAGCGTCATGCAGAAAAACTACCTCGTCGTTTCCGCCCTGGGCGAAGACCGGCCCGGACTGGTGGACGCCGTCTCGCAACTCATTCGCGATACCGGCTGCAGCGTGGGTGACAGCCGAATGAGCGTGCTCGGCGGGGATTTCGCCATGATCTTCATGGTCGAGGGGCGCTGGAACGAGCTGGCCAAGCTCGAATCGTCGCTCCCGGCGGCCGGCCGCCGACTCGGACTCGACGTGCAGGCCCGGCGCACCCGGCCGCGGCCGCCCACGGCGGACGTCCTGCCCTACAGCGTCGAGGTGGTCTGCGTGGACCACAGCGGCATCATCCATCAGCTGGGAAACTTCTTCGCCAGCCGCGACATCAATATCCGTGATCTGACGACGACCAGTTACGCCGCCGCCCATACGAGAACACCGATGTTTCAGCTGCAGATGACGATCGACGTCGCAGCGTCGCTGCACATCGCCCGGCTGCGCGAGGAATTCATGGATTTCTGCGACCAGCTCAACCTGGACGCCATCATCGAACCACTGAGGCACTGAGTGCATGAGCGAGATGACCATCGATCAACCCGTCACCGATTTCGAGCGCACCACCGATACGGGCGAATCCTGGCGCCTGGCCGATCAGCGCGGTCGCTGGATCGTGCTGTATTTCTTCCCCAAGGCGAGCACGCCGGGCTGCACCGTCGAGAGCGAGGCATTCCGCGACCTCGACCCGCGCTTCAACGCCCTCAACGCCCAGGTGGTCGGCATCTCCCGCGACGGGCCGAAGGCGCTCGCCAACTTCCGCGCCAAGTACGACTTCCCGTTCCCGCTGCTGAGTGACCGCGACGAGACGGTCTGCAGCCAGTTCGACGTCATCCGCGACAAGGTCATGTTCGGCAAGCCGGCCCGCGGCATCGAGCGCAGCACCTTCCTGATCGACCCCGAGGGCGTGCTGCGCGAGGCGTGGCGCAAGGTGAGCGTCGACGGCCATGCCGAGGCCGTCCTCCAGACACTGTCACAACGGCAGGGTGGCCAGCGCTGACCATGCACCGCGCCTGTCTGCTCGACACCTCCGTTCTGCTCCACGACCCGGCCGCGCTGTTCCGGTTTCAGGCGCAGGACATCTACCTCCCGCTGGCGGTGTTGCACGGCCTCGATGCCGCGCGCCATGGCAACAGCGAGGAGGCACGCAACGCCCTGCAGGCGTCGCGGTTTCTCGACCAGCAACTGGCCGGCATCGCCCCCGAGGCACTCGCCGACGGCCTGCCGCTGGGCGAGGGACTGGGGCGGCTGTATTTCCTCACCGACACCGAGGCGGGTCACCCGTCGCCGGTGCTCGCCGCCGCCCGTACACTCGCGCAGACCCACCCCGACATGCGACTCACCGTGGTGGCGCGGGACATCAACCTGCGCATCCAGGCGAGCGTACTCGGGCTCGAGGCGAGCGATCACGAGAGCGAGGCGCGGCTCGACGACCCCGACCTGCTGCCCGACGGCATGCACACGCTGACCGCCGATGCCGACCCCGCCAGCGCCGCGCCGACGACGGCCACCGCCAACGAATTCCTCGTCCGCGGCGGCCAGTCCTGGCGACTGCAACCGACTGATGACGCAAAACTGCGGCCCGCACCGGTCGCCGACTACGGCCCCTCGGGCGAGTCGGTCTGGGGCATCCACGCGCGCAATCAGCAGCAGGCCCTCGCCCTCGATCTGCTCCTCGACCCGGACGTCGACCTCGTCACCCTGCTGGGTCCGGCGGGGACCGGCAAGACACTGCTGACCCTCGCCGCCGGGCTGGCGCAGACACTGGAGGCGTCGCGCTACGACGAGATCCTCATGACCCGCGCGACCGTCGCCATTGGCGAGGACATCGGCTATCTCCCTGGCACCGAGGAAGAGAAAATGTCGCCCTGGATGGGCGCGCTGATGGACAACCTGGAGGTATTGAGCGCGCCGGCGAAGGGTGCCGGCGGCGGCAATCGCTGGGGACAGGCGGCCACGCAGGATTACCTGCAGAGCCGCATCCGCATCCGATCGCTCAATTTCATGCGCGGCCGGACGCTGCTCAACCGCTTCATGGTGCTCGACGAGGCGCAGAACCTGACGCCGCAGCAGATGCGCACCCTGATCACCCGGGCGGGCCCCGGCACCAAGATCGTCTGCCTGGGTAACATCGCCCAGATCGACACGCCCTGGCTCACGCCCACCACCTCCGGGCTGACCTACCTCGTACGACGCTTCCGCGACTGGCCACACAGCGGCCACCTGACCCTGACACGGGGCGAGCGCTCGCGGCTCGCCGCCTACGCGAGCGACGTCCTCTAGCCGGGGCGGTCACGCGGGGCGGACGTCGTCCTCGGCGGCATCCTCCGCCGCCTCTTCATCCATATCCGGCCGGGGCCAGGCATTGATGACCGCCTGGATCAGGTTGGCGAGCGGTATCGCGAAGAACACGCCCCAGAACCCCCAGATGCCACCAAAGATCAGGATGGCGATAATGATCGCCACCGGGTGGAGGTTGACCGCCTCCGAGAACAGCAGTGGCACCAGCACGTTGGCATCGATTGCCTGGATGATGGCGTAGGCGATCAGCACCCACATGAACTCGTTCGTGGCGCCGAACTGGAAGTAGGCCACGATGGCGATGGGCAGCGTGACCACGATCGCCCCCACATAGGGGATGATGACCGACAGGCCCACCATCAGCGCGAGCAGCATCGCGAAATCGAGCCCCAGAAACGCGAAGGTGAGGAAACTCCCGATCCAGACGATGGCCACCTCGACGAACTTGCCACGCACGTAATTGCCGATCTGCAGGTCCACCTCGCGCCACACCGAGTCCACCAGCCCGTAGTGCCGGGGCAGGAAGCGCACGGCCCAGCCCAGGATCCGCGCCTTGTCCCAGAGGAAAAAGAAGATCAATACCGGCAGCAGCACCGCGTAGACCATTACCGTCACCGCCATGACCACCGAGGCGAGGGAGAACGACGACGCCAGCGAGCGCGCGTAGACGATCGCCTCGCGCCGGATGGCATCGAGCAGCGCGGCGACCTGCTCGGTCGAGAAATAGGCCGGGTAGCGTTCCGGCAGCTGCAACAGCGCCTGCTGACCCCGCTCGAGCATGGCGGGCAGGTTCTCCACCAGCTGGATAACCTGGTTGAGGATAGTGGGCAGCAGGGCGGTCAGGGTCGCCACCAGGCACAGAATGAACAGCAGATAGACGATCAGCACGGCAATACCGCGCCGAACGCCATACCGGGTCATCGCCCGCACGATGCCCTCGAGGAGGTACGCCAGCACGATAGAGGCAAACACCGGCACCAGCATGCCGCCGAGGAAGGTCACCACCGCTGCGCCCACGAGCAGCATGACCGTGAGCCCCACCACCTGCGGGTTACTGAGGTGGCGGTTGATCCAGTTGCGGATGGGGTACATGGGCGTCGACAAGGCAACCTCCTGCAGTCGGGTTATACTGTCCCATAAACGAAGGCCCGGTGGAACGCGATGGCGGCACCGTCAGTCTCTGGAGGCATGATGCGGCGGAAGAAAACCAATCGGCTCCGGGCAGCCCTCGGGACGGCCGTGCTGGCCGGTATGATGATGTTCGCCGTCCCCTCGGCATCCGGCCAGGGCGTGGAGCTTGATCTGTCGCTGCCCGATATGGGTAATCCGTCGAGCCAGGCGCTGCCGGCCGGCGAGGCGGCACGCATCGGCCTGGAAATGATGCGCGAGATCCGCCAGGAGGTCGACCTGGTCGACGATCCCGCGGTCAATGCCTACATCCGCGACCTCGGCGCCCGGATCGCCGCGGCCACCGATACCCCCGCCGCGGCCTACCGTTTTTTCGTGGTGGATGATCCGCGCATCAACGCCTTCGCGATGCCCGGCGGCTATATCGGTGTCCACAGCGGGCTGATTACCGCGAGCCGCAACGAGAGCGAACTCGGCTCGGTGATCGCCCACGAGCTCTCGCACGTCACCCAGCGGCATATCGCCCGCCGTATCGCCGCCGCCGAGCAGACCGGACTGCGCACTGCGGCCATGGTCCTCGCCGGACTCGTGATCGGCTCGCAACACCCACAGGCCGGCGCGGCCGCCGTCACCACCGGCATGGCCTCGGGGGTCGACAGCCAGCTCGCCTACTCCCGCGATCACGAGCGCGAGGCGGACCGGACCGGCATTCGCATCCTCGCCCGCGCCAACCTCGATCCCACCGGTATGGCGGATTTCTTCGAGGTCCTGCAGGCCGATAACCGCTACCGCAGCCGCGCCCCGGCCTTTCTCAGCACCCATCCGCTGACGCGCGCCCGCATCGCCGACACGCGATCGATGGCCCGGGAGCTGAAGCCCGAATCGGTGTTCGAGAGCCCCGACTACGGCTACGCCCGCGCTCGCCTCCAGGTCGCTGCCGCCAGTCACCCGGAAGACGCGGTCGATGACTTTCGCGCACGTATCGAGGCGGACGACGCGCCGGCGCGACGTTACGGGCTCGCGATCGCCCTGATTGCGGACGATGCGCCGGAGCAGGCCGCCGACCTGCTCGAGTCACTCCTCGACGACGCGGGGGCGCATGACCTGATCTACGTCGGCCTTGCCGAGGCGGCGCTGGCTGAGGACCGGATCGACCGGGCCCTGGCGCGGATCGATGATGGCCTGAGCCTGTTCCCCGACAGCACCGGTCTGCAGGTGGGCCGCGTCGAGGCCCTGCTACAGGCGGACCGGGCCCGGGACGCCCTCGCCTCGACCCGCGACCTGACCCATCAGCAGCCCGATGCACCGGGGATCTGGCAGCTGCACGCGCGCGCGGCCAGTGCCGCCAACGACCCCGACGAGTCGGCGCTGGCAATGGCCCGGTATTACGCGGCGCAGGGCGATCTGCAGGCCGGCCTCTCGCAGCTGCGACGCATCAGCGAGATCAGCGCCACCCCGCGGCAACGGGCCCGGGCCGAGGCACTACGCAGCCGCTGGGAGGCCAGCCTGACGCGAACCGGCTGAGCGACCCGCCGAGCGGAGTGTTAGCATGATCCGCATTCCAACGGAGGGGTCATGGTCAGCGACGAGTCGGGCGAACAGGGCGGCAGCGATCGCGATGTCTGGGCGGCATGGCTGGGTGGATTCGCCTCGCCTGTCGATCCGCTCGGTGTTCGCGGGCTGTTGATCCGCAGCGCAGAGGCGCTCGAGGACGCCCGCACGCCGGCCGAGGCCATCCAGGCCCTCAGTGATGCCATCGAGGGGGAACGCGCCCGGCGCGAGGCCCACGGCGAGCAACTGGAGACGCTGCTCGAGCAATGGTCGAAAACACTGCAGATCATTGCCCCCGCTTTCCCCGATACCCGCACCACCGACTTCCCCAGCCTCGGCCCCTACCCCCGCCACCAGACCCGGCTGCGCGAGCTTGCCGAGCAGGTAGACGGCTACCAGGCGGCCCTTGCCCGACATCTCGAGGCGATAACGGATCTCGGCGAGCGGTGCATCGCCGATCTGCAGGCCGAGCTTGGCGATCAACCACCGACACGAGTCGATCCGGCGTGGCTGGCCGAGCGCTGGTCCGCCATCGCCGAACCCCGCTACGAGACCTGGCTGGCGCAGCCCGAGACGCAGGATCGCATCGCCGATCTCGTCAATGCCTGGAGCGCGGTGGCCCAGACTCTGCGCGGGTTCGCGGACGACTGTCTCGAGGGGCTGGGGCTGCCCTCCGGTCGGGGGATGGACGACATCGCCGCGGAGCTGCAGCGCCAGCGCCGCCGCCAGCGCCGCGAGACCGCCGCCCTGCGCGCGGAGATCGCCACGCTGCGACGCGAGCTCCACGGCAGCGGTGAATCGGCGATCTAGCGCCCGTGGCTCCTCCATCGACGTCGTCCCCGGATGATCTCCAGCGTGTCCTGGCACGCGCCGCCCGGATCAGTCGACGCAGCGAGGACATCACCCCGAGCGAGCCGGTCACCGAGACCGACAATGCGACGCTCCATCGCTACGGCGATCCCGGCGATCCGCCGCTACTCATTATCTACTCGCTGGTTAACCGGCCGGCCATCCTTGATCTCAGCCCCGACCGCTCGGTGGTGGCACGACTGATCGAGGGCGGTTTCTGCGTCTACCTGCTGGCCTGGCATCCACCGGGCGCCGCCCGGCGTTATCTCGGGCTGGCGGATTACATCCTCGGTGACATCGCGGACGCCGTGGACTGGCTCGCCGACCGGCACGCGGCCTTGCCGCACCTGCTCGGCGTCTGCCAGGGCGGTGTCCTCGCCCTCTGCCATGCCGCACTGGCCCCGGAGCGGATTCGCAGCCTGACCACGCTTGCCGCCCCCATCGACACCGGCAGCACCGACGATCGCCTCGCGCAGCTGGCGCGGGGCGTTGATTTCGACGCGCTCGTGGCATCCACCGGCAATATCACCGGCCAGGGGCTGGCGACGGTGTTCGCGAGCCTCAAGCCGTTCGCCCTCGGCCCGCAACGCTATGGCGGCCTGGCGGCACTGGCCGACGCCGACGATGCGGCGCTGGAGGCGTTCATGCGCATGGAGCGCTGGATGTACGACGGCCCCGATCTTGCCGGGCGCGCATTTGCGGAGTTCGCGCGCGAGATCTATCAACACAATGCCCTTATGCACGACACACTGGCGCTGGACGGCCTCCCGGTGCGCCTCGCGGCGATCGAGACACCGGTGTTCAATGCCTGGGCGGAGCATGATCACCTGGTTCCACCGGCGGCGGCACAGGCGCTGACCCGGCGCACGGGCGGCGCCTGCAGGGATTACGGCCTGCCCGGTGGGCACCTGGGGCTTTTCATCGGCGGGCGCGCCCACAAACAGCTCTACCCCGCCCTCATCGACTGGCTGAGGAGCCACTGATCATGTCCAACGTCACGGTACTCGGCCTCTTCTGCGCCGATCTGATTACCCGCACCGTCCGCATGCCCGCCTGGGGAGAGACGCTCCACGGCCGGGGCTTCAGCCTGATGGCCGGTGGCAAGGGCTCCAACCAGGCCGTGGCCGCCGCCTGCCAGGGCGCATCGGTCACCTTCATCTCGCGCCTCGGCGACGATGCCTTCGCACCGCTGGCGCGGGATCTCTATACACGCGTCGGTATCGATACCACCCATATCGGTATCGAACCCGGGGTCAGCACGGGGACCGCCACGATCCTGGTCGACGACGCCCGGGGCGATAACGCCATCGTCATCGATCCCGGCGCATGCGCCCGCATGACCGGGGATCACGTCAACGCCGCGGCTTCTCGCATTGCCGCCGCCGACATCTTCGTCTGCCAGCTCGAGCTCCCCCTTGCACTCTGCGAACACGGCATCGCGCTGGCGCGTCGCAATGGCGTGCCCGTCGTCCTCAACCCCGCCCCGGCGTGTCCGTTACCCGCGACGTTTTTCGAGGCGATCGATTACCTGACCCCCAATGAATCCGAGGCCGCGGAACTGGTGGGCCATGCCGTGGAGACCGATGAGCAGGTGACACGGGCCGCCGAAACCCTGCGCCAGTGGGGCGTTGGCAACGTGCTGATCACGCTCGGTGAGCGTGGCGTCTATATCGACAGCGACGGGTTCAGGGGGATGGTTCCGGCCATCAGCGCCGGGCCGGTGGTGGACACGATCGGCGCCGGTGACGCATTCAACGGCGCACTGGCGGCGGCCCTTGCCGACGGCGAGGATCTACCGGCCGCCGCGCGACGCGCCTGTATCGCCGCCGGGATCTCGGTCACCCGGGCCGGGGCGGCGCCGGCCCTGGCAACCCGTGACGAGGTGGACCGCTGGCTCGCCGATCCGGGCTGAATGGCCGTGAGTGCGTCGTGCGGCGCAACAACGAAAGTCCTTGCGTCCGGTGGGAGAGGTCATTACCGTCAAAACGGTAGAGAGATAAAGCGCCAAGAGGAGGAGGCGGCGCAGTCCACCGATGATCAATCATCACAAAGCATGGACCGCCCACGAATAAAGCACCCCGTGACGAGGGTGCGATTGCATCGGGAGACTGCGTCTCCCCTTTTTTTGGCGCAACGTGCTGCAGCGCAGCACGTGCATCAGATCAGAAGCTGCAGAACAGCGCGCCGTTAACCGGCAGGTTGGCACCGTTGATGTAGCCCGCCTCGTCCGCGGTCAAAAAGGCAACGGCCCGGGCGATATCCTCGGGCTGACCCATGTCGCCGGCCGGGATCTGCGAGACGATCCCCTCACGCACCTTATCGGGCATGGCATCGGTCATGCTGGTCTTGACGTAGCCGGGCGACACCGTATTCGCCGTGACACCCTTGGGCGCGCCCTCTTTCGCCAGCGCCATGGTAAAGCCATGCATGCCGGCCTTGGCGGCCGAATAGTTGGTCTGGCCAAACTGACCCGTCTGACCATTCACCGAGGAGATGTTCACGACACGGCCAAAGCCCTGCTGACGCATGGCGCCAACGAACTGGTGGGTGACGTTGAAGACGCCGCTGAGGTTGATGTCGATAACCTTCTGCCAGCTGTCCGCCGGCATCTTGTGAAGGAAGCCATCGCTGGTGATACCCGCCACGTTGACGAGGATATCCACCGTCCCGAAGCGCTCCTGCACCGTCTCGGCCATTTTGACGCAGGCATCGTTGTCGCTCACATCGCACTGGACCCAGTCGACCTCGATGCCCTCGCCACGCATCATTTCCACCCAGGTCTCGATGTTCTCGGCCTCGGGGTCCACACAGGTGGTGACGATACGGCGGCCATCCGCGGCCAGTTGCCGGCAGATGGCCGTCCCGATACCGCCAGCTCCACCCGTTACCAGTGCCAGTCGCTGCGTCATGCTGAATCTCCTTATGATTTGTGCGTTGCACAACAAATTGTGCTGCGGATCATAGAGAGGGTTCAGCGACGCTGTCAATGCCGGCTAGCGCTTGCCACTCCCCTGCTTGCCATCCCCGGGCTTGTCATCGCCCTTCGACGATGACTCGCTGCCCGTCTCGCCATCGGCCGATCCCTTGCCGCTCGAGGAATCGTTCTGGTCATAGCGGAACCTGTCCATGGCCTGCCGCCACATCGACAGATTCTGGTCGGTGATCTGCGAGAGCACCTGCACCGGGTTGCTGGCATCCATAAACGTCCGGGCCCGCTCGCGGAGCGCCTGTTGCTGGTCGGCCCACAGATCCATGCTCTTTTCCAGGTAGCTGGTGAGCAGGCTCTGCATGTTGCCGCCATAGGCACGGATGATCTGTGCGAGCAGATCGCTGGAGAAGATCGGCTCGCCGCCCTCCTCCTGATCGCTGATGATCTGGAGCAGGATCGTACGGGTCAGATCGGTGCCGGTCTTGGCATCGGTTACCTCGAAATCGACGCCGTCGAGCACGAGGGCCTTCACATCCTCCAGCGTGACGTAGCTACTAATGGCCGTGTCGTACAGCCGGCGGTTCGGATACTTCTTGATCAGGCGCTTGTCAGCCATGGCTGATTACCCTCCCTGGGTTAGCGTTCCACGGCCAGTGCCACGCCTTGACCGCCACCGATGCAGAGCGTTGCGAGACCGCGATTGACATCCCGACGCCGCATCTCGTGGAGGAGCGTGACGAGGATTCGTGCGCCGGAGGCGCCGATCGGATGACCGATAGCGATTGCGCCGCCATTGACATTGATTTTCTCCGGATCCCAGCCGAGCGCCTTGTTCACCGCCAGCGCCTGCGCCGCAAAGGCCTCGTTGGACTCGATCAGCTCGAGATCGTCGATCGACCAGCCGGCCCGCTCGAGGCAACGCTGCGTGGCCGGAATGGGTCCACTGCCCATGAGGCTCGGCGCCACCCCGGCGTTGGCATAGGCCTTGATCCGAGCGATGGGCTCGAGACCCAGCGCCTTCGCCCGGCTCTCGGACATCATCAGCACCACCGCGGCGCCGTCATTGATCCCCGACGAGTTGGCGGCAGTGACCGTGCCTTCCTTGTCGAAGGCCGGACGCATCATCGCGAGCCCCTCGGCCGTCGTGCCATGGCGCGGGAATTCGTCGGTGTCGAACACCACCGGATCGCCCTTGCGCTGGGGGATCTCCACCGGAATGATCTCGTCGTCGAACCGGCCGGCCTTCTGCGCCGCCTCGGCGCGCTGCTGCGACCGGGCCGCGAAGGCATCCTGCTCCTCGCGGGTAATGCCGTATTCCTTCGCCAGATTCTCGGCGGTCACGCCCATGTGATAGTTGTTGAAGACGTCGGTCAGGCCATCCTTGAGCATCGTATCCTCGAGCTTCCAGGGCCCCATCCGCTGCCCGCTGCGGGAATTGGGCAGGGCATGCGGCGCCTGGCTCATCGACTCCTGCCCGCCGGCCAGCACGACGCCCGCGTCTTCCATGGCGATGGACTGCGTGGCCATGTGGGTCGCCTTCAGGCCACTGCCGCAGACCTTGTTGATGGTCATCGCCGGCGTCGTCTCGGGCAGCCCCGCGTTGAGCGACGACTGCCGCGCCGGATTCATGCCGCAGGCGGCGGTGAGCACCTGGCCGAGGATCACCTCATCCACGGCCGATGGATCGACATTCGCGCGGGACAGCACGCCCCGTATGACCTGCGTACCGATCTCGGCCGCCGACAGAGGCGCCAGCGTCCCGCTGAATGATCCCACCGCGCTGCGCCCGGCCGCCACGATAACCACGTCTTCCATTGATCTACCCTCCTGTCCGACCGAAGTCGCTGTTTGACTGTTATTTCACTCTATCACTGACACTTCGCCGGTGCCTCGCCGCCGCACGATCACGGCCGATATCAACCAGGTGGCGAAAGGCCGCGGCCTTGGACTCGGTCTCGTCATACTCCGACCCGCAGTCCGAATCGTGCACCAGCCCACCGCCGGCCCGGTAGTCCAGGTTGCCGTCGCGGGCGGTCATGGTGCGAATAGCGATACTGGTATCCATGGCGCCGTCGTCGCCGATATAGCCAATGGACCCGCAGTAGATCCCCCGCGGCTCGCCCTCGAGCTCGTCGATAATCTCCATGGCGCGGTATTTCGGCGCGCCGGTAATCGACCCGCCCGGCAGGCAGTCACGCAGCAGATCGGTCGCGGCCCGGTCGGACCTGAGCCGGCCGGTGATCGTACTCACCATGTGATGCACCGTGACAAACGATTCCAGCGCGAACAAGCGCGGCACCTGCACCGAGCCGATCTCGCAGGCCCGCCCCAGGTCATTGCGCAGCAGATCGACGATCATCAGGTTCTCGGCGCGGTCCTTGGGATGGGTCAGCAGATCATCACGCAGGGCGGCGTCCTCGACCGGGTCCGCCCCCCGGCGGCGCGTGCCCTTGATCGGCGCCGTCTCCACCCGATTGCCGCGCAGACTGAGGAAGCGCTCCGGCGAGCCACTCAGGATCGGCCCGCCCGGCAGGTCGAGATAGGCCGCGAACGGCCCCCCGGCGGCGTCCCGAAAGTCGGCATAGACGCCGAGGGGGTCACCCGCAAACGGCGCCTGGAGCCGACGGGCCAGGTTGACCTGGTAGCAGTCGCCGGCCTGCAGGTAATCGCGGACCCGCCGAAAGGCGCGGCCATAGCCCTCGCGATCCGGCGTGGCGCGGACGTCGCCCACCGACCACCAGTCACCCACCGATGCGTCCGCGCCGCTATCCAGCGTATCGACCATTCCCGCGGGCGGGTCGCCGGCCAGCCAGGCGCGTTGCCGGTCGTGGTCGAGCACCAGCGCCCAGTCATAGAGCCCCACCGCCATGTCGGGCAGGCCCGCATCGGCCGTTTCCTGATGCTCGAGCCGGCGCCCCAGTTCGTAGCCGAAATAGCCGATGGCGCCGCCGCGGAACGGCATGGCGCCGGGCGCCGAGTCGCCCAGGCAGGTCTGGAGGATCGCCAACGGGTCGCCGTCACCCAGGTCCTGCCCGGTCGCGGGGTCATCGGCCGCCGTGCGCTCGGCATTGCCCGGGAGCCAGCGCGTGCGCCCGAAGCGAGTGACCAGCTGTCCGCGCGGCGCCGCGCTCATGATGCTGTACCGGCCGCCGGCGGCGCCGTCCAGCCATACCGCCGCCGGCCACCGCGCACGCAGGGCCGCAAAGGTCGTCAACGGCGAGGCCGGGAAGGGGATCGGGATGTCGGTCATGGGCCGTGAGCCACCCATCAGTGCGGAACAGGCCAACATGGTAATCTCTACGACGAATAAAGACGATCAGTCGGCCGACACGAGGGGGACCATGGCAGGGCATAGCAAGTGGGCCAACATCCAGCACCGCAAGAAGGCCCAGGACGCAAAACGCGGCAAGATCTTCACCAAGATGATCCGCGAGATCACGGTGGCGGCGCGTCAGGGCGGGGACGACCCGGCCGACAATCCGCGTCTGCGCCTCGCCGTCGACCGCGCGCTCTCGGTGAACATGCCGAAAGACAAGATCGACAAGGCCGCCGCCCGCGGGGCCGGCAACGATGAGGGCACCGCCTACGAAGAGGCCCGGTTCGAAGGCTACGGCCCCGGCGGCGTGGCGATCATGGCCGACTGCATGACCGACAACCGCAACCGGACCGTGGGCGAGATCCGCCACGCCTTCAACAAGCACAACGGCAACATGGGCACCGACGGCTGCGTCGCGTTCATGTTCCAGCAGCGCGGCGTCATGATCTTCCCGCCCGAGACCGACGAGGACGACCTGATGGAGGCGGCGCTGGAGGCCGGTGCCGATGACGTCATCAGCAACGAGGACGGGTCGTTCGAGGTACTCACCGCGCCGGGGGACTTCACGGCGGTCCGCGATGCGCTCGTCGCGGCTGGCTTCGAGCCCGCCGATGCCGAGGTGACCATGCGGCCCGAGAACACCACCGAGCTCAGCGATGACGACGCCCGCAAGGCGGTCAAGCTGATCGACCGGCTCGAGGACCTGGACGACGTCCAGTACGTCTATACCAACGCCGAGCTGCAGGCCGCCGCCTACGAGGATGCCTAGGCCGACATGGCGGCAGGCGCGGGGGAACGGCGGGTGCTCGGGATCGACCCCGGGTCGGTACGCACCGGGTTCGGCATCGTCGCGGTGGACGGCGCCCGCAGCCGCTATGTCGCGAGCGGCGTCATCCAGGCCGGCCGCGGCGCCTTCGCCGAACGGCTACACTCCATTTTCACCGGTCTTGCCACGGTCATCGCCGAACACGCCCCCACCGAAAGCGCCATCGAGGAGGTGTTCGTCAACCGTAATGTGCAGTCCGCCCTCAAACTCGGGCAGGCCCGCGGTGCCGCCATCTGCGCCTGTGCGAGCGCCGGCCTGGCGGTGGACGAATACAGCGCCCGTGCCATCAAGCAGGCCCTGGTCGGGCGCGGTGGGGCCGACAAGGAGCAGGTGGGCTACATGGTGCGCACCGTTCTCGCGCTCCGCGGCGATCTGCGCGAGGACGCCGCCGACGCCCTCGCCGTGGCCCTGACCCATACGCAGCATGCCCGGTTCGCGACGCAGCTCGCCGGCCAGCACCCGCGGGGGACGACATGATCGGCCGCATCACCGGGACACTGCTCGAGAAACAGCCGCCGTTGATCGTGGTTGATGTGGGCGGTGTCGGCTACGAGATCGAGGTACCGATGTCGACCCTCTACGCCCTGCCGACGCCCGGCGAGACCGTTGCCCTGCGTATCCACCAGGGGATTCGCGATGAGGTGGCGGTGCTCTACGGGTTTTTCACCGAGGGCGAGCGCGAGCTCTTCCGGGCCCTGATCCGGGTCAACGGCGTCGGCCCGAAAATGGCCCTCGCCATCCTCTCGGGCATCAGCGCCGAGGAGTTCCGGCGCTCCGTGGAGCAGCGCGACACGGCCACCCTCACCCGCCTGCCGGGGATCGGCAAGAAGATCGCCGAGCGCCTGACCCTGGAGATGCAGGATCGCCTCGACGGCCTCGCAAGCACGCCGGGGGCGCTGCCCGGCGCCGCCGCCGGATCCGTCGGTGGCGCCGTCCCCGATGATCCCATGGCCGAGGCCAGCGCCGCGCTGATCGCGCTCGGCTATAAACCCGCCGAGGCACAGCGGCTGTTGCAGGGACTCGAGGGCGAGGACAGCGAACAACTGATCCGTGCCGCCCTGAAAAAGGCGGTACGCTAACCCATGCAGCGACGCGGGACCCCATGATCGACAACGACCGCATCACCACCAGTAACGCCGCCCCCGATGACGAGGCGGTGGACCGCGCCATCCGGCCGCGGCGGCTGAACGACTACATCGGCCAGCAGGGCGTCCGCGAGCAGCTGGAGATCTTCATCGGCGCCGCCCGGCAACGCGCCGAGGCACTCGATCATGTCCTCGTGTTCGGCCCGCCGGGGCTTGGCAAGACCACGCTCGCACACATCATCGCCCAGGAGCTGGGCGTCAACCTGCGCCAGACTTCCGGCCCCGTGATCGACCGTCCCGGCGACCTCGCGGCGCTGCTCACCAACCTTGAACCCGGTGATGTTCTGTTCGTCGACGAGATCCATCGCCTCTCCGCCGTGGTCGAGGAGGTCCTCTACCCGGCGATGGAGGACCAGCAGATCGACATCATGGTCGGCGAGGGACCGGCCGCCCGATCCATCAAGCTTGATCTGCCGGCGTTCACCCTGGTGGGCGCCACCACCCGCGCGGGGCTATTGACCTCGCCACTGCGCGATCGCTTCGGGATCGTCCAGCGACTCGAGTACTACTCGGTGGACGAGCTCGTCACCATCGTCGATCGCTCCGCCGGCCTGCTCAACCTCACCATGGAGGCGGACGGCGCCACCGAGATCGCGCGCCGGTCGCGGGGCACGCCGCGCATCGCCAACCGCCTGCTACGCCGCGTCCGCGACTATGCCGAGGTCCGCGCCGATGGCCGCATCAGCCAGGCGGTGGCGGCGGCGGCGATGGACATGCTCAAGGTCGATGATAGCGGCTTCGACATCCAGGACCGGCGCCTGCTCTCCGCGGTCATCGAGAAGTTCGACGGCGGCCCGGTCGGTGTCGAGAGCCTGGCCGCGGCGATCGGCGAGGAGCGCGGCACCATCGAGGATGTCATCGAGCCCTACCTGATCCAGCGGGGCTTTCTGCACCGAACGCCCCGCGGGCGCATGGCCACCCGCCATGCCTATGCCCACCTCGACATTCCGGCGCCGCCGCGCATCGAGGATCCCAACGGCGAGCTGTTCCGCGGCGCCTGATGGCGCCGGTTGCACGGCCACGGACCGATCGTTAGTGTTTCGAGGCAATAAAACCGGGGAGCCCCATGTCCGTTGACCTGTCCATTACCCAGCTGATCATCGAGGCGAGCCTGGTCGTCCAGGCGGTCATGCTCGTCCTGCTGCTGGCCTCGATCAGCTCCTGGGCGATCATCTTTCGCAAGAATCGGGAATTCCGGCAGGCCCAGCGCGGCGCGGAGCGATTCGAGGACATGTTCTGGTCCGGCGGCAACCTCAACGACATCTACGCGCAGAGCGAACAACCGGATATTGCCACCGGCGGCATGGACCGCATCTTCCGCGCCGGGCTGCGCGAGTTCCGGCTCATGCGCCGCCAGAGCGCCCCGGCCGAACCCACTATCGAGGCCGCGCAGCGCGCCATGCGGGTCGCCCTCAGCCGCGAGATGGACCAGATCGAGCAGTCCGTCCCGTTCCTCGCCACCATCGGCTCCACCAGTCCCTATATCGGTCTTTTCGGGACGGTCTGGGGCATCATGAACGCGTTCCTCGCGCTCGGCGCCATGCAGCAGGCGACCCTATCCACCGTCGCCCCCGGCATCGCCGAGGCGCTCATCGCCACCGCGCTCGGCCTGTTCGCGGCCATTCCCGCGGTGATCGCCTACAACCGCTTCGCCAACCGCTCCGAGCAGATGACCAGTCGCTACGAGATCTTCATCGAGGAGTTCACCGGCATCCTCCAGCGCAATCTCCAGGGGGGGCCGGACAACGCCCGCGGACGGCTGGACCGTGAGTCGTAGCGCCCCGCTGCGCCGTCGCAGTCGCCGCCGGCCCATGGCGGAGATCAACGTCGTCCCCTATATCGACGTCATGCTGGTGCTGCTGGTGATCTTCATGGTGACCGCGCCCCTGCTCTACCAGGGCGTCGAAATCGACCTGCCGCAGTCCAGTGCCGAGCCGCTGCCCCCCCAGGACCAGGAGGCGGTGATCGTTGAGGTGGACGATCAGGGCCGCTATTACCTGAGCATTGGCGAGCAGGCGGATGACGAGCCGGTCAGCGCCCGCGAGGTGGTCGTCAATATCACCGCCGTCATGCGCGCCAACCCCGACACCCCGGTCTATGTCCGCGGCGATGGCAACGTGGCCTACGCCCGGGTGATCAATGTGATGACGGCGCTGCAGGAGGCCGGCGTGCCGCAGGTCGGTCTGATGACCCAGCCGTCGGGCGATGGCTCGACGAATAACGGGTAGGTGGCGGCGCCGATGCAGGGGTTCAGGGAAATCGGTCTGTCGGTGCTGGCCCATGCCGTTCTGCTCGGGGCCTTCGCCGTCAGCTTCCGGATGACCGGGATGTCCGATCAGGCCAGCCCCGGCACCGAACAGGCCGTGCAGGCGGTGGCCGTCAGCGAGGCCGAGGTCGAGGAGACCATCGAGGCGCTCGAGGCGCAGGAAGCGGAAGAACGGCGTCAGGAGGAAGAGGCCCTCGAAGCACTCGAGGCCGAGCGCCAGCGTGAGGCCGAACGACTGGCGGCGGAACGCGAGGCGATCGAGGCCGCCAAGGAAGAACGGCGCCAGGCGGAGGCCGAAGCCGAGCGCCAGCGCGAAGCGGCCGAGAGGGCGCGCCGCGAAGCGGAGGCCGAAGCTGAGGCCGAGGCGGAAGCGCAGCAGAAACGGGAGGCTGAAGAGCAGGCACGCCGGGAGGCTGAGGCTGAGCGCCAACGGCAGGCCGAGGAGCAGGCCCAGCGTGAAGCCGAGGCTGAGCGCCAACGGCAGGCCGAGGAACAGGCACAGCGCGAGGCAGAGGCTGAGGCACAGGCCCGGCGGGAGGCCGAGGAACAGGCCCGCCGCGAGGCGGAGGCCGAGCGCCAGCGGCAGGCCGAGGAACAGGCTCAGCGCGAGGCCGAAGCGGAGGCACAGGCCCGCCGCGAGGCGGAGGAACGGCGACAGGCGGAGGCCCAGCGCCAGGCGCGCGGGACCTTTGATGCCGCCATTCGCCAGAAAGTCGAAGGGGTCTGGCGGCGCCCCGCCGGCATCCCCGATGGCCTGAGCGCACTGGTCGCCGTCCGCCTCGGTCCGGGCGGTATTGTCCTGTCCGTCGACGTCGCCCGATCGAGTGGTAACGCCGCCTTCGATCGCTCCGCCGTGACCGCGGTGCGGCGCGCCGATCCACTCCCCATGCCCGACGACCCGGCGCTCGCCCAACCCTATCGCGAGGGCGTGGAAATGGTATTCGCACCGGACGCCTGAAATAATGAAGCCCCTTGCAGAGATGGGATTGTCCCCGATGAAAGCTGTCGTCCTTGCCCTCATCATGTTCATGGCAACCCCCGCCATGGCGCAGGTCCGCATCGAGATCAGCGGTGGCGAGGCCGCCGCACTGCCCATCGCCGTGGTCCCGTTCATGCTTGAAGAAGAAGAAAAAGAAGAGGCGGCGCCCGAACTGGAGATTGACGCCGTCATCCGCGACAACCTCTACCGTAGCGGGCTCTTCGCACCGCTCGATCCGGCCAATCACCTCGGCCAGCCCGCCGCGCTCGAGGACATCCGCTTCCAGAACTGGCGGGCACTGGGCGCCGACACCATCGTTGTGGGCAGCGTGGCCCCGCTCGAGGACGAGCGCTACCGGGTCCGCTATGAGCTGGTGGATGTCTATGCCGGCGAGCGCATCACCGGCCAGCGCTTCCGGGTGACGCCGGACGGGCTTCGCAACCTCGCCCACACCATCAGCGACCAGGTCTTCCAGGCCCTGATCGGTCGCCCCGGCGGCTTTAACACCCGCATCGCCTACGTCGAGGAAACCGGCGACGTCGACGCGCCCTCCTACCGGCTCGCGGTGGCCGAGGCCGACGGCCAGCGGCCACAGACCATCCTGACCTCCAGCGAACCTCTCCTGTCACCCGACTGGTCACCGGATGGCGAGCGCATCGCCTACGTGTCGTTCGAGTCCGGTCGCAGCTCGCAGATCTTCGTACAGGACGTCGCCTCGGGTGATCGCCGGGCCGTGGCCCGCTTCAAGGGCATCAATGGCGCACCCGCCTGGTCCCCGGACGGCGAACGGCTCGCGGTCACCCTGTCCCGCGACGGCAATCCGGACATCTTCCTGATCGATCCCGACGGCGAACGCGAGCCCCAGGCGCTGACGCGGCACTTCGGCATCGATACCGAGCCCGCCTGGTCCGCCGATGGTGATGCCATCTACTTCACCTCCAACCGCGGCGGCAGCCCGCAGATCTACCGCATGCCCGTTGATGGCGGCGACGCCGAGCGCGTCACCTTCGATGGCGGCTACAACGCCAGTCCCACCCTCTCGGACGACGGCCGTTTCCTCGCCTTCGCGCACCAGGGCGATAGAGGCTTCCGGATCGCCATCCAGGATCTGGACAACGATGTGATGCGCGTACTCACTGATGGCCCACTGGACGAGTCTCCCAGCTTTTCGGCGAGCAGCAGCATGATCGCCTATACGCGGGATACCGACGAAGGGACCGAGCTGGCGACGGTGTCGGTCTTCGGCCGCGTGCAGGGCGAACTCACCCGCTTCGAGAACACCGTGCGCGAGCCCGACTGGGGCCCGCTGCCATCCAACACCAACAACTGAATACACCGATTGAATGGAGAACGCCTCATGAAACCGATCCGATACTGGCTGATCCCCGTCGCCCTGACCGCACTGCTGGCGGGCTGCGCCACCACCGACGACGCCATTGACGATGCCGAAATGGCGGAAATCGATCAGGCCGCCGCCGCCGAGGCCCAGACCGGGGACGGCGATGGAAGCGGGGGCGGTGGCGCGGCCGCCAGCGGCGCCACGGGGACAGGTAGCGTGTCCGGCGAGCCACTCGAGGACCCGGACAGCCCGCTATCCGACCGGGTCATTTACTTCGACTACGACAGCTCGACCTTGAGTGAGGACGCCATGGCGCTGATCGAGGCCCACGGCGAATACCTGGCCAATAATGGTGACCGTCGGATGCTCGTGGAGGGCCACACCGACGAGCGCGGCTCCCGCGAGTACAACCTCGCCCTCGGTGAGCGGCGTGCGGAATCGGTAGAGCAGGCCCTGCTGATCAGCGGTGCCGACGACGACCAGGTCGAGACCGTGAGTTACGGCGAGGAGAGCCCGGCGGTCAGTGGCAGTGGTGAATCCGTCTGGTCGGAGAACCGCCGCGCCGCCCTCGTCTACGAGCGCTGATCGATGAAGCGGAGAGCGAGACCCATGCAACTTACCCGAATCAATGCGCTGGGACTGGCCGTCGTCATTGGCGTCGGCTCGGCCCTCGCGGTCAGCCCGCAGACCGGCCTGGCCCAGCCCCTCGAGCGTCGCGTCGACCGCCTCGAAGACCGTATCTCGGGCTCCGCCATGATGCGGATGATGAACCAGAACGAGACACTGCAGCGCGAGATCACCACCCTGCGTGGGGAAATCGAGCGCCTCCAGCGCCAGATCGATGACATCCGCGATCAGCAGCGCGAGCTCTACCTGGATCTGGACGGACGGCTGCAGGCGCTGGAGACCGCCGATAGCGAGGGCGGTGACGAGGAAAGCGACAGCGACGCCGGTGATGGTGCCAGTGGCGGTGACGGCGGCGGTGACGGTGGCGGTGCGGCGTCTGATGCGAAGCCCGCGGCCGATGACGCCCTGCCGGTCGAATCCAGCAACGAATCAGCGAGTGACGACGCCGAAGCGGACTCCACCGCCGCCCGCGAGGCCTACGAATCGGCCTTCAGCGAACTGCAGGCCGGTCGCTATGATGCCGCCGCGGAGGCTTTTCGGCAGTTCCTTAACGATCACCCCGACGCGGAACTCGCCGCCAATGCCCGCTACTGGCTCGGCGAATCGCATTACGTTGTTCGCGACTTTGACGCGGCCATGACGGCTTTCCAGAAGGTGGTCGACAACCACTCGGGTAGTCGCAAGCACCCCGACGCCCTGCTCAAGATCGGCTACGTCCATCTGGAACAGGGTCGGGACGAGCAGGGACGCGAAACCCTGCAACAGGTGGTTGAGGAATTCCCCGACAGCACGGCCGCGCGGCTGGCACAGACCCGGCTCGACGAGGGCTAGCACGGTTTGACGGGTGTTGGCCTGCGCGGTCGCTGTCAGCGAATCATCACCTGATTGAAAAGTTTCTGTCACATCGTTTCTTCAACCTGTGAGTCCGTTATCACATGAGAGGACAACGACATGACGGATACCAGAACGATCGCGTTCGCGGCTTTAACCGGGCTTGCGACGATCGGCATCGCCGGCAACGCCACCGCCCAGACCGACCTCACGGAGGTCTGCCCGAACCCCATGCGGATGGCCGATACCGGCGTTGAGGGCATGAGGCCGCTGGCGCAGGCCTTCGGACCATTCCAGGAAGTTTTCCAGGAGAAAACGGGCCTCGAGCTCGAGCTCTACGGCCTGAACAACCGCACCGCCGCCGGTAACGCGCTCCAGTACGATGAGGTGGAGATGGTGTTTGCCGGACCCGCCGAGCTGCTGCTGATGCGGCGAGAGGTGGAAGACGGCATCGACGTCCTGTTCGGAATCGAGCGGCCGTACTACGGAACGACCTATGTCGTCCGTGACGGGAGCGGTATCGAGACCATGGCCGATCTCGAGGACAAGCATGTCCTGATGAAGGACATCGGCTCCACCAGCGGCCACCTGATCCCCACGAAAATGCTGGCCGATGCCGGCCTCGATCCCGAGCGGGACGTCGATATCACCATGGCGGGTGACGCCTTTATCCAGGCGTTCGCCAATGGCGATGGCGATGCCATGGGCGGCGGTAATGACGACGCCGATGAGCTCGTGGACAACGTCGATCCGAACGGCAACTACCGCGTACTCGCGGAGTCCGGTCCGCTGCCCGGCGACCCGGTGGTTATTCGCAGCGAGATCAGCCAGGACTGCAAGACCGGCCTTCGTAACGCCATGATCGAGAACCGGGATGCGTTCTGGGAGGCGCTTGTCTCCACCGAGCGCAACGAAGAGAAGTTTCTCAATCGTGGCTCCGAGCTCAATTTCGATTTCAAGATCAGTGATTACGATGAAGTGAAGGCGGCCTACGACGCTGCCGGTATCGAGCTCTAGAGGGGCCATCCCGATTGGAGGCCGGCAATGGCAACGGTCGAAGTAACCGATCTGCACAAATCCTTCGGCGATCTTCATGTACTCCGGGGAATCGATCTGAAGGTCGAGAGCGGCGAGTGCGTCATCCTTCTGGGCGCTAACGGTTGCGGCAAATCCACCCTGATCCGGTGTCTCAACGGCCTGGCCCTGCCGAACCGGGGCCGGGTCGAGATCGCCGGACAGGATATTGCCCGCACCCGAGGGCGAAGATTGCGCCGGGCACGCCAGCAGATCGGCGTGGTGTTCCAGCATTTCAACCTGGTCCCTAACGTGAGCGTGTTCCAGAACGTCCTCTACGGGGCGCTGGGACGGCAGAGCGGTGGATTCCTGCGCACGTTGGCGCCGTTCGCCCCGG